>RFGF01000024.1 GCA_003695915.1 Nitrospirota bacterium
GTAATTCCATGCGGCATACCAGGCCAGCGGATCTCCCTCACAGCTTTCTTTGCAGAGAGCCTGCAAGGTGCGCTGGTAGTCCTGGGCATCTCGAAATCCCATATGAGCGCGCTTGGCGAACTCACGAAGCGCCGTGAGTGCCTGTCGAGCCAAGCGAAGACGGGTAGTCGTGGAGTGAGCGGGTGGAGGTAAAGGGGGAAAGACCCGGTCCGGTACCGGTCGGGTCACCAGCTCTTCCGCATAAGTGAGAAGTCCTTCGATTGTCACAAACTCTAAATTATTTGCCATAGTATTATTCTCGCCCGGATTCTCATAGTTCTAAAAAGCGTCATGTGTCACATTATTGTATAAGCCGATTAAGCCAGCGTAAATCTTTTCTAGATCAAACCCAGCGATCCTAGAAGATTGCAGACTCTCCGGCCTTATACAAGCCCTCGATTCCCTGCAAAACTGAAAAAACGAAACCAACGGAATCGTGGTTCAGCCACTCTCTCCCGGCATGGCCAGTGAAGCGGTTCAATCGAAAAAAGATTTTGACACGGCTTCATGCATGAGCAATGAGATGGGGGAAAACTGCTCCTCTGAGCGTATGGATATTTTCGAGCGTGAGCGGGTAGACATCATCACCCTCAACGAAGGCGATGTTTAGCTGTCGGGGCGCACATGGCCAGGCGAGGAAAATCTGGCCTTATTCTTGGAAGAGGTCACAGCGACAAGAGACCGCTCAAGATCGAAGCCATGCTCAGCGAGCAGGGAGCGGCCCAAGCGGAGGCATAGACGGCGGCGCATGAGGAATCACGCCCAGCACGAGAAAAAGTGGCTTGACAAGTAGGGAAAATAACACTATCCCAGAGGCTGAGCAGTTCACTTAATTAGGCAGGCTAATAAAAAAACAAGGAAGGAGAGGGGATATGAAGGCTGAGTTTACGGCAATTATTGAGCCAGCTCCTGAAGGGGGATATTGGGCTATTTGCCCAGAGGTGCCGGGAGCCAATGGACAGGGTGAAACGATAGAAGAGGCAAAGAACAGTTTACGAGAAGCTATTGAACTTATTCTGGAAGACCGCAGACAGGATATTCTACGGGGGTTACCTGAAGATGCGATACAGGAAAAGGTCGTGATTGGATGAAACGGCGTGATGTAGAACGAAAACTCAGGATTGCCGGGTGTTATTTGAAGAGGGAAGGTAAGTCACATTCTTTATGGATCAACCCGAAAACAGGAGTTATCGAATCGGTGCCCCGCCACAATGAGATCAAAGAACCACTGGCAAAAAAGATATTGAAGAATTTAAATGCAGACTAAAAGCCTAACAACTCATTCCAGCGGCCGGCGATTCCGCCGCCCCTGAATTCAATCGTGAGGTGGCTCAGAAAGGGCGCAATGTCGAGACCGAGCGGCTTATAGGGACGATCAAAGAGGAGCGGCTCTAGCTGCGGGCGTGCACGAATCTGGAAGAGGCCCGGGCAGTGATCCGCCACTGGATCACGGTGGAGGACAACGAGCGCGACGTCCGCGCGGCGCTCGGCTACAAGAGCCCGCTCGAGTTCGAATCGGCGCTCAGCGAGCAGGGAGCGGCCCAAGCGGCGGAAGATGACTCACGCTCAGCACCATAAAATTTGGCTTGATCAACGGGGAGCATGACAAGGCTCATCACCTCGGCATTTAAGGGCGATGGACAGGCATCGGACCCGATTGACCAGCCAGAAGGTACGGGGAATCCACTTTGACACTCAGCAATACATCGAGATCGAAAGCGCCCGGTGAATCGCTTGCGCCCTGGACCTGCAACATGCGGAATGCGCCAGCGATAGGCTCACTGCTAGCTTGTGGGCCTCTGGCTCGGACGGCTCTGGAGGCCGGGGTTGGACATTCGAATCGTCTCGTCGAGGACCGCTTACAGGGCGAGTTTATTCGCTGCGTCGAGGGCGGCAACCTTATAGCATTCGGCCAATGTCGGGTAGTTGAAGACCGTTTGTAAAAAATAATCCAAGCCTCCTCCCAACCCCAGCACAGCTTGCCCGATATGGACCAACTCCGTCGCGCCCGTGCCGATTACGTGCACGCCGAGCAATCGCCGATCTGTGCGATGGAAAAGCATCTTGAACAAGCCGCTGTCGTCTCCTAGGATTTGCCCGCGCGCGATTTCCCGGTAGCGGGCGACGCCGAATTCGTACGGCACTTTTTGCGCAGTCAGCACATGTTCAGGAGAGCCGACCATCGAAATTTCCGGTATGGCATAAATGCCGATGGGAAAATGGTCGACCATGGGTTCGACCGGAACTCCGAAGGCATAGCAGGCGGCCAATCGGCCTTGTTCGGCCGACGTGGCGGCCAGGCTAGGATAGCCGATGACGTCGCCGGCCGCAAATATATGGGGAACCGCCGTCCGGTATTCGTTGTCCACGGTGAGTCGTCCTCGGACATCGGCCAATAGGCCTGCGGCTTCCAGGTTGAGCCCGTTTGTCGCTCCGAGTCGGCCAATGGCGTACAAAACCAAATCCGACACGAGGCGTTTGCCGGATTCCAGGTGAACAATGGCCCGGCGTGGTGGCCCATCGACGATGTCCAGACGTTCCACGGCTTCACCCGATCGGAACGTGACGTTCTGCGAGCGCATTTGGTGGATCAATTCATCCACGATTTCATGGTCGAGAAATTCGAGAGGTCGTTCACGCTTGTCGACCAGCGTGACTTCGATGCCCAAAGCTCCGAAGATCGAGGCATATTCGATGCCGATGATGCCCGCTCCCACGACGGTCATGGTACGAGGGAGGTCCCTGAGCGCTGTCAGTCTGTCGCTGGTGACGACGGTGTGACCGTCTTCTTGGACTCCTGGAGGAGGGGCAGGAATGGAACCCACGGCGATCAGAATATTGGCGGCGGTAATGGTTCGAGAACCGGTTTCGGATGTGACGATCATCGAGTGGGGATCGCGAAAGCTGGCCTCCCCGCGGAACAGGGTCACCTCGTTTCGGTCGAGCTGATCTTCCACTACGGCGGATTCGGTCGACAAAACTCGTTCCACGCGCGAGAACAATTCATGAGCGGAGATCCGCTTTGGCGCTTGTGGCATATCCCAGCGGGAGGATCGCTGGCGCCACTGCGACAGGGAAATGACCGCCTCGCGAAGGGTTTTACTCGGAATCGTACCGGTGTCCAAACAGACCCCACCCACGATTCGCCGCTTTTCCACGACGGCCGCTCGTTTCCCCAATTTGGCCGCTTGTACGGCGGCTCGCTGGCCAGCCGGTCCACTGCCGAGACACACGAGATCGTAGTCGTAGAGTGAAGAGCTCATGAGCAGAATGACGAGATCCGAAGGACCTGTAAAAATAATTGTATACGATTGCCCCTGATCGAGGAAGCCGATAGGGAGCGCGTTTACAAGAAAGGAGCACGATTGATGGAATGGATGACCGATCCCCAGGCTTGGCTCGCCCTGGCCACGCTCACGGCGCTCGAAATCGTGTTGGGTCTCGACAATATTATTTTCATTTCTATCCTGGCTGGGAAATTGCAGGCCCATCAACAGCGAAAAGCCCGAACCATCGGACTGCTCGCTGCAATGATGATGCGGCTCCTGCTCTTGTTTTCATTGTCGTGGCTGATGAGCTTGACGAGCCCGCTATTTGAGGTCTGGTCGCAGGAGATCTCCGGAAGAGACCTTGTCCTGATCGCCGGGGGATTGTTTCTGCTTTACAAGAGCACGAACGAAATTCACGAGAAGCTGGAAGGAGCGGGAAGCCCAGCCGGTGATCGGGTTGCAGCATCGTTGAGCGGCGTCATCGCCCAAATTGTGCTCTTGGATCTCGTCTTTTCGCTCGATTCCGTAATTACTGCGATCGGTATGGCCGATCATCTCGCGGTGATGGCCATCGCCATCATTTTGGCGGTCGCGGTGATGATCGGGGCGGCCGAAACGATCAGCCGCTTTATTGATCGCCATCCTACGTTGAAAATGCTGGCGCTGAGTTTTCTGCTCCTGATCGGCGTTATGCTGATCGGGGAAGGGTTGGAATTGCACATTCCCAAAGGCTACATCTATTTTGCAATGGCCTTTTCGCTGTTCGTGGAACTGCTCAATACGAAAATCAAAAGACGGGCTGCGTCGTCGCTCAAATAGCGTTGGTATGAGGGCGGCTCACACGGTTCTATTCTGACCGTGTACGATCGATGAGTCAGGGGAGGGGGCGAAGAGGCAGATGCGCCAAGCGGATAGCGTACAGCTCCTTGGCCTTTCCCGTTTTGTCATCGGGTGCAGACAGAACAGTGTGGCCCGGGCGGAGACATATAGGGAATGGCATTCAGAAACGGCGAGCAGGCCGAAGCCACTCGCCGCTCCAGCCGATCGACCCGGGCTTGGTCTCTAGATGGTCCATGTAGTCCTGCTTGTGCCGGTATGAAGACAAGAGAGACGCCTTGGTTCTGCGGTACACTGCCGGTCCACCAGGCGTTGGGCTGTGTCGACGATCATTGATCAGGAACACAGGTCAGCTCACAACGGCATGCGATGGGATAGCGTGATGCCGGTCAACGCAAGTCTTTAACGCACGTTCACTGCCTGGCTTTCGAGAACGCCGAACAATGGAAAGGGATCGCATGATGCACAATAGACATGCTGAATCTCCCTCGAGAGAGCTTCGCCTTGCCAAGGCTCTCCGGAGTCTCGACGGCTTGTCCGTCGGCGATGCGTTCGGTGAACTGTTCTTCACTCGCTCACCCCACGAGACATCCACCGATTTGCCCCCGGGTCCCTGGCGGTGGACCGACGATACGCACATGGCCTTGTCCATCGTCGAAGTGCTCGAGACCTACGGCCGAATCGAGCAAGATGCCTTGGCACAGGCCTTCGCACGGCGATTCACGGAAGACCCGTATCGGGGATATGGAAGCGGAGCCAGGCGCTTGCTGCAGCAACTTGCCCATGGAGGGGATTGGCGCGAACTCTCGCCCAAACTGTTCGGAAGCGGGTCATATGGAAACGGGGCAGCGATGCGGGTGGCACCCGTGGGAGCCTTCTTTTACGATGATCTGCAGCGGGCGGCTCACGAAGCGCAATTGTCTGCCGTGATTACCCACGCCCATCTCGAAGGGCAGGTCGGGGCCATGGCCGTGGCGGTCGCGGCTGCCCTCGCCGCCAACGACCCTCGACCCACAGGTCGCGACTTCATGCAGGCTGTGCTCCCGTTGCTTCCTCGAAGTATCACCAAAGACCGTCTTCGAAAGGCCGCGGATATCCCGCCTGGTGCGTTCGATCAAGCCGTGCGGGAGTTGGGAACGGGAAGTCAAGTCATGGCACAGGATACGGTTCCTTTTTGTCTTTGGAATGCCGCCTATCACCTGGACGATTTTGAAGCCGCGTTATGGTCGACGGTCAAAGGAATGGGAGATTGCGATACCACGTGTGCCATCGTGGGCGGCATCGTGGCGCTGTCGTCGCCCGAGATTCCTGCCGTGTGGCTCGAAAGACGAGAACCCCTTACGCGGTAGCAAGCTACAATCCAATCTGTCCTTCTGTAAGGGACAGTTATAGAAGATTCCGGCCTACTTAAAATAACATCTGCATTAGCTTCTCAATGTAGACCGCTTGGTCTTCCTCCTGAAACAGAATGTGGTGCGCTTCCATGGTCGCTTTATCGATGCCCCACTGTTGGGCCATGACGTGCGACGGCGTGTTCGAGATGAGAAACGCATCGAGCACGACCTGCGGATCATTGAGCCGCTGTTCGATCTCCTTGATCGTCTGATAGAAGCGGATTTTGGGATCGTCCTTCCCCAAATGCCGAATGCCCTTCGGATCGATGAATGCCACGTGTTGCCGGGAGTCTTCCACCAACCAGAGAATAAAGTCGGGGTGGAAATTCCCGGCCTCGAAAAAGCCCACCCCACGCCCCTTGCTGAGATTGCGCAGGAGGTAGATCTCTTTGTCGTTCAAGATCGGCGGATTGTTGTCACAGAACGCTTTCAGGTCCTCGACGAAACGGCGTTCGCCTTTGTTGAGCGGGAGAGGAGTGATCTCGACGATACCTCCCTCTGCGTACAGGAGTGGTTGATAGAGGTGTCGATCGAAGAAAATGGCTTTGAGCCCACGAAAATCCCAGGGTTTGAGCTCGCCGCGTTCAATCGCATCCCTCAGTTCACGCAGCTTGGCAGCGATCTCGTCTTGTGACGCTTCGATCAGGATCCGGTATCCGTACACCGAACTGTCTTCCTTGGCTCTGAAGAAGTTTGGATCGTCAACCGTAAGATCGCGGTATTCCAGATGCGGCAACTCCCATTCGCGCTTCCGGAACGTATAGTAATGTGCGGTGTATTTGCGCAGAAGGGCTCGGGCAATGTCCTGCCAGCGCCGAACTTTGTCCATGGAATCGAAATCGAGCTCGCATTCCGGAATCAAGAGCCGATACCACGTCCTATCTTCCAACAGCGCGCGTATTCCAGCAGGTGACAAATTCAGGTTGTGCCAACCCCGCTCCGCTTTGAACCGTTCGAGATCGAAATACAGAGAATCCACGTCCAAAAGTGCCACGTGCTGCGGTGAAAAATAGGCTTTGTGTGGCGGTCCTTCGATATCTCCGCCTCCAAGTCCCGCTGAGAGCATGGCCTGAATTTTGGGATACCAGTTGAGCACCACGGGGTTGTCTTGCAGCCAGGCTGTTCGTGGCTCATGGGTCGGGTCGGGGGGTTGGAGTAGCGGAATGGGCCCGAGCGATCGGAAGGCATCCCCGAATTCAGTGCTGACACCATTGATTGCTTTTTTCAAGCGGACCGTTTTGAGTGGTCGTTGGCCGAGGTTCTTGAGAATGGGGATGATGATCTCCTCCCGCGCCTCGTTCGCCGATAACCCTTCCTCTTCTAGGAAATCGCGGAATTGAGCCATATAGTCGGCATGAATGCCGAAGATGGAGAGTGTCTCCAATATCTCGATGTATCTGGGTTTCACGAGACCGTCAGGCAACGTGGCGCGATTGCTGCGTTTCAAGCTCATGCCATAGCCTTTGAGGCGGACTCCGCGACCGAAGAGTTGAATGATCTGCGCCCCTTCGCCCTTTCCGACGTTCATCAGACCCATGGTACTGACGCGCCAGCTACTCCACCCTTCGGTAAACTTTTTCGAGCCGATTAAGACGTGAATGTTGGAATCTGGCTGGTCGAGTTCGTGAAACAACGACCCCGCAAATTCTCGTTCGGCGACCAAGAGATGATGTTCCTCGCATTTCTTCACCAGCTTGCTCGCATCGCCGACATTGATGACGCCAAAGGGTTCATTCTCGCCAAGACGCAGAGCAAGTTCGCCAGAAGCGCCTTTCAAGTGTTCCACGTGCAAGGCCCCTCCAGCCGGGGCATTGAAAAGGGTGCGCAGCGTGTCGTCGAAGATCTGTGCAGGCGTAAGCCCGCTGGTATTCAAGTAAGCGAATCGGCCGGCGAACAAATTCTTTCCGGAAGCCGTAATGAGGCCCGTGTGCAAAACCTGCGTAATGCGTGCGATGCTCGACGTTCGATGAGAGACATATCGGTCGAAGAAGCGAAGAATGTCCACAATATCCGAGGCTTCGCGCGTGGCGAGCGTGGCAGTCACGCTCCCGCCCACGAAGATCCACAGTGGTTTTTCGATGTTGAACGGTGCGAGTGCGGCACGCTGTTCGCGGTACAGCCGCTGCTGCTGGTAGAAAGCGAGTAGGCAGGCCGTGAGATACGTCTGCATCCACTCCTGATCACTGTCGTCTTCGAGATTCAGGATCTGGTAGTCCTTCCCGAAGCCGTCACCATAAAACCAGCGGTAGGAGTAATCGAACAGAATGCTTCGGGCGTACAGATTCCTCAAGCTCTGATTCTGCTTCACAGCTTGACCAAACGTGGCCGAGTATTCGAAGGAAAAGCCTTTCTCGCA
>RFGF01000025.1 GCA_003695915.1 Nitrospirota bacterium
ACCTACATCCTGCTTATAGAGCTGAAACATCCCGCATCTCTGACAGCCAACTGCAAGGTAAGAACAAGGGATTCTCGACAGAACGGCGAAGCCGAGAGCGACCACTGCCCGCAGGTTTTGGCTACCTGACGGAGTAAACCACTCGGCACAAGTGCAAGCTTCCCTCTCCTAAGCAAGCATGATCGGTGGCACGATCTCGCACGCGAGCCCGACTATCACCCGCATTATCCTACACACATCGCTTCTAACATCGGAGTCTCCACTCTACTCCAACTACTCAGTCCATTAATCGGTTGGATATTCAATGTCACACATAAAAGAGGCTCGATTAGCTTCCTTTTTTTTTGGCTTGAATTAAAGCCGACGCGATCGACACGCCAAAACACGTGCGGCCAGGGACGGTCATCCCTGGCCGCGTTGGACATGAAGCCATCGAAGCTTACGCGTCGAACGTTACTGTCCTGGAGCCTTACAGTTCTTTCGCATGGGTGGCGAGATACTTTGACACGCCTTCGGGGCTCGGCTTCATGCCTTCTTGCCCGGGCTTCCAGTTGGCGGGGCAGACTTCTCCGTGCTTTTCATAGAACTGGAGCGCATCGATCATTCTGAGCAGTTCGTCCATATTCCGGCCCAGCGGGAGATCGTTGATCACTTGGTGCCGGACAATGCCTTCCTTGTCGATGAGAAAACTTCCTCGATAGGCCACATGCGCCGCCTCCGCTTCCACATCGTAGGCACGGACGACTTCATGGCCGATATCGGCAGCCAGCGTGTATCGCACCGGGCCGATGCCGCCCTTGTCTTCCGGCGTGTTCCGCCAGGCATTGTGCGTGAAATGCGAATCGATGGAGACGGCAATCACTTCCGTGTTGCGCTTTTTGAATTCGTCCACGCGATGATCGAGCGCGATGAGCTCGGTCGGACAAACGAACGTAAAGTCCAGCGGATAGAACACCAATACCGCATATTTGCCTTGGGTGGCCTTTGAGAAGTTGAAGTCATTGACGATCGAGCCATCGGCCAAGACCGCTGGAACGGTGAAATCCGGAGCTTTTTTACCAACGAGTACGCCCATGCACACCTCCTATTGTTGAGTGACAGTTATTGTTATGGCTAATCCACTATGATTGTGGAGACAATGATCGAAGGTTATTGTACACGAAACCCGGCCGAAATTTCTCCAGGCATTTTGTCCTAGGTCTTATGGCCTCTATCATTCACGTTCAGTTGCCTAATCCGGGGCAAAACCCGAAACGAATTTGCCTATGTAGGCTTCTCACCAAGGTCTGGAGTGCACTCGCCCGATTCCCGAATTCGATGAACGGTATCTCGATATCTCAAGAAATATCCAGGGAAATGACCCGGTCGGGAATACCATCGTCAATGCACAGGAGCGGACTGCAATCAGTCCCACCCTGGGATGGGGCCCTGCACGCCGATGATGATCACGCGACCGGGTTCGAATACCTGGCGCGAGGCCAACGAGGCCGTGCCGCTAAAATTCGGGGTAAAGGGTGTTAGATGCTCGCGGTAATTCAAATCCAGCAGGTTGTCCACGTTGAGAGCCAACCGATAGCCTGACGGCCATTCGATGCCGGTGGAAAGATTGACCGTGACAAATCCGGCGGTGGCAACTTCGCCGGCGGCGGGATCGATGCGCTTTTGCGCCTGGACGCCACGTATCATGGGCTGCAACCACAACCGCGGACGGGAACCGAAGTGCTCGGCGACCCGTTCGTATCGGAACCCCCACGTCGTATCCAAGGGCGGAATTTCCGGAAGCGGTTTCGATTGATTTTCATTCTCTCCCCGCACGTACTGAAACGACCCGATCAACGCGAGATGCGGCGTGAGCTGATAACTGAAGAGAAAATCCCCGCCCAACAATTGCGCGTTGTTGATGTTGCGATGGACCCGAATGGTGGAACCAGGGGCCGGGGGCATGACGCCAGCCGGTGACGTGCCGAGCGTGCGCAAAATAAAATCGTCGATATGACTCCAAAAGAAGGACCCCTCAAACGTCAAGGCGCCGAGCGATCCTTTCATGCCGGCATCGACTTCGAGGCTTTGTTCCGGATCCAAACCGGGATTCCCGACCGTAAAAATGATGCCGGGACCGGCGTTGGCGACGCCCGGCGACGGTCCGCGGAAAAACCGCTCGACGGTGTCCGCTGTGCGCACCGCTCGTCCCACCCCGACGAAGAGATCGAGCGTCGGAACCGGGGAATAGATCAATCGGGCATTGGCGCTCACGTTGGTTTCGGTTTGACTGGGATCGGCATTGCCGTTGACGGCTTGCCAGAGCGTCGTCGTGGCGCTGTCCGGTTTCGCATCGGCGTTCACAAAATCGACCCGTGCGCCGACCACCAAGCGCCAGCGAGGGTTCAACGCGCGTTGCAGCTCAGCGAACACGCCGCCGTCTTGGATGAGTCCGCTGGGCCAGGCGTTGAAGACTTGCATCACGGCACCGGTGGTCGGATGTCGATTCGTCAACGTCCCGGTCCGGAGCAATCGGTAATAATCGCCGCCTACGGACAGCAACCCACCGAACAGGCGAAGGTTGGCCTGAAGCCGCCCGCCGACAGTGGCCGAATCCAAAGGAAATTCTGTCACGAACGACGAAAGCGTAGGCTTGCCGGCGTTGCTCATCACGTGATGAATATGCGTGTAATACGCCGTCAATTCCAGCCGCTCGATCAGTGGCGAGAGTTCGAGAAATTGATAGGTCGCCGAGCCCATGTAGGCATCGTCGATTTCCGCGGTGAGCGGCAGGCCTTGAAAAAACGCATCCCGATCGGAATCGATGCTGAACGACAGGCGGAGCCGTTGATTGGGAGCGGTCTTGACCAGCACATCACTCACGACCGAGCGATTCGTAAACTGCGACTGAATGGTCGTGCCGTTCCCGGATTCATAGTCACCGTAATCGCGGAACCCGCCTTGCACGCGAAAGGCCACCCGATCATTGCCGCCGGCAAGGATGGGACGCACGGTCCATCCGAGCCAATTCCCGGCTGAAAATTGACTGGCCAACGACGGTCGCAGCGCCCAGGTCTCGTGAAATTCCGGTTCTTTGGTAACCAGATTGATGGCCCCCGCGAGCGTGCTCGGCCCGCGCGTGACGGTATACGGGCCACGAATCACTTCGATAGACCCCAAGCTCGTCGCATCAATCAGCGAAGTGGGGGGATCCATGCGGAACGGCCCCGCACCCCATTGCTTCATGCCGTTGATCATCACGTTGATGCGATCCTCCCGCAGGCCGCGAATGACCGGATCCAAATTGATTCCGCCGCGGCGCAACCCTGTGACGCCAGGTGCTGCAGGACCTTTCAGCACGTCACCGACGTCTTTTCCGAGCGCTTCCTCGACATCTTCATCCGTCAATCGGGTAGTTGCCGCCCCGGGAACGGGATAAATCCGTTCGGCACTCACGGTGACGCCGGGAAGCGATTCAACAGGCTCGTCCTGCTCGGCAGCCGTCACGAAGGGCGCAGACGTGGCGAACACGCCAAGCGCCAGACCGACGACGATCCATATCGATACCCATCGTGTTCTGTCCATACTCACTCTCCTCCTTTTCTCATGAATCCTGCCCAGACGAATGCCACTGCATACTTCACTCAGCGAGTCGGTGCGAGGGCCAGAGTGCAGCATGGAGGGATCGGCATAGCCCCCTGTTCTGCGAACAGGCGATCGCGTGACCCGCGCAGACGCACGCCGATGTTCCCCGCTGCAAGAGAGGGGCAACAAGCAACACTCGCGACGAAACAAACGGTGAAAATTACGCTAGACGAGACGAGGAAGGAGGGGCGCGGGGATGCAACGGAGTCGTCATCCCTGCAACTACGAAAGCATGAAGACCGGTTGCAAGATCCCAGGCTACCAAGACGGGAGCAAGGCCCTGGGCATGCGACACGCTTCCGGAGAGGTGTTGAAACCAGACCTGACAGGCCCATGCACAAAACGGTTTGTGATCCGGCGTATGCTGGGCATGGTGAGCCGACAAGGGGGCGGATTGGCTATGGAGCGTTGCGCACCAAGGCGCTCCAGCGATGAGGAACACGAACAGGAGACCGGTGGCCCAGATCAGCGCGCGATGGCACATGCACGATGCACGTCCGACATGGCGGTAAAATATGAAGCCAGCAGAGTGGCGGCGCGGGCCTGCCGTTCTCATCTGCCAATGTCGACCATTGCGGAATGCACCGCTCACATGCAGCCTTTCTAGGATGCCCGGGGTTTGATCGCAATCCCCATCTGTGTGATACCGCTCAACCGAACCTGATCCATGATCTCCACCACACGGCCGTGTGGCACGCGTTCATCGGCGTTGATCACCACGCTGGGGTCATGCTGGCTCTGGCGAAGTGCGATCAGCCGCGCAGCGAGCTCGCTGACCGAGATGGGTTCCTTGTTGTAAAAAAGGGCGCCGTCTGCGGTAATGGTCAGCGAGACATGTTCTTTGACATCGTCGCTGGCCGATTCCGCTTCCGGCAAGTTGACCGGCAATCCGCGTTGTAGCGTCATCGACAAGGTCGCGATCATGAAGAATACCAGTAGGAAGAACATCGTATCGATCATGGGAATGATCTCGATCCGTGCCTTTTTCGAAGGAGAGCTGGGCAGTCTCACTGGTGATCCTCCGTGGGCGACGAGTTGGCCAGGAGCACCTCGGCTTGTGTGGCATATTGCTCGATGCGCGCGGTTTCTTGTTCGACTCGACTAAGAAAATAGTTGTAGGGAACCAGGTTTGTAACAGCCACGAAAATCCCCGCGGCCGTGCAAATCAACGCCTCGGCTACTCCGCCGGTGACGGCATGAGGTGTCCCCAGACCGGACTTCGCCATGATGCCGAACGATTGGATCATCCCGATGATCGTACCCAACAGACCGAGCAATGGCCCGAGCGTAATCACCGTATCCAAAATGGGGAGCCCGCGTTTCATCCGTGAGACTTCTTCGATCCCTTTGGCTTCCATGGCCTTCTGAGGGTCTTCGGCACGATGCAGGATGCCGGCCGCCAAGACCCGAGCCAATGGGCTGGGATGGCGTTCGGCAAGCGCCAGGGCATCGACGTCTTTGCCTTGTTCGATCAGTTTCAACATGCGAGCGGCGACGGCACTCTGTCTGATCGACGTAAAAAACATCAAGCGCTCGATGGCGATGGCCACCCCTATCACGGAGCAGGCCACGATGGGAATCATCATCCAGCCACCGCGAATCACAATATCCAGCATGAGTCTGTTCCTTTCTTGAGGTTTCTTGTACGACCGATGGCCAGCACCGACCTATTCATCGCTTATCCTACTTGTTGCCGTAAATCAAAATGAATAGGAATGTCGGCGCGGGTGCGAAGGGCAATCGTGCCATCGTACGCCGGACGAAATCGCCACTGCTTGACGGCGTTGACCGCAGCTTCGTCGAGGACTGCATACCCGCTGCTTTTTCGGATTTGGATATCTTCCGCCTTCCCGTTCGGGCCGATGGTAACCCGCAGGATCACCGTGCCTTCCCAGCCTTTTTCTTTGGCAATTTGCGGATACGGGGGAGGAACGGAATGCAGGATGCCGACCTTACTGCGAGATTTGCCTGCGCCGCGCGATGGACCCAGAGCCGCGATCACGCGTCGAGACGAAGGCACGCCCGCCGCAAGAGCATCGGCGGCCGGGCGGGCTTGCCGCTGCGGCAAGGTCAGTGCGGGAGCAGGGGGAGTTGCCGGTGCAATGGGCGCAGGAATCTGCACAGGCGTCTGTCGCTGCTCCGATCGTATCGTGGTCGCGGGCTTCGCTCGTTTCAACAACCGTTGCGCGAGCAAGGCCTCGGCCGTGCGGCGATCCTTCATCGTGCGCCGTCGTGGCATCTCCCGAACGGGTGCGGGCTGCGGTGGCTCGAGGGCAATGGGCGGAAGAGCCGGTATCGGCGGCGGAGTCGGCATCGAGACGGATGGGCGAGGCTGGGACAGCGCAGAGGCCGTATCGACGCGCTTCATCGGTGGCACAGGAGCCTCCGCTTCTGGCCGAGCGGAAGGCGTGGGCACCAAGGTGACCGTGACGAGGGGCGGCTCTTGGGTGGTTGGTGTGGAAAACGACCATTGGCTGATAGCAGCCAAAAGACCCGTATGAATGAGAAGGGACAGCGCGGCGGACAGCGCGAACGAAGAACGGGAGGAAGAGATAAGAGTGGTCATGGTCGCGCTTTCTTGAGCAACGTTTTGACGCGTTCGTCCGTGCCGCCCAATTTGAGATATTCCTCGTAATGCTGAAGCGCCTTGTCCGGCTCGTTCCGATGATATTGATAGAACACGCCGAGATTGTAGTGGGCATCGGCCAGCTTCGGATTGAGGGAAAGAGCGGTCAGGTATGCCTGTTCCGCTTCGTCGAGTCGCTTCAATTCGACGAGAATCACGCCTAAATTGACGTAGGCTTCGGCATTTTTCGGATCGCGACGGATGAGTTCCTCGAACTGGCTGGCAGCTTCTTCCGGCTTTCCCTGATCCTGTAGCAAGAACCCCAGCGCAAACCGGGCATCGATGAGAGCGGGATCGAGCGCGAGCGCTCGGCGGTAGGCTTGGATCGCCGCGTCGAGCTGTCCGGTTTGTTCGGCGAGAGCCGCACGAAGGAGCCAACCTGCGACATGCTCGGGATGGAGCGTGAGCAATCGATCGAGGACCTCCTTGGCTTTGTCCACGTTTCCCACATGCTTGGACCAAAACGCCAACTTGTACAGCGCATCGGGATGCGTGGGCGCCACCTCGACCACCGCTTCATAGGCCCGAATGGCTTTTTGCGGACGATTCGTTTGATCGTACAGCCCGGCAAGCCCCAAGCGGGCTTCCTCGAACGTCGGATAGAGTTTGAGCGCGCGTTGATATGCCGCTTCCGCATCGGCAATCTGATTCTCCTGTTGCAGAACGATCGCCAAATCCAGGTGAGCGCGGGCAAAGTTGGGATACGCCGCGATCGCTTTCTTGAACGCCGTGATCGCTTTTTCAGGTTGTTGCAATCCCGAAACATACGCAATTCCCAACAAATGGTGCGCTTCGGCGTATTGCGGATACAGCTGTAACGCGTCTTGTAACATCTCGACAGCTTGCGCATACTGCTGCTGTTGCACGGCGGCGTGCGCCTGCTGCAATAGGGTCAAGGCTCGATCCGCGAATGCCGTCTGAGGCACGAGCGCCAGGCAGAGCACACACACAGCCACCGTGCGACTGGCATGTCGCACGATCAAGCCCTTCATTGTCAGTATCCAACGCACAACGTCTCGGTTCATCGCTCTGCCCTGAGATCGAAACGAATGGGAAGGTCCACGGTTGCGGAAATCGGAAATTCGCCATCTTTAGCAGGCTTAAACGTCCATTGTCGAACAGCCTGCAGCGCGCTACGGTCCAAGATCGCATAACCGGAACTGGTGTGCGTCTTCGCCGAAACGACTCGACCGTCAGGACCGATCGTCAGCCGCAGCACCACCGTCCCTTCCCATCCCTGTTCCCGAGCAAATCGAGGATAGGGAGGACGAACGGCGTTCAACGGAACGACAGGTGTTCGGACCCCACGAGTCTTGCCCGTGGGATCGACCAGTACAGGAAGGTCCTCAGGCGGATGCGTGACGGTTATCGGATCTGGAATAGATAATGACCGAGGAAAAGGAGGCGTGACCGCGTCTTCCCATGCTGGAACGGGAAAGGTGAATTGCCGGGGTTTTCGCGTGACAACCGTTCCAGGGACTTCGATCGGCGCCAACGTTTCCACTTCCTCCTCCTCTTCTGCCCGTGCAGGAACTACTCCCTGCCCGAGCCCGATCACAAAGACGATCGGCAATCCGCTCGCCAAGGCTCTCGACCAGAGCCTCGGCGAGGCGGTGGAGTACCCCATTTCGGCACTCTCGTTCTTCGTGCCGAGCAGTCGACAGATTGCGCGTCGAAGCTTATGAACCCATACCGAGACCATCGATCACGTTCCGATCTGGAAAAATCTCGCAAATCCTGTGAGATAGCTTACGCCTTGCTCCAGCCCACCGTTGTAGTCTTGAACGAGCGGCGCTTGGGCAAAAAAGTAAAACCGCGTGTTGTCGCCGAGATTCAAAATAATACCAGGTGAGAACATCAAATTGGTAAAGCCGGTGTTTCTCACGGGACGATCAAGGACCAGCGAGCTGAGGACGGTCGGCTCAGCACTCGCTCCCACTGGACCGGCCTGTTCCAGATTGCCGGCAAACGTGTCATGCACACGATAGGTATAGTTGATCTGACCCGAGAGCGTAATCGTGGAATTCACGAGGAAATTGAGGCCGGCGTTGAGAATATGCGTATCGCCAAACTGGTACTGAAACTTGTTTTCGAACGTATGCTGATATGTATATGAAGCGAATTGCGTCAAGCGATGCGGAATGAGTTCGTAGGCCTGATAAATCTGTCCTACGACGCCAAAATCTCCGCGACCGTTTTGGAGCGTGGGCTCCTGGATTTTTCCTTCATTGTTCCGCGCTTCGAAATTGCCGGTTGGAAAATCGACGCCCGCAGAGAGCACGACCAAGCTCCGAAGCGTCGGAAGGATCGCATAGCGCCCCATCAACCGAATATCGCCGAGTCCGGCCGTATCGAAATTTTCGAACACTCCGCGTCCAATGTTGTTTGCATCGCTTTCCGGCTCCTCCCCGACCTCGATGCGATGATCGTGATCACGGAAGAGCATCGGCACCAGTAATTGCACCGTGAACGCATCGGTCACACCGTAGTTCACAATCATCTGCATGAGATGATTGATCGTTTGAAATTCCTGATGTTCGCCGAGGATCTGACGCTGTCCCTCGACATCAACGGCGGCCACACGATTTTGCGGTCCGGTCTGCGGGATATAACTGTAATTCAAATCGACCCGAGCCACGCCTTTGGGCTGGCTCGTCGGCTGATTCGGGATGGTCAAAAAACAGGATGTCGATCCGCAACTGGCCTCGGCGGAAAATGGCATCGCAATCGTCCATCCAAGCACACACGCGAGCAACCATAAAGAATGATGAAGACGGATCTGTCTCATGATGATCGGACTCCTTTATTGATACTGTTGAAATGTTATTTACAGCGAATGTGTCACCAACTCGGCATCGAAGCGCCTATTCAGGGTCGGCAGTGTTTTGCCACACTCCCGCCTTCATGGGCTGTGCGATCCCGTACTCCTAGCCACGACGGACCAATCGGAGCCGACAGACCGGGTTCGCACACGCCGTCACCAATGTGGACACCGTTGGCGCCCTGATCGGTTCGGCGTCATTGCCTGATCAAGAACGCCGAGGAAGAGCGTGGCGGCGCGCGGGGAGATGGTGCACGCAGGTCGTTCGGACGAGGGAACGAATAGAGAACCGGCTCGGTAAGCGTCGAGACCGTCCACGCCTGATTCAAGACTGGTTCCGAGGCATGAACGAACACTCCCGCCGCACACCACCACGAACAGAGAGACGAGGCATGTGTACCGGCATGATGGGCGGCATGCTGGGGCATATGGTGAACAGCGTGGAGATACAGCCAGCCGCTCAGCACAACATAGCCGACGAGGCATGCGACAGCGGTGCGGGATCGGACAGCGGTCGAAGTCATGATGGGTTCTGATGGGACGGGGCCATCTTTTGTTTCGCCAACATGGTTTGGACATGCCGCTCGATCAAGTCGACCGTCAGGAGTCCTCCTCGAATATAGGCCTGGATGCGTCCCTCTTGATCGACAAACACGCTGACCGGCAAGCCGACGACGCCATACTGATTCGCCACTCTGTTGTCGGGATCCAACAACACCTCGAAGGTATGGCCATATTTCTGGATATGCTCCCGCACCTGCTCGACGTCTTCCAGTTCATTGATGGCCAACACCACGAAGCCCCGATCTTTCAATCGCTCATAGGCCGCTTGCATAGCCGGCATTTCTTTTCGGCAAGGCTCGCACCAGGTCGCCCAAAAATTGAGGAGGACGACGTTACCCCTATAATCGGATAGTCTATGCACCTTCCCTTCCAGATCGCGGAGCTCGAAATCAGGGGCAGGGCTTCCGACGACAGGCGGTCGTACTCCCATGCCCTGGGACCGATCAGCCCATCCACCGACTCCGAAGCCGAATAGACAGAAGATGAGGATCGCTGCTTTTTTGCCAATCATGGTTGCCCCCTTTTCTCGATCCATGTGAGGCGAGACCTCTTCCACAGCTTAAAGTAAAATTCATCTCTTGGAAGTCAATGCTCCGCTCGCAGATCGGTTGCAGACAGGACTCAACCCGACAGAAACAAAGCGTGGAGCAAAACCGAGAGTCGAGTCGCTATACGAGACTCAACCGTGGAGGAGCTCTGGAGACGAGCGCAATCGAGGCAGGCGCAAGACAGGAACAAGCGGAACGAACGATCGGATCTTCAATAAGAAAAACTGGCGGCTTTACCATCACCATGGGAACACCGTGCGTGTCCCCAGCCGCACAGAACCACGCACACAAGGCGGTCGAATGCACCGACCGATGATGGTGAGCATGGTCTATGCTGTGTTCGGCAACGTGCACAGAGATCAAACCGCTCACGGCGACAAGCAGGATGACCATCGCAAGGGCGAGGAGTGAAACTGGACGTGTGATCACCCGGCTCATAGGACCTTCGTCATGATCATAACCTGGTCAGGAATCGTGCACGCGATGACGCGTGACAACGCGTTAGAAGCGTGCCAATGGTAAGGGAGCCTTTTCACGGCTGTCAAGCAAGGCTTCCTAGCGAGAGATACGGTAGCCTTTCATTTGATTCCGCTTCCTGATCGGCTATACTAATTATTATTGAAAGCGGCGATTGGCCCTAGGGCGTCGACAGTGATCGAGCGCCCGTTGTCGAGCCCCGTTGACGAAGAAACCAAGATCCACGGTTTTCTTCCCAGAGCTCTTTACGGAATCCAGCTCTTCAGGTAGGCTCCAATATCAGCATCAGACTTGCGAACATGGGCGGGCTGACCAGCTCGAGGCCATGCAAGAGCGGGGCACGCAGGGTTGGCTTCTCGCTGCAAAACGCGACAGCACCTCGTCGATCGAATACACGAGAGTCGATCGACGACCGAGAACGACAACAGAAGAAAGCAGACGCCGATGTTTTTACAGATCCTGAATATCCTGTTTGGTAGCAAAAACGAACGCGAATTGAAACGATTGAGACCGCTCGTCGAGCGGATCAATGCATTGGAAGCGACGGTCGCTCCTCTCTCGGACGAAGCCCTCACCGATCAAACCCAGACATTCAAAAAGCGTCTCGAAGCGGGTGAAACACTCGACGACCTCCTGCCGGAGGCCTTCGCCGTCTGCCGCGAAGTCGCCAAGCGCCGGTTGGGGCTCCGGCACTTCGACGTCCAATTGCTGGGCGGCATCGTCTTGCATCAAGGGAAAATCGCCGAGATGCGCACCGGCGAAGGCAAGACCTTGGTCGCAACGCTGCCGCTGTATCTCAACGCGCTCGAAGGGCGCGGTGCACATTTAGTCACGGTCAACGACTACTTGGCCAAACGCGATGCGCAATGGATGGGACCTGTGTACCATGGACTCGGGCTCTCGGTCGGGGTCATCCAACACGACGCGTCCTTTTTATACGATCCCACGTATGACGCGCCCGATAAGCGATTGCAATATCTCCGGCCATGCGAGCGGCGCGAAGCCTATGCGGCCGACATCACCTACGGCACGAACAACGAGTTCGGCTTCGATTATCTGCGGGACAATCTCATCGTCACCGATCTCAGCCAACGCGTCCAACGCGAACTCCATTATGCGATCGTGGACGAGGTCGACAGCATTCTGATCGACGAAGCGCGCACGCCGCTCATCATTTCCGGTCCCTCCGAAGAAAGCACCGAGCTTTACTATCGCATTAACCGCATCATTCCTCAGCTCAAACGGGACCGCGATTTCACCGTCGAAGAAAAGACCAAAACCGTGGCGTTGACGGAAGAAGGGAACGCGCGCGTCGAGCAACTCTTGGGGGTCGAAAATCTCTACGATCTCCGCCATCTGAATCTCGTCCACCACGTGATCAAAGCCTTGCAGGCCCATGCCTTGTACAAACGCGATGTGGATTATGTCGTCAAGGATGGCGAGGTCATCATCGTCGACGAGTTTACTGGGCGCCTCATGCCCGGGCGTCGGTGGAGCGACGGGCTCCATCAGGCCGTCGAGGCCAAAGAAGGGGTGAAGATCGCCAGCGAAAATCAAACCCTGGCCTCCATCACCTTCCAGAACTTTTTCCGTATGTACCACAAGCTCGCGGGCATGACAGGAACGGCTGTTACCGAGGATGCGGCGTTCGCCCAGATCTACAC
>RFGF01000026.1 GCA_003695915.1 Nitrospirota bacterium
GGGCGGGGGAAGGGGGGGCGGCCAATGCCGTGCGGTCCTCGTCGGAGAGTGGGAGTGTGAGTGTCGCATGTTCGTCGGGCCAGGTGGACAGGCGAAGGGCACGATCGGGTGCAACCCCAGCGGCGGCCATGGCCCGATGGAGCCGCGCGCGGCTGAAAGCCAGGCGCCCGGTGGTATCGGTCGGACCGACGATGAGCAAGCTCTCGCGTTCCGTGCCGATGGCAAGCGACACACCGGCGGCCGGCCGGGTTTCGGTCGAGATGATGGGATCGCCTTCCTGTTGGTCGATGAATGTGGCCGTGCCGGCCACGGGTTCTTGCCCGAGCAGGCGCCAGCAACCGAGCCGCCGGGTTTCCGCAAACGACGGACGGCCGGTGACAAGTTCGGCCAGGCCGGCCAGCGGACATTGGATGAGCCCAATGAGGACCGAGGGGACGAATGTCACGGTCTGGACGACTTCCATGTGCTGCTCGGTTACAGGGATCCGGGTGATGCGAACGTCTTGCTTGGCCGTGATCCACCAGCCGTGGCCGGAGGTGAAACGTTCGACATCGAGTGTGATCCGTTCGGTCGGCTCGAGTACGGTGCGCTCGCCGGCGGGTTGCGGCTCGCCGGCGGGAACGATCCGGGTGTGAACGCCGCAGGCGGTAAGAGCCAGGCTGACAGCCAAAACGAAAAAGAGCATGGGCGTTACTCGTCCGTGGTGTGCGCCGTGAGCCAGCCCAATACCGTGGTGGCAAGTTGCTGCGGAGTCGTGTCGCGTTCGTGAACGAGAAGCGAAGCCTGGAGCGTGCCGCTTGCAAGATCGAATGCCTGCACGCGGATGAGTGCCTGATCTGGCCGTGAAAGGCGGATCAACGTTCGGGCCGCCCGAGCATGGCCGGGAGCGATGGCCGGCTGATCGGTATAGGGGCCGCGATGGAAAGTGGCCTGGCGGTCTTTGAGGAATGTTGTGGTCTCGGGATCGGCGAGCACAGGCAAGCTGTGGGTGCTCAGGGTGTCGAGGATGGCATGTTGCCAGGGGTCGAGCGCAGGCTCGGATGCAAGAATGCGGACCGGAGGTATGAGTGTCGGTGTGTGCGATTCGTCGCGAAGGGCGACAAGTTGCGCGGCGGTGAGCGGGAGGGGGACGGCCATGGGTGCATGATCGGGAACGCGGAGATCGATCACCACGGGATCTCTGGGTGAAGGCGGATCGTGCGGATGCCAATCCTGGATACGCAGGACCACGCGGCCTTGATCGTCGGGCGTCCAGATGGTGGTGAAAAATCCAACGGATTCGCCGGCGAAGCGGACGAGCAGGTGGCCGCTGGGGACGGGCCGGGAGGTCTGCCGGCGAAGGATGCGGGTACTCGGGGCCTCATCGTGGAATGTGGTGGATCGGAACCGATAGCCCACGATCCCCGGGCAAACTTTGAGCGGATAGACGAATGACGGCTGGTATGGTCGTGCGGCGGCTTGAAGGAGCGCAAGCGGGATGGTGTAGGGGCAGCCGAAGGCGTGGATAGCGTTGGCGGCGAGGCGGACGAGCAGGCGGACCGGGTTGAGCGAATACCATTCGGTATCGATCTGCTGTTCGAGTCCCGACCAGACGAACCGGGTCGTCTGGTCGGTTTCGACGGTGACCCATTCCTGTATGTCGACGGTCCAGCCTAATCCATCCGCATGGGGCGTGACGGTGGAAAGGAGCTGTCCGCTGGGGACGGTGCGCGTGACGGTCTCGAGGGTATCGGTGCGCTCGAGTGTGACGGGATAGCGGAAGGCACAGCCCCAGGATCCGGCAAGCAAGAGGGCGAGGGCAAGGGTCAGAAGGCTCATCTCGTATAAATGAAGTGTAAAAGGAGGTGAGAGATGCTGCAAGTGGGACAGATGGTCCATGGTGTGGTCCTCCGCAATCGGCCGGATCGGGACGCCTATCTGGTGGCGTTACAGGGGCACAGTGCGCCGATACTCGGACTGCTTCCGCATCGGGAAGCGGTCTTTTCGTACAAAGTCCACGATACCGTTGTCGCGGCGGTGAGCGAGTGCGGGCCGTCGATTGCACGCCTGTCCCAGCGCTCGGTGTGGTATTACCGCCGCATGACGGAGTTTGTGCTGCGACCGGCAATCGAGAAGGGGCTGATCGCCGTGCGGCGCATCGCCTGTAGCGAAAAGGCCAAATTTTTCAAAATCGCCCTCGAGCCGCTCATCGAAACGGTCAACGTCTATCAGCTCGTCCAGCGCGATCATCGTGAGTTTCGGAAATACACGTCGCAAGTCCCGTGTATCGTCCGGTGGTCGCCGGATATCGAGAGCTATCTGCTGGAGGCCTTGCGCCCGGCGGATCCCCGTGCGGTCAAGCGGTGCGAGCTCTACCGCGAAGCACGGGAAGCCGTACTCCATGTCGCACCCGGGCAAATCGGGAAGATTCTGGGGCCTGGCGGGATGAACGTGGCGCTGGCGGCAAAACTGACGCGCTATCGGATCGACGTCAAGGAGGCGACAGCCCATCGAACGGCCGAATACGCGGCCTAAAGATCGAGTCTGGTGTTGATTTGATTGTTTGGTGAAAGGAGGAACGGACAATGGCGGAAACGGCAAAACCACAATCGGAACAGGATCGGGTTCAGCGCAAACTGGCCCGGTTTCGACAATCCCCGCGAGCACGCCTGCTGGTCCTG
Organism: Nitrospirota bacterium; assembly: GCA_003695915.1. GTDB lineage: Bacteria > Nitrospirota > Nitrospiria > Nitrospirales > UBA8639 > J017. The sequence goes on from RFGF01000026.1 coordinate 2,661, forward strand.
CAGGGGCCGGAAGCGCGGGCCGGGTATGCCATGCTCATCGCCCTGGATCGGGCTCTGGGACTGCTCAAGCGTCTCGTGCCCCATCAGGTGCCCATAGCGACCATTAAAGCAGTGCTCGAACAGAGCAAGGTTGTTGCCGAGCAGGGCCGTCGCTTGTGCGAACACTACGGCCTGGCGGTCGAGGGCTGGGAACATACAACGGGGTTCGATCTCGAGCGGGTGCTGCGGTCTCCGGCGGCCCAGGTATTTATCCCACATCACGAGGAAACCCAGGAGCTGGCGTCGGTGTTGGCGGCGATCAATGCCGGCTGTGTGCAGGCCCGGGCGCGCCTCTCGGCCGACGACTGCAATCCGGCATGGTTCGAGGCGGTTATGGACTGGTTGCGTGCGCTGGATGCAACCGTGGTTCGGGCTTATACCATGCTCGACCGCCCGGATGCGTATCGATCGCCGCAATTGGTGGCGCAGAAAGACACTGTTGAGATCGCGTGATCCTGTCATCACTTGATCGTTACGATATGGTCATTCGTAAAGCCTTTCGGTTCAGACTGGAGCCGGACGAGACACAACAGGCATTACTGCACCAATTCTGCGGCCAAGCCCGGTTCGTCTGGAACAAGGCCCTTGAGCTGCAACAGCGTCGCCTGGAACGGGGCGTTCCGCTTTTGCGCTATGGCGATCTGGCTAAATACCTGACCCTGTGGCGGGACAGCGAGGAATACGGGTTTCTGCGCCAAGGGTCGGTCCATACCCAGCAGCAGGCATTGAAGCGGCTGGATCAGGCCCTTTGGGAAGGACTGGACCGGAGCAATCCCAAGGGTTTTCCCGGTTTCCGCAAACGGGGCGTTCACGACTCGCTGCGCTATCCCGATCCCAAGCAGATCAAGCTGGATTTGTCTGGTTGGGACGAGGCGGGTAGAAGGCGGTTGCCGAAAATTTTTCTGCCCAAGGTGGGCTGGGTGAAATTCCGGAACAGCCGGGAGATCGAAGGGACGATCAAGAATGCCACCGTTACCCGTAGGGCCGGACATTGGTACGTCTCCCTGCAGGTAGAGGTGGAGCAAACCCCAGCCTTGCCACCGCTGAAGGTCACCGCCCTGGATCTTGGGGTCAGGAATCTTGTCACCCTGGTGGACGGAACGCAGATCGATCCACTTTCCCCCCTGCGCCGCTTCGAGGAAAAACTGGCCTGGGAACAACGCAAGCTCTCCCGGAAAAAGACGTTCTCCCGCAACTGGTACAAGCAGAAACAGCGTTTGGCCAGACTGCACGGTCGCATTGCCAACATCCGCCGGGACGTGCTTCAGAAACTCACCACCTGGCTTTGCAAGAACCACGCAGTCATCGTGGTCGAGGATTTGAAGATACGGAATATGACGCAACGCACCAAAGGGACGCTGGAAGCGCCGGGGACGAATGCCCGGGCCAAGGCCGGTCTCAACAAATCCATCCTGGATCGGGGCTGGGGGATGCTGGTCGAGATGCTGGGATACAAGCTGGCATGGCGGTACGGGCTGCTGATGAAGGTCGGTCCCAGGAACACCTCTCGGCGCTGCCCTCGCTGCGGGCATACAGACAGGGCCAACCGGCCGGACCAGTCCACCTTCCGGTGCGTGGAATGCGGCTTTGCCACCCATGCCGATCAGGTGGGGGCGTACAACATCCTCTCGCGCGGGATGGAAAAACTGCGCGACGAAGGGCGGGACACGGCGGACGCTTCCGTCGGGTGGCTGGAGGCACTGCTTTCCAGCCACAGCCCGGATCGCCTGTTCGCCGAAGTTTTCGGCGAGCCGGGGCTCTCCCCGGTCTAACGCCCGTTGGGGCGTGGTGGCAGGAAGGAATCCCACGCCTTTAGGCGGGGGAGGATGTCAATAATCCATAAATACAAGGAGGTACGAGGATGAGGATGTTTACGGGTTGTCTTCGTGGAGCGATAGCGGCCGGTCTTGTGCTGGCTGTGGCGGCCTGCGGGTTGGATGCCAAATACCGGCATGCCGTAGCCGTCAATACGGCCTTGACCCAAGAGCGCGAAGAACTGCGCGCGGGAATCGATGAACTGCGCGCCGCCTACGGGCAGTTGGGAAAAGAATACGGCGAGATGCGGGCGGGTCTGGAAGCCCTCCGCCGTGAGATGGCCGAGCGGGAGCGGGCGGTCGAAGCGATGGTGCAGGAAGCGAGACAGCAGGCGGCCCGTGCGCCGGAGTTCATGCAGACCGTGGAGACCCGCTTCGATCAATTGGAAAAGCAATTGCGTTTGATGTTGGTCGCGCAAGAGCAGTTGCGGCGCAAAGTCGATCAGTATGCGGCCAAGGTCGAGGCGGCGGAACGAACCACGCGCACGCCGCGGTCCTCGAAGGCGGCCAAGGCGGCGTCCAAGTCGAAGCGTCCGGCTGTGCGCAAGGCGGCACTACCCAAACTCCTCGACCCGCCGAAACCCAAAGCGATTGAGCCACAGCCCAATCCGGTCGAGATGGACTCCGACAATCGACAGCACCCGGAGCCCAAGGATCCGCGCACCGATGCTCCGCCGCCCCCGCCGCAACTCGGGCGCATGATGGGCGGATCGCCTGAAGATGAAGCCGGTCGATCCGAGCAACCGGCAGGAATCGAAACACTCAAAAAGAAGATCGATCGCGCCAAGGAGGAGGAAGGCCATGAGTAACGAGCTGCTTCCCTTTACCCCGCTAGAAACCGTACCCGGCTATCGAGTGGAGCTAATTTCTAATGCGCCGCCGATGCTCTTCGATGTGAGTGTCAAAGGGATCAACGTCTTTCGCGACTTCTTTGCCAAACTGCGCGACTTTTTCGGCGGCGAAACCCATTCGCACGTCAAGGTCATTCAGCAGACCGTGGAAGAACTGATGGCCGAGATGAGCAGCAAGGCCCGCGCGTATGGGGCCGATGCGATCATCAAATTCCAAGTCAGCGTGATGCCGTCTCCGGCCAAGAACATGTCGTTGGTCGTAGTCACGGTTATGGGTGCGCCGGTCCGGTTGGTGCCGGAGCGATCGATAAAAGGCGACGGTGCGTATGCGGCTTACGAGGCAACGGCTCATTCGGCTCGTCGCTAGTCTCGTACTCGTTGGAGGAAGCCCCAGTCCGGCGGTCTTTTCCGCTTGCGAGGGGTTGACCGGCATGGATGCGGCAAACTGTGCGCTGGGCACTATCCAAAGCCAAGGGCTGACCGATCCAGGGACCATCGGGGGCTATCAATCTCAGGTGCCGCAATACGGCGGGACGGCCGGATGCCAGGATGCGGGTTGTGCCGGAGCCTCGGAGTCGGGCTACTACCAGAACGTGGGGCAGATGAATACCGATGCCGGTGCGGCCATGGGCTCTGACCCCATGACGCCGCAGATGACCCAGCAAGAGCTCGATAAAAACAGTTGGGCCCCCAGTATTCCCACCAGCGCACCCGTGCAGACGGCCAATAATGTCACAGCTTCCTTGGAAGCCAATCCCCCGCCGCCGCCCACTTCCTCGACCTGTACGACGGTCGAGGTGTGTATCGATGAGACCGTGACGACCAATACCGTCATCTGCCAATCGCCGGGGACGGCTACGGCGTTCTGTCAGATTATAGTCGATACAGTCTTGACGAGTGATGCAGCAACGGGGTTCAGCGGGGCGTCGACGGGCTGGTGTACGAACCATTGGCTGGATATGCGGGTGAGGAAGATCGCTGATTTTCAATTTGCGGTGGATTGGAGAGAGCGGGACTCTGGAGAACACGATTGTACCGGAAACCAGTGGAATTTGATTGGAATCATTACCATTCCCGGCATCGCGTTGGGTCCCAACAAAAGCATTCTCCACGAGTCCTTCTCTGTAAATTTTACGGGGACGGACAACGGAGGGTGCCAACCTTGGGTCTTAAATAGCTTGGCGTACGGGCAAGGGGATGTGTTTGTGAAACTGTGTCCCGAGGGCAAGCCGCCCGTGCAAACGGGAACGGTCACGCTGACGAGCTGGAGTTATTCGGTCATCATCCGTGAGGATCTCTGGTCCGACAACTGTGCGCCATACCGAACCGATGGCGTGCAGGTTTCTACGACCTGCTTGGACAGCGCCCCGCGAACGCTTCCCGATGGCAACGGTGGCTCGCATACGGTCAATCCCCCTTCAGCCTTTCCCGCGCTCGGCTGCTGGACGCGTTCGGAAGAATGGATTTATACCGCTTCACATGCGGATACCTGTGGCCCGTATGTGAGCGATCCGACTTGCCAGCAGGCCAGCTCCACCTGTCTCATCGAAACGAACGGCCGGTGCGAGCTGTACGAAAAGACGTACGAATGCGGCTCGACGACCACGTGTGCCCAAAAACAAACGATCCAGCAGTGTACGAACTGTGGCGATCCGAACGGTCTGATGCCGTTTTGTCTCGACATGTCCACGCCGCCCAATCCCAATCTCTTTATCGCCGGGACCTATCTGCAATTGGTCGAGGATATCGAAGACGAATTCGACGAGAACACACTCCGGATCTTTCCCGGCCAGCGCTTGGCGTGCGATTACTCGACGATCGCCCCGCCGCTTATCGACTGCTGCGATAGCAGCGATCCGTCCAAACTCTTTGGCTCCTGCTCGCAGGAAGAGATCGAGTTGGCCGAAGCGCGGAAAGCCAATCTCACGCACTTTGTCGGTACGCGGTGCGTGGACAAGATTTTCGGGATCTGCATTCGTAAGGAGGACGTCTATTGCAAATTTGGCACGAAACTCTCGCGGATCGTCCAGGAGCAGGGACGGCCGCAGGTCGGCCGAAGTTGGGGGGGTGCGGATACGCCGGATTGCGAAGGGTTTACGATCGTCGAATTTCAGGCGCTGAACTTCGAAGCGATGAATCTTTCCGAGTTTTATGCGGATGTCCAGACGAATCTCGATGTCTCAGCCATCATGAGTGCGATGAATACGAAAATCTGCGCGACGGTGGGGTGCTGAATGCGACAGGTCATTGCGATGCTGATCTCGATCCTGGGAAGCCTCGCGTTGCTGGCTGCGACGTCTCACGCACAGGCTAACCCTGAAGCCTGTCTCGATGCGGCGAGCGCCTATTATGAAGTCAATCCGCTGGTGCTGGCAGCGATCGTCCATGTCGAATCGCGCTGGCACCCGTGGGCCGTGGGCTACAAAGAACACGGTCGCTGGCGGTCGGCCTATCCTGAACGCCATGACGAAGCGGCTGTGCTGGTCCGCCGTCTCTGGAAGCAACGCATCCCCTTCGATCTCGGGCTGGGGCAGATCAATCACCGCCATCTGCGGGAGTTGGGAATCGAGGATCCGGCGATTCTGCTCGATCCCTGCACGAATCTCTATTGGGCAGCCTATATCCTTCGGCTCAAGATAAATCGGTACGGCAACACCTGGACGGCCATCGAGCGGTACAACGGTATTAATCCTCGGTATCCCGAGAAAGTCCGTCGGGTGCTGGAAGCGTGGGAGGTCTATCCATAGTGCGAAAGCATTTGGCGATTCTTATGGTTCTTACGCTGGCCATCGGAAGCTGTACGGTGAGCGACCGTCCGGACGGATCGGGCAAGGCGGTCGAACTCGACACAGATGCCCTGGTCGGCTTGGCGGAAAAGGTCGATCCCGAGGCGGTGCGGACCGCGGCGCATACGGCGATCGATCTCTATGCGATGTATCTCAAATGGAAGGTGGATCTGGTGATCCGCCTCTGGACCTCGCTTTCGCCGGAAGAGCGCCGGCAACTCGCTGAACATTTGGTCGAAGTGATCCGTTACGGCCAGCGTGAATTGGAAACGCTCGTGCCGGCGTTGATCGAGCAGCATCGGGCGGGGGAATAAAAAAGATGTTTTGGCTTTTGTGGATCTGGATGGCGCGGTTATGGGGACGGGAAACAAAACGGGCGAGGGACCACAAGCAATCTCGCGGCTAGCGCCGCAGACCTTGGTCTGGATCCGGCTCGGGCGCAAGCAGGCGTGGCTCGCACGGGTCGAACGGGACGATGGCGGCCGTGCCGTGTGGCTGCGTCTGGTGGGACTCGAAGGTCATGTACGGATCATGGTGCCCCGGATGTGGTTGCGCCGGGCGGCTCGCACACGGGAGCAGGGCTGAATGCTTCGCTGGTGGTGGCGGCTGCTCGACTGGTGCCTTCCGGGACGGAAGGACTTGGAGATCAGCCTCGAGGAGCTTTCGACGGTGTGGCAGGCGGCCAATCGCGGCATGCGCTCGCTCGAAGAGGTGCTCGCCGAGCCGCCGGATGGCCTCGTGGTGCCGGAGGTCGTGGCCGCAACACGCGAGGAACCGCAAACAGGGGGCGAGGAAGCACCGGAGGTGATCGAAGCGGAATCTGCGCCGGTGGTGCCGGATGAGGCGGTATCAGCAAATCCGGCACCGGCTGCATCGGGCTCGCAGGCGGAATGGCTGGCGGCCGGCGAGCGGTCGCCGATGACCGAGACGTTTTTGGTCCCTTATGAACGGCTGTTGCGGAATCAGGGGGTGTGGGAGCCCTTGATTATGATGGTCGGCATGCTCGAGGTCCTCGGGCATTGTCCCTCGGTCGTCACCGTGGCGGCCGAAGCCGACAAAGAGGCCCGGCGGGAGCTCTATCCGCTCAAAGACACCTTGGGAAAGGTGACGTTACGAAACCATACGGAGCTTGTGACCCATTTGGCCCTCCAGGAGGTACGGAGCCATTACCGGAACCCGGAGTTAGTGATCGCCAAGATGCTCGTCGCTGCCTTGGGACATGACTTAGGAAAGATCCCGGAATATCGAACGAGTGGGGTCTATACCAAAAAGGACCATCCCGAAATCAGCGTGGTCAAGGTGCGAGAGCTCTTTGAAGGCCGGGTCGTCCCCTGGCTCGACGATGCGCTGGAGTTGATCCGCACGCATCATGACTGGACCAAGCACGAATTGGGCCTCTTGCTCCGGCAGGCGGATGGCAAAGCCCGGGAGATCGAGGTGGCTAAAATCGCCAAGGATTTGCGGATCGAACCCTGGGAACGCTGGTGTACGCCGGAAGCTCTTTGTGCCGTGCTGGCCGAGCGGGTCAATGTAGTCGATCGGGCAGGCAAATGGCAGGCGATCGCCTACAAGGGCACGGTCTTTTGTACACCTGAGCTCCTCTGGTGGGCGGCGCGGGAGCTTGCCCGCCGGTCGAACGTAATCGATATCCGGCTGGTGCGCGAAAGCGATAAAGAGGTCGTGCTCCGGCGGATCGCCACGCAGTTTCGGGAGGCGGGGCTTCTGAGTTATCCCGTGGGCGAGGGCTATTACGGGCGAAAATTCCGGATCCACGGGCCGGAATCGCGCAGGAAGCGCGGGGCGTCGCAGTGGTATTGCCTGCCGATTGCGGAGTCGGCATTCGGGGAGAAGGTCAAGCTGTTTCAGGAGTTGAAAGGCGTCACGGAGGCGATTCACGATGTGGAATTGGTGGCGTAAGATTCAGGCGGTCGATCTGAGCGAGTGGTTGCGCTGGTTCGATCCGCTCACCTACATGAGTGCGGAAGAATACGCGGCACTCTGGCGGTGGATCTTCGAGAATTTGTTTTTAGGCGATTTGGCGCGGGTCTCGGCGGTGGCCTGCCTGTGTTTGGCTTTGTGGTACGGGGCGATCAAGCAGCGGTGGGGGTTGGGCTTGATCTTTTATCTCTTAACGCACGTCTTTGCGTACGGGAACATCGTGCGACATCTGTAAGCTAAGCAAGGGAGGAAGGAGTTATGGCGATCAGCAGTCCGAGCATGTCGGGTGCCGGCCCGGTGATTACGACCAGTTCGTCGTCGGTTTGGGCCAAGCCCCGCGATCTGTTCGAGGCGATCTCCCGGATCCAGAGTTTTCACGCCGCCCAACTCCACGGCTCGCCGATGCCGCCCGACTTTTTCATGTTCAACGAAAAATTCGGGTTTTGGGAAGTCGGGATGCGGAGCGTGCTCTGGGATACGCTGGTCGTGTTCTTCATGGTGCCCCTGAGCGTGGGGGCCATCGATAAACTCATTCCCATTTTCGGAACCACCCAACCCACCTTCTTCGATCAAGTCTTTGCCCTGCTCTTGGCCGGGGCGTTTACCTTGGGCCTCAATCTTTTGATCGCCATCAATCTCGGCCGCTGCTATTTCGGCGAGGTTCCCAAGATCGCGATCCGCCATCTCTATGGTGGGATCGTCACGGCCAATGTGATCAAGGTACTCGTCCTCTTTTTGGCCTATCATTTGGCCTTCGATCTGCTCACCGAAGAGCGAATTGTCGCCTTTTATGAAATGCTCTGGCGGGTGGGGCGTGGCGTGCTCGGGGAGGATCTGATTCTAGCATTGGCCGAATGGACGTTCGATCTGCGGATCGTGCTTTGGAAGTCGGCCTATGCGGTGATCGCGATTACGGTGGTTTCACTCCTCATTCCCTTCGTGGTCTTTCTAATCGGTAAGTACCGCGTCCAGCGGGAATACGCGCTCAAACAAAAATACGATATCACCTGATGCCGCGAGTCGCTTGGACCGAGCGGAAAAGCCGAGGCTCCGTTCGGTTCTTCGCCAGCGAAGTGCGATCCAGGTTTTCTGTGCAGACTCCGATGGACATATAGCCAGGTCAGGTTCGAACTTCCGTCCGGTGTCGTTTGCTTGATTTTTACAAGTCTGGGTTTAAAATGCTTAGCCAAAGGAGGTGTTCGATGAGCTCTGTTTGCTATCCAGCGATACACAGAGTTTTTGCCTGCGTACTGATTGTAGGGCTTGCGGCATGCAGCAGCCAGCCGAGTTGGGTCAAGACCGGATCGACCGAGTTTCACCAGGACGATGAGACGGCGTTTTATGGCGTGGGCGCGGTGGCCGGGGTCAAGAATGCGCCGCTCGCCTGGGAGGTGGCGGAAAACCGTGCCCGGGCGGAGTTGGCCAGGCATCTGGAGACCTATACAGCCTATCTCATGCGCGATTATGCGGCCGCAACCGGCACGGGCTCGATCGAGAAGGTCACCGAAGAACAGGACATCGAGCGGGCGATCAAGACGTTTACCGCGCGCACGCTGCATGGTGTGCGCCCGGTGGACCGATATTACAACGAAGACGAAACAAGTTACTACGTACTGGTGAAATTGCCGTTCGAGCAAGTCAAAACTGAACTCGAGCGGGATCCGACGCTGCCATCGGGTTTGCGCTCGCATATCAAACAGCATGCAGAGGAGGCGTTCAAGCGGCTGGAGCAGGAAGAGGCGGAACGAGAACAGGAGGAGTGAGGCATTGAATGATCATGTGGGCTGTGAAGGGTTTGTGGAATATCTGACAGAGAAAATGCTGGGATTAGATCATGAAATAATTTGCCCTTTGGTACGAGAGAGAAAGGATTTCATCATAAAAGGATGACAAACATTGTGAGCTGCTTTTAAAAAAACAGAGATTAATATTTCATTATTGTTTGGTATTAAACTCACGTGGTGTCACATTTAAAGAAAAAATATCGAACCATTACATTTGGTTAATACTTTTATATATTTCAAAATAATATTACTACTATTATGTCAGATCAACATTCCCTCAATGATATCCCCTTTTCGCAAGGCGATTTGATCATTGACCGTAACAATCCGGGGCAACCCGGACAATATACCGGCAGATGGGACCGTGCTGGTTCACACATTATGCTTGAGCTGTCATTCCCCGGAGGTTCAACTCGTTGGCGACCTTTAAGATCTCTAGAACGGATATGCTCTGATAACTCGATACGAGGGCGAATTGAACGGAGGCATTTTGGAAAAGTTCGCGACCTACAGCGATTGATCACTTATGAAAAGCTCAAGGGCACATTATATGAAATAATTTATTCTATGGAAGCGGCTCAAATTGATTTCTATCCATATCAATTTAAACCTGTTTTGAAATTTGTTGATTCTCCTACTGAGCGTCTCATTATTGCTGATGAAGTAGGTTTAGGTAAAACTATTGAATCTGCGCTCATTTGGCTGGAATTGCAAGCTAGGCGTCAAGCAAGACGACTTTTAATTATCGGCCCAAAAATGTTGGCTGAAAAATGGCGAGAGGAATTGCGAAGCAAATTTCTTTTGGATGCCCGCATTGTGGATTTTTCTGAATTACACAATGAAGTGGAGGAATTAAAGCGAAATGGCCCGACTCATTCCTATGTTCTAATCGCGACCTACACAGGCCTTCGACCACCCAAAAAGGAATTGTCTCTTCTAAAAGCAGGTGTACTGGATGATAAGGCACGAGTAACACCAAAAACTAGTTTTCTTCATAAATTGCGCAATTGGTCCTTAGATTACGAAGCCTTTGATTTGGTGATCTTTGATGAAGCTCACTATATGCGAAATCCGGCAACAACAACCTTTGCTTTAGGAGAGAGCCTTGCCAAAAACGCGGGAGCGGTGCTTTGTGTATCAGCCACGCCTGTTAACAATAAGAATGCGGATCTTCATAGCTTATTGCGTCTAGTAGATCAGGACTTTTTTGCGACACAAGGATCATTTGAAGATTTGCTCAGAGCAAATCGTCCAGCGGTTCAAGCTGCAAATGCCTTGGCCCGTACTCCTGTAGATATACCGCTTTTGCAATCAGCAGTCCAAGGTATGCGCGATAGTCTCTATATACGCCAATCTCCTCTATTCAAACAATTTGAGCAATTAGTGGACAAATTAGATTTAAATGATAATGTTCAAATTGCGAAATGTCAGGATTTGGCAGAGAAGCTGAATCTTTTAGGAAGCTATATTAATCGTACGCGACGAGTTCAAGTTAAAGAGAACCGCCCCATCCGCGATCCAAAAGTGCAAATCGTCGAATACTCTCAAGAGGAAATGGAGCTTTATCGAGCTATTCTTGCGTTAGTTAGGAACAAATGTCGACTTGATAATAGACCCTTTCATGTCTTTCAAGTGATTGGGCTCCAACTTCGTGCAGCTAGTTGTTTGCCGATTCTTGCACAAGAAATAAAGGCCGGACGCTTTGGAGATCCCATCGATCTTATGAATGAGGCCATAGGAGAAGAGATTATAGATGAGATCTTTGAAGAGCAACCAAAAGAGGAATTAAAAATTACACAATTTGCCAAATTATTAAACTATGACTTTGAAGCGAATGACAGTAAATATCAGGCGCTACGATCCATTCTTCTTGATTTGTTACCAAACGAAAAGGTTCTCATTTATGCCTATTATCGACCTACATTGAAATACTTACAGAGACGCCTCTCGCGAGATGGGATAAAAGTCGTTTTGATTCATGGCGGTATTCCCAATGAACAACGTCTCAAAGAAATTGACGAATTTAAAACACAAAGTGATCTGCGAGTATTGCTTTCTTCTGAAGTTGGCAGCGAAGGCATCGATCTGCAATTCTGCCGCATCATTATTAATTACGATTTGCCATGGAATCCAATGCGTGTTGAACAACGTATTGGCCGTATTGATCGTATCGGTCAGCAGGCGAAACGTCTCTCAATAGTGAATTTTAAGGTAAAAGATACCATTGAAGAGCGCCTTTATGATTGCCTGCATTCAAAGCTCGAACGATTTGCTAATAGTTTAGGAGATCTTGAGGCCGTAATTGGAAATGAAGTGCAAAAGCTTACGATTGAACTACTTAGTCGAGATTTAACGCCTGAACAGGAGCGCCAGTTAATTGATCAAACTAAACGGGTTATTGAAGAACGCTTATTGCAAATCGAGGCATTAGAGGAATCAGGCGAAGCGCTTATCGCGTTTTCAGACTATATCCAGCGAAAAATCGAGGAGAATCGCAAACGAGGGCGATATATTCAGCCCGAGGAGTTAGAAAACTATTTAATCGACTTTTTCGATCGGGAATTTCAGGGATGTCAACTCGAGCAAAACACTCCCTACGAGTATTGTTTTCGAATCCGTCTTACTCCAGAGGCCCAAAGCTCCTTGACTCGCTTTATTGCAGATGATCGATCTTTAAGCGCTCGGCATCTTCGACAGCGGGAGTTTTATATATCGTTTCGAAGAGAAGTAATTCAAGCATTACCTCCACCCGCACAAAAAACCGTCATCTTTATTAATCATCTTTCGCCTCTTATACGTTGGATGACCAAAATAAATCGCGATAAGGCTCATGCCTTTTTCAATGTTTCCGCTCTTTCCGTACGACATCCATCTTTACCTGCAGGCAATTATTGTTATTACATCGAACGATGGAGATTCAAAGGACTGAGTACCCGAGAGATGCTTGCCTATGGGGTCCAATCTTTAAATGATCAAACACAGTATTCTCCGAACGAATCCGAAGCAATTGTCCAACATTTACTTCGAGAAGGTTTGGATTGGAATCATGTTGATCTGGATACGACGATGCTTCTCCAAACACAAGAAATGATTGAAAATGAGCTCAGCAAGCATTTTTCGAAAGCTTTGGAGGACTTTGAAGCTGAAAACGAAACAGCTTGGCAGATTAAACGACAACGGATCCAAAATATTTTTGATCGGCGTATTGAACAAGATGAACGTCAGTTAAGATCATTAAAACAGGCAAGGCGTGATCCTCGGGTGATTCGTGCAACAGAGGGGAAACTCCGAGTCGATAGAGAAAATAAAGAAAGGCGCCTTCGGGAATTAAATGAAATGGCACTAATCGATTCTGAGCGAGAGCCAATAGCTGCAGGTGTCTTTCAAATTGCGGGGACTTTATAAACAAAATTATCCAGAATCTCACCACCGGGAGGGGCACAGGGGAGCAGGAATTAGAGCTTAACGTATTGTTCACCTATTAGCTTTCTTTTATCGCCATTAATCATCAAAAAGAGCTGACAAAATCAATGTCTTCTACGTATGTCAAAGATAGGCGTATCTCTAAAATAAAACTAAGCTCTAAGCAAGGACATTCGCATGAACGTGATCCATACATTATCCAGATCGGCCTCGATTTCGGCACAATGTTTTCAAAGGTTATATGTCGAGACGTTTCAATTGATAAAGCCTGGGTGCATAGATTTTCTCGGTCAAATGATCCTGAGTTCCCGTTCCTCATCCCGAGTACACTTCTGATACGAAAAGGCATTCTCAAGCATATAAGCAATACAGATAGCTATTATCCGGAACACGGCTTGTATCATCTAAAATTAGCTGTACAAAAAGTTGCGCTCGGTCAGTGGCAGGATCCTCTTCTTCAGCAATATCGAAGGCAATTCTCAGTAGATATACAGAACGTACAGCTCAAGAACTTTGTGATAGCTTGTGCGATCTATTATCTTGGCAGCGTTATAGGTGATGTTAAATATCAGATAAAGCAACGTTATCCTGATATCGGTGAACGTGCCGATGACTATATTGCCGTAAACATGGCTATTCCGGTTGCTGATGCCGAGCAACAGCAAGTTGGCAAACTCTTCGAGCGGATTCTTTATAGGGCCTGGATGATCTCGGACTTGCTGGCCGGACATTTTCAAATAGCTTTACGAGAATTGATAGGGCTTCTCAATAACGCATGCAAGTTTGATTCTTCTTTGATGAAGAATTCATGCTTCATTTATCCTGAAGTCAGCGCTAACGTCCAAGGATTTGTCCGTTCACGTGTTTCTGCGCCAGGCATCTATTTGTTTTCAGACACGGGGGCTGGTTCCGTTGATCAAAGTGTCTTTATTTTTTTGCGTGAAAATCAGCGCGAGTTACTTAGCTACCTGCATGGTAGCGTATTGCCACTCGGATCAAGCCATATCGAGCAAATTGCTGCTAGAATTGCTGCTGATAGAGGAGATAATCGTCAATCGCTTGAATATTGGAGGATCAAAAAAGAAAGCGGAGAAAGCGATCCGATACTAGAAAGTGCGAAAAATGAAATTGCTTGGAAACTATGCCAAGGAACAGAAACAACGCTTGCTCATGCTCGACGCAAATTATATGTCAGAGACCAACTCTTTCAAATTCGCATCATTTTTGGGGGCGGAGGACACTGCAAACATCCCTATGAAACTGGCACAATGCGCTCCTTTCAAGGTCGACTATTCACGCGCCCAATTAAACCAGATATTGTCGGACTTCCCAGTCCAAACGACCTTGAAAAGCCCTTTCAACAAAATTGGTTCAAACGTCTTTCTGTTGCATATGGACTCTCATTTATAAAAGCCGAATTAACTCCTTTCAAATACCCTCAAGAAAATGAAAAGCCCGAACCTCAAGAAATTTGGCAGCCAAAGAAAGCATTGTCTGACGCTCCCACCAAAGATCAATGTTAAGCTTGCTATAAGCTATGGCTGCAGTCATGAGCTGACAGTCAACCGGGGCGTCCCACAAAGAACCTGTCACAGAACGTCTAAATCGCACATATCGCAATGAGGAGCTGAAGCTCGCTCAGCGTCCAGTGTCGCCGTTTGGAGGAGGCATGGGCCTCACTGCACAAGGGAGGTTCATCGATAACGAACACCGGCCTCATGAGGCTTGTCAGGTGGCTACCACTGTGCCGCTGAGAACCTCGCGCTGGGAATTCGACATCCAAACAGCCTGCTGAACGGAAAAGCTTACATAAGAAGAAACAGGTAGCAGCCGTATCCAGGTTAAGCTCAGAACGTATTGAGCCGGAAGCGGAGCATGATCATTGAATTGCCAAAATCGTCAACGTGGTTCTGGATTGGTTGTTGCGCCTCGGGCCGGCATTTGGTAGGAGGCGCACGGAACTGGCTTCTGTTTCGGTAAATCTTATGCCGCAAAGGTGCTCCTTGCGGCCATGCGATCTTCATATCCGTCTATCAAAATTGAAGACACCGATCCTAAGAGACGTTA
>RFGF01000027.1 GCA_003695915.1 Nitrospirota bacterium
CCAATGTGCATGCGACGGACAAGGACGGTCGAACCCCGCTCCACGCAGCAGCCTACGAGGGCCATGAAATGGTGGTGAAGGCGCTGCTTGCGGCTGGAGCCAATGTGCATGCGACGACAGAATGTGGCTGGACCCCGCTTTACGCAGCAGCCTATCAGGGCCATGAGGTGGTGGTGAAGGCCCTGCTCGCAGCCGGGGCCAACGTGAATGCAATGGACGCGTTCGGCTGGACCCCGTTCTACGCAGCGGCTTATCAGGACCATGAGGCCATCGCGCAGACTCTCATCGAACACGGGACATATCTGGGCTCCCGTTATGCGATCTTAGAGCGCCTCCCTTCCGGACTGATGGGAAAGCTGGTGCCAACACTGCGGGCGCGTGCTCAACAGGGCGAGGCGATCGCCCAAGCCAACCTGGCCTTATTGTATGGAGCGGGTGTCGGTCTGCCGCAGGATGCTGTACTGGCCTGGGCCTGGACCCATGTGGCAGAGGCGCAAGGCTTTTCACTGGACCCACCGGTACGGGATGTGTTGGACGCGCAGTTAACGCCTGCGCAGTGTGCGGAGGTAGAGCGGCTAGCGCAAGTATGGCGGCAAGGCCATGACCTCTGCGATTAGGCCCTTTCCGAAGGCAGAGCAACTGCCGACGGTGGTTAGCCTGGCAGGGGCTCTGCACATACAAGTGTGCCGATGGCTGTATGCGGATCGGTGTTGTGGAAGGAAGGGCGTAAATCATAACGCGCCGCGCTCTCCGTATCAGAAGACCTTTCACATTGGTACAGCGCCTCGAGCCAAGTGTGCCCGATGGGAAAAAGCTCGTGTTTTGTTTCCTGCAGTGGGCTCTTGAGCAAGCATTTGTCGCAACCTAAACCATAGATAGGGATTACGATGAAGATGTTGGCGCTACGGACGAGGAGAGGCAGTTTGTTGCGGATCAGCATTCAGTGCGACAGGAGACCAGCGGTAGGCTCCTAGTGGTGTATGGCTTTCCTTTGCAAGCCGCCGCGAACGGAGTCAAGGGGGCAAGCTTGATCATCGTGATCGAATCGGCGTGAGGGCTTAGACCGCACAGCGGAGGGATGGTCCCCTTCGGTCTCCTGCGGCACTTAGTTCGCTAGGGGTTCCTGTCATTGGTGAGGACCTGTCTCTCGCGTGCTAGGCGAGATCCTCTTTAACGCGTCTGCATGAGTTACTCAGTATCGGCATGCCCTTTGAGATTGCAAACACTCGTGAATACTTCAAACACGTGTCTTCCGACTGGCAACCGAGCTCATGTGACTCTCGCATGCGGTGGCGATCTGCACCGTGGGCTGCTGTGCTAGCAGCGCCTCAATGGCAACCCTCGCCTTCGCTGCTGCGTGAACCCTCCGTCGCTTGGCATGCTCAGCCATGACACCTTCCTCCTCGCTCCGAGAAGGATCAACTTATTTTCTCGCCCTATCTTATAAAGAATAGGGTCCATTATATCGAATGGCGATTTAAAAAGGGCACGCATAAGCAATCGTTGGATCAATTAAACTCGTGGATAAAAGTCCGCGCATCAAATCCTTATCTTTATAGCAGCCCATCAATTGAATGCATTAAACGCTTCGTCATTTCCTGTCAAATAGCATAGATTGCATAGAGATAAAAAATATTGATTTTTCTTCTAGCATCAATAAAATTATTGTTCCCAATCCTCTTTTAATTAAGGGGTGGTCCTGTAAGTTTCCTCAAAACTAAGACAAGTCAAACGCAGAGCTTTCTGACACAAGGTAGCCAGGAGATTCTATTCGACAGTCGAGGGACGAAGGCCCAACTGTCAAGGTTAGGAATCCATCACCAACGATAGGAGGCAAGGGATGGTGTCTGTCGGACTGGATATCAGTGGTTAGCGTATTGTGGCCTATGCCGTGCATGCACGGAAGCGGTGTGTGGATGACGGGAAGGGGGCCGACGCAGGCGGGGCTATGGGCACTCCTTGGGCAGATCGGGGCTGGGGCGACGACGTTGCAACAATTCTACGCCCGAGTCGCCCGGCGGGCGGAGGAAGCAGAGGGTGCTGGTGGCGCTGGCTGGCAAGTGACGGACCACGGCCTATGGGGTGCTGAAGTCGGAGCAGACCTCTAATCACCGCATTCTGCATCCGGCTGAGGCATCGCCTGCACGAGGCAGTCGGGCCAGGGTGCCACGCGCTGATGGATCGGCACCGACAGTGAGGCCGCCTGGGCCTTGAGGCACGCACCTCGTGGTGGAGGGTGGGTGGCGGTCTATGAACCGGAAGAGCTGGCGTTCGGGCCCGCATAGGAGATGAACGGTCCATCTATATTCAACTCGCCTCGTGTTAACCGTTGACAGAGGCCCTATTCTCAAGAGGTTTTATGAAAATGAGTACACTTAAAATGCTAGTTACGTCTGTATTGGTGGCTGGATTAATGGGTTGCACTATTGCTACACCCGTTATAACCACCGGAAGCTACGAGGGGTTAACAAATACAGATCCAGATAAGGGGACAATAAATATTTGTCTATCGTGAGAGTTCATTCGCTGGTGCGGTTAACCAATACGATGTAATGATAAATGGGGTGTTGGCAGGATCTTTACCCAATGGATCATTTTTTAGCGTAAATGTCGACCCAGGCGAGTATAAGGTAGAGCCAAGAACCTTAACTGCTTTTGGTTTTGGCAAAGGTAGTGTCATTTCCGTTGAGCCAGGTAAATCATACTGCTTGAAGTTGACCTTGAATTTTTGTGTGCAATGCAAAAGTGCGGATATAGATGTTGTTGATCCTAAGCAGTGCGAGAGTGAAAGTAAATCGTTAAAGAAAGTTCAGCTGAAACTGTAAGCTGCTCAAGTTTGAGACAGACGGCAAGGAGAATGTTCTGGCAATATCGGTCTCTCACCAGGAGGTTCTCCTGCGGCCGTCGCAGTGTCCGGAGATCCCGATAGGTTCCATTCTGAAGGAGGTGGTCGTCGAGCGGCCCATCAATGAGCGTCTGCGGCAAGAGGGCATCAGTTCGGCGACCGACGACATATGGCAAGCCACATATGGCAGCTGAGAGGCCCGGATGTAAAGCGAGTGAAATCGCTGGAGCAGGAGCACACCCGGCTCAAATGGATGTCTGCGGATCTGTCCCTGGAGACTGCCGCGCTGAAGGATGTGATTGAAAAAAGCTCGAAGGCCTGTGGCACACAAGGAGCTCGCCCCTTCTTTAGGTACTGAGCGAAAGCTTCCTGTTCAACGGGTCTATGCCGCGGTGGAGGTGGCAGGGCATCTCCGATCGGGGCCTCGTCAAGCCTCGGCGCACCGGGATGCGCCGGTCATCAACACGCTCACGAGGCTGGTGGCGGCCCAGAATCGATGGGGGTTTGGAAATGTGTCGATCGATTCCGCATCGAGAATTGTCCTGGAGCCTGGTATGTGTATAGCGGGGAGAGCCCACGTTCAGGGTGATCGTCCCAAGATTTGGCTCATCGGATTGCCGCTGGCCCTCACATGTGGCTTATTTTGAACAAAAACCTTCTCTTCTCTCCCAAACGCTCGAGGGCGAACTATTCCATGTATATGTATATGTATATGCTCAGACATCAAAAGCCCCGACACAACCGCTCGCAGGGGATCCCGTCGCGGTCGCCATCCAAACTTCTCTGCCCGCATTGATGAAACACCGCTTGCGCCTCCTCGCAGGAGCGGAACATCCGGCAGGTCCAGCGGCGTGTGCAATCGATAGCCGCTGACCGATCTGCCTCGGACGATTCTGAAGCAGCAGCATCGCGCTTCTTTTTGCTTCGCCACTCCCATGGCGGTTGTCGCTGGGCTTCTGGGAGCGCCCACAGCCCGCGCCTACTGGATCTCGCCTCTTCTTCGCAGGCAACGAGCGCGCGACTGCTCGCATAGCGGCGATACACCCACGCATGCCCCTCGCAGACCATGATCTGATTGATCCACTGGTCGCTCACATACACCTGCCCCACGATCCGCCCATACCGGTCTTGATCGACGGGTTCGATGCGAACCTGTTTGCGAAAGACCAGACGCGCTAAGGCTTGCTTGGCGCGCTGGCCATAGGGCTGGCGTTTTTCCGGTGTATCGATTTCGGCTAATCGGACACGAACGGTTGTCCTGTCGGCTTGGAGCACCGTGATCGTATCGCCATCGCTCACACCCACGACCGTGCCGATGATGGCGGGCTGTGCCTGGGCGGAAAAAAGCAGGATGCAGATCAGGAAGGCCAGGGAGCTGATGATCAGCGTGGCAGGTGATCGGTGTGGATGTCGTCGCATGACGTCGCTCCTTTTTTCGAGAGATTCTATTCAATTTGGTGGCCTGGGGCGAGGCTCGATGGCGCGGGCGCCTTCTTTGCGAAAACTTATACCGCTAAGGGTCTGTTAGCGGCAGAACTATATACAAATCTCGTATATCAAAATTGGAGATACCGAACCTTACAATGCGGAGAGTCTCGCGGAGCGGGAGGAACCGGGTTAGGGGACCTCTACAGCCTGCTCGGCAGGACTGAGGCCAAGCGCCACGGCCAGCGCATCGCAGGCCTGCTGGCAGGCTGATTCTAGTTCGGGCAAAGAAGAGGGGGGCGGCCAGGTCGGCTGTTCGAAGGCGGCGGCAAGGTGAGCGACCTTCTAGGCACCCAGATTCTGCGAGCTTCCTTTCAGGGTATGGGCAGCAAGCTGACGGAGAACGGCGTTTTGGCTTGCTATGGCTTCGCGGATGCGACGGAGGTTGGTCTCGACGGTTGCTCGGTAATCATCGAGCAAGGTGGCAAGAAACGAGTCATCCTCGCCAGCCAGTTCGCGAAGCGCATCGATCTTTTCTTTGTTGAGGATTGTCCACAGGTTTGGCATTGAGCTCCTCCGGTAGCGATGGTGTGTGGGAGTTCGGCGAGCATTGTCGGATAAACCGCGAGGAATCTTTAAGGGAAAAGGGGCAGCAGACGATGGAATCCAACCTCTTGGAGTACCTTGAGGCGCTGCATCGCCTGTTGGACGGCGAGATGCGGACGTTGCCGGCGTCAGCGCAGCGGGTCCTCCTGCAGTTGATGCGGGAAAGCAAGGGCCGTGGACGGGAGCTGGCGGCGATCGGCTATGCCAGGCTCGAAGCACGAACGGGACTCAACCGGATGACCATTCAGCGGGCCATTCGGCTGTTGCGCCAGCAGGGCTGGATCGAAGCGGTTCGGCTCGGCACCTCCGGGCACACCTCGGTCTATCGCGTGCGTGTGCTGGAGGCACTGCCGGAACGTTCCACTCGCCCGATGCGGCCTCTCTCCCGCGTGGACCGACTGTCGCCGGCGCACCGCAGTGAACTGGAGGCGTTGTATCTGGGACTCCCGCCGGCGGAACGAGCCGAATACGAGGATCGAGTCGCAGCGCAGATTCGTGAGCTGGGGCTCGATCCGGCAAAAGACCTGATCAAAGAGCTGGTGCTGTATCAGTTGATCATGGAGCGCTGTGGCCCGTTGAAACAGCAGGAGCTCCTCGAAGCGCTGGAGCAGGCCAAAGAGGAGGAGTCGTGATGATGGGGTTCTTGGAGTATCTCTGTTCAACAAGGCCTCGTTGTGACTGTCGGGAGAGGCCATAGCCATGGGAGGTGTGCGATGCGGAAGTTGTGTGTTTTGCTATTTTCAAGGGCATCCCTTGGCAATCTTGGGTTGATCCTTGTTTTGAGTGGGCTTGCGATCTTCTTGTTCGGTGCCAAAAGCAAAGCGGGCGCGGACCAGCGGGCTTCGTCCGATTGCAGGTCCACTCAACTGGATGTGGCCTAGAGCCATGCTGATGTCGTGTTGATCGGTCAGGCCGTCTCGGAGGGACCGTCGGGGTGGATCGTTCACCCGCTGACGTGGTTTAAGCTCGATGAGTTGCCGCTGACGGAACGGATTCTGGTTCAGCCTAATGGGGTTCATTTCCAGCCCGGTCATCGATATCTGCTTGTGCTGACTCGACATTCATCTGGAAAGCCGGGCTACTTCGAAATGCTGACCCATTCGTGTGCTTGGGGATCTATCGACCTTGCTCGATTTCCATTGACAAAGGCAGAAAGGGCGGTCCTCGGCCAGGGGATTCCGCATGGCCCATTGCAGACGAAAAGCCAAGCGTTGTGTCGTGAGGGGGAGGAGGTGTTTGACGTGTTTTCGAGAAACGAGGACGGCCTCTTGGGCCATGCCGCGCCGTTTCTTCTGCCGAAGATGCGTGCACTGGCGAAACTATGCCGCATCGAGTGGTGCGATCCGGCGTATTGCCATTTTGCCATCGATCTCATGCCGGAATAATCATGTTGGCATGCCGACATGCTGAAGGGACGACATGCCAGCCGTGAACCAGGAGGAGCTATGATGACCCATCGAAACGAACCGATCCCGCTGTTCGAATCCGCATCCGCACAAGATGCGCCCTGGGCGCTGATCGCTGAACATGGCAGGGCGTTGGTGCAGTATGGACACTTGAGTGCCTCGACCCGGCGCACCTATGAACTGGCCTTCCGGCGCCTGGTGGACTGGTGGCGCAAAACCATGCCGGAGGAACCCTTCTCGGAACCCTTGCTGGAGCGGTACCGGGCCTCGCTCGTCGCTCGGCTCACACCGCGAAGCGTGAACGTCGAGTTGGCCGCGATCCGAAAACTAGGAGCCACGCTCTATCGGCGCGGAATCCTCGGGTACAATCCGACGACCTCGCTCAAAGGCCAGCGGGTCAGTCGTGGGCATCTCCGGCGATCGCTCACGATCGAGGAGATTCAGCGGATCTTAGCGGAGTTGCCGGGGGAGAACGAGGTGGAGTCTCGCGATCGGGCGCTGGTGTATCTGATGGTCAAGACGGGATTGCGGGAGATCGAAGTGGCCCGGGCAACGTTCGGTGATCTGCGACAAGGCCAGTACGGTTGGCGCCTTCATGTCCAGGGCAAGGGGCGCGCGGATCGGACGGAGTTTGTCCTTTTGACCGATGCCGTTATGAATGCACTGGAAGCCTATTGGCGCTATCGGTTCTCCCGGCAGGCACACGAACCGCTGTTTGCCACGGCGTATGTCATCCCGGCCCGTCCGCTGTCGGTCCGGACGATCCGCGAACGGATTCGTCTGGCGTTTCAGCGGGCCGGCTTATCCGATCCCGGCCTGGTGCCGCATTCCCTCCGTCATACGGCGGCCACACTGGCGCTCGAAGGCCAGGCGCCGCTCCATGCGGTCCAGCACATGCTCCGGCACCGGTCGCTAGCGACCACCGAATTGTATTTGCACGAACTGAACCGCGAGCGGGACGGCGCTGAACGCTGGATCACGCAGGTGTGAGCCGAGACGAGTGGGTTCGGCAATTAAGCCTCGTCCTGCTTGCTGACTTTGAGCGCCATCCATTTTCGCCAGCTTGCGACGGCAAACACACTTCACATGGCGAATCCAATTGCGTTTTTTGCTTTGATCGCATCGGGTTCGTGTTCGATGAGATGGATGAGCATGGGAACGAGCGAAAGCAGAGCCAGACTGAGACTGATTATTGTAGCCCAGGTCCAGAAGCGTTTGGATTCAGGAAAAAATGAGAAATTCACGATAAGCGTCCTCCAAGCAAGTTATTCTGATCAAAGAGTGTGGCCGCAAGGTGATCGGCAATGGAAACATCTTCCAACAATTCGTCATGTTGACTGGATGGTTGCGGATCGAGATGACAGGCAATGCTGTTATCGGTCTTAGGTGGGTTTACCCCGGTCATGCTTAAAAACAGTTTGCTCGGGCGGAAGAGCTTCTGAAAAAGGAGAAATCGTACCGCATCATGTCGCTTGCGCGGGGGAATGCGAGCGAGGCTTTCAAAAAACGTTTGGCTGAGATGGCTCGAGTTGCTGCGAATGCAGAAAGAAAACCTTGGTAGGGTTGATGGATAACGAAAGCGTTGAAGATCTTTCACAATGAGCTTCTGCAATACCCTTCCCCGCCCTCGTTCATCCAAGGATTTGAAGTATTGGATGAGCGGCTGATCGCAAAGTGATGGGCCAAGGTGGAAATCGAATCTGGTCATGACTGCCCTCCCTTGTCCTTATGTTCTCTCTCTTCTTTTGGGATAAGGCTTTTGGCGAGCAAAAAGAATCCGTAGGCGTTCGATGCTTGAGGTTGATCCGGGATGACAGCATGGGGATAGCGCGCAAGGATGAGGTTTTTGAGCAACCGTGCTCCTCCCCCAGTAAAAACCATGTGGTCAAAGTCCGGGGCTACGGATGTTGGGTTGTGGAGATCCGCGATGCCCCAGAGGCTGACCATTTCCTGATGGATGCGGGTTAGGAAGTCTTCAAAAAGCGGGGTAAGGTGTTTGATTAAATCCGAAGGTTGAAGGGTGGTCGTGCGAATGACAAGGGGCGTATGTTCGATAATTGCGTGTTCGACTTCAAAAGGATCGGTGTTTCGGCCATATTGCTTCGAGAGGTCGTCTGCCAATTGCGAAAAGAGCGATTGAGTCCCAAGGACGAGGCCGCGGCATTGCTGGGGAATGCACCTTGAGGCTGAAAGTGCGATGAGTTCGGTGGTGCGGCTTCCAATATCAACTAAAATGATCTTGGCGTTGGTGTATTCTGGTTTGGATGTCGCAAGTGCAAAGTAGGCCCCAAGCCCCTGAGCAACGGTTCTGGTGGTTTTGGCGTGGAGGTGCGTCCCGATAATGTCGTTGATCTGCTGAGCGTTTTCGGAATTGTAGGTATGCAGGGGCAGTCCGCTGACAATAATCGCTCCTTTGGGAATGACCGATTTGGCCTTAGCTAATAAGGCCGTAAAGGCAGGCGAATACCACCAACTGTCCCACTGATCTCGAAAACGGAAGGTGGATTTAATGGCTGGTTGGCCAACAAGGTAACGTTGGCCCTGTACAGCGACCAACTCCTCTGGTTGGCAGAAGGGGAGCATAAGGTCGGAACTATTGACGGGTGCGACGAGAGAAGGGAAGGTGATCCTACTATCGGGAGTGACGACTTTCACGAAGCCGTATCCGACATCGAGTCCGATTGGAACAGGGGTAGGGGAAGGTTTAGGCTGTTTAGATTTTTGCGATGCGGTCGGCCTGGATGATTGAGATGATTGAACGGAATTGGTTTCCATAAGATACCTCCATTGTGAAAGGTGATTAATGACCTATCTCGTATATACGGGATAGGGGTAGGAGATAATGGGGGTGCGTTTATGATGGAACGTGTTCTGGATTTTGAGAGGCGCTGAAGGGCTTCTGGATCTCAAAGGATGGGGGTAAATCACTGGGTGATTCGGGACTTAGAGAAACAAGAAAATGCCGTACTAGAACACGGCAAAAATGCCGTACAGGAACACGGCAACGATCTTTCGTTTGTGAGCAAAATTTGTGAGCATTGTGATGACATACCATATATATATTTATATGGTGCATTTGATCACAATTGTCACAAGTGCTCACATTACTCACGAATGTGCGAGTAAATGAAATAGGGGGACGAAAAAGGATATGCGTGAACAGTATCTGGAGCGATTTCACGACTTGATTAATGAGATAGAAAATTATGATCGAGGATTGCTTCAGGAATGTAGCTTCATTCTGTCAGGAAAACTGAGAGACGGACAAACGGATGAGTCTTGCGACGAGAGGGAGAATTGGGAGGCCTTCTTTGGGAAAGAATATTATTGGGTGGAGATCGAAGAGCGGATGGAGAAAATTATGGAGAGCAGGGTAACGTTGACACCCAAGGGTGCCGCCACCATCATTCAGCGGTATCACAAGATTCGTCCACAAATGCTTCCTAAGCTGATCAAGATGGCGCAGAGAATAAAGCACAGGCTGCACATGAGAGCAAAGAGGGCAGGAGAGGTTCAGGAAGGATACAACCAGGAATTGAAAAACTTGTACCGTGATCGCTAATCCGAAATCATCATCGCAAGCTCAGGGTCAAGACGGCCAGATGGAGGCAGTGTATGGTCTGCCGGAGGTCTTGGCTATCTATCAACGAGCACTTCAAGGCTTCTGCCAGCAGGAACGCGGGCAACGGCCGTTGTGTGTCAAAGCGGTAGCTCGGAAAAAAGGGAACGGGCGGGCGATCGGGGGCATTCAGTATTTCACACTCGAGGATCGTGGCACCAAATTCGAAGCCCGGGCCTCGAACGGTCTGGAGATCCCCTACAATCGTGAAGGCGAATTCATGGTGCTGCTGGGCGTGGCCAACTGGAATCGGCCACCGCTCATGCCGCAGCTCGAAGTAGTCGCCATCCGCCGGCAGGCCGAACAGGTTCAGCCAAATCAGGAGGAGCGCCTGGCCAAGTGGCAATGGGCCATTGTCCGCAGACGCCGGGAGGTGGAGCCGCTCTTCGAGCTCGAGGGCCTGAAGATCGCCGTTGTAACGACGCGGGGCGGGGAGGCCTGGTCGGATGTCGAATCGCCGGTCTCTGAATTTCGGGAACTAGTACGCATCGAGGGAATCTGGGCGCGCATGAGCGATCCGCAGTCGGTGGCGGAGGCTTTGGTGACGGCATGTCGCAAGGAAGCCGGCTACCATATGGTCATTCTGGCCCGTGGCGGGGGAGAGGCGATCGAAGCGTTAGACGATGAGCATTTGCTCAATCTGGTCGTCCGCAGCCCGCTTCCGGTAGTCACAGCCATCGGGCATACGCGGGATACGCTGATTCTCGACCGGATTGCCGATAAAAGTCTGGCCACGCCACGGGAATGCGGCTTGTGGCTGAGAACGAACCTCGAGCGGGCCTTTTTGAAAAAGAAAAGCCTTGTGCATGCTCAGGAGTTGAAGGCGCTGGAGCGAGTGCCGCAGCTCGAAGCGTCTATGCTTCACTTAGCACAGGAAGTCAAGCGATGGAAAAGGCGGTATTGGCTGGTGGTGTGGCTATGGCTGGTCACGATGCTGGCGATCGTTTGGCTGTGGAGCGGCGCAGAAAACTGGTGGCTCAGGTTGTAGCCAATATCGGATGTGCGATCTGTGCCATCGTGGTTTGTGCGATCGTTCTGTCGATTACACAAAACCCGGGCTTATGGGTAGCGGTGTTTTTGGTTGCGATGGTCCCGTATCTGGTTGTCGCGATGCGAATCGGCCGAGCTGGCATAATAGAAATTTCGTGGCTTGCCGGCCATTCAGTGGATAATGGATGTTGCCATGATCCAGGCGTTGTTCGTTTTGTTTGTTATCGGAACAGCATGGATTTGGCAACAAATGAGAAAGGGGATTGACAGACCGGGGAAATCTGGGTATTAACCTCCTGACGAGAGATCGAGGATGTTCTATGTTCTGCGTGCTTCGGGCGCAAAAGGGCAACATGCAAGATAAGTTCCACACGAGCGACGTCAAAAGCTGCACACGGCGGTTTGTAACATGGCAATTATATTCAACTTTTAATGGGGGTGCTGTAGGAATTCAGACCTGAAGAAAAAGGGATTAAGACGTTCGTAGGTTTGATCGATTCTTTTTCTACCGTAGGTAGGAATTCAGACCTGAAGAAAAAGGGATTAAGACAGCTGGCCGGTATCGCAGCCATCGACACCGGCTATCAGTAGGAATTCAGACCTGAAGAAAAAGGGATTAAGACAGTCCCTCCAGAAGGCATACTCTCCTGCCTTCGAGGGTAGGAATTCAGACCTGAAGAAAAAGGGATTAAGACAAATCGCTCGTTTTCGCAAAATCTTGAAACTCCTCTCGTAGGAATTTAGATTAAATAAGGCGCTCAGGGTTGTTAGCCTGAGCGCCTTTCTTTTTGCGCCTGCTTGAGCAAGGTGCGTATTTCCATCCATAAGCAAGCGTCAGAGATGGTTATGGCCGATCCCGCTGTACGACCATGAATTGGTCTTCCACCAATTCTTCTCGATCAAATAGGCATCACCCCTTGCGAGATAGATTCTTGAAGTCCTAAATGGGAAAACTTTTGAGCTGGCAAGCTAGCCATAACTTCAAATTTTACGTTTTACGTTCTCTCATTCAGGACGGGTTTTTAACGGTTCTAGGCGTTTGGCGGAAGATGGTATCGGTGCGCCAGGTATTCGCTATCTTTCCGATGCATCTAGCATTTTCGCTGCCTAGCAGACGGTGGCGGCGTTCGATATGTCCCTCGTTAAAAGGAATAGGTAGCGACGTGTTTTTAAATTGTTTTTCAACCACGCTCTTAAACTCGTTGATTGCTTAATGTTTATAAGTGCCATAATAAGGGCGCTTGAAAAAATCTTGTTTCATTTTCGTCGCGAATGATCACTTTGTACATAACTCGCTCCTTTTATAGTCCCCATCCCGCGCAGGCATTAACTATTTGATTGCTGTTTCCGGCACTATGTTCAGAAATTGCCCCTATACGTATCCTACGAGCGAAGCGAGTCAGGACGCCTTTGCAAGCCTCGCTGGTGCTGCCAAGATCATCGGTTCGGCATCGACGATGATCCCGAATCGCTCGATATGAAAAAGGCATGTGCGGAGGAACGTTTCAGGGGACAGGTGTCGCACGCTGGACGCGGATCCGATGACGATCACCTTGGCCCGCGCGCGGGTGACGGCCACATTGAGCAGGGTTTCGGCGCTGAAGCCTGCCGTTTCACGGCAAAGAAAACTGCGCTCCAGTCGGCTCGTGACCGTCGTGTCGATGATCACCAGATCCGCCTGCTGGCCTTGAAATTGATGAATGGTTCCCACCCGGACCGAGGCCGGGAGGGAGGCGGCCTCGAGCATGGTCCGGACGAGAACGACCTGGGCGCGATAGGGGCTCATAATGGCAATCGAGGCCCGATCGCGCGCAGGAAACTGTTCGATGAGATCGAGCGCCAGCGCCGCATGGCAGCGATTGGATGGGGAATGCGACGCATCACGCGTCACGATCGTCTCGCCGAAGGTACTCGTATCGAGCCAGACGAGCGACGATCCCGGAAACGGAGCGAAATCGGTCAAAGACCGGACCTGCTCCTCGACGCCTGGCGCGGTGGCATAAGGGAGTCCGCGTTGCCGATAGAGATGTCCGCTTAAAGATGCAATGGACGGGTGCATCCGATATTGCAGCGACAACGGCGCCACCAGAGGATGATCCGCCTGCTTGATCCCGTTCCATTGATAGATAGAGCAGGTAAGGCAGGAATCAGCCCGTTCCCTGCCGGCGATCGGAGGCAATTGCAGGAAATCGCCGACCAGGATGATCTGGCTATTGGTGAGGCAGAGCGCAGCAAAAAGCTGCGGAAGCGAGGCCATACTCGCTTCATCCACCAAGACCAGATCGAACGAGCGGTCGGTGATCAACCGATTGGTAGCAGCCGCCATCAACGTAGCCCCGATCAACGAGGCTCGGCTCAAGATCTCTTCGTTCAGATGCCGCAATCGGTGGGTGATAACCCGAATCCTCTCGAGAACGACAGCAAGTCGCGCCCGCTTGTTCTCGACGTGTTCCGTCATCGAGCGCACATCCTGCTGGGGGAGTGTGTCGAGCGCATGCTGTACGGCATGTAGCTTGGCCTGCACCTGCTGGCGTTCGCGCTCGAGACCGGCAAGTGCAAGTTTTCGCCTGGCCTGCTCGATCAAGAGGCAGTCCCGCTTCCAGGCCGAAAAGAAGCGGGCGAGAAAGGACTGCTGAAGCCGGGCGAGCTCGGCTTCGCCGTTCATGAAGGTGGATCGAGCAAGTGTTAATTCGGCATCGAGCAGCGCAAGCCGGGTTTCAAGGTGGTTACGCGTGCGGAGCAAAGTCGCTCGTTGTCGAACGAGCTCCTGTTTGGTTTCGATAGCGCCCAACGTGGCTTCAAGTTCGAGCCGTTCGGCATGGAGCGCTTCCAACTCTTTGCGCAACGGCCCGGCCAGCCGCTCGATCTTTGCATGATACGTGAGCGGACTGATCGTCTCGCGCATCTCTGCCGATGGCTTGCCGATCCGGAGGATGGCATCCAAATGTTCAGCGGAAAGATGTGCGTGTGTCTGAGCGAGCGCATGATCGACGGCGGCATTGGTTGTCGAACAGATCAACGCGCGCTTACCTTGGCGCACCGCGGTGGCCAGGATTGCGCTAATCACCGTCGTTTTGCCTGTCCCCGGTGGCCCCCAGATATAGAGCAGGGACTCTCGACAGGCACGCTCGTAGGCGTGCTGCTGCGCCTGATTGAAAGTTGGTTGGAGTTCCGGGGTTAGAGGCGCTGAAAGCGGAATAGGCGTGGCTTCAGGATCGAAGACCCGAGCAGCGAGCGTGCATTCATCGGCACGCGCATCGAGTTCGGTGAGCCGCTGGCGCAACTGCTCGGAAAATCGGTGTCGCCCGATCTGAAGGCGGGCGTGTGAGAGATGCGCCTGCTGAACTACGGCCTTCGTCTCTAGAGTGATGGTGTCATCTCCGACCTCGACGATCTGGCAGTCGATCGGAGCCTGATGGGGAAGATGAAGGCGGGCTGGTCGGCGGACAAAGGTGGTGAGGGATGATGAGGTATTGGGTGTCGCAAAACGAATCGTTTTCTGGTCGATTCGTTTGCCTTCCACGAGAGGTACGACAACCGGCCGCTCGCTGGAAGGCGCAGCGAGCGCACGAAGAAAACGCGCGATCAGCTCGTGCGTAGTCATCTCTCCCTCCGGAAAACAGAAAAAGCGAATTGAAGGAGGAGCCAGTCGGGTCATCGACGGCGAAGCCCTCTCGCCGGCCGGCTCCGAATGTCAGCGACCGTCCTGGAACCGATCCGGCCAATTCCGGACGGCAAAATCGATGATCAGGTGAGTGTGGCAGAACCAGCCATCCCGGCAGTAACACAACAGGATGGCCTCATCCCGCTCGGCCAGCTTGTCCCAGACTTGTGCCGGCACGCGCTCGAGGATGGCAGCATAACGCGCTCGATACTCCGCTTCTGACAGCGTGCCATGCTTAATCCCCATCACCATGTCCCAGGTGGGGGCAAAGGCCTTCCAGATGCCGCTGGCACTTTTCACCGTGGTATCGATGCCAGCGGCCTTTCCAATCTGGGCTCGCTTCAAAACGGTCATCACAATCCTCCTTTCAATTGCAAAAATCGCAAAAGAAACGCCTTGCGAGCGAAGCGAGCCGGAAGGATTCAAGAGAGAAGGGATACAGCTAATTTTTAAGGGGAGATGATGGAGGTAGTTAAACAGGGACTTCTACGTATTCAACCTGGCTGGATGGTTCTGGAATTGGCAAGCCATCTTCCTTCATGCCCTGTATGTGCAAGGCGATGGCTTCCTGTATGAGATGTTCGGTTTCTTGTTGTGTTTTGCCGGTAGCCACACAGCCTGGTAAATCAGGAACATAGGCTGAATAATTGGTTTCGGTTTTTTCAATCACAATAGCATATCGCATAGACTACGAACCTCGTGTCTTTAATTGTGCTTGTTTGAGAATACTATTCCATGTACCTGGAGCGAGATCATCGTTGAGATTTCCAGCAACTGTAATGCGGCCTGGTTTAAAAGGATGTTTGAGTTGGCGATGACTACCTCGGATTGCAACGATTTTCCAACCGTCGCTCTTCAAGCGATCCAGGACTTCTCTGACTTTCACTGCGTTATCCTAACATGGCGAAAAAGTTTGAGCTATGCTGTCTCGATTGCATGAGCCGCCAGACGATCAACCCGCTCATTGCCGGGCTCACCGGAATGCCCCTGGACTTTGGTCCAGGTAATGGAAATCAGTCGAAGCATTTGGCGGACCAGACAAGCGTATTGTCTGGTGAAGGGCTGCTTAGCCTGCCATGCACCGGTCGCCCAGGCTTCTAATCCGGCATAGTCGTACCGGATTTCCACCTGTTTGTGCCCGCAATCTGCAGCCCAGGAGAGTGCCCGGGCGACAGCGTGACACTCGCCGGCGATATTGCGAAGGCTGAGCAAATGCTCACCTACGAGAACGCCGGCTTGATGATAGACGGGCCGGCCGTCGAGCCAGGCCTCGAATGCCCAGCCGATGCGGGGTCCGGCTGGGGTTTCACGGTATGCGCCGTCCACGTACAGCACGACGGCTTCAGGATGTCGAGGGCTGGCAGGCTGGGCGGCCCGTGGGGTCATAGAGCGGGAGGGTGCGGAAGGCGAGATGGCTTTGCCATCCCATAGTGCTTCGACCTGAGCCTTGAGATCATCAGGCCATCGGCCTTCGAAGACCAGGCTCAGGCCTTTTTTCCCGGCGTAGAGATTACAGGAATAGCCGGCGATGGCGAGCTTCAGTCCGTATTGGATGGGCTTCTGGACTGAAGCTGAAATACCGGTATTGTGAAGGCGCTGAAGAAAGTCGGTGGCAACGGTATGAGCATCCATGGCTCCCTCCGTTTTCCATGAGATGGAATAAATCCCGACTGGGTTCGGTGCCGTTCGAAGCCGTACACCGGTACCCTCTCGGCCTGTCGGGCGGCCGCCCCAGGGATTGAAAGAAAAATGAGCACCGGCCCCGGGACTCGAACCCGGACCCGCCAGCGGTCTGGTCAGGACCGCCTTTTGCCGAGTCGACTTGGGACCAGCAAGCCGGATCGGCGGCTGCGGAAATGAGCTTCCTGCCGTGCGAGGCGCCCCACTGAGGAGGCGCGGCATCCGCGGCCGGCGCTATCCAAAAATCACTCAAAGCGAATCCCTGCCCGCGTGAGCGGGCCGAATACCTGTTAAAAATGGGGAAATCACACGACTCGTGCTTCGCGATAGTCTTGTGTTCTGGCAATGATTTCAAATGCTGTATCGAACGCGCATTGCTTGATCATCTCAACAAGCCTATGCTCCGATGCTTCCGATCCCTCGACCTGATACAGCCATTCCATCATGACTTTGTAGGACGGCATGGCGGTTGGAGCAAAAGCTGGCTCGAGATAGCGATAGCCGTGCGGATTGAATAGCCGATGTTCGCCTTTGCCGTATCGCTCGTCGACGGCGGCGGCGTTGAGTTGCCACAGCAGAGCGCCGAGCGATCTGGCGTCATCGACGCTGAACAGCTCCTTCAACTCGCGCTTCCATTCTTCAGGCGCAAAACGCATGAAATAGACAGCGATATAGCTGATCTTGCTGTTGCTCACGAGATGAACGGACATGGCATCTCCTGTTTGAAAATTGGGAAAGAAAATTTTAGGGGAAGGGGGCTTGACAAGTGATGGGGAATAGAATTACTTAATGACCAAATTAGTTTTTGTAGGCCTTGGCCGAATATCTTTCAATTCGATCTTCATTTTCGATCTTCATTTCAGTTTTCATTTCGGAAACTTCTCTCTTTATATCGATCTTTCGTAATTCTCATTTCCTTCTTTTCTCTCCGCCCTTTTCCGTTTTTCTCTTCTAAGACATCAAAAATCGCCGGCTGAGTTTTAGCCAGCGGGGCAAATAAATTTATTTTCAATCAAACATCAAACAAGGAGGCTAAGTATGTTTATGAGATCCAAAACGAAGGAATTCTTTCAGTCTATTCAAAATTATTCGGAGAAAGAGGAAAAAATTCGGGAGTTTGTAGCGAAACACCCTCATGTTCATGAGGAGTGGAAAAATCTGCGATTTCAATCTGAGCTATTTAGGAACCTCGAAGATCTTCTGTTGGCGAGAAATGTCCTGCATCAAAGTATCTATGCTCATCCGGAATTAGCAGAACAATATATCGAAAGCCTGCCAAATTCAATGAAATCGCATCCGGTAATAAGTTTTATGGCGGACTGTCTCAAAGAGATTCAAAATTCCCAAAAGCACGGTGAGGACTCAGCGGTAACTCCCTTGTGGGAATGGTCCTGCTAGGTCCTTTTCGCTTCCCTCCTCTCTATTTCTTCCCCTTTCCATTTCTTCCACAGATAAAGATTTTCCATTGGCGTCTCTCTGATCGCTTAGCGCAATAAACGCCGGCGATCAGATGAGGAATTTCTATTTCAAAAACCATTTTTTCTTTACTTTCAAGGAGGGCATTCCATGTCTATGTCTATGACTTCTATTCGCAGTATCTACGAAAACATCCCCAAGAATCTGCGCACGATCGCACGTTTCCGTCACGCCCCCATCTGGATGATGGTGGATGAGGAAACCTTGAGGAAGTTGTTGGCCTTCCCGGGCGTTGGGACTGTTAATAGGTATAAAATTATCCTCCGTCTCAAAGAGATGGAGGAAATTGAAAGAGCAAACATTCGTATGTCGAACCAGCGCACGCTCGAAGAAAACCGCTGGTTGGATGAACAGGAGGGAGAGACTATTAATCTTCCTTTCTTTGGCAGAAGAAGGATCATTACATTGCCCGACGGCCGGCGAGCAGAGTTGGTTGGACGGGATCTCGCCCGTCCGCTGTGCGGACTTCGGGAGCCTATCCGTATCTCGCAGGTGCCACGTCGTTTGCACGATCGGGTTTTTATGAAGTGCTCATGCGGCGGATTCCATCTGGAAAAGAAAAATCCACGATCGCTAAAACCGCAGCGCTCTCAGCCATCAGTCGATCATCTCCAATGCCCCCGCTGTAAAGGGCAGGGGTTGGAGTTAGATGAAGCTCTCCGCGCCATCCACTGTATTACATGTGGATGGTACGGCTTTTTCAAAATCTCCCGTCTTTCAGACGAGGAGATTGCGAAAAATGAAGAGGTTCTTGCGGAAGCTCCGGCTCGATATATCATCGAGGAAAAGGAAGAGATGGAAGAAGAGGTTATGGAAGAAGAGGTTGAGGTTGATGAAGAGGATGAGGTCGAGGATCGTCTCGATCAGCTCATCCACGGCCTATCTAGGCTATGGATGGAGCGATCCCTTCGATCAATCCGGAACCAGCTCATCGAGAGATCGATTGCTGGTGCCAGACCTCTTCTCTGGGCGGCTGTAATTTCCTTCATCGAGCAGGGGAATACAGCCGATGACCTTGTACCATTTCTCTCGGCCCTCTTAGATGAGAACCTGGCTGACTACGCCGGGTTTGAATCAGAGGAGGAGAAGAGTGAGTTCACTGAGCTTGTCGAGCGCAAACTTGACCAGTGGAAAGGAGCATTAAGAAAGAGAATCTCTCGCTTCAGATCGATGGAGGCGGGGATTCGGATAATCGGAAAGAAATTCCACCCATCCACCGAGGTTTTGCGTGCGGTGGTGGGATAAGAAGAAGGAGGGGAAAAGTGAATAAACAAAAGGTCTATAAAGACGATGATGACGTATACTGGGTGCAATGTCCGGTGTGCGGAAAGATGCAACTGGCGTATGCTGGTTTACTCCCAGAAGTTTACGAGTGCGCCGGGACCACCTGGATAGTTTGTTGGGGTGGCCCTGAAGACGAAATCGTCACACCCGTCGACGAGGCTCAGCCAGAAGACTGTTTTTCCGGGCATAAGCAATATAAATCAGCAATATAAAAAGGGAGGAAAGAGATGGAGTATCAAGAAGAGTATCTTGACCAAGATATATATCTCACGTTCCCCAACGGGGAACTCGTCCGGATATACGATGGAGATTTCCGGAGCGAACTCATCTCTCAGAAATGGGAGATGAGTTGGAGTCTGGAAGATTGAGTTTTCCTGGGGAACGCGTGAACAGCTCCACTCCTTTTGGACGCAATGTCCACTGGGGTGCCGCGTTCCCCCCTTTTTTGCCATCATTTGTAAGTTCGCTCGTTTCGTTTAAGCAGCTTGAGCAGTACAACTCTTTTTTGGCGGTCATCTACATCATATAAGAGGCGATATGGACCAATACGGAGGCGGTATTCTGCTGTTAACTGTGCTGCAACTGGAATCTGACTTTTGAGCTTCTTGATCCGTTTCTCACGGGGGTGCGGGATGCAACTCAATGTTCTGATAGCTTCTATCAGGGCGGTCTGGTAATCAGGAGAGATCTTTTTTAATGTCTTTTGAAATTGTCGTTCTACTCGAGGACTTGGAAAGACAACCTCGTGTCAACCACCCCTCCCTGAAGGGAGGGGCTTGCGGGGTCACTCGTAAGCCCGGGGTTGACCAGGGAGAGCGGTACCCAACCCGCTACGTTGCAGGCAGG
>RFGF01000028.1 GCA_003695915.1 Nitrospirota bacterium
CCGCTTTTGATGGGATAGATCTTTTTGTAGCGTTCCGTCCCGTCCGGCAGCCGCTCGACAATAACGATCTTCTTATCCAACACGCGCGTGGTCAACGGCGCATAGAGGAACGTATAGGGTTGATCATTGTAAATGACGCGATGCAGGCGATGCGCAAGTTCCCGCTGGCGATCACGATCGTATTCCTGGCGAATACGCACGATCAGTTCGTCGGCTTCGGGGTTGCTGTAGCCGACAAAATTCAATTGCTGCGGTCCCGATTGACTGGAATGCCAAATTTGATAGAGATCGGGATCGATGCCCATGCTCCAGCCCAACACCACCGCATCGAACTCGCCGGTATTGACGAAGTCTTTCAGAAACACCGCCCATTCGAAATATTGCGTATTGCATTTGACGCCGATTTTCTTCCAGGCGTTTTGTGCGATGGTCATAATGTTTTGGCGAATCGGATTACCACTATTGGTGATGAGATTGAACTCGAAAATCTTGCCGTCTTTTTCGAGCCAGCCATCCGCGTTTTCCCGCCAGCCGTAGGACTCCAATATGCGCCGAGCTTCCGCGGGATCGTACGGCAGCGGAGGGATGGAATGATCGTACCACTCGGTATTCTTGGGATAGGGGCCGGTGATGCGCTCGCCTTCGCCGTAGAGCAGATATTCCAAAATTTCATCGACATTGATCGCCATGCCCAGCGCTCGACGGATGTCCGGTTCGGCAAATAACGGGAGTCGGTTGTTGTACCCGATGTAGGTGTACCCGAAGCCCAGGCTCGAAAACCACTGATAGTTGGGATCCTGTTTATAGCGGGCGACCTGATGGGGTTGGGCGGCGTAATAATCGATCGCACCGGCACGAAATTCCATTTCCTGGGTCAAGAGGTCCGGGATGATGCGCATATAATAATGATGATATTCGGCGGGCCCTTCCCAATAGTCCTCGTACCGTTCCAGATGAATGAATTCATCGCTGTGCCATTCGATAAACCGAAACCGGCCGGTGCCGATGGGATGCCGGTTGAACTCACTGTCGCGCATACCGAAGGCTTCCCGGGCCTCTTGGGATAGTCCCCGCCGCTCCATTTCCCGCTGCATCGCCTCCTCGTTCAAGAGATGTTCCGGCAGGATGCCCATCGTCCAGGCCGCAATCGCCGGAGAGTGCAGCTGTTTGTAGATGACCCGGACCGTGTAGGGATCGAGAATCTCCAATCGCTTGATGGGCTCGAAATCCGAGGTCCGCGGCGATAAATTTTTCGGGTTCATGATCGCTTCATACGTAAATTTTACATCCTCGGCATCGAACGGTTCGCCATCGTGAAAGGTCACGCCCTTGCGAAGATGAAAGAGTATTTCGGGATTGTGCTCCCCGACCGGCAACAATTCCGGAAAGCGTGCACGAACGCGCCGTTCGAGCTCTCTCGTGAGATTGTCCGGCAGATCGATGAAGAGTTCGTAAGGAAATCGACTAAAATAGCGCTCACCCAAAATAGGCTTGAGCCGCTCGAACAAATCCTGGTCCACATGATCCAGGTCGAACTGGATTCGCTCCGGAACATTGATGGTCACGGGCACATCGTGTAAGACCGGATTCCCTTCCGAATCGGTCAAGGTGACGGAGACGATTTCTTTTCGTTGTTCCGGCGGCAAGAGCGCGATGGTGCGCACATGCGACGCGAGATCCGGTAATAACCCGTCGGCCAACGCGTGGTCGATTCGACGAAGGAGTTCCTGGCCCGTCACTTCGCGGCCGTCCGGGAACCGATGCTGTTCTTGCACGAGGAGATAGGCCTTTTCGGTGATCGTCCAATCCGTCGCCAGACGGCCTCGGAAATCGAGATTTTCATCCAGGTCCAACAAACCTTCGAAGACGAAACCGACGATATTCGCACTCGCCGTGTCCGCATTGAGAATAGGATTGAGTATTTTGGCATCCCCGATCGAACTTTCGATATAGGTTACCAGCCGTCCTGGATTCCCGACCGCCTGCTTTTCATATGTCGGGACCCAATAGTACGATTGCAACAACAGCGCGGTGAGGACTAGAGGAACGAGGATCAGAACCCGTTTGATCATCATGGCTGAGTTATACTCGTTGCGCCTGCTCTCGTCATAGGCAGGTCACCAACCCGATATGGGGGATCGCCAAACGTTGAGCGCAAGACGGCGGTGACCCCTTTCCTTGATCAGATCGACATGCGTCACAGTCACGAGCTTTGCCGTTCGGCGTGTCGCAAAGCCCGCATGAGAACGGGATCGTTCAATGCCACCTCGCTCAAGGCGTCGAGAATATGAAGCCTCTTGGCGTCCACCAATTGCTTGGCCTTTGCATATTGGCGCGCATTGAACCGCGCTACGGAGGGCTGCCCATTGATGATTTGGCAAGCCAAGACGCCGTGCGGCAATTCCACGGTCCCTCCATGGTCCAATAACCGTCTCGCATCGTCGAGCGTAATCCCGTGGAATTGGGCAAACTCCTCCAGGCCGCTCGTCTCGACCATCGTCCCGTCGGGCATGACACATTTCCGTTTAAAATAGGGCGACCAATCCTTCCGAAAATCGATGTATTTGATGTCGCCTGCGCGGGCGATCGCCGGATCGATCGTCGCGTAATCCAGCCCTAAATTTTTCTGTGCCAGTCGCACTTTGAGCTCCGGCGGCAAGGTTCGATAAAACACCCGTTCGGCCGCTTCCTCCAAAGTGATCCCGCGGTCAAGGCGAACCTGTTCCGCTTCCATATACTGCTCCAAATCGAGCACCCAACTGAGCTTGGGCGATTGGCCCGACGGATCCATTTTGCACATGAACAACCCGCGCGTAACCAACGCTCCCGTTTGGGGATAGAGATAGATCCCGCCTTCGGTCAAAAGCGTGGTCATGGTCTCCATGGGAATATCATAGCTTTCCGCCAACACTTTGGCATGCAGCGCGATATTCTCCGGCTCGGTCATAGCACAGACCATGACATTTCCAGGCGGATCGAAGTCCGTGTAGTTTTCGACAATGTTGTACAAGACAGGCGGCTTGTCGCGCTTGAGCGGACGTTTTTTGAGTTTATACATCTCTTCGACACTCCTCTCGTTTGTCTTATCCGGCTTCTCCCCTACCGCATCGTACAGGATCCACAGCCTGTATTTGCGTTTCGCGTGGACGAATGGTACAACCCAACCGAGTCAGGGAGACGTTGGCATGTTGCAAGCTCAACTCATTCAGGCCTTCCATACCCTGCGTGCTTATCGCGAAGACCACGCGCATGGGTTTCGTTTGGCATCCGGTCAGAGCAGTCCCTATTACGTCGATTGTCGCATTGTACTGTCGCACCCTGGTCCGCGTCAGCTCGTAGCGGCCTTGGCATACGAGCGGATCGCCCATTTGGACTTCAACTCGATCGGCGGACTGGAAATCGGAGCTATCCCGCTTGCCACGACGATTTCCGATTACGGCTACCGCGCGAATCCGCGGAAGGAATGGTCGACGTTCGTGGTCCGCAAACGCTCGAAAGACCACGGACTCGGAAAACTCATCGAAGGCGACATTTCCTCAGGAGCTCGGGCCTTGATCGTGGATGATGTCATGACGACGGCAGGATCGCTTTTGCAGGCCGCCCGTGCAGCTCGGGACGCCGGACTCGTGGTCGCGCATGCGCTGGTGATCGTCGATCGTCAAGACCCTTCGGGGCATGACGCCTTGCGTCAGGCCGGCATCGAACTCACAGCCTTGCTGACCCTCACCGACCTCACACGGGCCAACTCGCTCACCGCTACTAGATAGTCGAACCCGTTTGCGGCGTTCAGGGTTGCTGCTCCCTTGAGGTGCATCGGAATCGGATCCCCCACCACTGCTCGGTCACCACTTCCGCCCCACCGATCCCTTCGACGATCCGTTGGCGTGCTCGGGTCTGCCCTTCCCGTATCACACGATAGCCTCGGGGACACATACGATCGATTCGAGCTAAGGCTTCCGTGCGAAGCGGTGCCAGTCTCGGATTCTCGAACGACGAGTATCGATACTGGACCACGCCTCGATCCAA
>RFGF01000029.1 GCA_003695915.1 Nitrospirota bacterium
CTATCGAAACGAACAGCGGCGCGCAGAGGCCGAAGCGGCGCTCCGCGCCAGCTTGGAACGCTTCGACATGGCGGTGAAAGGATCGCAAGACGGCATCTGGGATGCGTGGGCCGTGTCCACCGATTATTTTCATCCGGACAATCCGGTGTATTATTCGCCTCGGTTCAAGGAATTATTGGGGTACGAGGACGAGGAATTTCCCAACGTCGTGGGAAGTTGGATCTCCCATCTCTATCCCGAGGATCGCGACTGCGCCATCCACGCACTCGTCGATCACTTGCAGCATCGTGTGCCGTACAACATCGAGTACCGCATGTTCACCAAAAGCGGCGAGGTACGATGGTTTGCTGGACGGGGGCAGGCCATTTGGGACGATCACGGTCGTCCTATCCGCATCTCGGGCTCGTTCAGAGACATCACCGACCGCAAGCGCACCGAGGAGGCTTTGCAAGAGGCCAATCGACAACTGCGCGCATTGGATCGTCTCCGCACACAATTTTTCGCGGACATCAGCCATGAATTACGGACCCCGCTGACCGTCATTCGCGGGGAGGCCGAGGTCACCTTGCGAGGCGGCATCAAACCTGTTCATGAATATCGCGCCACGCTCGAGCGCATCGTCGAACTGACCAAAGACGTCAACACACTGGTCGAAGACCTTCTCTTTCTCGCCCGCACGGAAGCCGGCTCCATTCAGCTCCAACGAGACAGACTCCATTTTCAATCGTTGGTCCAAGAATGCGCACAGGCCGGTGGCATTTTGGCTCAGCGCAAAACGCTGACATGGTCCGTGGCGCTTCGTGCACCGGAGGCCGTCGTCACCGGCGATCCGCACCGTCTCAAACAGGCTCTGATGATCGTGATCGACAATGCCGTGAAATACACCGAACCCGGAGGCACACTGACCCTCGATCTTCTCGCCCATGCCTCCTGGGTAGAGTTCACCCTGACGGATACCGGCATCGGAATCCACCCCGACGATCTGCCCCATGTCTTCGAACGCTTTTACCGGGTCACCCGACATCATATGGACATTTTGAGCGGAGCCGGCCTCGGGCTGCCCATCGCCAAATGGATTATCGATGCGCACGGCGGGTCCATCGACATTCAGAGCGAGTTTCAGAAAGGCACCTCGGTCAGGATTCGACTTCCCTTGACCGAAGACGAGCACACCGGTGAACACGATGCGCATTTTGTTGATTGAAGACGACGAACGGATCATCACGTTCTTTCGGCGCGGTTTGGAGGCCGAACGCTTCCGCGTGGAGGTGGCCAGAACCGGGACCGAAGGACTGGCGAAAGGCCAAGAAGACTTTGATCTGATCATTCTCGATCTCGTCTTACCCGCCCTGAGCGGCATCGAGGTCTGCACGCAACTTCGCCGAGCCAGAGTCCAGACCCCGATTTTAATGTTGACGGCCCGCGATACCGTCGAAGACAAAGTCAAAGGTCTGCAGGCCGGTGCCGACGACTATCTGACGAAACCGTTTGCGTTCGAAGAACTATTGGCGCGAATTGCCGCGCTCCAGCGTCGCACTGGATACCACGACATCCCTGACGAACTGCGGATCGCCGATCTGACGTTGAACCGCGAAACCCGCGAAGTGCGCCGGGGCGACCGCACGATCTCGCTCACGGCCAAAGAGTTCGCCTTGTTGGAACTCCTCATGTCCCATCCCAACAAGCCGTTGAGCCGCTGGCGCATTCTCGATCATGTCTGGGGTTATGCCTACGAGACGCAGACCAATACCGTGGACGTGTACATCGGATATCTCCGAAAAAAAATCGATGCCCACGCCTCGCTAAAACTCATCAAAACCGTCCGCGATGTCGGCTATAAAATCTCCGATTCCTAAATCCGCCGCCCGGTCGAAAAATTCGTTGCAATCGTTCGCCACTCGGCATAGACTGGTTCGGTCTGTAGGGGCAACGCCTAGACCCTAATCAGCCTTGCTCGATTCACCGATCGCCTACGCGCTGGACGCTGTTCGCGCATCTTTACATGGCTCTTGCCGGAGCGCCCTCCTGACCGGCGAGACCGACTGGTCGGAGGACAGGTGCCCTTGACCATCCGCCAACGGATTTTCCTGCTGATCATTCTTGTGACGCTCGTGTGTTCCGCCATCGCCGGGGTCACCATCGTGACCTTGTACCGCACGGCCGTTGAAAGCGAGCGCGCGCGTTTGATGGCCATGACACACGCGCAAGCTCAGCTTATGGAAGCGATCGCCCGATTCGATGAACGCTTCAGCGCACACGATCATCCCGACGGTGCCGCCGGCGCGACGCTCAGTCAAATTCTCGATGCGCATCGTCATCACACCGAGTTTGGACGAACGGGAGAACTGACATTGGCGCGACGCGAGAACGATCGCATCGTCTGGTTATTGCCGCTCCGCCATACCCAGTCCGGCCATCCGAATTCGCCCATCACCGATCGGCTGGCCCAACCGATGCGTTTGGCTCTTACCGGCAACTCCGGCACGGTCATCGGGCGCGATTATCGCGGCGAAATGGTCCTGGCCGCGTACCGACACGTGGCGCCGCTCGGGCTCGGACTCGTCTCGAAGATCGATCTCGAAGAAATCCGGGCCCCGTTCGTCCGCGCCGGCGTTCTCACGGGGGTGATTGGATTGGGTGTGATCGCCCTGAGCCGATTGCTGTTGTTTTGGATCCGACAACCGATCATCGAGCGCTTGGAAGAAAGTGAAGCCTACACTCGCGCGATTCTCACCCACGCCGCCGATGGCATCATCACCGCAGACGAAACCGGAACCATCCAAACGTTCAACGCGACGGCGGAGCGAATTTTTCTCTATCCTGCCGCCGACGTCATCGGCAAGAACCTCGGCATGCTTATGCCCGCTCCCGACAACGAAGCCCATCGAGGCTATATCGAAACCTACCTTAAGAC
>RFGF01000030.1 GCA_003695915.1 Nitrospirota bacterium
AAGAGATCGCGGACACGAGCCGCACCCACGCCGACGAACATTTCGACAAATTCCGAGCCGCTGATAGAAAAAAACGGCACACCTGCCTCGCCGGCTACGGCTTTTGCCAGCAGGGTTTTGCC
Source organism: Nitrospirota bacterium (assembly GCA_003695915.1). GTDB lineage: Bacteria > Nitrospirota > Nitrospiria > Nitrospirales > UBA8639 > J017. The sequence continues at coordinate 123 of RFGF01000030.1, forward strand.
CGTTCCTGGAGGCCCCACGAGCAAGATCCCCTTGGGAATCCGCCCGCCCACGCGCGTGAATCGTTCGGGCATTTTGAGAAACTCGACGACCTCTTTCAATTCCTCCTTGGCCTCATCCACGCCTGCGACGTCGTCGAACCGAACAGGAATATCCTTTTCCATATAGATTTTGGCCTTGGATTGGCCGATTCGCATGAAGCCCCCTTGGCTGGCACCGATTCTTCGGAAAATCCAGTACCAAATTCCGGCAAAGACCAAGATGGGAATGACCCACGAGGCGACGTCTTTCCACAAGGTGCTCACGATCACGCCGGTGTATTTCACGTTGTGCTGTTCGAGCAGTTCGATGAGTTTGGGATCTTCCACCCGAACCGTTTGGAACCAGCGGCCCGATTCGCCTTCTTGTTCCGGCTTTAGGGTCCCTTGGATCATCGTGTCCATAATGGCCACCTCGGCCACTTTGTCCTCGACTACCCACTGCTTGAATTGGCTGTAGGGGACCTCGTTCATATGTTGATAGGCAAAATAGGCTTCCTGCAGCAGGATCAAGGCCCAGAAGGCGAGCAAGATGAAGACAATGGTAAACTGTGCCTTTTTTTGCGATTCATCGACGTTCATACGAAACAGGCTCCTTCAATACTGGAATTCCATCGCGTAGGGTTTCTCCTATCAAGGAAAATCGTGCAAGGATTTTTTCTTTTCAAGGCATGGGTGCCATTGTACACCAGCTAGGCGCTGAGATAACAGCATGAATCGGTGGTATCTCGACAAAAAGAAAAGGGCCTCGCTAAACGAGGCCCTCTCGTAGCCAAGACGATTCTAGCTGGTTATTCACGGATGAACCGCGTCTTCTTGCTGCATTCAACAACCACCAAAACCGAACGAGTTGATCGTGGCTCGATCGTGTAGCATTTACTCCGCCGTCGCGACTTGGGCCCGCGATTTTCGCGGCTTCACTTCCAATCCTGAGACATCCACCGCGACGACGCCTCCGATCTTTTCGAGATCTTTTTCAATGGTCATCACATGCGCATGGTGTTCGACTTCGCCTTTGAGCGTCACCACGCCATCTTTGACGGTAAAATCGACTTGATCGATATCCACGATAGGCGACCAAAGCAAATAAAACGCGACATCCTTTTCGATATCTCGATCCGGCCTGGTCGGCTTGACGACGAGCAAATTCGTCACCGCCTTGACGCCCTTAGCCAATCGTGCGACCTCTTCCGCTGCTCGTCGTTGCAGAATCGATCCCACTTTTCCTTCGAGCTTGACCACACCATCCTTGACGCTCACGTCGATATGTTTTCCATACAAGGCCGGAGTATTCTCCAACATCTCTTCCACCTGTTTCTTGATTGCGTCATCTTCGATGACCGCCGGTCGCACTTCGATATTGTTGGTGACCGATTTGACGCCGACAATGCTATTGGCGACCAAGCCTTCGGCCAAGACCTTTTCCGTAACGGTGTCCACGACTCCGCTCAAGATGACATGCCCATTTTTGGCACGAACCACGATGCGGTCGGCATGAATACGCGGATCCATCTTCAATCGCGTTTTGATCGCCGAGACCAATTGGTCGTCGTCCACGCGATCGTAGTAGGCACCGAAGCCAAAGAGAAAGAGGCTGCTGATGACGAGTATCCCCAACACGCCCCAGTTCAATAAGCTTGATCGTTGCATGGAGTCCTCCTCTGGGAAAATAAGTGGGTAACGAAGCCGAAGGGGTGAATTAACACGAGTTGAACTTTTTTTGTCAAGTTAAAAAGCCGATGCCGTCTCATTTCTTAAGCCATTTTTCGCTCATCTTGACTAGATGTAGTGTATGTATTTCGAGGTCAATGTTCAGGCGTTATAGCAGGAAATACGAGCGTCCAGTGTCTGTCATAGTCAGCCCTTCAAAAGAAGGGCAACCTGAGATTTATGCACGTTCTGCTCAGGCTGCCCTTTCATACCTTCATGCAATGTCGAGGATGTTTATTCCTCTCCTCCGGTGAACGTGCTGACGAAGTTCGACAGGGTTTTTCGTAATTTCGCGAACAATCCTTCCGTGGCTTCTTCCGCACCGATTTTTTGTTCGATGGCCGCGATCTGTTCGTGCAGCTTGGTATATTGTTTTTCTTCCAATCCGTAGCCCAGCGTTTCCGCCAACCGAAGCTGTTGATGCGCCGCCTTCAAAAGATCCAACACCTGTTGTTTGGTCGGCGGAGTTTCGGTTTGTTGGGTTTTCTTTTCCGCACTTTCGGCGCTGGCAATAGCCGGCGTTTCGAGCTGCTGCGCAAGCTTTTGAGCTTCTTTGACGAAGAATTCAGCGCGCAAGACCGGCAAAGGAATCACAATGCGATTCGTCACCACCAAGGTATCCAGCACGGCTTCCAAGGCTTTCTTGGCTTCGTCGATTTTGCCCTGGTCGATGAGCGGGACGATAGCCTTGATGGCATCCGGATAGGTCGCCAAGGGAAGGCTGAGCGTGGAGATCACCAATTCGCTTCCGAGCGTGCTCAACAACCGTCGAGCCTTTTGGATTTCGCCCTCGTCAAGAAATTCGCGAACATCCTCGAGCGCTTCCTTGATTTTTTCCAGGTCCGCCAAGATATCGATCGAGGTCACCTCGACATCCACGGGGACGAACTTCAATTCGGGATCGCGGGCAACGATGATTTCTAATTTGCCGATCACCGTGGAAAGCGCATTGAGCGCTTCGTTCGGTTTGTTGTCTTGAAGCGCCTTGAGCGCATGTTCCGTTTCTTCGAGTGCCGTTACGGCTTCCTTGACGAGTTTTTCGCGTTCCTTTTGTATGGCTTCTTGACCTTTATTTTCTTGAGATGCTTCAGGAGACGAGACGGCCGCTTGACTGGATCCACTTTGGGACTTTTCCGCCGTGTCAGCCCAACTGAGATGTCCCCCTCCCGCACTCCCCACGATCGTCGCTACCGCGAGTACGATGATACCTATGGATTTCAATTTGTCGTACATACTTTCCTCCTCCTTGTCTAATTGGAATTGCATCTTTCGAGGCTGTTTTTGATAACGGCGCCGCGTTTGGAATGAATAAGTAATCTTTCTCTGCTCGGAGTCAAGCCAGCGCACGGCTATTCAGCGGCGTCGTTTCGGAGGGAGAAAAACCCCATGTGCAGGGCTAACAATCAGAAGGAGAAAATGGACTCGACGGTCGAGCAGACCGGCTCGGTCTTTCACCGACGCTACAGCCAGCCTCGATGCTTGAAAAACCAATACGGCGCCAGCGCCGAGACGACCATGGCCGACAGGGCCAGCGGATAGCCCCACCAGACGGTCAGTTCCGGCATGTACGAGAAGTTCATCCCGTAAATACTGGCGATCAAGGTGGGAGGCAAGAAGACGACCGAGGCCAAAGTCATCACTTTGATGATGCGGTTTTGCTCCACGTTGATCATGCCGGTGGCCGTATCCATGAGAAAGTTGATTTTTTCGAAAAAATAACCGGTATGCGGAATCAACGATTCGATATCCTTGAACCCTTCCTTGATTTTTTGTCGATAGGCCTGATCGAACTCCACGTGTCGCTGGAGAAACGAAAACGCCCGCTGGGTGTCCAACAGGACCATTCGAATTTTTCCGTTGACATCTTCGAACTGCGTCATCGTCTTGAGCACGGCTTTCATATCGTGTTCGGGAGCGGCAAAGACCTGTTGGCTCGTGGCGTCCAACGCCGCATACATGTATTCCAAGGCATCCGCGAGCAAGTCCACTTTCGTCTCGAACAAGCCGACCGCCACCTGAGTCGCCGTGGCATTGAGCCCGAACTCTCGACGGGCGCGCAAGCGATAGATGCGAAACGCGGAGAGTTCCTGCTGCCGAACGGTGTACAACCGTTGCCCCTGCAAGGCAAAGGCTACGGTAATCAAGCGCGGAGGGCGAGACGCGTCCTCATCTTCTTGTCCATCGAATCGGATTTCGTCGAGAAAATACGAATGGATATGAATCCCATCTCGATCGACGAAAAAGCGTGCCGTGGCTTCCAAATCCTCTAATTGAGTCAAAGCGGGCAAATGGGCACCGTACATCTGTTCGATACGGTCCCATTCCTTCCGAGTGGGAGCCACGAGGTCGATCCAGATCACTTCCTCCCGGGCCTTTTCTTCATCCCACGGAACTTGCTGTAAATAACCATCTCGCACGGCAAAGCATGAAATCATGCGGCACACCCCGACATCAGATTACCGGTCTCTCGACTGTCCATTCGACTCACAGGCATTCCCGCCTCTCGCGCTCGTTCGAAGACGACCAGGCCCGATCGTTCGAGTTCATCCGCCCTCATACAGCAACGCTTTGGCTCGGAGGATGGACTCGGGCGAACCTTCCAAGATCAACACATCTCCAGGCCGCAGTCGGGTATCCATCATCGTCGAGGGAACGTTCACGCCGCCGCGCCGCACATGGGTGAGCGAAGCGCCCGTAGTTTCCAGGCGGAGATCGGCGAGTCGCTTTCCGACGGCAAAATGTTTTTCTTCTAAGATCACCACGCTCAGCTCCTCTTCCGTTTCCGACTCCTCCTGTTCTAGGCGATCGGAGTCCGGCAGCAAGACTCGAAACGGACGATAGCGTTCGGCTCGAAGCTTGCTCATATAGCGCTCGACTCGCGAGTGCGGCACACCTACCATGACCAGACATTGGCTCACAAAGGCCAAACTCGTTTCCAGTCCCTCGAGAAACACTTCCGTGGCTCCAGCCTGCTTCAGGCTCGCCCAGTCGCGTTCCTGGGCGCATCGTGCCAAAATCGGAAGTTTCGGATGCCCCAACCGAACCTGCGTGATGATTTGGCGAGCCAAACGCGCATCGGCCATGGTGATCACGAGTGCTCGCGCGCGGTCGATGGCTGCAGCGTGCAGCACGCCGGGGCGCGTCGCATGCCCCAAAACCACTCGTCTTCCTAACGCCCGAGCTTGCCGGACACGCTCCGGATCGAGGTCCAAGGCAATCGCAGGAATCTTCTCCCATTCCAACATTTCCCAGAGCCGTTGGCCGATACGACCATACCCGCAAATCACCACATGATGTTCGAGCCCGGACGCGACCGCCGCCACCTCTTCTTCGCGCTCATCGGGAGCCCATCGCGTTCGCCCTCGGACGATAATGAATTCGGCGATTTGCCGATTGACTCGCACGATGAATGGCGCCAGCACCATACTCAACAGCATCCCCGCGAGCAACAGCTGCCCCACAGATTCGGTCAAGATGCGATGGGACATGGTCATCGTGACGAGCAACAACCCGAACTCCCCAGCTTGCGACAGCACGATTCCCGCGCGCAGCGCTGCGCTGAACGATTGACCAAAGCCCTGAGCCAACAGTGTCACAATCAGCCCTTTGGTGACAAGATACAGCGCCAAGAGCGGGATAATGACAAACAGAGAAGCTCCGACCGTCACCAGATCGACTTGCATGCCGATCGTGATGAAAAACAGGCCCAACAGGAGGTCTTTGAAAGGGCTAATGTCCGTTTCGATTTGATGACGAAACTCGGTTTCCCCTATCAACATACCGGCCATAAATGCACCCAAGGCCGGAGGAAAGCCGACATGTTGCGAAATCCAGGCAGCCGCCAATGCCAAGAGCAAGGCGGTGAGCATGAACAATTCCAAGGATCGGGTTTCGGCGACATAATGCAAGACCGGCCTGAGCCATTTCCGTCCGAGCACAGCGAACAGGACGAACAGCACCAGTGCCGTTCCCAACGCCATCGGCAACTCTCCCCACCCGTTGGCTTGCTTCCCGCCCATCGTCGAAACCAGAACGAGCAAGGGAATCGTGGCCAGATCTTGCAACAGCAGCACGGCCACGGCGATCCGACCGTGCGGCGCGGCAACCTCCAGTTGTTCCCGGAGCTGTTTCAACACAATCGCCGTCGAGGACATGGCCAAGGCCCCTCCCACGATGATGGCCGGTCCAATTTCCAATCCAGCCATCGCCCAGGCTGCACCTCCAAAGATCGATCCGGAGATGAGCACCTGCATGAGCCCCAGCCCCAAGACCAATCGCTTGGCTGCCAACAATGCCGAGAGGGAAAATTCCAGTCCGATTTCAAACAACAGAAAAATGACCCCCAGTTCTGCCAGGAATCGAGTCGCCGGATCGTCGCGCAACCACCCGAATCCCGAGGGCCCCGCCACGACACCGACCAATAAATAAGCCAGAATGGGCGACAGCCCCAACCGCAAAAAAGCGGCCACGAACCCGACCGACAAGGCCAAGACGAGCAAGATAAGATTGAACAATGAATGTTCCATGGAATCAGAAAAGGAGGCTGAGCCCCGATTGGCAGCATCTTAGCATGTTCTCGTTCAGACGCGTACTCGTTCGTCCTCCCTGATCGGATGACATCGGATTAACCATTTCTCATGCGGGACTCAGTCACGTTTCGTTCTGTGCCGCAGGGTTTGAAAAGGTACACCGACAATCCCTGGTCGATTCACTTCGTGGGACGGCAGCCATCGGTTCTTTGGTCCTTCCGACGAATCCAGACGACACAGCTTGCAAAAAGCCTTCCGCAAACGAGCAAAAAAAATCCTGGAGCAGTCACTGACTGCTCCAGGATCGGATCACGAGAGAAAGTTACACCAACGCTTGCGGCAAATGCTTTTTGATCATCTGCTCCACAGCCACCTTATCCGATTCGGAGTAATATCCGAGATCCACCCCTTGCTCAATCAATTCGAACGCCCGATCCACATAGCTCTTGGCCAAATCGCTATTGCCCGCTTTCATAGCCGCAGCCGCCCGATTGAGATACCTGATGATTTTCGATTGTGGAGCTCGCGGATCGTTGGTAAAAATCCAACGAAGATCCTCATTGGTCGAGAGCTCGTTGTTGATCGTGGCGACCCAATCCGACTGGAGATTGGCTTCTTCGGGAACCGGCGAAATCCAATCCGCCGTGTAGCCCATTGAACTCCATCCGCCCCACATCAATGCCGTCAAGGCCATTGCGATAGCAATAAGTTTAACTGTTCGATCCATAACTCACCCTCCTGGTTTATAAGGTTGATACCTCTCTATGTTGATACCTATAATTGACAACAATTGTTTTACGCTTTCATGCGATAATCATCACTTATTGAATGTCAAGAGGGCCATACTCGCGGCCTTGATCTCCCTGCTTGTATCCCCTTCTCAGCGACTAAATTGGCACACGTTTTGCTTGTGTCAAGCCTGAAAACAGGGACGTCAACTTCGTCTCGATCGTCCGAAGTTTTTTCTCTCGCCGACTGTTCCTTGCAAGCAGTTCGACACGTCATATAGAATGTGCTGCTCTTCACCTCACTCGCAAAGGCCGTTTCCACGTACACTATGTTTCCGATCAGCGATTCTGTCCCCCGCCGTTCGGCCCCCTTTATGATATGGGCCCTGATTGCGCTGAACGGCATCGTCTTTTTCCTCGAGGTCAATCTCCCGCCGACACTTGCCGAATGGCTGATTTATCACTATGGCCTCGTCCCTGCTCGCTATTCCGATCCGGCATGGGCACTCAGCGTGGGCCTCAGCCCCTCCGACTGGCTTCCATTCATCTCCAACACGTTTTTGCACGGAGGCTGGATGCATCTTATCGGGAATATGTGGACGCTATGGCTCTTCGGTTCGGCCGTGGAAGACCGGATGGGACCAGTGCGTTTTGCCGTGTTTTACCTGGTGTGCGGCATACTCGCGAGTGCCACTCACTTCATGTTCAATCTGTCTTCCACCGTCCCGGCCATTGGAGCCTCTGGAGCGGTTTCCGGGGTCATGGGAGCCTATGCCCTAATGTTTCCCCGCGCTCGCATCGTGTTCATGGTCCCCATCTTCTTTCTCCCGTATTACTTCGAAATGCATGCCATGGTGTACGCAGCGGGATGGTTCGTTTGGCAATTTTTGCAAGGAACAGGCGGATTGTTGGCGCCGGAACTGGGAGGGGGAATCGCCTGGTGGGCACACATCGGCGGCTTCGTTGCCGGAGTGGCCCTCATCCATCTCTTCCGGTTGCCCAAACGACGCTATCGCCCTTATTTCCATGATGAGGGCATCTGGGGATTCGGACCCAGCGGCGAACGCGCATAAAATAAAGAATGAATTCATTCATCTCAATAGAAAGGGGGATGCATGGGAGTCCTCGATCTCTTTTGGCTGTTCTTCATGATTTCCGCAGTCCAGCCTATCATTCACCAGCGTCTGATCGAAGCCGCTCGCCAACGGAAAATCTCCGCCATCGAAGAAAAACGGCAGTCTCGCGTGATTCTCTTGGTCCATCGGCAGGAAACCATGCGCCTCCTTGGCTTTCCCGTTATGCGCTATATCGACATTCAAGACTCAGAGGCCGTGCTCCGTGCCATTCACTTGACGGACCCTGAAGTACCCATCGACTTGGTCCTGCATACCCCCGGAGGTCTGGTGCTGGCTTCGCTTCAGATCGCTCGGGCGATCAAGCAGCATAAAGGGAAGGTCACCGTGTTTGTGCCGCACTATGCCATGTCGGGCGGCACATTGATCGCGCTGGCTGCCGACGAGATCGTCATGTCTCCCCATGCCGTCTTAGGCCCCATCGATCCACAATTAGGCGAATTCCCGGCGGCTTCGCTCGTCAAAGTCGTGGAACAAAAACCCCTCGCGGAGGTCGATGACCGCACCCTCGTTCTGGCCGATATCGGCAAAAAAGCTCTTCAGCAAGTGCAAGACGCCGCCATGGAGCTCTTGCGTCACACCCTTCCCGAAGACAAAGCCGCTCACCTGGCTGCCCTCCTCGCGACAGGCACGTGGACCCACGACTTTCCGATCACGGCGGATACGGCGAGAGCCATCGGCCTTCCGGTGTCTACCACGATCCCTCAAGACGTCTTGGAGCTGATGACCTTGTATCCTCAACCCGTGCGCAGTCAGCCGGGAGTCGAATATCTCCCCGTTCCCAAAGGCCGTTCGACCCCGAGCAGCCGTTCCTCGTAAAAGAAGGGCGGTCTCCTCTCGCTTGCCTCGTTCCAGGCATTGATCGAGCCCCCTTGACCTTTAATCAAGACCGTTTATGATTTATGTGCCTGTGCGATGAATCTTTATGCACGATAACTTCGAGCGATTGGGCGGTCGGGCTCAAGGTCGGGCCGAACGGTGAATACCGCTGAGCTCTCTTGCCGCCAGATGTGCTAGCGTCGATCAGCAAGTTGCCCTCCGATATAGGGCCGCTCTCGTGGGAGCTCGTCGAAGAGAGGGGCTTGGGCTTTGTGCTCGTCCCGTCCAAGTCGATCGAGAGAAGTCAACGTGTTCAAGAACAACAAAGGAGGTGAAGACATATGACATATCCATCAACTCGATGCGCTCGATGGGGAGTGTGGCTCATCCTGGCGGTGATCCCCTTGATGGTGGCACTCCCGGCATCGGCAACGATTCCTAAGGAAGAGGGCATTCCCTTCAATGTCCTGTCGATCGACACCAAAATGAAAATCCACGGCGTCATCGACCGGATTCAAGGAAATGTGCTCTTTGCCAAAACGCCGTGGGGCCGCTATGCCCTCGGCACCACGAAACAATTCCGCAATTTAGCGGTCGGCGACGAGGTCATCTTGTACGTCAACGGCGATAACGTGGTCGTGGACGTGCACCGCAAAGGCGCACCGGCACCGCGGCATCGCTGGCTGACCGGGTTCCTGCGCTATACGTCGCCGGCGAAGAATGAGATCGCCCTGTGGACGGAGGACGGCTGGAAAAATTTCACGGTCGATCCTAAAGCGATCGCGCGGTTAAATGCCATTCCCGAAGGCAAGCCTATTACGGTCCAACTCAATGAAGACGGGCGGGTCATCGATGTCGTGCGGCTCGATATCTCCATCGATGTCACGAAACCCTATGCCATCGAAAAAGGTGGCTACATGGAGGTGTCGGGGATCGTCACGGACATCCGTGGGCCCCTGATCTTCGTCGATACGCCGGTGGGCCAAATGACCGTGGCGAACGTGGCGAAAGCCAAACTGGTCAAACCCGGTGAGACGGTGTTCCTCCGACTCGACGAAAAGTACACCGTCGTCGATGTGCACAAGCCCCGCGAGGCGGCGTTTACGCATCGGTACATCACCGGGAAACTCGCCTATACCGATACGGCTCAAGCGGCGATTCGATTGGAAACCCCTGAAGGAATCAAGGTCTTTCCCCTGTCGGAAGCCCACCAACAGGCGCTCGCCTCCCTGCGCAAAGGCGAGCTGATCACTGT
>RFGF01000031.1 GCA_003695915.1 Nitrospirota bacterium
AAAAAGCGGATCCATGACCTCGACTATCGAGTGGCGGAGGCCGATTATGCGGAGCTTGCTTCGGTGGCCGAGGAGGAAGCGTGTTACGCGTCCGGTGGCGACCTCGAAACGCGCATCGTCGAATTGGAGAACGAGATGAAGGCAGCTGCCAAAGCCTTGGAATTCGAACGGGCGGCGCAATTGCGAGATACGATCCGTGCGCTCCGGCGCAAGCTCTTGGCAGTAGCCGGCTAAATGTTTTTATACAGGTACAGTCCCAAAATCATGCCCAGCACGGTGAGAAGATTGAGCTTGAAGAGGAACCCGATCGTGAATTTGACCATCACCAAGTCCACAGTGAGTGGCGGATCCACTCCCGGCATGATGGCGCGGGCAAAAATATTTTGAACCGTGCCCGGTGGTGTCAGTGCGCGAAGAATCTCGCCGAGTACGCCTCCCAACAACCCACCGATAAATATAAACAACAAGAGCGTCCAACCGGATTTACGCATAGAGAGGGAGCTCGCTCAGTGCTGGGTCACGACACGACCGTGAGAAACGATGGCAGATCTGGAAATGTAGATCGATTCGGACAACAAAAATATGCCTAGGGTAAAGTGCTCACCACGATACAAGAAAGACGGTGGTGTGTCAATCAACAATCCCTCGCAAGACGACAAGCTGGAGGTCCGCCGAGGATGTTCGGTCGATCGCGATGCGCGATCGACAGCGGAAGCGGCGTGTTCTTCTATGGAAACTTGGAAAACCTTACGGAACGATGGTCAACGGGATTCGACCCATATAATTGACTTGGTTGGCTTCGTAGCCCACATAGATATCCACCCGATACGTACCGGGTTGCCAGCGGCCGTTCGGGGGAAAGAATTTCAGGTATCCACCTTCGTCTTCGGTCGCTAAATAAATCGCGTCTTCATCGATCCATGTGTCGGGATCGAGTCCCTCCACTCGTTCAGGAAAGAGGCGCCCGATCACTTGATAGGGCGCGTAATGTTTGAACACGTTGAACACGACGAAGATGGCACGGGTGTCAGCCTGAAACGTTTCTGTGGGATTGACGGGAACGACGAGATGCCCGCGGCGCAGGCCTTCTTCCAGTTCGAATCCTTCGGCGGTCACAATACGCTTGAACAGTCCAGCTGGGCGCTGATCGTCCGTCGTGTCGGAGGAACGAGGCGACAATGGATCGGACGAGGGGGAATCCGAAGAGGCTTCGGGAAATTCCGGCACCGTATCGAATTGGGCGAACCCGTGTTGAACTTCGTCGGGCTGAAAGGGAGCCGGCAGCGAAGGCGGCCCATCTTGCTCGGCTTGCAAGGGGAGTGCGCCCACGACAATCGTCAGGATGAGACTGAGCGCATAGAGAAAAACTTCGCAACTCCACCGTTGAAGGCGTATGCGCATATTGGAGACCGATCGCATCGTCGATGAGAACCAATCCGTCAGCACAGCCAGATCGAGCAGATGGTTCGAGCCATGTTCGGAAAAAAGATACGGCTCGAGGGCCAACCGAGCCACTGGTGGTCTGTACTCCTCGATCTGCCGTGCTGTCAAGCTACGGCGTCGCGCCTTGTCTTGCGGGCGGTGGGTGGGTTTGTTTACTATTTCTTTTTACTTCGAAGAGGATCGTGAATTCTGGCTAGCAGCCTCGATCGATCTGCGACATCGCGACCACGCGGCTTTGTACGATCATGGGTACGGTATCGTCACAGCAAGACCCCGATCTCCTTCCCCAGCTCATCGGCGATTTTAGCCCGGTCGATGTCTGGCAGGCGCATATCAATGAATTGTTTTATGCGCTGCGGGGTCATCGGATTCGGGACTATTATCAGACGTTCGCGACGGCCGATTACCGTCTCGCCTATGCCTTGGCGGACGATTACTATCGGCGGTTGAGCGAGCGCGAGAAGCGACGGGCTTCAGGTGGTCCACCAGAGCTGCGCAGCCAATCCCGTTCAGAGACCGCAGGCGAGGAGGGCAAGGAGCAGCGAGCAGAGGACCCATCGACCGCTGGTGGGCCGCTCACGGTCATGGAATGGGGATGCGGCAATGGCAATTTGGCTGTGTGTTTTCTGGATCGGTTGCGCGCATTGGACAAGGACAAGCGATTCTATCCCCGCGTGCAGATGGTGCTGGTCGATCGATCCGAAACTATGTTGGCCCAAGCTCGGCAACATCCCGGTCTCGATCAGCACAAAGAGCGCGTGACGTTCGTGTGCGCGGATGCCCAGGATCTACCCATGTATGCCGATGGTACCGTGGACCGTATTTTCTGTAACGAGCTCTGGAGCGAATTGCCGACCAAGCTGCTGCTCCGCCGGGGAGCCGACATTCTGGAAGAATATGTCCGCCCCAACCTCAGCGAAAAGCGATTGGCCGAGTTTTCCGATTGGTCGGGATTCGTGAACGCATTCACGCAGAAAGACGAGGAGGCGCTTCGTCGATTTCCTGAGTTTCTGGACGATCTCATCTGGGAACGCGAATACCATAAAGTCGAAGGGAAGGCCTTGCCGTTTCGCAAAACCATCACTGAATTTTTAAAAACGCTGGACGAGGAGGTGCTGGTACCCGTGAACCTCGGCGCCGCCGCGACCCTCAAAGAAGCCAAGCGGCTGCTGACTCCGGATGCCGTAGGATTCAGCGCGTTCGACGCTGGCACAGCGGATCAACAGGTCCTGAACGATCCGGAAAAACCGTGTTATTCGGTCCAGGGCGGCCAATTCAGTTTCATCGTCAATTTTGCGCTGCTCCGTCGCATCGCCGAGCATCTCGGTCTGGATGCCGTGACGATCGAAGCGCAAAAAGAATTTGTCGGGCGGAGCTTGGGGACGAATGTGATGTCGCTCATGGATCTTTTGGCCTCGCACCCTCGCATTCCGAATCCCGATTCGTGGGAAGCCGACGCCTTGATCATCGAGACCATTCGAGCCCTGAACGAGGCGTATCGAAGCCCGTACCACCGGAAATTGGATTTTCCGTTGCGCAGCGACATGCCGGCGGAGGAGCGCGAACGACTGGCGCACATTCTGGAATCGCTCAAACCGGACGGGGTGCCGGATACGGTTGCCTACGTGACGGAGTCCGAAGTGCGCGAAGCACAACGGGCATTAGAAGACCTGGGATACGATCCCGATTTCGTCTTGGCGGCCCTCCAAGCTCCGCCGCAACCGGTCGATTACACCCATTTCTCGTTTTCGCCGGCCACATAAAGGAATCGTCCCGATGCCTTGCACGCGCTTCCCGCAGCGAGACGCCGCTCTTGTCGAGCCCGATCCTCAGCGGAGACACGATCAAAAAAGTGTAGATTTTTATCCATTGTTCCTATATACTGCCGCGACTCGGTCGCCATGGGGGTGTGGCCGGGAAATTCGAGGCTGAGAGGTACGATCATGATTGGTTCATTTGGATGGATGGAATTGCTGCTGATTCTCATTATTGTGCTGATCATTTTCGGGGCGGGGAAAATTCCCCAACTCGGCGAAGGGCTGGGCAAAGCCATCAAGGGCTTCAAAAAATCGGTGGCCGAGGCGGATGCCTTGGATGTCACCCCGAACGCCGAGCAACCCATGACGGCGCAGACAACCGCGCCGCCTCCACAAGAAGGCGCGCCCCAGCCGGAGCAGGTCCAAGCGCAACCCACGGTGGAAGCGACGGTCCCGCCTTCGCCCCAGCCGGAACCCGCGCAGCAGCCTGAGCACGTCAAGCAAGGATGAGCAGGGCTCATCACGCGTGATGCGCGAGACAGCTCGTCATCTTGTGTTGGGGTGCAGCGCGAACGGTGTCAACGGAAGTATGAACGAGGAGTGAAAAATGTTCGGCCTCGGCGCGATGGAAATTTTGATCATCTTGATCATTGCCTTTTTGCTCTTCGGGCCGAAGGAGTTGCCGGAAATCGGCCGGCAGGTGGGAAAAGCGGTCAAAGGGTTCAAAGAGACGACGGAGGATCTGCGGCAGTCCGTCGAGCCGGAACTCAACATGATTCAGTCGGAATTCAAGGCGGTTCAGCAGGATTTGGAAACATCGGTCAAGGAGGCGGAAGAAGAGATCAAGGGAGCCACGGAACAAGCGAGCAAATCTGAAGGCGGAAGCCGATTGGCATAGGGCTGATGGTTGGAACAAGCGCGTGTCGGGTCAGGCGGTTGACCGGATTGTCTTTATCGAAGTGTTTTGATGATTTTTCTTTTCCGCCACCACGTTTAGGCGTGTATTCACAGCCTCGAGCCCTTCCATCGTCCTTCCTTTCTGATCTCATTTTGCGAGAGTTCGTCTCAAATGCATGATGTCTTGTTGCGTTTATGCAACAATCGTCTCATTCTTGTCATAGCTTTCTCAAGCATTCAAGAGAAGCCTTGCTGAAAAGATTTTTAATATCAATAACTTAAAAATAAAACTGCATTTGGCATGATTTTGGCTTTTACTATCGAGATTGGCTAGAACGTAACTGTCTGTTTTTGTGAAAGAATCGGTAGAGGAAGGTGCAGTGGTATTTACAAACCATGGCGGGGTTGGATCACGGGATCCAAAAAGAGGTGGAGGATTCCTGGCGTGTTCGATTCCTGCCGAGATGGGGATTTTACTAACAGGAGGAGTGCAATGAAAGGATTTACTCATTCCCTCAGATGGTTCACGGCAGCCGTACTGTTGTGTGCGATGCCAGCGACATCGGCCTTTGCGCAGGTCAAAACGACGCCGGCCACGGACAAGAACACGAACGTAGCCGCCGTGCCTCGGGCCATTCCCGACTTGGTCCCGTATCACGTGTTCGATCCACCCAAAAATCCGCTCTTCGATATCAACAAACTCACCGTGTCCGGTGACATCCGCGTGCGACCGGAGTTTCGGACCAACTCGGTCTTTGGAGTGGGGCATGCCGATTCTAAAACTCCTGGGAGCTTAACGACAGGCCAGAAGCAAAATTCCTTTTTTACCCAACAGTTAATCCGGTTGGGGTTCAACTACGATATTTCTCCTGATGTCGTGTTCTTTGTCCAAGCGCAGGTGTCCAATAATTTTGGAGCAACACAACCCGGTATCTCGGACAAAGCCGGTATCTCGGACAAAGACGGTGGTGTCTCGACGTCAGTCAATAATCCACAGGATACCGCACAGCGATTTTTCCTGCGTCAAGGATTCATCATGGTCCGAAATTTCGTGATCCCCAATCTATCCTTGAAAGCCGGGCGCCAACTCATGGTCTGGGGCAATCACCGGATCTTTGGGCACTTCGACTGGAGCAACGTCGGCTTTGCCTTCGACGGCGTGACGTTCCGGTACAATCACAAGATGTTCCCGGTCGAAACCGGCTGGCTGCGCGTGGGGGAAGGCGACTGCACCCAAAATGCCACTTTATGTGATAGAACCGGGAAAGCCAGCAACGACGGCGACATTGTCTTTGTCCGCATTCCGGCCAAGATCGCCGGCATCGCCATTGAACCGGCGTGGATCTGGGAAAGCGGTGGATCATCCGGTTCTGGGATTGGTACTAATAATACAGGAGCTGCGGTCGGCGGCCAGCCTGGCAATCAATCCCGCCATACGGTCGGAGCGCGGATTGCCACCAAGAAAGGCATGTTCGATGCGACGGCCGAAGGGTACTGGCAATTCGGGCAGATCGGGGTTGGCGGTTTCCAACGCGATCTGACCATCAATGCGCTGGCTGGGCACTTCGACTTTGGCGTAACGCTTCCCGTGCCCATGCAGCCGCGGATCGGCGCTGAAGTCAACTATGCCACCGGTGACGGCGACAATAAGAATTGTCAAAACGTGACGTCGGCCGCCACGCAAGTAGCAACGTGCGGTGGCAATGCCAATACCTTCAGCCAGTTATTCCCGACGAACCACATTAATTGGGGCTATATGGACCTGATGTCCTGGCAGAACATGCTGACCTATGCTTTCAACTTGCAACTCCGCCCGACGAAGAACAGCCACTTTGAACTTGCCGGGCACATCATGCATTTAGCGAGTGCCAATGATCATTGGTATACGGCCAGCCAAGGGATTCTGTTCAATGCGGCCCAAAATGCGGCCGGGGCCAAATCGATCGGCCAGGAAATCGATGCGGTCTATACCCTGTTCTTCCAGGGGAACAAGGTAGCCTGGCAGATCGGCTACGGTCACTTCTTCCCCGGTGCCCTCATCAATAACAACGTGACCGGCGATCCGCCCGGTTCGGACTGGGGCTACACGCAGCTCTGGATCAACTTCTAACCTTTTATTGCACGGGAGACTCGAACACCGACCTCCCCGTTATCCTGATGAAGCCCTGCCACGGCGAGCCGTGGCAGGGCTTTGTCGTTTCGGCAGCGAAAATGTTCTGCTGCCGGAAAAGAGACGTCATCGCGAACCTCGTCCCGAGATTCACAACGTCCGCTCCGCCTTGGGTCTTCAGCCTTTTAGGACGTCGCCTTTCGAGTCGATGTGGAACGCGGGACTTGACGCTCGTCTGGTGCTACCGGGCTTCGTATTCTTCCCCGATTACTGCAAGGTTCTCGTTAACCAATGCCACTCGATCTTTCGATTTCGGCTCGCAGCGCGGGCATCGAAATGGTCTCGAACATCGAGGTGATTTGCCTCTTCAGCAAGAATCGATGAGGAAGCGTTCTTTCCCGATGGCTTTCGGAAGGAGCGGCGATGGGGATCGGGGAAACGCCGCGTGCCAATCGATCCGATGAAGTTGGTTTTCTCCGTTAAATATAGTATGACATGGTCATGTCGGCAACCGATGTCAAGAAACTGATCCAAGAATTGATTGTTCCAGAGCTGAAAGACCTCAAACAAGGGGTGAAGCTGCTGCATATGGACATCAAGCGCTTGGATGAAAAAATCGACCTTCAAGGCGCACGGCTGGAGGAGAAAATCCAGGCATACGGTGCACGGCTGGATGAGAAAATCGATGCGTCAGGTGTTCGGCTCGATGAAAAAATTGACGCGCTCCGGCATGAAATGCCGACGGAGTTTCGCCGCATCGATGAAAAATTCGGCTTGGTCGATGATAAAATTGATTCCTTACGCCGCGAAATGCAGACAGAGTTTCGACGTGCCGACGACCGGTTTCGCATGGTCGATGAAAAGATCGACCTATCCTTGCACGTTCGTGAGCGACTGGTCGCGCTCGAAGCCAAAATGGCCGCGTACGAACGGCGCAACTGATCTTCTTTCTTTTTAGCGTGTCAGCGGAATACGGAAGACGGGATCGGTCTCCGGGATCAGCGGCCTGATCTCTGCAGAGCCTTGGAGATCGTTCAGGAATTCACCGATCGTGACCTGTCCGTCCCGATTCCGATCGGCAGGCCCCAAGAGCCCTGAAAGCAGATGATCTGGATTGCGCGGTGCTGACTGCGGCAGGGCGCGAATTTGAATGACCCTGGTCGGGCGGTTGGCGACCGCCTGCAGCAGGGCGGCATGCCACTTGAGCTGGGAATGCCCGTTCAACCCGATCGCGTGTCCGCTCCCGAGCGCCTGCACGACCGGCGTGTCGAGCAACAGCAGCGAGACCCGCATGGGCAGCCTGCCCAGCACCTGTTGGAGACGCCGGAGCGAGATGAGGCGGCTTTTGGATGCCCGGATACCGCCTTCGTACGGTACCAGAAACACCTCTCCTCGATTGTCGGCGACGGCATGCCCGGCAAAATAAAACAGCAAAACGGCCTGGTTGTCGGGCCGTATTTTTGCTAGCCGCAGCACGGCTTCTTCGATGTCCGTCCTCGTGGCATGTTTTCCTCGGAGAATGCGGATGTGGGAGCGCGGGAACATGCCGGTGGCCTGGAGGGTATCGGCGAGGGCTTCCACGCGCTGCGTTTCGATCGTGTACGCGTTGGGCCATGGGTCGCGATAGCGGTCCAGGGCAACGATGATGGCATAGTAGGGCGGTGTAGATTCCGACGCTGTGCCTGATCTCTGGATGGAAGGAGACGCCGTAGAATCCGACACGATCGGCCTGTCGGTGTTTCCACTGGATCCCGGAGCCGGCTGGAGCGAGGCCAAGATTTTATGCGGTCCCGGCGCACGCCCTTCGGCAGGCTTGAGCGTCACGAGCAGTTCGGCTTGCTGGGTTGCGACCTCGCGAGGCAGGAGGCCGCGGATTTCGAGGGACTGGGATTCTCCGGGCAAAAGCGGGCCCACCTGCACGGGAAACCGCGTGGTCTCAGTGAAGGCCTGAACCAGTACGGGGTTCCCCGACAATTCGAGAAAGGCGGTCGAGACCGGGATGCTGCCTTGGTTGGTGATTTCGACATGAAGGACCAGGGCTTCGCCGCCTTCCAGGATCAAATTTCCATTGCCGTCTTCGAGTTTGGTGCGGAAGGCGAGGACCGGCGCCTGCGGGGAGCCGGATGGCTGGGCAGCGGGCTGGATGGCCGGTGCCTCCGGCGTGCGGACCGTGGCCGGCGGTTGGGCGCCGGGTTGTCCGAGCAGGGTGGGAACGAGGCTGAGCAATTGTTCAGCCAGGGATTCCGCCGCGCTCTCGACGACGCCGTCGAACTGTCCCGTCGCGCAGGAAACCGATTGGCTGCTCAGCTCCGGGGCCCAGATACTCACATGATCGTGGAAGTCCAACGGCGTTTGGGCCAAGGCATTCCCCTGCGCATCGCGATACACGGCCTGAAGCTGAAGCTGAATTTCAGCATGATAGCGGTCTTCGTCTCCGGTACGGGTGATCGGCGTCAGCGAAAACCGGGTCAAGGTGAGATAAATCAGAAGATCGCTGGAAAGCCCGGCGGGGACGGCCGAAGGTTGACCTTGCATCGAGGCGACACGGGCTACGCGGCCGGCGGTGGCATCGAGAAACGTCTCGGTGACGATTTTTCCGACCTCGATGGTGTGCGGCAGACCGCAGGCATCGATTTGTTCGGTTTTTTGCGCCAGCTGGGGATCGAAGAGATAGGTGAC
>RFGF01000032.1 GCA_003695915.1 Nitrospirota bacterium
CCGCAGTGAGGTGCGCACGACGCGCGCCGAGCGGAGGGCGAGTCCTGCCCGGGGAGCAGGTTATGAGAATAATCAAGCCCTCAAACGACTCTCAAACTCCCCATCCCCCCAACAACCGCAGGACTCGAAGCCGCGGAAGTGGGCAGCCTCACGGCTGCCGAGCCGCACGGACGCGGCGAGAACTTCCGCGGCCGCCCGCAGTGAGGCGCGCACGACGCGCGCCGAGCGGAGGGCGAGTCCTGCCCGGGGAGGCATGATCAAGCGCAACCCTTTTCATAACGGGTTGTTTTACAGGTTAACGCCCCGCGAAGCCGCAGGGCGTTTTCTTTGTAAGCCCCAAACTTCCCCGCGGTTACGGAGGCCGCCGACTCTCCGCCTTCATGTCCCGCTTCTCCTTTTTCATGTACATCCTGCCTTCTCCGGGCTCTGTAGGCCATGACCACCTCGATATAGCCCCAGAATTCTCCGATTCTCCGTTTGTCATGTGACCCTGGTTAACAGTCCCGCTCACGCCTGAATCTCCTTTCGCACCCTTCGATCCGCCTCGTCGTACATCTTTTCCGGTCCATCTTTATCGAAAGCCTTCCGAATCTGCCGGGCGTCTGTGGAATTTTTTCGCCCGATCTGTGTTCAGGCAGGAGAAGTCTGAGGCACGATGAAGAACACGGTCGAAAAGCACTGGATTCCTTATCAGAGTCTAAGAGAACCTGAGGTGCGGAGAATCGGAGAATACTGGAAAAATAAAAGGCAGCGCTCGAGGATTCTCAAGAGCACTGCCGGCGAAATCGTTTGACACCGGGGTGCGATTTTATTTTGTAGGTAGGGGAGGATGTCGGAATCGCTCTGTAGCGGATTCCGAAGCCGTTAAAGACGTCCTTGGATGGAAATTTAGGCCGATACCTCGGAGGCGGCCAGGACGGCCGCCGAGAATGAGCGAAAGGCGATATTGGATGACTACCTACTTTTTGAATCCGCACTCTGACACCGAGCCCAGTTTCACTATGAAAAATCATTTGATAAGTCGTGTTTTATGGGCTTTGATTCGTTCAAATGACAGCGTAGATCCAAAAGGAGAAGAGATTTGAACCGGCAAGCTGATATTTCCAAGTTGATACGTGATCTCCGACAACGAACCGGGCTTATCCAGGAAAAATTCGCAGCCAAGCTTGGCGTAACTTTCCCGACCGTCAATCGCTGGGAAAATCGACGAGCCAAGCCGTCCCTGCTTGCGCTGCAGAAGATAGAAGATCTACTTCGCAGCATGGGTAGGAAAATTTGGCAAGCGGCGAAAGGAGGCGGATCCTGACGCTCGTACAATCCGCATCTCAGAAGCGCCGGGTCGTTCAAGAGGATCCCTCTGGAGAAAAGCATGGCTGACGTTCTTTTCAAGAAAGTTGATTACACGCTGAAAAAACTCTCGAGGACATCGACATGGGCGAGATCGGCCTGCCCGACATCCAGCGGCCTTTTGTGTGGCC
Source organism: Nitrospirota bacterium (assembly GCA_003695915.1). GTDB lineage: Bacteria > Nitrospirota > Nitrospiria > Nitrospirales > UBA8639 > J017. The sequence goes on from RFGF01000032.1 coordinate 1,479, forward strand.
CACGAGCAAGGTGCGTGATCTATTCGACTCGATGTACCGGGGATATCCCATCGGTTATCTCCTCTTCTGGGAAAACGGCTATCCCGGCGAGCACCGGGTCATCGGGGCAAACCAGAAGCAAAAAGTGCCGCGCCTGCTCATCGTGGATGGTCAGCAACGGTTGACCTCGTTATATGCGGTGATCAAGGCAGTTCCGGTCGTCGGCAAGAATTTCCGAGCCCACCATATTCGCATCGCCTTTCATCCCCGTGAAGAGAAGCTTGAAGTTACCAACCCCGCCATCGAGAAGGACGCGGAGTGGATTTCGGACATCAGAGGACTGTGGAAGCCGGAAACGAACACTTTTACCTTTGTCAATGCATTTCTCCAGCGTCTCAAGGAAGGTCATGATGTGTCAGGAGATAAGGAAGACGCCATAGTTAACGCCATAACCCAGCTCGAAAAGCTTCTGGATTATCCGCTAACGTTCTGGAGGTCTCGTCTTCTGTGAACGAAGATCAAGTGGCGGAGATCTTCGTGCGCATCAACAGCAAAGGCACTCCCCTCAACCAGGCCGATTTCATCCTGACCTTGATGTCCGTCTTCTGGGACGAAGGGCGTACCAAACTGGAAGAGTTCTGTCTCCGGGCCAAGACGCCTCCTGCCGACAACCGCCCCTCGCCCTACAACCATTATCTACGTCCCAATCCCGATCAGCTGTTGCGGGTTCGTGTCGCGCTCGGTTTCCGAAGAGCTCGTTTGGAACACGTGTATTCTCTGCTGCGGGGGAAGGACCTGCAAACGCGGCAGTTCTCTGTCGAACAGCGCGAACGGCAGTTCGCCGTTTTACGGGAGGCCCAAGCCTACACGCTGGACCTCCAGAATTGGCACGAATTTTTCAAGGTGTTAAACCGGGCCGGACACCCAAGCGATCAACTCATCTCTTCACAGATGGCAGTATTGTACACTTATGCCATGTGGCTGATAGGCAAACGCGACCTCAGCGTGGACCCGTATCGCCTGCGAGAGGTTATGGCGCGCTGGTTTTTCATGATTACGTTGACCGGCCGCTATACCGGTTCCCCCGAAAGCCGTATGGAACAGGACCTGGCCCTTTTGCGCGGTGTCAGTACCGCAGAAGCGTTCGTGGGTATGCTCGTTCAGCAGATCGATGCTGTGCTCACGCGGGACTATTGGGACGTAACCCTGCCGAACGGTCTGGAGACGGCAGCCGCTCGCAATAACGGACAATTCGCCTACTACGCGGCGCTTTGTCTCTTCGGTGCCCGAGTACTCTATTCCAATCTGAAGGTGTCCGATCTGCTCGATCCTTCCATCAAATCGAAAAAGGCAGCTGTGGAGCGCCATCATCTGTTTCCGCGTAGCTACCTGCAGCGGATGGGGATTAGGGAAAGGCGGCTCGTCAACCAGGTGGCCAACTACACCTTGGTGGAGTGGAGCGACAACATCGCCATATCGGGCCGGCCGCCCCGGGAGTACGTTCCGGAACTGGAAAAGCGGTTCACCTCCGATGAGTTGCGGCAAATGTACGCATTGCATGCACTACCGGATCGTTGGTACGAAATGGATTACGCAACGTTCTTGGAAGAACGGCGAAAACGTATCGCCCAGGTAATCCGCAATGGATTCGAGAAATTGAAAGAAGAAGCGCGCGGATCGTGACAGCGATGCTACTTGCAAGAGAAGTACGAACCAAGGACAGGAAATAAATGGCCTTCCGCTTCTGGAGACGAATCAGGATCACACCGGGCGTGACCCTGAACCTGAGTAAGTCGGGCGGCTCTCTCTCGTTCGGGCCACGCGGAGCGAAGTTTACCATCGGTCCGAGGGGCAAGCGGGCCA
>RFGF01000001.1 GCA_003695915.1 Nitrospirota bacterium
GATGGGCCTTCCCGTCGTGCCCTACCTGCGTGGATTTGCGGTTGTCTTTCTCCTCGCTCTTCTCGCGAAACTCACAGGCCAGCACACGATGCTCAAGAGCCTCGGGCTGGGCTATGCCCTGTGGGCGCTGGCATTCGGACTGCTCGTAGCCAATACCGTCGGCACGCCGCTGTGGCTGTTGTCCGGTGCGAGATCCGAGCTGTTCATTAAGACGGGCCTCGTGCTTTTGGGGGCAGAAATCCTTTTTCAAAAGATCGTGGCGCTTGGACCTCCCGGCCTTGTCGTGGCGTGGATGGTTACACCTGTGGTTGTCCTGTTCATGTGGTTCTTAGGAACGCGCATTCTTCGCCTCGCGTCAAAATCGTTGGTCATGGTAATTGCCTGTGCCACATCGGTGTGCGGAGTCAGCGCGGCCATCGCTGCCGCTGCCGCCTGCCGCGCCAAAAAAGAAGAACTCACGCTGGCCGTGGGAATGACCATGATCTTTACGGTCGGCATGATGGTGGGCATGCCGGCTCTGTGCAAGCTGATGGGACTGGACGAATTGGTCGGCGGCGCTTGGATCGGAGGCACCGTGGATTCCACCGGCGCAGTTGTGGCTGCCGGCGCCTTGCTCGGGGAGACAGCGGAGAAAGTAGCGGCGGTCGTCAAAATGATTCAAAACGTGCTGATCGGCTTCATCGCATTCGGTATTGCGTTGTACTGGGTCTCGGTGATCGAACGGGATCCGCACGCGCCCCGTCCCTCGCCCATGGAGATTTGGTATCGCTTCCCCAAATTCATCATCGGCTTTCTCGGCGCCTCGTTGCTCTTTTCGCTCATCCTCGTACCGCTGCTCGGACAAGACACCGTCAAAGAGATTCACCATGTCACGAAAGGATTCCGGGGCTGGTGGTTCGCGCTGGCCTTCGTCTCGATTGGGCTCGAATCCAACTTCCGTCACCTCACGGCTCAATTGGTCGGCGGCAAACCCATCTGGTTGTACATCATTGGCCAAACCTTTAACGTGCTCTTGACGTTGCTGGCCGCTTGGCTCGCCTTCGGCGGGATCTTGTTCGACAAACCGCTCTAGAGAATATCGAAAGCGTGGTTCAGGCTGAAAGAAAAGATTCTGGAAGGCGAAAACCAGTATCTTTTCCATGGGCGTTGTGTTAGAGTGCACGGCTTCGCGATAAAAAAAAGACGTGGTTATCGATCTGAATGAGAAAAACAAGTAATTGGTTTGACCGATACGAAAGGGATGACCGACATCGGGTTGGAAGGTATGTGAGAAAATAAGGGGCGATCAAGACGCTATTCCAGCCTGTGTGCGGCAAATGTTGTGCTCAAGCCTTCCGCGGCTGAATTTCCCTGACGACGCTTCCCATCCTCATCGACATTATTTCCCACGACATCGAGATCGGGACCGTGATCCGACGATAGTGGATGATGCGATCTCCTGTTGAGCGGTGATCGATCTCCTCTCGATGGCAGAGTTGGCAAAAGGATACGATCGAGGATCGATCGTGTACGAAGCATCTCCCCGTTCATTCATCAGATAGACGAGCTGCTTATTCCCCGCATCTTATCCGAAAGAACATTATCGCTCGCGTGTTCGTGCCCGTGTTTGCCCTATTTCCTTTCCTCATCATCCTCCGCTCCATGGATTTCTTCCCGACATAGCGATTCGAACCGATGCACGATCGTGTGGTTACACCGCAAGAGAGACGCCGCCCAGAGTGGGCCGTCTCTTCATTATTGTTTTCTCAACTCAACAGAAAGGATTCCATCATGGCCAAAGCCAAATCCAAAACCAGCAAATCTGCTCGCAAGATCAACAAGGGAAAACAAATCCAGCGCCCGGATTCCCAGGCACTTCAGGCCGCCCAGGCCGAACGAGCTGGCTTGAACTTCGAATGGCACTATGGCCGAATCACCCGCTTGGGATTCTACGAACCCGGCGGACGGGCCATCTCCATCATCTGGGAAGAGGGCGGGGTTACGTCCCAGCAAGGGGGCATCAGTGACGAGGCATGGGAGATTTTCAAATTGGCGTTTCGGACCACGGGCCGAATCGCCATCTTGAGCGATGAGCCCAAAGATCAGTGGGGCTATGATTATCGCTTCTTAGAAGCCATGGCTTAACGTCGAGTGCAGTCTCGACTAGACCGCATCAGGGAAGGGGCCACGACCCCTTCCCTGAACCCATCGATTCCTGACCCGCCTCTGCCTATGCCCGTATTACGAGATGTGCGGGTTCCATTCCATTAGCGGAAGGAGCACGTCATGAAACGATCGAGCGCCGTTTTTGCACATAGACCGTCCGGATAGTCCCAAAACGACTCGATAAGCTCCGTAATAATGCGCCTCTTCGACGCTGTGTGATGTGTGCCATGGGAACTTCTGTTATTTAAGAGATAAATGGGTGAGAATCATGAATTGTTGAAGCTCGAATCAAAGAAAGAAAGGCCCTGGCACTTTAGCTTTTCGGGGATTCCTTTTTTCGCCTGCCAGTTATCCAAGCCAAGGTCGGCAACGGTACGCAGGTGAACCAGCATGGGGTTCATTTTCCCGCCTGCGGTTGGGAGGAATGTCTGAACTCAGCGGCGGCTATAGAGCGTAATGGATAGCAGTCAGGTGGAAGTCTTGTTCGATGCTATATAGCCTTTCACGTTCACTGGCGTCGCATTTGTTCATTACGAGCGATTTCTACGTATTCAATAAGGGCTTTATCTTGATATCGATCAAGGGCAGCCACTGGTCTGTACACCAACTCGTTTAAGAGAGGGGCAAGATCGAGTTCTGTGGCTCCAACTTCTTTCGCCATCCTCGCTCGTTGCGCGATGACTTCGTTTTCGAGTTTCAGGTTTTCTAGCATAAGTCGTCATTGTTCTGCTGATTCTCTTATTGTCCTGTCGCCGAATGACCCATGTCTGAGCCGAGGCTGCAGAACATTCGGCTCCACCTGTCTGCGCCCGCCTGTGCCGGGCTCATCAGGGCAGACAGGTGCCCCGTACAGGCAGGGTTGCGAGGTCGCCCGCCGCAGGCGGCGCATCTCACGGCGAATCGCGTCGCTCTCAAGCGCGCGGTTAGGCAGCATTGTCTCTCCACGCGGCCTTATACCGTCTCGAATTGCAAACTCTTCAGCATTTCGACCGGGACACGCTTGCTCAAGCCAAGGATTTCAATTCCAACCACGTTGTCGTTTGCATCATAGTCAAGGATCACACCTGGCTTGATCTCCTCGGACTCGACGATCGCTGATTCATCAAGTCGAAAGTACAAAGCATCATTCTTATGATCCACCTTGAGTTTCATGGCGACCTCCTGATTCTTCGGTCAAAGACGACGGTGACGATTCTCTCGGGTTGGGCGTCAGGATTAACCACCACATGTACATATCGCCCCTCATACTCTTCAATGGCGCGAAGATAGTGTACAGTGCCGTCTTCCATCATCTCCTGTCTTTCAGGATCTTCCATCGCCAACTTCACCCAAGTTTCTTGAATGTTTCGCTCCTTCAGATCATAAGCATGCTCAGAAAACTGGCACTTAATCATGGAACCTCTTCAGCCATGCCTGCCAGTGAGTTCTGATACCAGCAATCTTCTCCAATTCTACAATAGCTGTGCGCCAACTTCCTTCCTTGTTCCCCCAGAACAAGAAGGGCCTCAACAATTTCCTTGAGCATGTCACTGACGTGATCTTGCACATTCTTGAAGATGATTGTCCAAGACGCCCTGCCATAGCGGCTACACTCCGTGTTGTGGTTCTCATCGGTTTCAAAGCCGCACTTGTGCCTAAAAGCTAGGCGGTAGAGGACTTGTCGTGCCACAACGACTAGCCGGGTAAGTGCAGCCGAGTCGGCGATGGTTGACTCAAGACATCTATTGGGAAAATTTCTTACGCTGACAAGGGCCTGTCACTCAATCCGAGGAGTTGACGGAGCAGGATTTTTTCTGCAATCGGCACAATGTGAAAATCCTCACCGAGTTCGTGCTTCAGCAAATCTATCTGATCCCCCCGAAAATTTGTTTGACCAGTGATCAAAATGAGCCTGGCGCCTGCCGTCTCGGCACAGTACTTCTTTACTTGGATCAGCAACCACAATGCCTCTTGAGTCTTCTGCCTTTTCGAATCCTCCGGGTTTTTTGCGTCAACAGCAAAGTTCTTGCATTCGAGGACCACAGGAGGACGTTCTTTAGTTGCTGGAAGAAGGTAATCAAGCTCGATGTCGGTACCAAAGATGGTCCGAAATCGAGGTTTCAGACGATACTCCACTGCCCATTGATCGAGGAGATCTCGCACTTCTTTTTCGAGGCTGGCTCCAATTTGTTGCGATGTCTGCTTGTTCATGAGTCCATGAGGAACAGTGCCCTTCCGCAAAGCCCAACAGTCTTCAGTTGAGCTAAAGTCCGGAGGACTCTCAATGCCACCTCTCTGCGGCTGCCTGTGCAGGGTTCATCAGGCTAGACAAGTGCCACGCTCAGGGAGGGTCGCGTGTTCGCCCATCGCAGGCGGCGTATCACGCGGCGCTCAGGCGCGGGCCGTTTCTCCCGACCGCTCGCCAGTCCCCCAAACTCTTGTCAGCAGCCACCCCCAGCCGATTCAGCATCGTTTTCCATTGTTTCGCCTGCGGTCGGGAGGAACGTCACCGAGCTCAGCCGATGCGACCGAGGTGAGCGAAGCGAGCCGAGGGAGCAGTCGGCTGCAGCGAGTGGTTAGGCTGCTATTTGTCACAAGTGAATCTCCTCAACCGACGTATATAGTCTATGCCAATGATTCTGCCTGATTCTGAACTTCGTTCCGTGGTTATGGCCCGTCCGCGCATCAAAATCCACCAGAACCACCCCTTCTTCAATACAGTTCAGAAAACCTTCAAAAGAAAAGCCTGACAGCACTAAAAGTCTTATGTACTTGAAGAACTCGTGTCTACGCTCAACTTTTGTGTCTGCTATCACATAGAAGCAGTTTTTAACCTTTGCCCCTATCTCGTATCTCAGGTCATCTAATCCCCAATATGGTTCAGGATTAAGTGGGCCAAGACCTACGCGTTGTCTAACAGACTTTAACCAGTTCGCAATCTCTGGATCGCTACTATCAACATGAGATGTATCAAAGACAAAACGAAGCTTCCCTTGCTTTCTATCCAATACCAATCGGAATCCTCGGTTTGTATAGCTTGTTGCACTTGTCGTGGATCTGAAGCTCTTTTCGGTGGCCGGATACTTTCTTCCCGCTTCTTTGTGTTCCCACCCGTACAGTGGTAGCAAAACGGTTGCTACTATCTTGGAACCTCGGGGAGAGGGTTCTATGTGCTTTAACGTAACCAGAGAACTCGTATGCAACCGCTGTCCTTTGAGTTCCCATTCCCGCATATTAGGAATGGGGAGGTTATTTTCCTCAAGCCCAAGCAGCACCTCTAAAGTATTGCCGACAGCTCCATCGTTACGGGTATCTATGGTATTCTTGACGCTACTATGCCAACCTCTTGCGCTTACTTCACGGATCGCCTCTATTAACTCGTCTTTGGTGTAAAGCTTCATTTCGGTGGCCTCCAGAAATCTAGGAGATACTCGAACGTTGTACCCATTGTGATGTAATTGCTCGGCCACCCGAATATACCTATCTTGTTCACAATATTGGTCCTGTCCCAAATGATGATGTTCCTGAGTTCGTACCCTCTCTTTCGCAGCTCATCAATAAGGGCAACATGAATTGTGATACGCTGATCTTCCCACCACATGTCAGGAACATTGATAACACAATGTGCCTTAGGTCTTAGCAGTGGCAATAATGCCTCAAAGATGTCCCCCATAGCTCTGGTATACCCTTCAAGCGGCATAGTACCCAAATCGCGCGGGTCTTGTGAGTATTGCTCGATCTTTCCAAACTGTTCGTTGCGCCGATCACGCCTAGACTTATTGAGACGTTTTCTGTTCAATAGGTTAGCGTATGGGGGAGAAGTCCAAATCAGGCTAACTGTTTCGGGGTCTAAGTAGGCTGGAATATTCCTTGCATCGTCTTGAATGGCTAATTGTTGGGCACGGTTGAACAAGTTATTCGAAGCTAAAAGCTCAACGCAAAGATCAATATAATTTTGTTGGAGATCAAAACCTATCGCATTTCGATTCAAGTCTCGCGCTGCTACAAGTGTTGTGCCGCTGCCCACGAATGGGTCAAGGACAAGTTCGCCTTCATGCGTAAAGAGACTGATCACTCTTTTGGAAAGTGCGATTGGAAATGTCGCCGGATGGACGTTTTTATCGCGAATATCCCTGCCCTCATAAACGAATTGCCACACCCCCAGCTGGCACTTGATCCACTCCTTTGCCGTCAAACAATTGATGTGATTTGGCGGGCATGAGCAGGTTCTTGTATGGCCAATTGGGATTTTGGAACGATAGAAAGCTTGAGACTCTCTTACAACGAGTGGCAAGGATAGGGTTGCGTTTTCATTCATTCCCAAAGTCCCCTCCATGTTGACTGATAAAGCAAAGTAGCCTGATAGTAATACAGCCTAACGGCCCGCGGCTAAGCTGAGGCCCGCAGGGCCTTCGGTTCCAGCCGCGTGTTCGCCCGCCGCAGGCGGCGGATCACGCGGCGTTCAGGCACGGGCCGTTCCTCCCGACCGCTCCGCAATTCCCTCCAACCTCTCTCATGCACAATTAGCAAAGGGAGGCACCATGATTCTCCATTTTTCCTGCCTGCGGTCGGGAGGAACGGTTTCGGCATCACTTGCAAGCGAAGCTTGCCAGGTGCATGCCGTTGTTATCCGCTACAAAGACAAAACCAGCCGAAGACCCTGCTCGACCTCACTTATCAGATTGGGTGCGAGACGACTAACACGTTCGGTCAGGAACTGCTTATCGAGGGTCAATATTTGGGAAACATTGACCACCGATTCACGAGGGAGCTTGCTCTGCCGGCGGGTCAAGAGCATGTTACCTGGAGCCTCGGCCAGTCGCAGGTTCGATTTAATCGCCACGACGAGTACCGTGCTGATCCGACTCCGGTTGAAGCTGTCCGCCTGCACGACCAACACAGGACGAGGGTATCCTCGCTCTGAAGCGCGAGGCTCCCCTAAGCTCGCCCACCAGATCTCACCGCGGCGAATCACCACCGCTCCCGCGACACACTCGCCAGCTGGAGATGCTCAAGCACTGGGTCCAGACGTGACTCCTCCGGCTCCATCCCATAGATCGCGTCAAGAGCTTCGGTGATGCCCCGGTCGCTGTGACGCTCCAAGAACGCAGCGAGAGCACTACGGTAGAGTTCGCTTCTACTGAGACAAGGCGCTTGGCAGCCTGTTCTGCCGCTCTGAAAAGGTCGTCTGGGATCGAGATCGCCGTCTTCATACTCGGAGTATGACCCTGGTCATACCCCCTGTCAAAATCTCACCAACGCCAAGATCGTCCTACGCGGCTAACGGCCAGCGTAGCCGGGCGGCGACGGTTGACGTTGACTTCAAATTCCGCGTGATCCGCCGCTCCGGTTCACGCATTTGTTCTGTCGTGATCATGCAAAGATCGCAATCGGAAGTACTTGTATTGCAGGTCCGGGAATCTCCCATTCCAAATCTGGAAGTGACATTTCAGCCAACTCTGGAGCTTTGAATGCCGTCTTGAATTGTTCAAGGGCCGATGGTGGTAGCCGATTGATCGCAGACTTGCGATTAAGGCTGATTGCACCGTCAGATTCGGAAAGGCATCGCGTGACCTTGCCCACGACGCGAAACGTTCCGTCAACAAGATCAGACATTGTTGGATCGTTTAGGTTCCGCGTTTCGAGCGAAATGACGGCCCGATGAGATGATGGTAAGGCCGGCGTTGTCAGGTCCAAAGTGTCGCCACCCTTGAGCGATGAGATCAGCGAACCCATTTGCTTCTTGATTTGCGACATTTCGTTGGCGTGCTTGCCTTTGCCCTTTTGAGGTGTGTCGGCAAACGCTTGAAACATGTCAATCATTTCGATGAAGGAATCAAGCGTTTCCACGAGTGGATTACGTTTCAATACTGTTGAGAATTCAACAAGGTCGCCGGGCGCAAGCGTGGTGTCCGAAGCGATATCCTTGAGATAGTTCTTTTCACGGAGAATCGCCCGAAGGGTGATGAACAGCGAAACCGGGGTATGAATTCGATCTTGAGTCGTTGTTGTGCTGGATTCGTCCGAGGATTTCCGATCTCGCTTCCCAGTGAGGTCGATCTTGAGTAGCGATGAGAGGGCCTCACTTACGCCGAACGACGCCCCAATATGACGCGTTTCGCCAGCGGCCTGCGCTTGCGTTTGTGATACCTGAGTAACCGACGCGATACCGCCTTCTAAGACGGCGACGAGATCGAAGACGATCCGTTGATTCAGATAGACTGGGATCACGAGGTCTTCTGCGTCAACCATCGACTTTCCTTAGCGACAGAACATTCATTTTGATCTTTCTTCTATTTCCAGGATGAATTTATCTAATGGTAGGACGAATATTAAGAAAAATGTTGGATTGAGACTTGCAAATTGTCCAGTATTTCACTAAACACTCTGTCTTCTTATTAATAGACGAAAGAATTATAGTTAGTAATATTGGTTATGCTTCTCGCCTTTCAGGCTTATCTTACCAAACGTTCGCTGATCAAAGACAAGTACGCGCCTTTTTCTGTGAAATGGGTCTCCGAGTGCTATGCGTTTCTTGGCCGGCCGACCTCCGATCTCCTGAGTCATGACGCCAAGGAATCATTTCTCCGTCATCTGGCCAAAACCCATGAGCACTGGCAGGTGAAGCAGGCGGAACAGGCCTCGCGGCTCTATACGTATTTTTTGCCCTCCCGACTGAAACCCTCGACAGGGGAATCCCAAGATGCTGAACAAGCTTGGGCGGCGGTGCTCAAGGCTGGGATCACGAAACCGGCTTCCGTACATACGTTACGGCATAGTTTTGCCACACATTTGCTCGAACAGGGCTATGACATCCGGACCATTCAGGAATTGCTCGGCCACCGGAATCTTCAAACGACTATGATCTATACCCACGTCGCCACGAAAAATATCCTGGGCGTCAGACGCCCGCTGGATCATTCGCCCTATGATCTCTTTCACTCCGAAGTCTTCGAACGATAATCTTCGAGGCGGCGTTGGATGATGCCTTGGGTGAGAAACGGGTAGACTTCCTGGAAGGCACGCCGGCCAATGGTGGTCAGTGCGGCATCGTCGTTATGTATTAGTTCGGGGATGAGTCGATTGACTCGAGCTTTCGCTTGGCGAAAGATCTCCTGGACGAGTTCCCATCGTGCGGCATTCTGAGCATCCTGCCGATGCGCCTCCGCATGCAGCGCTGCAGCCGTCATGACCAGCAAATCTTCGCCGATTTGCTCGATCCGGTTTTGCCGGCCTTGGTCGTCGCGGAGCGCGAGTCCGCGAAAGGCCATGGCATATAAGATGGCGCGTGCCAATCGCCGGCTGGCCCGTTCGACGAACGTGAGCACGGTGCGCACGAGCGGATGGCACTGTGCGACGAAATCCGGCAGCGGTTTTCGCCGCCATTGTTCCCGATACCATCTCACGTAAAAGCGCAGGAGCTTACCAAATTCCTTCGTGCGTTCTTCCGGGCTGAGGTGAGGGTCGAGATATTTGGCTGCTCGCTCCAAGTGCGGATTCAGTCCTTCGCGGGCGACGAAGGGACGCAGGATATCCGTCGCCCCTTCGCCGATCCGATACATTTCCACATCCCGCACCAACTGTTCGATTCCAAA
>RFGF01000033.1 GCA_003695915.1 Nitrospirota bacterium
GCCGTTGACCACGCGCGTGTTGGATAAGAAGATCGTTATTGTCGAGCGGCTGCCGGACGGGACGGAACGCTACAAAAAGATCTATCCCATCAAAAGCGGAGACATCACGTTCTATTTCCACAAATGGCGGAAGCTCGCCTTTACGCCGGAGTTTTGATCATGCCGACCGTTTGTCTCTTGGGAGCCGGAAAAATCGGATCACTGATCGCTACCAACTTGCTCGAGACCGGCGAGTATCGCCTTCATCTCGCCGATGTCGACGGGCAGGCGCTCGCGCGGGTCATGGAAGAGCATCCCCAAGGGGCTCTTCACGTCAACACGTTCGATGTTCAAGACCGAACCGCGTTGGAAGAGTGGCTTGCCACTGTTCGTCCCGAGGCGGTCATTTCCAGCTTGCCGTATTATTGCAATCCACCGGTGGCCGAAGCGGCTCGCGCGCACCGTCTCCATTATTTCGATTTGACCGAAGATGTCGCGGTGACTCACCGTATCCGGGAGATCAGCCAGGGTGCCGACCGTGCCTTCGTTCCCCAATGCGGGCTGGCGCCAGGGTTCATCAGCATTGTGACGCACGATCTCATGACGCATTTTGACCTGTTGGATACCGTCAAGATGCGCGTCGGGGCACTGCCGGTCCATCCCAGCAACGCACTGAAATATTCGCTCACCTGGTCGACCGACGGACTCATCAACGAATACGGAAATATGTGCGAGGGTATCGAAAACGGCGAAAAAGTGCCCTTGCTCCCGTTGGAAGGCTACGAGACGATCGAGCTCGATGGACTGCTCTATGAAGCGTTCAATACCTCCGGCGGATTGGGGACCCTGGCGGAAACCTATGCGGGAAAAGTCCGAACGATGAACTACAAAACACTGCGTTATCCCGGGCATTGCGAGAAAATCCATTTTTTGATGGTCGATTTGAAACTCAATGACGATCGACCCACACTCAAGCGGATTTTGGAAAATGCGATTCCCAAAACGCTGCAGGACGTCGTGCTCATCTATGCCTCGGTTATCGGCACGCAACGAGGGGAGTTGTTCGAGGAAAATTACGTAAAAAAAGTCTATCCCCAAACCATCGCCGGGCGACTGTGGTCGGCGATCCAAGTCACAACGGCTGCCGGCTTGTGCAGTGTGGTTGATCTAGTTTTGAAGCACCCCGAGACTTATCGGGGATTCGTCACTCAAGAATCCTTCCCTTTGAAGGACATTCTCGCCAACCGCTTCGGCCGCGTCTTTCAGTAGCGCCTTCCCCTCGCACGCAAGCCCATGATCGCGCGCGAGTGTTCCCGAGAGACCATCCTCGCGCTCGACACCGCTACGCCGGCACTCGACCAATCCCCGTGCATTCTTTACGAGTTTTTGGGATTCTGAGGAAGTGTCTGTTGGAGCACCAGCGTCCCGGTGACCTGGATCGGCGCAGCAGGCTCTGATGGCTGCATGCCCTGATCGCGCCGTTTCAGGAGATCGCGAATCGGGTCGGCTCCGGCGGCGAGGAGGAGGCCGGTCACCACCGGACCGGCCAAGCTGTCACTGGCCGCGCCGATGGGTACGCCGAATTTGAGCAACAGGTCGAGCTTGAGCCAGAGGGCTCCGGCGATTGCCAGCACCGCGCTGATCAGAAATGACAGCACGCGACGGTTCCGCTCGGCTGCCTCGCGGGCGAGCGGATCGGCAAGGCTGTTCGGCTCGGCTCGCGCTCGCCACCAGGAGGAATAGGACAGCACGAGGGTCAGGCCATGCGTGAGCCGCTCCACCATAAAAGCCAGCAATCCAACTGTCGCCAATAAGGTTGTAGTATCCATAAGTACCTCCAACCAATTGGTCCGCTTGGGTAAATGAGCAGAGTGATCGATGATGGGTGTTCCATATCCGAGGAGCAGGTCAGGAGGATCGGTCAGGATTCGAATGCCGCGAAAAGCGACATCGTCGATATCGCCGGGCCATCGGTATCCATCGATGGTGAGTTGGTGCACGCCGGGTGTCACCGGTAGAAATTGGGACCGCCATTCCTGTCCGCATCGAGGGTGATTTAGATCAGCGTTGACGGGGATCTCGTCGATTACGCGATCATCGAACCTGACCGTAGTAGGAGCATTGACTCCCCAAACTTCCTCGATCACGACCGAAATATGACCCTCTGTTCGGATCCGAACGGGGAGTGAGTACGAAGGACCCCACACGCCGACCCGTTGGAACTGTTCGGCCCCGCATTGCGGTTGATAGCGATTGTTCCCGATATGACGGAGCGCATCGTCCACGAGCCAGCCGGACTGGTCTCCAGCATGGGCTGGTGGAAACCATCCCAACGCCAACGGCACGATGGCTGCAGCAATCCCCCATGGCCGTGGAGTCGGCATGAGCGTCCTCGTTCACGGTTCGAGTTCTTCAGTCGTCAGTACAAAGGTGAGTTTGGCCGTCTGACCGGGAAAAACCGTTACGGTTTTGGTCTGCGAGGAGTAGCCCTCGGCGTTGACGAGCACCGTGTAGGTTCCGGGCACGAGATCATCGAATTGGAATCGGCCGTGGGTATCGGTGAGTGCGGCAATGTCTTTGTGCGGTGGGCTTTCTCCCGTCAACATGACGGCGGCATCGCGAACGGCTGCCCCATCGGCTGTCATGACGCGGCCAGCGAGTTGGCCAGTGTGATTCGGGCGGGGCGATGCAGGCATAAGCATAAGCGAACATACTTAGCGCTCGTATGAACGAACGCAATGGCATCGGAGGATAAGCGACGACTGCGAGGCCCAAGGGGACAAGGAGGACGATAATCGATGCATCGTTCGATGCACGGATTCGGTCTCCTTGCCGGGTTCCCTCGGATTCCTCACCGCTTACATCTTACCTATTACTTACATCCCTTCCGCTTTCCATTTCTTGATGTTCTTGAACACCGGCTTGGTAATGCGAGTAGCCGAGTTGCCGGCAGAGGATCCATTGGTGTGGATGCCCACCACGTGACGCTTGCCGTTTTTGTACCGCCAGACCGGCGATCCGCTTTGCCCGCCTGCGGTATCGATGTTGTAGACCAAGGTCCGCCCCGTGACGAACTTGATTCGACGAGCATGCCACCACTGCGTGCCGCTGGGTTTGTCGCCGGGATAGCCGGACAAATTGACCTTCAGGCCCAGCAACGAGAAAAAGTTCAAATTGGCATACCCGAAGTAGCCCACTCGCCTGCCGAAGGGACATGACTTAGGGAGAATAATAGCCCCATAGTCGTGCGAGCGCTTTTTGCTTTTCGTCCAACCCTTCACACTGCGAAAGGCCGTCGATACACACGAACCGTATGGCCGGCTAGACCCGTTGCGACCGGGAATCACCTCGATCTGGCGCACCCAGCCACCGCGGCTGTGGATATAGACGACATGGCCGGCCGTGATCACCGTTCGCGGTCCCACAAGCCAACCGGTTCCGATCCACCGGCTGCCATCCTTGGCGGTAATCAACAATGAACAAATCGCGCGCCACGGATACGACGTGGTGCCCGTGATGCGCACGCGGTCATCTCTTCCGATGACCACCTCCTGCATGGATTCCATGAGTCGCGGCTGCTGCTGAAGCAATGCGTTCGTCACGGGATCGCCGAACTCGGCATACCAGGCGTCCAAAAGACGGGATTCCGGCGCCTGTTCCGCCAATGCCTCCCGGTCCATGTCCAACAGGCTTTCGTCGTAGCCTTCCACGGCCTCGATTTCTTGGGTGGTGTCTTCGAAGGTGGGTTCGCCGACCTCGCCATAAAACGGGGCTTCGGCCTCGAGTTCTTCTTCCTCCACTTCATCGCTCGTGACGATACCGTGGGCATCCATGTCCTCTTCCTTCTCTTCGTCTGCGATGATCACGCGCCCGGACGCTTCTTCCGAGCCGGACTCGTCCTCCGAGCCGTTCATGGGGCTGAATTCCTCTTCGACCTCCTCCTCGTACATCACCGCTTCCGC
>RFGF01000034.1 GCA_003695915.1 Nitrospirota bacterium
ATTTGGACGAGGCGGTCCTCGGCGTGTTGGTAAGCGCCACGGGTTTTCAAGGGCAGAAATGTTCGGCCTGTTCGCGGGCAATTGTGCTAGCACCGGTATATCGCACGTTCATCGATCGATTGACCGAGGCGGCACTGAGTCTTCACATCGGTCCTCCGATTGACCCGGGCAATCGGATGGGACCGCTCATCGATGCGCGGGCGTTGGCCACTGTGCGCCAGTACATCGAATTGGGCACGCGGGATGGATGCTGTGTGCTCGATCGGCGAATCGAACATCACGGGTATTTTCAAGGACCCGTGATCTTGACGGATCTTCCACCGGAGCATCCTGTGGCGCAAGAGGAAATCTTCGGACCCGTTCTGACGGTGTTTCGAGTATCGTCGATCGATCAGGCTCTTGCGCTGGCCAATCATTCATCTTATGCACTCACCGGCGGAATCTATTCGCGAAGTCCGGCCAATATCGAGCAAGCCAGGGAAGCCTTCGATGTGGGGAACTTGTACATCAATCGCCCGATCACCGGGTCGTTGGTCGGCCGACAACCGTTTGGTGGACACCGACTTTCAGGGATTGGCAAAAAGGCGGGAGGGGAACACTATCTGGAACAATTCATGGTCGAGCGTGTGATTTGCGAAAATACGATGCGCCGGGGATTTGCGCCCAGCGAGTGAAGCGGTTTGCTCCTGAATCGTCGCGTGTTCCAATTCTTCGGTGATCTGAATGATTTTGGTCCGTTCACCAGTCGAACGAATGGAGGGGAGGGTCTGTCGCTCGATGTATTTCAATAATCCCACGCCCCGTGCGAACCAGGCCGTCATCACGTCTGTGCCACGGATGGTCTGTTTTCGCTCTGAAAGGTGAACGTCCATGGTCATTTTGGCTTCCAAGCGCACCGCGTCCGGATAGGTTCCCGCAGGAACGGTGACGGTGTCTATGCCGAGAACCGAGACGACCGCAGAGACGTCCACGCGCTCGGTTTGCCCATCGCGATCGAGGTCGAGGCCGAGGTCGAGATTTTCACGATCGAGCTGCTGAAAGGAGCTGGGGATTTCCAACGGAAATCGGACGATCTGGTAAGGAACGAGTTGTCGTTCCAGCGCCGTGCCCGGCTCAGAACCGTAATAACGAATCCCCGCAGCATCACGATAGTAAAAACTATCTGTGGGGCCTTGATCTCCCGGATTGGTATCGTGAAACACGGTCAATTCCAGCCCATTTTTGGTTCGTTGTCCAACCACGGTCGACACGTTGACGAATGATTTTTCCTTGATCATGACGGCCCCACTTTCGAGCAAGAGGCCACGATACGTCCACTCATTTCCAGGAGTATCGGGAAAGTATTGCTCAGAATGTTGAATGACGATGGGCTTGGCTGCCAGTGGTGAGCACAAGACGAACGTACACCATATCACCATGATGACGAAACAGACTCTGGGTCTTGTGTAGTGGGAGCCGAGCGGCATGGGTCTTTCTCTCATGATGCAACCGCTGAACCTAGCATATCATTTGACAGGGCAGCAAGATCACGGCAGCATCGCATTAAGCATAAGATGAGCGGGTATCATTACGAAAACTGGGAGCAATGGATAATGGACGAGGATGGTCATCGTGGGTCATGGGTTTCCTCGCCGCCGGTGAATCGTACGTCGCCGGCGGTCGTATTGGTCACGGGAGGCTCAGGTGTCATCGGTGGCGCCGTGTGTCGGCGGTTTGGTTCGGCCGGATGTGCCGTGGCCGTTCATTATTGCCAACGGGTGGAACGAGCGGAACTGGTGGCCCGTGACATTCGAGATCGAGGAGCGGCGATCACGGTTCAGGCTGATCTTCGTGAAGCGGTTTCCGTCTCGCACATGATCGAGACCGTGCTCGATCGGTTTGGCAGGCTCGATGTCCTCGTGTGTGCGGCCGGACGGTCCATATCGCAGCTTGTGCTCCGCACTTCTCTCGAAGTTTGGCACGATCTGTTGGGACTGAACTTGACCGGTACGTTTTATACGCTGCGGGCGGTGACTCCATATTTTCAAATGCAGCGCAACGGAGCCGCGATTTTGATTGGTTCGTTTTCCGGACAGCACGGTCGTGCTGGGCAAGCCGCGTATGCCACCTCGAAAGCAGGGCTGCTGGGATTGATGCGCGCGACGGCGAAGGAATGGGGACCGTATCGAGCACGGATCAATATGGTCTTTCCCGGTTGGCAGCGGTCGTCATTGACAGCAACCTTCATGCCTGATGAGTCGGAACTCGATGACCATGTGCTCAGGAGGACTCCTGCGCTGCACGAAGTGGTCGATCTCGTTTACGCTTTGGCATGGATGAAAGATGTCTCGGGGCAGGTGTGGAACTTCGATAGTCGGATCGGATAACCCCGACTCGATCAACATGGAGACAACGAGAAGATGGTTAGCTCGCGACCAAAGGGGTATTGGATCGTAGGAACGGATACCGGCGTGGGGAAAACCGTTGTCGTCGGCGCGATCTCGGTGGCATTCCAGGCTCAGGGCCTCATTCCGGCCATGGCCAAGCCGATTGAAACAGGGGTGTCTGCCGACGAAAAGCATAAGTCCGACGCCGCGCGGTTGGCGAGCCTCCTTCCGCCGGCTGCCGGAATGTCGTGTCTCTGTTTGTACCAATTCGAGATGCCCCTGGCTCCGCTAGCCGCTGCACGGAAAGCCGGCATGGCCATGGATCTCTCTTATATCGAGACCATGTGCCGATCGCTGGTTGTGCAAGCGTCGATGACGTTGCTCGAAGGCGTCGGCGGCGTGAAAGTTCCACTCACAGAGCACGAAGATTGGCTGGATCTGATGGTGCGGTTACCGCTTCCTTGTGTCGTTGTCGGGCGGGCGATGCTGGGAGGGATCAATCACATGTTGCTCACCTGCGAGGCGATTCTGCGCCGTCATCTCGACATCGCCGCGGTGGTGCTCAATGAGTGGCCCGGACCTGCTCTCTCGGAGACGGAGCGAGAGCAAATGGCCTCGACGAGCGCATTGGTTCGAGAGCGGCTTTCGATCCCGGTCTATGGGCCACTTCCGTTCCTTGCGACGTTGAGCGGATGCTGGCGAGCCGGTGTTCACCAATTGGCGACGCTCCCCGATCTTCAGCGCTTGGTCTCTCAGCTCAAGAACACGGTCGTACCAACGCGTTGACCGCTCGTGGGGTGTCAGGGGCATCCAAGATGGCCGAGGTCACGGCTATGCCGTTCGCACCTGCGTCTATCACGTCGGCCGCGGTGGCTTCTGTGATTCCGCCGATCGCGAAGATGGGGAGCGGTGTGAGCGTGCGAATCTGACGTAGTCCGGCCAGTCCCACGACCGGCTCATGGTCAGGTTTCGTCGCGGTCGGAAAAATCGGGCCAAATCCGATGTAATCGGCTCCTCCTTTGGTCGCCGTGTGGACTTCTTCCGGGCAGTGGGTCGAGATACCGATGAGGCGTTCGGGCCCCATGAGCTTCCTGGCGAGTTCAAGAGGAAGGTCCGATTGTCCCAGGTGGACGCCATCGGCGTCCACCGCCAGCGCGATATCACAGCGGTCATTGATGAGAAAGCGGACACCGAGAGCGGCCGCGAGCTCACGAAGTGGCCGCGCTTTTTCATAGACCAGGCGGGGCGGGTCGATTTTATTTCGATATTGCACCATGGTGATTCCGAAGGCGGCTTGCTCCAGGACTTGAGACAGGGATCGAGCGCATTCCCACCGTGCATCGAGGATCAAGTAAAGTCCATGCAAAGGTCGATCGGATGATCGGGCAAACACGTTAGGATTTGACCGTGGCGCTGAGTAACCGTTCGAGGAACCGCGTCGAGACTTGTCCCTTACGGAAATCGGCATGATCGAGGATGGTTCGGTGAAGCGGAATGGTGGTTTTTATTCCCTCAATGACCAGTTCATCGAGCGCGCGCCGGACTCGCAGCACCGCTTCTTCTCTGGTTCGACCGTGCCCGATCAGTTTCGCGATCAACGAGTCGTAGTACGGGTGTACGGCTCCAGCGCCGTCGAGGGCGGAGTCGACGCGGATGCCGGGGCCGCCCGGCAAGTGAAAGGCTGTCACCATTCCGGGATGCGGGGTGAATCGCTCCGGACATTCAGCATTGATCCGACATTCGATGGCGTGTCCGTTGAGCCGGATCTCACGCTGGCGGACGGAAAGCGGAAGACCGGCTGCGACGCGGATTTGTTCTTTGACCAGGTCGATCCCCGTGACCATTTCCGTGACCGGATGTTCAACTTGGATTCGCGTGTTCATTTCCATGAAGTAAAAACGGCCGTCCTGGTCCAATAAAAATTCGACGGTTCCGGCGTTTCGATACTTGACCGATTTGGCGACTTTCACCGCTGTCCGTCCTAATTCTTCGCGGAGACGTTCGCTGACGACCGGGGAAGGAGATTCTTCGAGCAGCTTTTGATAGCGCCGCTGAATGGAGCAATCGCGCTCGGGAAAATAGACGGTATGGCCATGATGATCGGCGATAATTTGAATTTCCACGTGACGCGGGTCTTGGAAAAACCGTTCCAAATACACGCCCGGATGGCCAAACGAAGACTCGGCTTCTTTTTGTGCAGCTTGGAACGCACGCGGCAGATCGTCTTCTCTCGTCACGACGCGCATCCCTCGACCGCCGCCTCCCGCCGAGGCTTTGACGATGACCGGAAAGCCTAGTCGCTGGGCAACGGCCAGACATTCTTGCTCGCTGTGCAGTTCGCCGTCGCTCCCGGGTAGCACGGGAATCCCTTCCCGCATCATCAGTTCGCGGGCTTTGGATTTATCGCCCAATAGGGCAATATGTTCGGAAGTCGGACCGATGAACGCGAGTCCGATGGATTCGCAAACTTCAGCAAAATGGGCGTTTTCTGCCAAAAATCCATAGCCGGGGTGTATGGCGTCCACGCCCGTGATCTCGGCGGCGCTCAGCACGTTGGGAATGTTCCGGTAACTCAAGGCGTCTTCAGCCGGACCGACGCAGATATGTTCATCGGCATAGCGCACGTGCAGGGAATGGGCGTCGCATTCCGAGTACACGGCGACGGTTCGAATGCCCAACTCCCGGCAGGCTCTAATGATCCGGACGGCAATCTCTCCGCGGTTGGCAATGAGGATTTTTTTGAACACGGGCGTCGCGTCGCTGAATGAATCTCGCGAACCGGTCAGGCCGAGACCGTTGGATCAATGAGAAACAAGGGTTGTCCGTATTCCACCGGTGTAGAACTTTCTACGAGGATTTTCACGATTTTTCCATCGGTTTCCGATTCGATTTCGTTCATCAGCTTCATGGCTTCGACGATACAGAGAACTTGGCCTTTTTTGACAATGTCTCCCTCTTCGACATACGGATCGGCATCCGGCGACGGCGAGCGGTAGAACGTGCCCACGATCGGAGAAGTGACGGTGACCAATCGGGACTGGTCCGCTTCTGCAATCGGGGAAGCCAGCGATGAGGTCCGTTCTTCCATGCGGGACAGATGGACACTGGCCATCGATGGTTGCGGTTGAGGCAGCGGAGCGGGATCTCGTCTCACCCGAATGCGGACGCCGTTCTTTTCCACTTCCAACTCGGTCAAGGCATGTTGGGTGAGAATATCGACCAGGATTTCGATCTTGCGTCGCTCGGTATCCTCGTTCATGGTCAACTTAGAATGCTGGGTGCGCGCGAGGGGGTCACGACCTCGCCCCATGATGGCTTGTGCAACAACATGCGAATGCGCCTATGAGCGGGCGCGTTCGACGTATTGACGGGTCCGGGTATCTACTTTAATCACTTCTCCTGCTTCGAGATACAGCGGAACTTTGATGACCGCCCCGGTTTCAACGACGGCGGGTTTTGTGCCTCCGGTTGCGGTATCGCCACGAATGCCGGGATCGGTCTCCACGACCTTCAATTCCATGAAGGTGGGCAGTTCCATCGCAATCGGTTGGCCATGATATAACAGAATTTTGACCACGGTGTTTTCTTTCAGGAGATCGACGTTTTCGCCGAGTTGGCTTTTCGGAAAGGTGAACTGTTCGTAATTCGACATGTCCATGAATGTATAGTCTTCACCGGTACTGTACAGGAACTGCATTTCGCGTTCTTCGAGGTTCGGCTCCTCGAACTTTTCCCCAGACCGAAATGTCCGATCGATGACATTGCCGGTTCTGTAAGATTTGAGCTTGGTTCGCACGAAGGCTCCGCCCTTCCCAGGTTTCACATGCTGAAATTCGACGATGTAATAGGGTTCGCCGTCGATCTCCAGCCGTGCACCGCTCCGAAATTCAGAAGTCGATATCACCGTTGCTCCTCTCTATCATGCTCGCGGATCTGGGACGAACGCTGCGTGTCGCTCCGCGAGAGGTGATCAAGAAGGGCCCGAAGGCCCAATTCATAACTGAACGCACCGAATCCGCAGATTTGCCCAATGGCGACCGGGGCGATGAGCGAACGGCGCCGAAATGCTTCTCGCCGGTACACATTGGAAAGATGCACCTCGACCGTCGGAAGACCGACGGCAAGGATGGCATCGCGAATGGCGACACTCGTGTGTGTGTAACCGGCTGGATTGATGATCAGTCCGTCGAACGTCTTGTGTGCATGTTGAATCCAGGTCACCAAATCGCCTTCAGCGTTAGACTGATGAATGGCCAGATCCACATTGTGATCTTTGGCCAGCCTGGTCAGCGTTTGGTTGATCTCATCCAACGTCACGGCTCCATAGATCGCCTGTTCGCGCAAGCCGAGGAGATTTAAATTGGGACCATGGAGCACTAACACGCGCAGCATGCCATACTGTTTGATGAATGAAGGTCAGCGCAGGGCGTCCTGAAAATTTGTGCCTGTGAAGGAAATGGGAATCTAACGAAATTGTTTACGGTTACCACTGTGTGCAATCGATTCTAGCAAGGGGGTTCTCCAGAATCAATGAAAAGGCCATCGCCAGGTAAGCCATGAACCGATACATGGAGCAGAAGCGTGGAACGTCGCTTTGAGTCCGACCCCTCGAACCATGCCCATGCCATCCTTGAATTTTTTGGACCAAGTCATCAATCATGGATGTGGTCTCTTTCTAGCGGTTTGGGCCGGTTGCGTTGATCGTGGATCTCCTGGCATTGTTTGTGTAGATGGCGACAGAAATTAAAACATACGATGTGGTGATTATTGGTGCAGGCCTTGCCGGATTGCGCGCGGCACTGGCAGCGCATGAGGAGGGGGTGTCCGTTGCCGTGCTCACCAAAGTCTACCCCGTTCGAAGCCATTCCAATGCGGCACAGGGGGGCATCAATGCTGCGTTGACGGATCGGGGCGATAGTTGGGAAGAACATGCCTTCGAGACCGTCAAAGGCGGCGACTATTTGAGCGATCAAGATGCCGTTGAGATCCTTGCGCAGGAAGCTGGTCGTGACATTATTGCACTCGAACACATGGGGGTCATTTTTAGTCGCAACGAAGAAGGCCGACTGGGGACTCGTCGATTCGGTGGCCAACAACGAGCCCGGACGTTTTTTGTTTCGGATTTTACGGGCCAGGCCATGTTGCATGTGCTCTACGAACAAATACTGCGGGCCAAGATCCCGGTCTACGATGAATGGTTTGTGACCTCGTTGGTGCACGATGAGGATGGAGCGTGCGCTGGGGCAGTCGCCATGGACATCAAAACCGGGCGCTTAGGTACCTTTGCGGCCAAAGCGACGATTATGGCCACTGGAGGACTCGGTCGAGTCTATGAACCCAGCACGAATGCACTCATATGTACCGGCGACGGAATGGCACTGGCGTATCGAGCCGGAGCCCCGCTTATGGATATGGAGATGGTGCAATATCATCCCACGACGCTCAAAGGCAAAGGCCTGCTGATCACCGAGGCGGCTCGAGGAGAAGGCGCCTATCTTTTGAACAGCGAGGGCGAGCGGTTTATGGCTCGTTATGCACCGACTATGATGGAGTTGGCCTCCCGCGATGTGGTATCCCGAGCCGAGCAAACCGAGATTCTGGAAGGCCGTGGGGTCAATGGGTGTGTCTTGTTGGATTGTCGGCACCTGGGGAAGGCCTTTATTCTCGACCGTTTGCGGCAGATTTACGAAGAAGCCAAAACATTCGCCAATATCGACTTGACGGAAGAGCCGATTCCAGTTCGACCGGGAATGCACTATCAAATGGGAGGGATCAAGGCGGATGTCGATGGCCGATGTTGGGATCCCGAAGGGCAATGGAAGGGGCTTGTTGGCTTATTTGCAGCGGGTGAAACGGCTTGTGTCAGTCTTCATGGGGGGAATCGGCTTGGAGCCAATTCCTTGTTGGATACCATCGTGTTCGGACGGCGCGCAGGGCAATGTGCCGCCGAATTCGCGCGAACGCGTTTAGCGCCGCGCCTCTCGCCTGCGATGGCGGAACAGGATCATCGCCTCATTCAATCGATCATCGCTCGCGAAGGAACCGGAGAGACTGTCGCTGGGCTTCGGTACACGATGGGAACCACGATGAATCGCTATCTCTCGGTCTTTCGCGACGAAGAGGGCATCGAGACCGCTCGGCGGGTGATCCACGAACTCAAGGAGCGGTGGAACGGTGTGGCGATCAAAGACAAGGGTCGGATTTTTAATACGGGAGTCATTGCCGTTCTGGAGCTCAGCATGATGTTGGACTGTGCCGAGGCTATTATCCACAGCGCTTCGATCCGGAAAGAAAGTCGCGGGGCTCATTTCCGCACGGATTATTTGGAGCGTGACGACGAGGGATGGCTCAAACATATTTTGCTGTACTATCGTCCCGATGGCCCGCCGGAGGTCGCATATCTCCCTGTTCGCATCACTCGGTGGCAACCCCAAGCTCGGGTCTATTGATTTGATTATTTAACGATGCACACCATCTTGCGCGTTCGTCGGTTCAATCCGGAAAGCCCGAATCCGGCCCCTTATGATCAGGAGTACGTCCTTGATCTCGAACCGTCGGAGACGGTGTTGGATGGGCTACTCAAAATTCGGGAGACCGTAGACGACTCCTTAACGCTGCGCTGTTCTTGCCGAGGCGCCATTTGTGGATCGTGTGGGATGCGCATCAATGGACATGCCATGTTGGCGTGCAAGACGAAAATCGTGACGGTAGCGCCGCACGGAGGTCTGATTCGTGTCGAACCGATGAGCAATATGCCGGTCATCAAGGATCTGGTGACGGATATGGAGCCGTTCTGGCAAAAAATTCGGCAGGTCGAGCCTTGGTTGCAACCGGAGGGTCCGCCTCCCGAGACGGAATATGTCGTGCCTCAGGCAGCGATGCAACATCTCACCGGTGTCATGGCCTGTATCATGTGCGGGGTATGCGTGTCGGACTGTACGGTATGGGAAGTGGATTCCACATTTCTTGGGCCGGCAGCCTTAGCCAAAGCCTATCGATTTGTTGCCGATCCGCGTGACGCGGCAACCATGCGGCGCTTGCTCGCACTCAATCAACCCACAGGCATGTGGGATTGCACGCGGTGTATGGAATGCGTGGAGGTGTGCCCGAAGCATGTGGCTCCGATGGACCGAATTATGGCTTTGCGGGCCAAAGGGATGAGTGCTCGTGTTCCGTCCACCTGCGGCTCTCGTCATGCCGAAGTGTTCACGGACATAATCCGGCAAAAAGGACGATTGGATGAGCCTCTGCTGGCCGTCAAAACTCTGGGTCTTCGCAATTGGGGGCGATTGCTCTCCATGCTTCCGTTGGCGATTCAATCGTTCATTCATCGGAAGCTGCCGCCATCTGGGCCATTGCATCGTGCGATTCCCGGCATCCGTTCTATTCGACGAATTTTTGCTCGCGTGGAGAAACGCTCATGAAATACGCCTTTTTCCCGGGATGCGTGGCCAAGGGCGCCTGTCCCGAGCTGTATCAATCGATGATGGCCGTTTACCCCCGATTGGGCATCGAGTTGGAAGAAATGCATACGGCTTCATGTACTGGAGCGGGAGTGCTTCAGGAAAAAAATGTACAGTTAGGCGATGTGCTCAATGCCCGCACGTTTGCATTAGCCGAACAACGAGGCCTGCCGATCATGACGATCTGCAGCACCTGCCAAGGCGTGATGAGTCAAGCGAATGCTCGACTCACGGCGGACGCCAGATATTTAGACGAGGTCAATCACATTTTGGCGGAGGAAGGATTGACGTATAGCGGATCGGTCCAAGTCAAACACTTCCTGTGGATCTTGCTGGAAGATTTTGGTGAAGACCGACTCCGATCTGCGCTCACCCAGCCGCTTCAAGGTTTGCGAGCCGCGCCATTTTATGGGTGCTATCTACAGAGGCCGACGGAGGCGCTGCAGTTCGATCGCTACCCCGGGCGGGCAGCGGCGCTCGAGCGCGTGATGGAAATCGTGGGCGTCGACGTCGTAGATTTTCCTGGGAAAACTCGATGTTGCGGCTTTCCCATTTTGACCATCAATGAGCGCAATTCCATGTCGATGGTAGCCATGCACACGAGCGAGGCCAAACGGCATGGTGCGGATATCATGGTGACGCCGTGCCCATTGTGCCACCTCAATCTCGATGGCATGCAACGCCGAGCCGCCCATCAGCAGAAGACCAAGATCGATCTTCCCATTCTCCACCTACCGCAGCTTCTGGGATTGGCCATGGGGCTGAGTCCGCGTGCCCTAGGTCTGACTCGCAATATCGTCTCGCCGGATTCCGCACTCGCCAAACTCGGCATCACCGTGTAGCGGACAAGGTCCCTGAAACGGTCATCGGGCTGAGGAGTGGCAGGGCGTCACAGGCCTCGCCGTGCTGAGTCTGGAACGGATGTCTCATTCGAACTTGTTCGGCATGGTCTTGAAGTACGACAGCAAATCCCGAACGGAGATCACGCCTACGATTTTCCCTCCGTCAGTGACGGCCAGATGGCGAATCCGGCGATCAGCCATCAGATCTCGGGCATAGTGCGGCGACAGGTGTTGGTCGACGGTGATAATGGGGCTAGACATCAGACGGCCGACTTTGAGTTGAGCCAGATCCTGTTGTTCCGCGACGGCCTGGACGACGTCGGTCTCCGTGATGATGCCGCAGTATTCACCAGCCTTTTCGACGAGGAGTGAACCGATCCGTTTTTGTTGCATCAGATGTGCGGCCTCTTGCACGCTGGCTTCTTCGGGAATCACGCTGAGCTCTTTCGACATTAATTGGGCAAGGATCGCCATCGCTCCACCTCCTATCGAATGCCTGTAACGAATTGCTGAATTGTGGAACAAATCCTTAGATGGCGTCTAGATCTGCGCGGAGGTTGGTTGACTTGGCTCTTAATTATTTGAATAATCATTCATATGAATAAATATTCATGAACTTAGCTGATCATCAACCGACATCGATCGAATCCCCTGATGATGAAATCGACTGATCCTTCCTGTGCGACCAAGTTAAAGGTGCTGGCTGATGCGACGAGGTTGGGCGTGTTGGAATCGTTGCTACACGGCCCCAAGACTGTGAGCGAACTGTTAGCCGCGATGGAGGTCGAGCAAAGCTTGCTTTCTCATCATTTGGCCGTGCTTCGGGAGACAGGATTGGTCGAAGCTCGGCGTTTGGGCAAGCAGATGGTCTATCAGTTGAGTCCGCCCGTGGTCGACGCGACAACAGGGAATGCCATTAACCTAGGCTGCTGTATGATTTGTTTTCGTTGATGCTTATGCGGCGAACGGAGAGATCGAAGAGGACGATCCTGTGGCTATGCGTATGCGGCTTGATTTCTGGTATGTCGATAGGGTGTCCGGTCAGCCTTTGTGCGGCAGAAGCGCTCACCGGAAAATTGGTGATTACCGGATCGAGCACCATGGCACCGTTAGTGGCCGAAATGGGCAAACGGTTTGAAAGCCGACATCCAGCTGTGCGCATCGATGTGCAAACCGGTGGTTCTTCACGGGGAATTGCGGACATCCGGTTCGGCCTCGCCGATATCGGGATGGTCTCTCGATCGCTGCATGTTCATGAGCGTGACCTCTATGAAACGCCCATTGCGTACGATGGCGTGACCATAATCCTTCATCAGACCAACCCTGTTCACTCGCTCACGAACGATCAGATCGTGGCGATCTACACTGGAGCGATTCGCAATTGGCGTGCGGTTGGTGGAAAGGATGCACCGATTACCGTACTCACGAAAGCCGAGGGGCGAGGGACGCTGGAATTGTTTCTCCGTTACTTCGGGCTCAAGAGCCGAGAGATTCGGGCTCATGTCGTCATTGGCGACAATGAACAAGGAGTGAAAACCGTTGCGGGAAACCCACATGCTATCGGGTATGTCTCGATCGGCACCGCGCAATACGATGCCGAGAGAGGCGTAGCGGTCAAATTGTTGCCCATCCAAGGCATTGCGCCCACGATGGAAAATGTCCGGCGCGGCGTGTTTCCATTGATGCGCCCCCTCATGCTGGTCACCAACGGAGTCCCAGAGGGTTTGCCTAGGCGATTCATCGATTTTGCCCGGTCTTCGGAGGTTACGGATCTTGTTCTCAATCAATACTTTGTCCCCCTCTCGGAGTGACTACCTCCTGGCAACCGTGCTTCGACTGTGTGCCGTACTGTCCGGCGTCGTGTTGCTGCTCGTTGTGGTCTTCCTCGTTCAAGAAGCGTTTCCAGCCTTGCGACATGTCGGACTCGTGCGGCTTTTTACGGACGACTCGTGGCATCCCACGGAAGGACTGTATAACCTTCTGCCGATGTTGTGGGGGACCATGTTGGTCACGATCGGCGCAGTATCGTTGGCAGCTCCCCTCGCGATATTGTCAGCGATGTTTTGCCAATTTTATGCCCCTGTGTCTCTGGCTCGATGGTATCGCCGACTGATTGAATTGCTAGCAGGGATTCCCTCTGTGGTTTATGGTTTCTGGGGATTAGTCGTGTTAGTGCCGATGATAGGAAATCTCCATCCACCAGGGCCGAGCCTGTTAGCGGGAATGGTGGTCCTTGCCATTATGATTTTGCCAACGATCGCGTTGTTGATGGAGGCCAGCTTGGCGGCAGTTCCCCAAGAGTATCTTCATGGAGCTTTGGCATTAGGGTTGAGACGGTGGACGATGATCCGCAACATAGTCTTGCCTGCAGCTCGGTCGGGTCTTTTTGCGAGTGCGGTGTTAGGTGTCGGGCGGGCTTTAGGGGAAACCATGGCAGTCCTGATGGTCTGTGGCAATGTGGTGCAGATTCCGCACAGCGTCTTTGCGCCTGTTCGGACGCTCACCGCGAATATCGCGTTGGAAATTGCGTATGCATTCGGGACCCATCGATCGGCTTTGTTCGCCAGTGGGATATTGTTGTTGCTGATCGTTCTAGGGATTGTCGTCGTTGCGGACGCGGTGAAACCAAGATGGACATATGGTGAATAAACGGTCATCTCCTTGGCTTCCTCTTTTCCAAGAGCGATGCGTTGCTCTGGTCGTTTGGCTTGCGGTAGGCCTGGTGACAACTCTGTTCCTATGGCTTGTCAGCGAGATTGTCCTGCAGGGAATCGGTGTGGTGTCTTGGGAGTTCATTCTGTCAGCCCCGCAGAATGCAGGTAGAGACGGAGGCATTGGTCCGATGTTGGTGGCAACGGCCTTGATCGTGGGGGTGTGTCTGGGAGTGTCGGTGCCTCTTGGATTAGGCACGGCGATTGTCTTAGCCGAATACACTAACGAAAATCGTCGGTTGAGCCAGTGGGTGCGTCGAAGTCTCGACGTGTTGGCTGGTGTGCCTTCCATCGTATTCGGTCTCTTTGGTCATGCGTTCTTTTGTCTGTTTCTCGGCTTAGGATTTTCCCTATTATCGGGAGGGATGACGCTAGCATGCATGGTGCTTCCTCTCTTGATTCGTTCAACGGAAGAGAGTTTGCGGGCCATTCCCCGAGAGTATCGGTTATCCGCGGCGGCCCTCGGGCTCTCGCGATGGACGACCGTGACGCGCTTGCTGATTCCGCTGGCTCTTCCTGGATTCGCAGCAGGATTGATTCTAGGAGTAGGACGAGCCATGGCTGAAACGGCTGCGTTGCTGTTTACCAGTGGATATGTCGATCGGTTCCCGACGTCGCTTTTGGACTCTGGCCGTGCCCTATCTGTCCATATTTGGGATTTGGCGATGAATGTCCCGGGCGGCAATTCCCATGCCTATGCGTCAGCCTTGGTGTTAGTAGGACTTTTGTTCGCGATTAACCTGACGTCGTCATTCATAGCTGATCAATGGAAAAAGCACGCGTTGACCTGATGAAAGTCGGGTTAGTTCAAGAAGAGGGTCGGACCTGGAGTTCGTACACAACTTCCTCTCTCCCGTCGGATACACGCGATGCTCATATTTGCGCAGCACAGTTGAATGTTTGGTATGGGGACAAGTTGGCCTTGCACGATGTCACGCTAGCAGTCGACCGCGGAACGATTGCTGCGGTTGTTGGGCCGTCTGGCTGTGGAAAGACCAGCTTTCTCATGTGCATCAATCGTTTGACCGACATGATCCCTCGGTGCCGGGTTAGTGGTGCATTGCATCTTGATCATCTTAATCTCATGTCCCCGACGATCGATGTTCTGGCCTTGCGGCGCCGCGTGGGCATGGTATTTCAAAAGCCCAATCCCTTTCCGCTCTCCGTTTGGGACAATTTAGCCCTGCCTCTCAAAGAACACGGTGTACGCAAGCGCGATGAATTGCGTCAGCGGATCGAAACCGTCTTGCGCGAGGTCGGTTTATGGAATGACGTTAAGGATCGCTTGGGTCATTCAGCTCTGGCGCTTTCTGGAGGCCAGCAACAGCGAGTATGTTTGGCGCGGGCCTTGGTGTTGTCTCCTGAAGTCTTGTTGTTAGATGAGCCCTGTAGCTCGCTTGATCCCCTGTCGAGCGGGATGATCGAGGATTTGATCGTATCGTTGCGCGGGCGATTGACGATCGTGATAGTCACCCATCATCTCGCACAAGCTCGCCGCATCGCCGATTCCGTCGCGGTCTTTTGGGCTCAAGCCGGAGCGGGGTGGCTTGTGGAATCCGGTCCAACCCAACAAATTTTTGATTCACCCCAACACCCTATTACCGCGGCCTATATTCAAGGTCACCGCGGCTGAGCCCTTCTGTATCATTACCCAAAGGGATAAGAAGGACTGCCACACATATATGGTTTCGATTTGTCTGTGGGGGAGGACAATGGCCAAGGATGTTGTGTGAGCCAATTGTTCAAAACGGTCGTTTTAAGGTAAGCACGACTCTCCTGCGTATGCTGAAAGCGTGTTGCTAAGGATTCGCGTCGCTACGATTAAAGTGGCGGAGAAGAGTCGTGCGAGGCACGAAATTCTGTCTCTCCCATGGTAAGTTGCCCTGTCACCCTCACGCCCTCTTCGATGAAAAACCGCATCGTATGAATGGAGCCTTCTAGCGTTGCAGGCGCTCGGAGCTCTACGACCTTTCGGGCCACGATATCTCCGCGGATAGGGGCTTGTGCGCTCAGATTTTCTGCTTGAATTGATGCCACGATTACAGCATCCTTGCCGAGATGAATATCGCCATCAGCTTCAATAGCGCCTTCGACATATCCATCAATCCGAGCCGTCCCTCGTACTCGAAACGTTCCTTGGATATGGGCGCCTTTCCCGATGTAGAGTTCAATCGCCGACCGATCACGCTCAGTTTTTTTGACTTCTCTCGCGGAGGCGAACGGAAATTTGTGCCGCATAGCCTCTGTTTCCCTTCGTTACGATTGCATGATGCCGTGCGCGAGGCGCGCCTATGCATTTAGAGAAGGACTCTAGGCAACTAGGCTTTGACGGAACAATTCCTCATTCTAGGGGGAGCAAGGAGTGCTTGATGTGAGGATGAATGAAATATTCAAGTAGGGATGAAGTACAATGGCGCTGGTGTTCGTGATAGGTAAAGTCCGGTTGTCGAAACATAGGCGATCAAGCCAGCTTATGAGATGGATGCCAGATGACCAACCAGAAAGGGGGACAGCATGGGGTTGGAGTTCTTAGGGATTTTGGCGATTGTGATCGGGGTGATAGGGTTGGTGTTATTGGTGCAGGGCAGAAAAAAGCCACGGTGAGTTTTCTGCTTAAAAACCCAGAGAAGATGCGAGCTCATGAACGAGAGCAGGATTTCCAAAGAGGGCGTCGATTCTGCCTGGTATGGCTGAGGGACGAAGGAGGACGCATCCTCCAGCTTCTTCCACCAATACCTGGGTGGCCAGCACATCCCAGGGGTTGAGAGAGGGATCCATCATCACATCGACAGATCCGCATGCGACGAGCGCATGCCCGAAGCAATCGGTGTACCCCCGCAGGCATTGGCAGTGGTCCCACAGGTATTGAGAAGCAGCTCGGCAGTTGGCTGCGGAAAATTGGAGCGGGTCGCCAATGGCGACGATAGCCTCCTGCCATGTTGAGCCAGAAGCGACGGTGATGGGCTTGCCGTTGCAGGTGCTGCCCAGTCCTCTGGCTCCGGCATAGGTCGCTTGCAACATTGGTAGATAAATAACACCCACGAGTGACCGATGAGTGACCGTATCCTCAAGGGCCACGATGGTGCCGAAAAGAGGAATGCCGCGCACGAACGACCGAGTTCCATCAATTGGATCTACGACCCATCGATACCGTGTGCCCTCCCCACTCAGTCCGTGTTCTTCGCCGAGAATGTCATAAGGCTTCGGCGATAATCGCGCCAAACGATCACGAATAATCCGTTCGGCTTCCCGATCCGCCTCAGTGACTGGAGAGCCGTCGCGTTTGTTTTCCTTCGCAAGGCGACCTCGTGTGAAATAGTCCACAAGAAGGGGTGCTGGCGCTTGGGCGGCTTGGACCGCGACGGCCAGCCATTCCGCTAAGGGGAGGGGCTCTTCGTCGCTTGTTGGATCAGGCATCGTCATCCAGATACTATCCTTCGTCATCGAGAGCATTGGGCCAAGGGCACTTGCCCGCTATGTAAGGCAAACGCCGAGCGGTTCGCATGGGAAAAGACTGTCTGTCCATGCGAGACTTGTTACCCTACCAGAGCCTCGATCTGAAGGACTAGTCCTGCAAGGATGCAGGAATGCTCCTGCAGTGTACGCAATCCATGTACCGCCGATATTGCAAGAAGAAGGAATCTATCACATTGAATATGCAGGAAAAAGAAAGCCACAGTTGGTCAGGAATGTACTTTGCAGATTTTCTTTTGTGAGCGATGGAGCAACCGAGAAAAAACTCGGTGCCTTCATGCCTGAGAAGTAGAGGAATTCTCAAAGCTTATCAATCTTTTGCAAGGAGGAATGTGATGAAACGGATTCTGAGTATGGTGTTCTGTGCGATAGCCTTGGGTTTCGGGATGGCCGGGATTAGTGGGGCTGAAAAGCCAGTAGGAACGATACCCGGAAAGGCACTGGAAGCGAAGCCTGGTTCTCAGGCATTTCAGATCATCGAAGGCAAGCTCAAGGCCATCGATGGGGAGTTCTATGTGGTCGAAGATTCTGCAGGGAAACAGCATCGCTTGCATGTCTCTCAAGACACATTGATGGTCAATGGAGCGAAAAAACCCGGAGATTCTCTGCGAGCGGATATCACCAAGAGCGGCCATGCCATTTCGATTCAATAGCGTTGCCGCGCTCTCGTCGTCGCTTCGGTGTCTGACGCGTTCCAAGGAGGACGCGTCGGATACCGGGCATCATAAATTAATTCTTATCCCCGATGTTTGACGAAATGCCCCATGTGTCGTCATCAAACAAGATAGGAGGACATGATGATGCCCTCGAGCGTGATGCTTGCTAGTGCGTTTGATGTGTCAGAGGCTTTTCATATTATGTGCAAGATTGCGGTCGATGCCGGACTGTCACGCCGTGAAATGGAATCGGCTGTCGATGCCGCGTGGCACATGCGGAGCCAGCTCGAAACCATGCCCTTGCCCGACCTGATCGAGGCGACCGTCGGAGCGGAAGTCCATCCCTAGTGAGCGGGGGATCGGCACATCATCTACAAAGCATTGGCCTTCCAAAGCCTATGGAGGGCGAAGGATGCTCTGAGGCAGCAAGGTTGCGCCTTGCTCGCGATGCCCGGTCTTCTCAGAGGAATGTGATCCTTTTGCTCTTCCCTTCTGCATGCCCGCTGGCATTCAATCATCGTCCATCATTGGGAGATGACCGAAGCGCGACACCGGACATCCGTTCAAGGCGGAGGTTGCCGAGAGTGAGGTATCGAGGGTGTCGTTATCACTCTTGGAAGAGAACGGTGTCGCGCGCTTTTCTTCCATATCCAACTTCCGATTCCTGCCCCCAGCGCATTAAACGCGATATCCATCGCTGAGGGATAGCGTCCAGGCACCCATATCTGGATGACTTCCATGAGCATGCCGTAACTCATCGCGGTGGCCATGCCCGCGATCATGGAGAGGTTGGGCGATGAGCCCCGTCTGTTCGCCGCCTCACAAATCAACCATGCAAGCAGACCGTAGGCAGGAATGTGGAGTGCGTTTTGAAGCGTAGGAGAAATGAATGTCAACAGATTTTGAAAAGGATCGCCAGTTTGTCGGGTATCTGGAAGGATGGATGCAACAAGAAGAAGGGCGGCATAGCTGATGAGAATCAGCCACCTCCGTCTTTCCTCGAATTTCGCATATAATAAGAAGTTCATCAGCATGCGATTCTTTAGAGATTCATAGGATCTGTGATCGGCTGATGGCAGTCACGACTCGATGCCCATGCGGGCGACGAAAATGGATAAAGAGGATCTGGCTTCTCCTGCAATCGATGTTGAGACCGTTCGATGATTTGTTAGAGTAGCAAAGGCAGCAAGGAGGTACATAGACCAAGCCAACGATTCGAGGAAAGGATGGAGCGTATGAGTGCTGAGGGCTTATCATCGTCAAGTGATTTTATTCGAGCCATCATTACAGAAGATGTGCGAGCCGGAAAATTTGGCGGACGCGTGCATACGCGATTCCCGCCGGAGCCGAATGGGCATCTTCACATTGGCCACGCCAAGTCGATGTGTTTGAATTTTGGAGTCGCTGAAGAGTTTCATGGTCTGTGCAATCTCCGATTCGACGACACGAATCCGACGACGGAGCACATGGATTACGTGCGATCCATTCAAGAGGATGTCCGATGGTTAGGATTCGATTGGGGAGATCGATTATTTTACGCTTCGGATTATTTCGAGCAGTTGTACCAGTATGCCGTCAAACTTATTCGAAAGGGCAAAGCTTATGTCGATAGTTTGAGCGCTGAGGAAATCCGTGCCTTTCGGGGGACACTGACCGAGCCCGGTAAGGAAAGTCCCTACCGGACGCGGTCGATCGAAGAAAATCTGGATTTATTTGCGCGGATGCGGGCTGGGGAATTTCCTGATGGCGCACATGTCCTTCGGGCCAAGATCGATATGGCCTCGCCGAATATCAATCTTCGCGATCCCACGCTCTATCGGATCCGCCATGTCTCGCATTATCGCACAGGTGCAGCATGGTGCATTTATCCCACCTATGATTTTGCACATCCTCTTTCGGATTCGATCGAGGGGATTACCCATTCCCTTTGCACGTTGGAGTTCGAAGACCACCGTCCTTTATATGATTGGATCCTCGATGAGTGCGAAGTGGCGTGTCACTCGCGACAGATCGAATTTGCGCGGTTGAACCTCAGTTATACGGTCATGAGCAAACGCAAGTTGATCCAATTGGTGGACGGGGGCTACGTGCGCGGGTGGGATGACCCGAGGCTTCCAACCTTGAAAGGGCTGCGGCGTCGGGGATATACGCCGGAGGCGATTCGGGCATTCTGTGATCGGATTGGGGTGGCTAAACGGGACAGCATAATCGAAATGGCTCAACTCGAACATGCTATTCGTGAAGATTTAAATCAGCGGGCTCCCCGAGCCATGGCGGTGCTTCGCCCATTACGGTTGGTCATCGAAAATTACCCAGAAGATCGGGTCGAAGAACTCGAAGCTGTCAATAATCCCGAAGATCCTAAAATGGGCGTTCGTCCTATCCCATTTTCACGGGTGTTGTATATTGAACAAGATGATTTTCGTGAGGTTCCGCCACCCAAATTTTTTCGTCTTTCTCCTGGGAAGGAAGTCCGGTTGCGGTACGCCTATATCGTGAAATGCGTGGATGTAATCAAAGACCCCCATACCGGGAACCCGGTAGAAGTGCGATGTACGTACGATCCCGAAACACGAAGTGGCTTGCCTCAGGCGAATCGCAAAGTCAAAGCCACGATCCATTGGGTTTCGGCAGCACATGCTGTGCCCGCCGAAATCCGTCTCTACGGTCCTTTGTTCACCAAGGCGAATCCTGCCGAAGATGACGACAAGGATTTTCTGAAATGGCTTAACCCTCGGTCTTTAGAAATTGTCAATTCGGCGAGAATAGAACCTCGATTAGCGCAAGCTCAACCAGGTTCGCGTTATCAATTCGAGCGGCTAGGATACTTTTTTGTTGACCCCGACTCTACCGATGAGCGTGTGGTTTTCAATCAAACGGTAGCCCTACGCGATGCCTGGGCCAAAATCGAGAAAAGCCCAAATAAATGACATCATGGAACGATCATTTCAACCAGGGTCTACCGTTGATCGCCAACGATGAACACGGAGATTCGTAAGATCGTGCGCGAGCCATTCCTTGTCTCCCGAGTTGCTTCCACGCTGAACGGTGATGAACCGAGGTCAAAACTCGCGTGCAGCGGCAGCGATTCTAAGCGGCGGAAGCCGAGCGTTTTTTCCTTGTGGAAATGGAAATTGTTCCGCATATTGATTTTATGGAGCAAACAAGAGCGAAGCGTCGCGTCCGATTGTATCAGGGGTGCGCTCGTGAGCTGGATGACATGGAGAGCACAAGAAGGATCCATGCTTCCCACACGAACCCCCTTTTCCGATGGCGTACAAATCGAGATCTCTCGCGTGTGCAACGCGATGTCGTCGATGGCGGTCAATTCGTTTGTAGGCCCTACGTGTCTCGACCTCTCCATCG
This sequence comes from Nitrospirota bacterium, assembly GCA_003695915.1. Taxonomy (GTDB): domain Bacteria; phylum Nitrospirota; class Nitrospiria; order Nitrospirales; family UBA8639; genus J017. The sequence goes on from RFGF01000034.1 coordinate 20,879, forward strand.
TTATGTCGCAACGGAAACGGAAGATCGTCGGGATGGCTTAGAAGTGAACGCTTGAACTTTAACCGTATTCGAACACGATCAACAAGGATGATCATCGAGAAACTTCTCCAACAGTTCATCAGCGACTCATCCGACTGAAATGAGAACATGGAGAGAATTGTTTGTGTTATCGTGGCTCACGGCTCCTTGATGGTCGAGAAGTCTCTTCCCAGCCTTTCGCTCGCAAACACCGAGTAATGTCGGTATGGCCTCCGAGCGGCAAAGGCGCTTGGAGGCGTTCACATGCTCGTCGGTCGCGCTCAAATTCTCCGAGTGTGGCATGGGGTTTTGTCCAATAGATTGTGGTAGTGCAGCCTGGCAAGAGGATGGAGCCGATAGAAAACACGATAGCAACGATGGAGATACACTCTTTTACAAACGATGCCATATGCTGAACAACGGAATTGGGTCGCCTGTGGATGGTTTTGCTTGACACGTGGTGTTTCGTTGTCGCTGTTTTCGGAATCTAAACCGCTGTGATGAAGGTTCATATTTTGACAAGCGAAACAATCAACTTTGTCTTTGTAAAAGCAACAGTTTCAATATGATGAGCGTTTGATGTTGGAAATCAGCAATCCCCTGAATCTGTGGATAACTCTGTGAACTCGGTCTTTTTGTCAAAGCTTCATTTTTTAGTGATGCGGAATTTGACAAAGTGCTTAATTTTTAAGCATTGTAGTGTTGAAAATTCCGACTACTAAATATGCGGTGCGGAAAACGCTCAAGTGAGAACACGTATTTTGATGCATTCAAGGAAGAATCAAAACACGAACATCTCTTCTCGGGCCAGGGTATAGATTGTTTACAGCTGAGCGGTTGATGAGCGATGAAAAAGCGACAGGAAAAAGCTGCAAGCGGTGATCATCCTTCATCGCTCTGTGTTGCCAAGCGAATCCTAATTGTAGATGACGATCCCCTTGTGCGTCGGACTGTCCGCACCGTGTTGGAATCACAAGGGTATCACTGTATCGAAGCCGAACACGGTGGTGCAGCGCTTCATTGGTTGAATCGAGAGAACGTGGATTTAGTGATTTCCGATAGTCATATGCCGGTCCTGGGTGGGCTAAAATTCCTCCAAACGCTTCTGAAGCATGCTGAGAATCGAATTCCCGTGATCATTTTAAGTGGAACGTTGGATCTGATGGATCGACAAAAAGTGTTGCAAAGTGGAGCATATGCCGTGCTTGAAAAGCCGTGCAATTTTCGCGAATTGGTGTTGACCGTGGCACAAGCTGTCCATCCTCAATCGCGCAGCCTCTAGAGTGCCCTCGGTTGAAGAATATGTATCGGCGAGGGTTGAGGTCGAGGGCGACAGAAAGAACATCTCACGTGCGACAGCCTCCTGTGCTAATGTGCCTCTCTCAGCAATCATCTGAAAAAATGCCGACTTCTGTATGTGCCACCGTTCCATATTCAAGCCCTCGACGCGGCAATCCGAAACAAGAGGAAAGTGCTCGCCGAGCAATCGAGATTCGGGAGTTGAGGTGATGTTAGGAAAAATCGGTTTTGTCGGGTTTGTCTTCCTTCTTGGATGTATCGTCGCGGTATTGACGCTCATCGGATGGGTTCAAGGGTATCCTTGGTGTCATCGGAAAGACCTTCGAGCGCGACGGTAACTCGTTCGAAGCAAAGGCCCATGCGTTTCCGTATTCAGTTGTTGCTCGCCTGTTCGCTCACCAGCGAATGTTCTGTTTTGTGCACCTTTTCAAGCTAGCGAACGCTACGATTCTCCCGCTGAAACAAAGTGAGCCGAATCGATTCCGATATGGGAATCAAGTCGGGTTCTGAGTATCTGCTACCTATCGCAATTGCCTAATGCGAATGGCTGACGTTTGACGCCTTCTCGGCCAGCAAAAGGTATCGGTAGCCGCTTCCGTGCGTGGAAGGAAAAGCACCGTTCGCGCCAAATGTGTCTTGACTCGATGGTACGCCTATGGTCGAATCACGGGATCATGATCATCGTGTGGCATTTGTGGTCCGATGAGTTGGCCCAATCACCAAGATGGACAAAATGAACGTCTTTGAAGAGCTCAAGCGAGTGATCGAACTGGAATGCAAAACAATTGCAGCCTTATATCAACGGTTGAGCCCCGCTGCTGAAAAGGCGGTGTATATGCTCCACACCTGTACAGGAAAAGTCATTGTCACTGGTGTTGGGAAGTCCGGTTTAATCGCTCAGAAAATCGCCGCCACGCTTGTTTCGACCGGAACGCCCGCCGTATTCCTCCATGCGGGAGAGGGTATGCATGGGGATATCGGTATCGTCGCACAAGGTGATGTCGTGATCGCTGTGGGGAAATCTGGCGAAAGCGAAGAACTCCTCACCATCCTGCCCTTTGTTCGGAAAATGGGGGCTCATATAATCGCCATTACCGCACGGCCCGAATCCACGATGGCTCAACTTTCCGATTTGGTCTTGATGACGCCGGTCGAGGAAGAAGCCTGTCCTTTGAATATGGCCCCGACGTGCAGCACGACGGCCGCCTTGGTATTAGGTGATGCGTTGGCGGTTGCGTTAATGCGCCTTAAAAACTTTCAGCCGGCTGATTTTGCACTCAATCATCCTGGTGGCCAGCTTGGCAAACGTCTGCTGTTCACTGTAGGTGACGTGATGCGAAGGGGAGCCGCCAATCCGATGATCCATGTCTCCGCGACTCCGAAAGCGATGCTGATGGAAATGACGAACAAGCGAGCTGGCGCGGTGTCTGTGGTCGACGATGAGCAGCGCTTAGTGGGGCTCGTGACGGATTACGATGTTCGGCAAGTTTTGGAAGCCGAGAAAAATCTTTTTGACATGACGGTCCGAGAGATTATGAATCCTCATCCGGAACGTGTGCGCCTCCATGAAAATGCTTACCGAGTCCTAGAAATGATGGAAAAACGAGAAAAGCCTATTTCTGTGCTTCCGGTCATTGATGACCAAGAGCGCGTGGTAGGCATGATCCATTTGCACGATCTTATTGCTCGTGGGCTGTAACAGACGTGCGACGCCGTCTGTTTTATTATCGAAACGCTCAACTTGAGGAGGATATCGGGGAACATGTGCGAACAACGACTCGCAACACCAAGAAGGAGGCGCCCTAGTTTCTTTTGGCAGAAAGCCAGGCTCGAACTGACGCGGCAACCTTACTTATGAAGTTCTGCTACAATGTGTCCGATTTCTGGCAAAATTAGCTGCTGCATGGCTAATTTTACCGCAGATTCGGAACCAGGGAGGGAGAACACGACCCGTCCACGATACAGTCCCGCTGTCGCCCGACTCAACATAGCAGCCGAACCGATTTCTTTGTAACTCAGATACCGAAAGAGCTCACCGAAACCATCTAACCGTTTCTCCAATACGGCGTCGATCGCTTCGAATGTCGAATCTCTGCGCGAAATTCCCGTTCCTCCATTGATAATCAGCGCATCGACAGCTGCATTGCTCGTTTCGTTCTCCAGGACGCGCCGAATCTCTGTCGGTTCATCCTTGAGAAGGTAATAGGCGATCACGTTATGGCCATGCTCCTCGAGTAAGCGACGAATCAGCGCGCCGCTCGTGTCTGTTTCCGGTGAGCGAGTATCGCTGCAAGTAATCACTACACATCCGATAGCCTTATCTGCATGATGGCGATGATGGAGAGAGACAGCGTGTTTCTGACGATCTGGATGACTGCTCCTGTGCTCGGTCATCGTAATGGGAAAGTTAGATGAGGGCGAACGGAGTCCCCGAGGATTCTCAGGCAGTGATTGCGGCTAGCTCCAAACGGCATCGGGATTCAGGTGGGCCGGCGGCTGACCTTTTTGAATGTGTTCATCGAGAATAGTCGCGACATCGGATTCTTTGACCTTTGAATACCAAACGCCGTCGGGGTATACCACGACGGTGGGGCCCTGCTCGCATGGACCAAGGCATGTCGATCCGGTCACGAGCACTTCGCCGGGCTGCACTCCGCGTTCCATGAGTCCCATATTGAATGCCATGAGGATGTTCTGTGAACCTGCGGCACCGCAAGAGGGCTTAGGATGGCCAGGGGGACGAGAATTCGTGCACACGATGATATGATATTTCGGCTTGGGCATAAGTGCTCCTCCTGTTCAGAATAAAGGGATAATCACTTTCGGACAATGACGGATGACAGAAGAAAACGGGATTGTGAGAACCGAAACGGGCCTGGAATAGCTACGCCTTAGCGAGGGCGAAACATTTGCCACATTTCTAAGCATTCTTCGGGTAATTTCCAATGGCGCACTCCGGCAATGATCCAATCCAAGTAATTGTCTTTTGGCTTGAATTTGCCGATCGGTTGAGCGGAATGGGTCAGAACGAGTTCTTTTGAACCATCGTCCTTATGGACGGTCACTTCTAGATGACGAAACGCTCCTTCTGGAACGTCGCCCTCGAACTTATCCAACTCCTTAAGGTCCTCCTCTGTGATCTCAAAGACGCATCCCCAGACACGCTCGCCTAGGGAGGGACTGATCGTAGCCAACCCACACCGCCATTGAGAGGACCAACGACCGAAGACAATCGTATGGTCGGGCAAATACGCTTGGTACAAGAAAGAGTGTTCGGGAGCTCGTCGTTTCAATTGTGTCGGATTCAGATTGTCCGCGTACGCAAAATATTTCATAAATTGCACAAACTATTGTTTCAAATACACGAAAATCTGGTGTTACTTGTATCACACCGGTTTCTGGGATTGTCAAGAATGACTGACCAGATGATGTGGCAGTTCGAATCGGCAAAGAAGAAACGAAAGAGCTGTGGAAGTTGAAGGGAAAAGATCAAGGAGGCGACAAGATGAGGCGATGGTGCCGAGAGTCAATGCGCCACGTATAAGTTTTGAGGATATCTCCGCCGAGTAACCCATCGATTCCATGTTGAGTCAGGTTGGACAATTCCACGATGGCGACCGAGAGGTGTGGGACATGGATTGCACCGATTGCGAGCGATCGAATCGTGGCCAGCCACGCTCGAGTCGTTCCATTAACCGTTTCGATGGGAATTGTTGGGCTGGAGGGCTGCCGGTGCAAGCCGAGTTCGAAAGCAAAATCCTCCGAAAGCGTCGTTATTGTGGCACCGCTATCGATAATGAGTTCGGCTTCATAGAAATCGTTGATGAGCACGGATACTACCCAGATGCCTGCTTTGCGTTCGAGGGGAATTGCGAGCTCTTGCTCCGAAAGGGGATTCTCGGATTGTTTCTCAGTGATCAAGGCTGTCGGGATTCTGTTCACCGCTTGCAGATCCAGCCTCTGAAATATATCGCGAGAAAGGTGGGTGAACAGCCACTGTGGCATAAGGACTGCCACGACAATCGCCAAGGCCCATTTAAGATAGGGGATACGCATTGGAGGCCGTTATGCGGTGCAGAATTGCCACGCAAGCCGTAGGTCATTTTCGGCGTATGGATGCGCATCCTTGATTGCCAGTTTGGGCCGTTGCAAACGTGTTCATCGAGGGACTGAACAGGATTGCCAGGGTGCGAAACCCATATTCCAGCCTGCTGCATTGCTCCGACGTATTGCCTTCGGGAATGTCTGTCTGGCGCTGCCAGCAGAATCCCTCGCCCAATCGTCCAGCGCACCTGCAATGATGTGATCATGCCTTGAATCTTTCTTCGAATGGCCTCGGAGGCGAGAGACCTGTTTCCTGTGAGAAACAAGCTCGACGAGGCGGTTCTCGCGGACTTTCCAGCGGACTCAAGCGGTGCACTCCATACCCTGCGATCGGTGGTATCCATAGTTGAGGGGGAGCTGTCCCCCATTCGAGGACCAAGCGATTGTGACGACCAGAAACCGTGGGAAAAGCCCTGAACGCGCTGCTCGCTGAAAAGCTGCCAGAGTTGTATTCGACAGTCCTCGCCAACAAGAGCGAGAGAGGAGATGAAGGAATAGATGAGAAGAATTAATTCAGCGAGGGATCGAGCGGCATATCGGCATAAATCGAGAACTTTTCATCGATGGTTTTCAAGATATCCGCCCATAGGCGAGAAGGGTCTTTCTCGAAAATGAGAACCGGATCAGCCGGCTTGGTGAACCACGACCCCATTTCGATTTCATTTTCCAATTGCCCAGGCGCCCATCCGGAATATCCCATAAAGGCTCGAAACGTTTCGTTGGGAGAGGGTTGTTTGAGAACACGGTCGAGGGTTTCCATATCTCCTCCGAGGTATACGCCGTCGATCACGTGGTGGGTATCCGGAGGTTTGTGTTCCAAACGGAACAAAATCAATAAATTGTTGCGTTGAACGGGCCCGCCGGCAAATACCCTGTGGCATTGGCTTTCCAGGACCGGTGCTTGGGGGAGGACTTCGCTGATGCTGATTTCCGTAGGACGATTCACGATCACCCCCAGTGCCCCCTGCTCGCCGTATTCGCACAAGAGGACCACGGTTTGCCGAAAATTCGGGTCGCGGAGACCGGGTGTGGCAATGAGGAATATCCCTTTCGACAGCGGTGTCGTCATGAACTCAATCGTATCGCTGCTCGTGCATTGTCGCAAGAGGAGAAGTACGTGAACGATAGCGGGTACGTGCGAGCAGAGCCGGACTCGTTCGTGTTGCAGGGCGCCGCAAACAAGCTGGCAAGCTCCGGTCGCTCATACGCTCGCGGTTATGGTCGCTTAGCAATCACTAAGGATCGATGCACGGATGTGAACAGGCAGGGACTCCAAATCTTAATGTCGATAATCTTTGAATTCTGCTGTGGCATCTGGAAGCTTGAAGAATGCACGCATTTGTTGCTTGAGCGTGTTACGGGCATTTTCGTCGCCGAGATTGAGACGATATTCATTGATCACCATCGTTTTCACCCCGCCTGGGCGATTCCATTCGTTCCAACATTCTTGACACACGTGATCTTTGATTTCTTCCTCCATTTTTCCGAGAAACAAATTCTCTGTCATCCGTTCGGCCGTCTTGCCGCACCGCAAGCAATGAATCTCGGGCATGGCCACCTCCTTGTCGTTATCAAGCCCTCAATTTGGTACATTTCCGAAATGTATGCGAGCCTTGGCGATACGGCCGCCATCCTATCACAGGTTCACCGGGAGGGAAAAGACGTGCGCATCCCTCGTCGCGGTAGGTCTGCTTCGATCGGATTGAGATCCTCGCCGTGTCGAATGTCCGATAATGTCTAATATTGGAGAACAGCGGTAAGCTTACAGTTATCGATGTCTCTTGATGAAACGGAACAGACTCGCATGAGGGAACGTTTAGTTGTTGGCATTGATATCGGAACTCTCACGTGTCGATTGCTAGTGGCTACCGTAACATCCAATGGCGAGATCATCCCTGTTCAGACTGACCGACGGATCCTTCGCTTGGGCGAAGGAGTGGATAAGAGCAAGCGACTGACCCTGTCGGCAATGGCCAGAGTGATCGAGACGCTTCGAGCCTGGCGCAACGACTTGGCTCGATACCCCGTGGTGGCGACGATGGTTGTCGCGACCAGTGCAGTGCGAGAGGCCGAGAATCAGCACGAATTTTTGGAGTTGGTGCGAAAGGCCACCGATTTTGAAATAGAGGTGTTAACGGGAGCGAAGGAAGCTGAATATACGTTAAGGGGAATCCGTGCAGGTTTGCCTGTGGAGGTGAAACAGTTTATCGGACTGGATATCGGAGGTGGGAGCACAGAATTCATGCGCGCTTGCGACCATGAAAGGCCCAGCCTGTGCTCAATCGACGTCGGGGTCGTCAGAATGACCGAGCGGTTTTTGCAGTCCGATCCGCCCACGAAAGCGGCCATTGGGCAACTAGAGCATCTCGTTCGAAAAGAAGTGGAACGCATTGGGGGTGATTTTTGCTGGACTCCGGAGACTACGCTGGTAGGGACCGCGGGCACCATTACCACGTTGGCGGCATTGGTTCAACGATTAACCGATTATGATCCTTCCAAAATCCACAGCTTTGTCCTCGACCTTGCCACGGTCCGAGAATGGGACCAGCGTCTCCGTACGAGCACCCGATCGAGCAGACGGGCGCTTCCGGGACTAGAAGCCGGACGCGAGGATGTGATTGTCACAGGGACGATTCTTCTTCGCGTCATAATGGAACAGCTTGGATTCGATCGATGCGTGGTCAGTGAATACGGCCTGCGGGAAGGAATCGTATGGGAAGCCGCTCGACGAGTTCGCGAGAACGGAGAGCAGCAAGAATTTACTTGAACCGCCTCACGCTCAATCTTGATGACGAGTTGCTCTATCGTTGTTGGTACCAGCGAAATCCCTTCGTTTCACGATACACTGGTCGTTGAATCATGCCGCCCGGTTTTTCGAGCATCAAGACTTTGAAGTCCCATAAGCCGAACCATGCCGGATCGAGAACGCGATGGTAATGGAGGCCAGTGAGCTTGGGAAGCATGGTGCCCAGTGCCTCCTGGAGTTCATCGTGTGTGTAGGCACGCACGGAAAATGGGGTATCGAGAGCCTCGCAAAATCGTCGGATGGCATATGCGGCACCGGTGCAGAGAACCTGCATGTCCCCGCGAATAGCGAGCAGTTGAGGAAGCGCGCAATATTGCTCTCGGAATCCCAACCATCGGGCTGCATGCCGAAGATGACTGAATTGCACTTCATATTCGGTGTGCCCGGGCAATTTCACCGGGGCCGGCCAGCCTGTTTCGATGCCGAACTCAATCAGCAGTGCCTTGCCGCCTGGTTTGAGCACGCGCCAAATTTCCATGAGGAATCGCAAGGCCCCTTCGTTGAGTATCACCGTTTCGGGAACGGGGGTGTCGAGCGGCAGCCGAAGATGGCGGATCAAGTCTAAAGCCCGTTGATGCCGAGCCTGTTGGCTAGTGCCCGAAGTCAGTTCTTCAACCGTGAGATGAACGGGCGTCATGTCGGCGAGATTTTCATTGTCGATCAGGAGATCGACCGAGGCATCGGCCAGAGGAAGCTCTTCGGCATTGGCCTGAATCGCCGTGGCTGCCCAGCCGGCTTCTCGAGCCAGTCGCGTTTGCGACTCTAAAAAGGGCCCAGTAATGTCGAGAAACGTATAGGCAATGGCACGGCGTTCTTGAGGAGAAAATTCCTGGGCCAGTTCTTTCGACACGTACCCTAAGCCGCCCCCGACTTCGACAATCCGTTTTGGTCTGGGATGAAACCAGCCCATCTCGCGCAACGCTTTGCCCAACATGCGTCCGTACGTCAGACCATGAAGGGCCGCACTCGGCTCTCGAAAGAGATGGGAAACGGTGGTTTCGATGATTTCGAAATGCCCGTGTTGTTCATGGATGCCATGGAGGTGAAAGTCCGAGAGGTGGCGTTCGTGTTCTTGCGGCGCGTTTTGATGCCAACGTTCGCGAATACGTTGGAGCAAGAGATCCCATCGGGCTTCCGCACTATGCCCGGTTGGCGGTTCTGTCCCGTAATAGCAGAGGGAATAGGATGGCAGAGCCCAATGCTCCAAATGCCATCGACCCGTTTCCCCAGTAGGGCTGCACACCCATTTGCCAAATTGACTCATCAGCGCGCCAACCGTTTTCGTTCCGTCCATTGCGGCGAGCAAGGCGGCACCCATGCGATTGAGTTTAATGATGGGAAGCTCCTCGTCTAACGGACAAACCCACCATTCCTCTGACCCATGCTGATACACCACCAAATCGGGCATGCGCCAGGCTCGACAGTTCAAGACTTCCCCTTCGAGGCTCAGAGGAGCTGAGTTGTCGGGGAGCGAGGTAAGAAATGTCGACGGGGATGACTCAGCCATGCAATTCGGTCAAGAAGATAATGGGCGAGAACGGGCGGGTCGCTGCATGATATCTCATAATAGAGAGCGAAATCTAAGTTCAAAGATTATCGCAAATTGAAAAAGCCGTGCAACGCTCTTGAGGGAGCTCCATGTTTTGCTCCCAGAGCGCTTGGTTCGGTGAAGGTGCGATAGACCGGATGTGATGGCTTCTGCTTATCCGGGTTTTTGGGCGAGGATGCTAGCATACACAGCCTGCCCGTCATCGACGAGCTGATAGCGCAGGATGACGAAATCGTCGAACCATTTGAGCAGCTCATTGGGCTTGAGCAAATAGTCTTGCGGAAACCGGGGTCGATATTTGTGATGGTCCTGTGTATAGGTTTCCATGACGATCATGCCCCCTGGCTTGAGCGCCGCTTTCATTTTGGGAATCAAATCGCGCTGCAAATAATACGTACAGACAATCACGTCATAGGTCTTGGCTGGAAGGCGATAGCTTTCCAAATCTGCCGCAATCGTTTTGATGCTGACTCCTCGTTCTCTAGCCAGCGCTTTGGCTTTTTTCAGACCCTCTTCCGAAATGTCGATGGCCGTGATGTCCAACCCCAGTGTGGCTAAAAATACCGCATTTCGTCCTTCTCCGGCGGCAAGATCGAGTGCCTGTCCTCGTTTAGGCAACAGATCCGATACTTCTTTTAAAAAAGGGATCGGGTCTTTGCCAAAGATGTAGTCTTCCGTTTGATATTTCCGGTCCCATCGCGCTTTATCCTGCGGTGCCGCCTCGGCGACTGGCGCAGGGAGAAGCGCCGCCACGCCTAGAAGAAAAATGATAAGGACAAGCCCAGACTGGCGATTCCGAGGCAGGATATGGGAAGGGCCGGAACGATGGTGGGGGAATCGGCTCATGGATAAAAGCTTCAATTTAGACATACTTTTGACGCCCCGATATAGACCCATGTTGCAGTTGAACGCAATTCTTTTCGCATGATTTCACATGATGCTCCTTTTTGCACAGGGTTGTCGAGACTCGATCATCGTAAAAGAGTCCGACACTGAGCTATTCCGCCGAGTTCACCTTATCCCTTATTTGTTCAATAGGTTAGGTAATTAGCTTCACAAATACCCTGCGAACGTCGAGATATTTTACATTTTTCTTCCTTTACGATGGCCGAGCTCGATACAGAATCGAGGATCGTTGATGTTGGTTGTTTTCCCATGCTGCTCGTTATTTTCCCACATTCGCCTGGCCTGGGCTTTGCTTTCTTGGAGAATGACTCTCGACCATCGTCGGTTATGAATTACTTCAACAAGGAGGAATTAGTCATGAATGGTCAAAGAAGAACGAACAGGCAATCGAAATGGTTGGCAGTGGGAGCCTGTGCTGCCCTGATCTTTTTAGGGCTCCACACGAGCGCCCATGCGCTGTCGATCAAAATTAGCGACGGTATAGCAACTCCTATTGAAGTGACAGATGGAGGGGTCGGAGACATCATGAGTCAAACCGGCGCTGTGGGTTGGAGCGGGAGTATTGGGGTGTTCACCCTCAACGTGACAGTTGGGCAATCGGATCCTCTTCTTGGTGCCGTCGATGCGCCGGCCTTGCACTTGACGTCGGTTCACACGTCGTCGGCTCCTGGATCGTTAACGATTATGTTGACCGATACCGATTTTACGCTGCCTTTGGCTGCGGGACTCGATTCATTCGTTTCAGCCATTGGAGGGACGGGAGGAACGGTCACATCGTTTAAGACCTATTTCGATACCAGCAATACACCATTCGGAACTGGAACGTTGTTGGCAGATTTGGGGCCCTATGCCGGTGCCAGCTTTGCCGGACAAAGCTCAATAGGGCTCTTGCCGCCTAGCTCTCCGTATTCCTTGACGATGATAGCCAGCATTTCGCATAGCGGAATCAGCACGACGAGTGTCGATGCGCAATTGGCTGCTGTCCCTGAGCCGTCTACGGTGCTGTTGTTGGGCTCAGGGTTGGCTGGCTTGGCCTGGTGGCGCCATCGCAAAGCTCAGGCTGTGCAATAACTTCGAGGTCCGACAACTCTTGCTGAAGCAAGGCCGACCCGGCATGGCGCCGGGTCGGCCTTGTTGCATTTCTTTCCCTGTCTTCCTCTGGGCATTGCTTTCTCATTTGCTGTAACATTTTGGACCGAGTCCGGACTTTGAGGCATGATCTCGAAGACGACCTTGTTGAGAGCGATGTCCATCATTCACGAACCACTGAGGGGAAGCTATGGAGAATAATCAGATTACGCAGGCTGTCCGTGAGCGATATGCCAAAGCCGTGACAACGGGAGAGGCCATGTGCTGTCCGAGCGGCTACGACTTCGACGAACTCCGCACGTTTATTCCAGATGAGGTCCTTCAGGTGTCATATGGGTGCGGGACTCCGGTGGGGCTCACGACTGTTCAACCTGGCGAAACGGTTCTGGATATCGGCTCGGGAGGCGGGATCGACTGCTTTGAGGCTTCCCGCCGAGTGGGACCGACCGGACGGGTGATCGGGATCGACATGACGGACGAAATGCTGGCGCTGGCCCGGGCCCAGGCTCCAACAGTGGCGAAAAACCTTGGGTACCCGCAGCCCAACGTGGAATTTCGAAAAGGCTACGCCGATGCGATGCCCGTGGAAGATGAGAGCGTGGACTTGATCATTTCCAATTGCGTGATCAACTTGGCGCCGGACAAGCTAGCCGTCTTCCGAGAAATGTATCGGGTGCTGCGTCCCGGGGGGCGGTTTACCGTTTCCGATATTGTGGCCGATCAACCCGTGCCCAAATATTTGATCCACGATCCCGTCAAGTGGGGTGATTGTTTGTCCGGCTCGCTTCCTATTGGCGATTATTGGCAGGGACTCAGGACCGCTGGCTTTCGGGGTGTTCATCAGGTGAATGCCGTTCCCTGGCGGGTCATCGACGGGATCCATTTTTTCTCGATCACGGTGGCGGGATACAAATGTTCTTCCGATTCGTCACCCATGGAGGATGCTGCCCATCTGTCGCGGTACGCGACTTTGGTTGGCCCTTTTAGCCAAGTCGTGGCTGAGGACGGTCACCAGTTCGTCCGCGGCGTGCCGACGGCTATCGACAGTAGAACCGCTGTCTTGTTCCAACGCGAATGTTATCGTCGACATTTTCTCCTTACCGAGGATCCTTGTGCGCTCTCTCCCGACGATCCGCAATGGTCGGCGATCCTGCCCGAGCCGGGGCCCTGTTTGTGGAAGGGAGACTTTGCCGTGTTCACGGGGCCATTTTTCGAAGCGATGGATGATGACGATCATGTGTTTCGCTCTGGAGAACCGGTGGAAATTTGTTCAAAGACCAGGAATGTCCTGAGCCATGAGGGGTATCGCGATGGGTTTCTCATTTTCAATCGTGCCGGAGACAGAGCTTCGGTCACTGAAGCGTCTTGCAATTCCAATGGACAGTGCTGTTGAAAAGTCGTGATCATGCGGGATGGTGTATGTTGATGCTCGTATGTCGCCAGACGACGAAAGGCAATGTGTTGTCATGAAACCGTTACCCATGACTCCGCTCGCGGTTTCCGCGCATCACACATCGCGCGCAGATGGGCGATGGCAAGGATTTTCTGATACCTTGCTCCGCCACGGGCTTGACCCACTCATCGCTGAGTCGATTCGCATTCTTCAGGTCAATGTCGGCAAAGTGTGCAATCAGACCTGCGTACATTGTCATGTAGATGCTGGGCCGCACCGGTCGGAACTGATGAGTTGGGAGACGATGACGCTGGTCCTCGACGCGATTCGCCGGACGCCTTCGATCACCACGGTGGATATTACTGGTGGTGCTCCCGAAATGAATCCCCATTTCGAAAAACTGGTGCGCGCATGCCGCGACTTGGGTCGCCATGTCATCGATCGATGCAATTTGACGGTCTTTTTTGTGAAGGGCAAGGAGCATGTGCCGCAATTTTTGGCCGAACATCGCGTGGAGATTGTCGCCTCGCTTCCTTGTTATCTCGAAGAAAATGTGGATGAACAGCGTGGGCGCGGAGTCTTCAAACGGAGCCTGCTGGCCCTGGAGCAGTTGAACAGGCTAGGGTATGGTATAGAAGGGACAGGATTAATCCTTAATCTCGTCTATAACCCGATCGGTCCACGTCTGCCGCCGGATCAAACGACCCTGGAAGAAGAGTACAAAGCTGAATTATGGACTCGATATGGCATTCTGTTTAATCGTCTCTACACGATCACGAACATGCCCATTAACCGCTTTCTGGACGAGCTGGTCTCTTCGAATCGACTCGGGGCCTACATGAACGAGCTCGTCAATAGCTTCAATCCTGCGGCGGTGGCAGGTGTGATGTGTCGTTCGTTAGTGAACGTAGGATGGGATGGTCGTCTGTATGACTGCGATTTCAACCAAATGCTCGATTTGCCGCTCGCTGCTCCGTCTCCGCAGACGATTGCCGAGTTTGATGCATCCGGACTTGCTTCCCGTCGAATTCGGACGGGCGAGCATTGCTTGGGATGTACGGCGGGGTCCGGTTCCTCTTGCCAAGGGGCTCTTGCCTTCTAGTTTCAGGTTTCGGACGGCACTGCCTCGTACTCGATTCATCGGGCTCGAGACGATTCTTGCTCGAACGCACGGGCGCACTCCTCGCTGCAAAAATAATAGCGTTGCCCTCCGACATGTTCGATCACGGCCGCTCCCACCGGAATATATACTTTGCACACAGGATCCTGAACCATGACGTCCTTCCCCGGCAGGGCACCAGAGGCGTGTTTGAGGCGCCAATCTTGAACGGCCCGTCGAATCATGTAGAACAGGATGATGAGAAGGACCAGGATGATAATCAATCGATACATAGGGCTTTGTTCCGTTGGACGCTAAGACGCCGTCTCGAGACAGCAATGCGATGGCAGTATAGCGACTCGCACCGGGTTTGGCCAACAGCGGCACTGCGTTGCTGGTTCATTTTCTCGCTTGATAGGATCATTGCTCAAACGTTTAAGATGAATCGGAAAAAATCCAATGCGCCTGCTGATCAGTGATCATTGTTCTTGGCTGCTCCCGACTCTTCTCTTCGCGGCCTTCGTCGTCGGATGTGCATCGGGTTCGTCTGCTCTCCCAGGGACTGTCGTTGATTTAACCTATCCGTTCGATCGACAAACGATTTATTGGCCAGGAAACAAAACGTTTACTTGGGAACGCCAGCATTGGGGCATGATAGCCGAGGGGTACTGGTATGCCTCGGGAAGCTTCGCTGCCTCCGAACATGGCGGGACGCATCTGGATGCTCCGATTCACTTTGCTCCCTATGGAAGGCGGGTGCATGAAATTCCCCCGGATCAGTTCATAGGGCCAGCGGTGGTGATCGATGTTCGCCAAAAAGTTCGCGCGAATCCAGATTATGCTGTCCAAGTCAAAGATCTCGATGAATGGGAGGCGCAATATGGCCGCGTACCGAAAGGCGCGGTGGTGTTGGCTTTGACCGGATGGGGAGCCCGATGGCCGGATCGATCACGTTATTTGGGGACGACCACTCCGGAAGATCCGGCGACGTTTCATTTTCCTGGATTTTCCCCGGAAGTCGTGGAGAAGCTTGTTCGCCACCGACATATTCATGGAATCGGCATCGATACAGCCAGCATTGATACCGGACAGGCACAGCGGTTTCCAGTTCATCGGATAATAAGCGAAGCGAATCTCTATGCGCTCGAAAATGTGGCGCGCATGGAACAGCTTCCGCCACATGGCGCAACGCTGTTGGCCTTGCCGATGCTGATTCGTAATGGAACCGGTGCACCGGTCAGAATCCTCGCGATTGTTCCCTGAACATCCGACCTGAAGTCTGAGCGAAAAGGGAGAGGCAGTCGAGTCAACATGGAAACACTTGATTAAGAGCGGTCGAAGGAATGGAGAAGGAGGTGTAACATTCATGGTGACGATCATGCTGATGGGACAGCTAGAGACCAGCGAAGGAGAGCGGACACTCAGTTGCGAAATCACCGAACCCGTTTCCGTGAAAACCCTGATCCGAAAACAAGGGAAAAAAATGCGCGACGTCTTTCAGTTACTCAAAGAGCAAAAGATCATGGTGACCGTGAACAAGCGCATCGCCAGCGAAGATACCCAAGTGTATGACGGAGATATCGTCAACCTTGTGGCGCACGATGGAATGGGAAGAAGCGGGCTTACCCCATCCATGTTTTAATCGCTCATGTCCGAATCAGGATGAGGGCCGCCCTCCACGGGCAGCCCCCCAGATCCATGAATACTGTAAAGGAATAGAGGCGAGGCGTCTTTGCCGTCGGGATAGTCGGGTGGGGGTCCGCTCACATTCTGACGAGATTGAAGGGATGGTTGCGAATGGCTATTTCTTGGTGCCTAAAATGGCATCCTTGGCGGCCTTTGCCACGCGGAATTTCAACACCTTTTTTGCAGGGATTTTGATCTGCTCGCCGGTTTGCGGGTTACGCCCGATTCTGGCTTTCCGCTGAGCCAGCACTAACTTGCCGATGCCAGGCAGGACGAAAGAGTTTTTGGCCTCTTTATAGGCGAGTGCCGCTAAGTCGTCTAAGATTTGGACGGCGGTTTTTTTCGTGATGCCGGCCTTACGCGCCAAATGGTCGGCGATTTGAGATTTTGTCATTGCTTTTGCCATACAGACCTCCTCGCATGAATAGATGAATAATGCTAGCAGCCGACGACTATTTTGGAGATGGCGGTGTATCTCTCGCAGGAAGGATCGCCTCTTCCTCCTCTCAAGAGGCGGGAGCGCTACCATAGCACTCCTACGTAACGGGGCCAGAGTGTACAGAAAGGAAGGTACCCTGTCAACAGAAAACCCGCGTATTTTCTCGGTGGCAGGCGCACACTTTCCTTCGAAATTGCACGCGCCGGGTCTTTGTCAGGCGTCCGCTTGCTGAGCACAAATCTCATGGGGTAGAGTGGAATGGCGAGAAGCGACCAAACGCACGGAACTATGAACGAGCATGGCCTCGTGGCAACCGATGAATCAAGGAGATGGCGATGAGCAAGGAATTACCGATTGTTTCGGCCCCGCAACCCGAGGAAAAGCCGCAATCCGAGCCCGCGTTGTACTCTCGCGTCTTTTGTCTCCGAGAGGATAGTCCCCCTCTTCGCTTGCTATTGGATTTCTTGAAGTCCAAAAATCATGTGCCGCTAGTCCCGAAAATGGATCCTGCGGCACTCGATGATTGGGATTGGGTGCAGATTTCGCTCGGCTACCAACGCGAGCGCAAGCCGATCCAATTGTTTTGCATCCGAGATCGCGGAAGCTACAAAGATGTTTTCGAGGCTGAACAGACGGCGTTTTTGAATCGATTGGCCGTCTACGACAATGAAGAAGGCCAAATTGCTCGGGATTTTGTCCGACGGGCTCGGTTTATCGCCACGACACGGATGTTGAAAAACGACATGACCGAAGAAGGATACGATTTCAACGGATGGATTCTAGAATTCTTTCAAGAAAACTGTAACGGCATCGTTCAAATTGATGAACGAGGATTCTTTTCGCCGCGCGGGGAACTAGTCGTGGATATGGAAGAAACGGTGGAGAGCGAAGAGGATGCGATTCCCCATTCTGGAACTTCATAACCCTCCTAACCCGCATCGACGATCGTCGTTCAGCGCCTCGACAACACAACTCCTAAATGTGCGTTGTGGCAGGGCCGCCAGCCCGCCGCGATAGCCGGTCCCGTCTTTGATCACCTCGACGAGGGCTCCCTGTCCTAACCGATCGGGGTACTCGATGACGTTCTGGTTGCACACCAAGAGATCTGCTCGTTTCCCTGGCGTAAGAGTTCCTGCATCGTCTTGGCCGATGTGCGCAGCGGCCAATCCTGTTGCACCATGCCACGCCGCCAAGGGTGGGAGGCCGTCTTTGATCAAAGAGACGAGCTCCATATAATTTCGTCCGTGCATACCTGGTAAAACAGGATCTGTTCCGGCTAACAAGGGCAGGCCGCTTCGATACGCAATGTCCACGGCCCGGGAGTGGACCGCTGCCACTTGGAGCACTTTTTCACGAACGAAGGGATCGAGGTCGGGCGCGTCGACAAGCGCCTGGCTGATCCATGAGGTGGGTGTCACGATACATCCTTTGGCATAGGCCTGTTCGGCCAGCGCTTCATCCAGATACGATATGTGTTGAATATCTTTCACCCCATGGGCGATCGCGAGGGCAATGCCTTGGCGGCTGTGGGCGTGCGCCGCCACATAGAGGCCCCGAGCGGCCGCTTCATCGCAGATCGCATCGAGTTCCGCGGCGGTGAAATCTCGATGTTCCAGTTTGTCGGTGGGGGAGACGACACCGGGGCTTGCACAGATTTTGATCAAATCGGCCCCGCAGGCGGCGATCTCTCGGACGCGTTTTCGGCATGCCCATGGTCCATCAACAATGCTCGAAGGCCGGCCAGGTCCAGGTGGCCACAGGCGCGAAACTTCCCCGCAACAGCGATCGGGACCTCGGAAATCCGCATGCCCTCCGGTGGTCGAAAGCATGCAAATGGCCAGCTTGAGGCGAGGCCCGATCATATACCCGGCCTCTACCCAACGTTTGAGCACGTGCGTCGCTCCGCCCACGTCTCGCAGCGTCGTCACCCCACCGTCGACCAGCGTGGTATGGAGGATTCGTTCGGCATAGAGCAATCCAGCCGGAGCATTCATGCGCTCGAGCTCCTCGCGCCGTATGCCGAAGAGCATGATATGGCCGTGGCAATCGATAAGGCCCGGTGTCACCGTATAGTCCGTGCACTCGATCCGACACGTACCGGATTGTGTGGGACGATGCGGATCGTGTGGATGAATCGCTTGGATTTTTCCCTGGTCGATCCACACATCGACGTGATGATGGATCGCGGCTTCGGTGGCCGAGGTGCCGTCATATAAGGTCTGAATATTCGAAAGCACGATCATGGTAGTGACCTCTCCCTGTTCGTTCTTCGTCGAATACCCGAGGATAGGATGGAATGGATTGACCTGTACCGGAAGTCGGGGGAGTTTGGCAACCGGATGGACAACAGACGGACATCTTGTCAGGAACCGTGTCAACCTTTTGTGATCTGATGCGTTTCCATGGACAGTGCGACTGAGGCTCTCGTCGTCTAACCGTACACAAAAAAGGAGGCAAACTATGAACACATGTCGTTGGATGCTGGTCAGTGGATTGATGGTGATTCTGGCCGTTCCGGTGTGGGGGGAAGATCCAGGAGACCGGATTGACCGGCACTTGGATCGCGTTGGGGATCGTATCGACGAGCAGCTTGATCGAGCCGGGGAACGAATTCGGGATCGCCTGGATCAACGTGGGGATCGCATCGACGAGCGGTTTGATCGGCACGGAGACCGGATGGAAGATCGGTTCGATCGCCAGGGAGCACGGATCAACGAGCGATTGGATCAAAAGGCTCGACGCGCGGCGGAGGCCGGGAAGGATGACCTGGCTGACCGGCTCGACCGGAAAGGCGACCGGATCGAACATCGATTTGAGCGCAAAGGCGATCGCATCGATCGACGGTTGGATCGAAAGGGTGAGAGTATTGATCGTCGATTGGATCGAAAAGGGGCCCAGATCGAACGCCGGCTCGACCGAAAAGGCGATCGGATCGATGCCCGTCTCGATCGCACAGGCGATCGCATCGAGCGCCGATTGGATCGACATCCCGTCCAGAGTCGGAAGCCGGTTCGTCACCATCGGATCCGGCCCCACCGGGGCATGCGTTAAATGAATGAACCCGGACCGATGCCCACGTCGCGTCATGGAGGCGAATCCGGTGGGCTGGGTGCAGAGGGAGGCACGGGATTTTCGATCAGGGCGCAATGGACCGGTTCCTGGCTGGCGTGGAGCGTCGTGCCTTCCGCATGGCCCAACTCGCCGTCCGGAATCGCGATGATGCGCTGGACATTGTGCAAGAAGCCATGGCTGTACTCGTTCAGCGATATCGGGAGCGAGAGGCTTCCGAGTGGGGACCGCTGTTTTATCGAATTCTTCAAAGCCGTGTCGCCGATTGGCATCGACGGCAATGGGTTCGCACGCGGTGGCGAACATGGTTTGCGGGATCGCAAGACGATGATCTCTCATCTCGCGAGGAATCTTGGGAGCAACTCCCAGATGTGGGCATGCCGGATCCATCTGAAGCGCTTGCCCAGCGACGCGCCGCAGCCGCGATAGAATGTGCGTTGCGGGAATTGCCGCTCCGCCAGCGCCAAGCCTTCCTCTTGCGCGCCTGGGAAGGCTATGATGTGGCACGAACGGCACAGGCGATGGGCTGTTCAGAAGGCAGCGTCAAAACGCATTATTCAAGGGCTGTGCAAGCTTTGCGCAAGCGGTTGGCCGACCATGTCTGATGATCCCTTGAAGTCGATTTCCTCTCCTGGTGTTCCACCGACTACGTCGCCCAGTGAACATGACGACCGTGCACTCGCTGCACATGTAATTCGATATCTCGATCAGAGTGTAGAACGACTCGATCCGACCACGCTGGCACGGTTGCACCGGGCTCGGGCTGAAGCGGTCAACGTTCGATCTCGAGCAGCAAAGCTCCGCACCAGAGTCTGGTGGGTCCCAGCTTCTGTGGCCACGGCACTGATCGTCGCGGCGCTGACCTTGTGGGTGTGGAGTCCGAAGGAGCAGCACGATCAAAATCGTGTTCTGCCTTTCGAGGATGTGGACCTCTTAGCCAGTGCCGAGCCGTTCGAGTTCTATGAAGACCTCGAGTTTTATCACTGGCTGTCGGCAGAAGATCATGCCGGCTAATCACTGGGTCATGACTGGACTCTTGCTGCTTTTGGGGACGCCATGGGCTCTGGCTGACGATGCTTCGCTTACTGGGTCACCGAATTTGGAACTGCTCGAGTTCCTTGGTGCATGGGAGACGGCGGATGGTGAGTGGATCGATCCCCTCGATCTGACAGAGATGGAACCGCTGGCGGGACAACGAGGGGCGAGTGAGACGAGCGCGGGACGGGAAAGCCACCAAGGCGAGTTCGATGTCGATCGACGTGAAAATGATCATAGTACCTCATACCAAGAAACTGAGTGACATGAGTCAACGTCTGCTCATGGCAGTTGTCGGATTCCTCCTTGTTGTCGGAAACGTGGGAGCTGAGGAGTCGTTGTCCTCGATTCCGTGGCATCATTTAAGTAGCGAAGAACGGCGTCTGCTTGAACCCTTTGTCGATCGGTGGGATCAATTGCCTCCCCAACGGCAGCACCGCTTGCGCAAGGGAGCCAAGCGATGGCTGGCCTTGACTCCCGAAGAACGAGCGCACATGAAACGACGCTTCGAGCAATGGAAAGCACTGCCTCCGGGCAAACGTGCACGTATTCGCCGATGGTTTCATGAGTTTCGCCAGCTTCCTCCGGCCGTGCGCAAACAACTGCGCGAAAAACGAGAATGGTTCAACACCCTCCCTCCGGAACGGCGAAAAGCGTTGCGTGACCGATGGAACAATTTGCCGCCGGAGAAACGGCGTGAGTTCAGACGACGATTCGGGAACGAGCGATTGCCGAACCGTCCCCTCGATCGACCGCGTCACCCACGACCTCACCGCATGCCTCGTGGTCGCTAACGAAGCTCTCGATCCGGCCGGATGCTCTGCGGCAGAAGCTCTCACCCCGCTTTGCACAAACGGTTTCCTCATGATAGGCTGTGCCCCGTCGAGATGTGCGGAATCAACTTGCATGATCGAATACGGGAGCGTCCCGAGCATGCGAGGAGGCGCTATTTGGATTGCCATGCTAGCCCTATCGGAGCAGCCTTGGACCATAGTCACGCGCAATCGCTTGGCGAAGTGAGGCGTTCATTATGAAGAAAAGCCCTCTGGAAATGCTGTTGCCGCTTGGTGATCGATTCGAATCTCGGCATCTCGGGCCGACCGACGAGGATATCAGCGAGATGCTGGGGATCTTGGGATTTTCCTCTCTGGATGATCTGGTTCGGGCAGCCATTCCCGAAGCAATTCGTCTTCGACGACCGTTGGAGATCCCTCCGGCTCGGAGCGAGTACGAAGTGCTCACAGAGCTTCGTGCGTTGGCGAATCGGAACCAGACCTGCCGGTCGTTCATCGGCATGGGCTATTACGATTGCCTGACTCCCCCGGTCATTCTGCGCAATGTGTTGGAAAATCCAGCCTGGTACACCCAATACACGCCCTATCAAGCCGAGATTGCTCAAGGACGCCTGGAAGCCTTGCTCACTTTTCAAACCATGGTGGCCGATCTCACGGGGTTGCCCTTAGCGAATGCGTCCTTGCTCGACGAAGCGACAGCGGCGGCTGAAGCGATGCTCATGTGTCGAGCGATCGTCGGGCGCGAGCGGGACACGTTTGTGGTCGCCACCGACTGTCATCCCCAAACGCTCGCAGTCTTGCAGACCCGAGCTCATGCTTTAGGAGTTCGCATTCGCGTCGACGAGATCGGGAAGTTGGAAGACGAATTGCCTCGGGCCTTCGGAGCCCTGGTCCAATATCCGACGACCGATGGGCGGATCGACGACTATCAACCGATCGCAGACCGGTTACATACGCATGGGGCTTTATGCGTGGTCGCCACCGATTTGCTGGCCTTGACCTTGCTTCGTCCACCGGGTGAGTTCGGTGCGGATATCGCTGTGGGTTCCAGTCAACGGTTTGGCGTCCCAATGGGGTTTGGGGGTCCTCATGCGGCTTTCCTGGCGACGCGGGAGGCCTATAAGCGACAGATTCCCGGACGTCTTGTTGGCGTCTCGCGAGATGCGCGCGGTCGCACGGCCTATCGATTGGCCTTGCAAACTCGCGAGCAGCATATTCGTCGAGATCGTGCCACCAGCAATATTTGTACGGCTCAAGTGTTGCCTGCCATTCTGGCCGCCATGTATGCGGTGTATCATGGAGGCCAGGGGCTCAAACGCATTGCCGAACGGGTCCATGCCTTGACGTGCCTGGTCGCTGAAGGGGTGCGTCGATTGGGCCACGAAGTCAGGGCCGGGCACTTTTTCGATACGGTGCGAATCCGGCCACTGTCCGCGCCACGGGTGCTCGATCGGGCACGAGCCAAACGCATCAATCTGCGATATTTCGACGACCACACGGTCGGTCTGTCGCTCGACGAGGCGACCACGGTCGACGAGGTGGTGAGCCTCCTGGAGGTCTTCTGCGAAGAACCTGCTGTGCCGTTTTCCATTGCGGATCTGATCGCCGATTTCTCGTCCAAGATCCCGCCTTCGCTTGCACGGACCTCTCCGTATCTCACGCACGAGGTGTTTACGCGGTATCACTCGGAACACGAAATGCTGCGCTATCTGTATTCGTTGCAAGCACGAGATTTGTCGTTGGTGCATTCGATGATACCGCTGGGCTCGTGCACGATGAAGCTCAATGCAACCGTGGAAATGATGCCCGTCACGTGGCCGGAGTTCGCACGGATTCATCCGTTTGTCCCCTCTGAACAGACGAAGGGCTATGCCGAGCTGTTCCGTCAACTGGAAACCTGGTTGGCGGAAATCACGGGGTTTGCCGCCGTTTCCCTGCAGCCCAATGCAGGATCGCAAGGCGAACTCGCGGGGCTTATGGTGATTCGGGCGTATCATGCTTCGCGTGGCGAGGCTCATCGTCGGATCTGCTTGATTCCCGTTTCTGCGCATGGGACGAATCCGGCGAGCGCGGTGATGGCGGGGCTCACCGTCGTCTCGGTAGCGTGCGACGACAACGGCAACATCGATGTCGGCGATTTGCGTGCGAAGGCCAGTCAGTACGCGAGCTCATTGGCCGCGCTGATGGTGACCTATCCTTCCACACATGGCGTGTTCGAACCGACCATCCGCGAAGTGTGTCAGATCGTGCATGAGTACGGGGGACAGGTGTATTTGGATGGAGCCAACATGAATGCCATGCTGGGGCTCTGTCGTCCAGCCGACATGGGAGCCGACGTCTGCCACCTCAATCTGCATAAAACGTTTTGCATTCCCCATGGGGGAGGAGGGCCGGGAATGGGGCCAATCGGCGTGGCCTCTCATTTGGCCCCCTTTTTGCCTGGGCATCCCATACGAACGGACGTGGGAGGTGCTCAGGCTATCGGACCCGTTGCCGCGGCTCCCTATGGCAGTCCGAGTATTCTACCGATCTCATGGGCGTTCATCAGACTGATGGGGGCCGCTGGGCTCAAAAAAGCATCCGAAGTCGCTATCTTGAACGCCAATTATATGGCCAAAAAGTTGGACAAATATTATACCGTGCTCTTCCGGGGCGCGAACGGTCTGTCTGCCCACGAGTTCATTTTGGATCTTCGGCCTTTCAAAAAATCGGCCGGCATCGAAGTTGAAGATGTCGCCAAGCGGTTGATGGATTATGGATTTCATGCCCCGACGATCTCATGGCCGGTACCGGGGACGATGATGATCGAACCCACCGAAAGCGAGTCCAAATCGGAAATGGATCGCTATTGCGAAGCCTTGATTGCCATTCGCCAAGAGATTGCAGCGGTCGAAGAAGGTCGATGGCCTCGTGACGATAATCCTCTCAAGCACGCCCCCCATACGATCGAGGCGATCACGGACTCCGACTGGCGCCATCCGTATGCGCGCGAACAAGCCGTGTTTCCGTTGCCGTGGCTGCGCCAGCGAAAGTTTTGGCCAGCCGTTTCCCGGATCGACAACGCGTACGGCGATCGGCACCTGGTATGTACCTGTGCTCCGGTCGGATTGGATTGCGCCTGATCGTTCTCTGGTTGTTCTGGTCGGCATTCGGCCGCTTCGGTGTGACTGAAGCGCTTTCAGCTTCCCGAGGTTGGTCTATCGTCTTCCCCCATCGTGCAGGATTGACCAGCTCAAAACATCGCACCCAGCGGATTCAGGCGGAGATTGCTCTTCTCCCAAGCCGAGCGCGATGGTCCGATGAAGGAAAACGGTATGAGACGCAACGATCATGCATCGCATCTGCTCCCCGCCATAGCGGTTGGGATCATCTGCGGAGTGATCGTGGGGGGATGGGCGCCGGACATCGGGACAGCTGTCCAATTTCTGGGCGAAGCGTTCCTCCGAGCCTTGTTTCTCATGGTGGTGCCGCTGGTGATGAGCTCAATCATCGTCGGAGTCAGTAGCTTGGGCGATGTACGGGCGCTTGGAACGTTGGGCGGACGGACCGTCGCATTTTTCGCGGGAACCACCATGATCGCGGTGATCGTTGGATTGGTTCTGGTGCTCATCGTTCGTCCGGGCGAGACGGCTATCATGGGCAAGAGCGTCATTGAGCACGAGAGGAACGATGTGAATGCGCGACTCGATGATCGCCCTCAAACGTTGGGGGCCTTGCTCCGAACCATCGTGCTGGGATTGATTCCCGATAACGTGTTTGCGGCAATGGCCAAAGCGGAGGTCTTGCCGCTGATCGTCTTCTCGTTGGTCTTCGGCGGAATCTTGACGACCATGGGTGAACGGGGCCGGGTCGTGCTCATGTTCGTCGAGGGTGTCAACGAGGCGATCATGGCCATGGTGCATTTGTTGATGTGGACGGCACCCATAGGGATCGGGGCACTCCTTGCCGGACGATTGGGCGAGGCAGGAGGATTCAGCGGATTTTGGCCCCAAGTGATGCCGCTGAGCGCCTATGTGCTCACGGTTCTTTTCGCGCTCGGACTTCATGGACTGATCATTCTTCCCTTGCTCCTGCGAGTGGTCGCCCGAGTCAATAGTTGGCGCTATCTCAGAGCGATCGCCCCTGCGTTGCTGACGGCTTTTTCGACCAGCTCGAGTTCTGCGACGCTTCCGTTGACGATAGAACGGGTCATCGACGGCGGAGGCGTCTCACGACGCGTCGCTGGATTTGTGCTTCCCTTGGGTGCGACGATCAATATGAACGGCACCGCGCTCTACGAAGCGATCGCCGCTGTCTTCATCGCCCAGACTTATGGAGTGGAAATAGGCCTCGGACACGCCGTGGTGATCGCCCTGACAGCCACGCTCGCGGCCATCGGCGCGGCCGGCATTCCCGAGGCGGGATTGGTGACGATGGTGATCGTCCTCAAAGCGGTAGACCTCCCCATAGAAGGCATTTCGTTGATCCTGATCGTCGATTGGTTGTTAGATCGCTGTCGAACGGCCGTGAATGTGTGGGGCGACGCGGTGGGTGCGGCGGCGATCGATCGGTTGGAAGGACGCACGGGCAGCGCATGAGCTGCTAGAGCCCGCCGCGTTCGGCTCTAGGGATCGATAATTTGGCATCGATGAAGTCTTGGTGGCTGAGCTCGAGTGCTTTGGCGATGAACCGGATGCTTTCAATTTCGTCGCTCGAGGTGCGATCGGTGGTATTGGCCACATGGAACAAGCATCGGAGAAACGATCGGCGTTCCGGAATCGTGGTGCGGGCACAGAATTCTTTGGCGAGGCGCACGAGATCCAGTCCTTTCATCGCTTGCTGCTGGCTGATACGCGCCACGATCTGAGCTTCCTCGTTGGAGAGTTGCCACCTTTCCATCAGGATGCGAACGATCGCTGAGCATTCTTCTTCGGAGACATCGGCATCCACCGAAGCCACGTGCGCTAACAGACCGGCTGCCAGGCAGAGTTTCCGCGTTTCGTCTTCGTCCTGCATGGACCATGGGAGGCCGCGGGCTTGCCGCTCCATCGCGAGCTGAAAATAGATGGTCTGTTTGATGAAGTCTTCCAGTCGGCTTTCCCGTCCATCCGAGGGGTAACGGCTCACACGCGAGCCAATTACCCATCGCAGCGGTTTGGACAGCGTCGCCAAGAGCCCTGTCGGGTGAGCCTCGAGATCTTGACGGATCTGTTGGACCACCATAGTTTCCTGGTCTTGAGGTAGGCCTTCGATGCGCAGCAACCGTTCCAGGGTCTGAACCACCATGTCCTTGTCATCTTCGCTTCGGATGTCATCCAGAACCCGGGACAACAAGATCCGTCGTTCCTCTTCTGACACCGGCGAGGTCATATACAATTCGAGTTCTTGCCATTCTTGTCCGGAGAGGTCCGGGAGAAGAAACAGCAACTCTTTGAGCGCGTTGATTTCTTGCTGGTGCAGGGTGCCGTCTGCCCAGGCAGTCGCGATCAGGAGTTTGCCAAGATTCAGAATAAAAGCCTTACGCACCATTGGTCGAAGCATTCTTCCGAGGTTTGGGCGGTGCCATTCCAGAAGCCGCCGATCCTCCATTGCGGTCGGTGCCGGTCTTCGTCTCGAACACAGGAAGGCGCAGTTCCGGTGCAACGAGTCCGGTGAGCATGCCCCGCTTAAACAGGGTATGACCTTTCCCTCCTCGTCCGACTACCTGGTATGTGTTGGCCGAAATGGCGATCGTCGACCCGTCGTCTTTGCGAACCGTGAGATGATCATGTGCATGATGCAGTACGCGAAAGCCCAGCACACGGTCCCCTGGCTCCACTTTGATGACAGTGACTCCTCGTCCCGGCCCTGATAACGAGGCAATCTCCTCAGCGCGGCAGACCAGAACTCGCCCTTTGACGGTTGCCACAGCCACTAGCGCGTGGGAAGGCTGGGCTGCAATGTCGACGCCGACCACCTCTTCGCCTTCTTTGATCTTCATGAACTTTCGTCCCGAGCGCGTCGAAGGCGCGTAAAACGAAGTCAGATCGAACCGGATTCCTAAGCCGCTCGACGAAATGGCTACGGCCTGTGGCGAGCAGCCTGACGACTCGGCCGGCATATCCGCGAATAAAGGGAGATCCGGCGAAGAGTGGCCATCGGACTGGACGAGCGATTGCCGGGTATCGAAGCAGTGTGCAGCCACAATGCGCTCGCCGTCCTTGAATTTGAAAAATTTTTGTGCAGGATCGCCGTAGCCGCTGCGTGCTGGCGGCAGATCGCCGATGCGGATTGTGTACGCGCTTCCATAATTCGTAAAGAAGACGACGGAGTCCAGGGTGCTTCCTCCCAGGATCGTCATCAACGAGTCGCCTTCGCGAACGCGGGCTTTGCTGAGATCCTTGATCGCCCCCACTCGACGGATCCACCCGTCGGTGGAGATCGTCACTACGGCGTCTTCTTCGACGACATAGGCGCTGGGATCGAATGCGACTTCTTCGCTCGACCGTCGGCCGATCTTGCTCCGGCGTTTGTCGCCATACTTTTGGGCGAGGTCTTCGAGTTCGCGAACGACGACGTTCCAAAGCTTGGGTGTCGAGGCCAGCAGTGCGTGCAGTTCCTTGGCCTGTCTCCGTTTTTCTGTCAGCTCATCCAGCAGCTTGCGAATCTCCTTCCGGGACAATTTATAAATCGGGGTCTCCAAAATGGCCTCGCTCTGAACCGCGTCGAGTGCGAATCGTCGTTGGAGTTTGACTGCAGAATCGGCTTTTCCGTCGCTCTGGCGAATGATGCGAAGCGCCTGGTCGAGGTCATCGAAAATGATCTTGAAGCCCGTCAGAAGATGAATGCGGCGTTCCAAGACTTGGAGGTCGTACGTATAGCGTCGTTTGACGGTTTCGAATCGAAAGTCGACGAAGTGCTCCAACAGTTGCTTGATGTTCAGGCAAGCCGGTCGCGCTGCGGTGGAATCAGACGACGGAATCAAGCACGTCAGGTTGACGGCAAAGTTCGTTTGCAGGGGGGTGTGTTTGAACAGATACGCCATCGCGACATCGGGATCCGCGTCTTTCTGGAGCTCGAGGACAATGCGGATGTCGGTCGTCGATTCGTCTCGGATATCGAGCAATTGCGGAACTTTGCGTGTGGCAATGAGTTCGCCGATCCGTTCGACGAGGACGGCTTTGTCGACCGCAAAGGGAATGGACGTGATGACGATGTCGGCTTTGCCGTGCGAACGGGGTTCCACGCGATATTCGCCGCGGAGGCGAATCGACCCCTGTCCCGTTTCGTAGATGGCACGCAGCGCAGCGCGCGTGTTGAGAATTTCTCCGCCGGTCGGAAAGTCCGGTCCTTTGATGTATTTCATGAGCTCACCGACCGAGATCTCCCGATTGCGAATCAGCGCGACGGCGGCATGAACGACTTCGCCGAGATTGTGCGGTGGAATATTGGTGGCCATTCCGACCGCGATGCCGGTAGACCCGTTGACCAACAAGTTCGGAAACCGCGCGGGCAGCACGACGGGTTCATCGCCCTTGCCATCGTAATTGGATTGCAAGGCGACCGTGTCTTTTTGGAGCTCCGTGAGCAACTCCAGGGCAATAGGTGTGAGCCGAACCTCGGTGTATCGATATGCGGCCGGCGGATCGCCGTCTATGCTTCCGAAATTGCCGTGTCCATCGACGAGGGGAGCGCGCAAGGACCATGGCTGAGCCATACGGGCCATAGCGTCGTATACCGCGGCATCACCATGGGGGTGCCATTCGCCGATGACCGAGCCGACGACTTTGGCGCTTTTGATGGGCGGACGGTCCGGCGTTAATCGGTGATTGTGGAACATGGAAAACAAAATGCGCCGCTGCACCGGTTTGAGCCCATCACGCGCGTCCGGCAGGGCGCGCGCCGTAATCACGGAGAGGGCGTAGTTGAGATATCGTTGACGCGCCGTTTCGGCTAAGGGGACAGGTGTCCACGATTCGGGTGGCATGGAAACGGTCGATGACGAGGTGCGTGAGTGTCGGGGCATAGGCTATCTATGTCTGTTACAGGTGAATCGCCGAAAGGTTGATGAACAGCATCGTTTACGCCCTTAGTCTAACGGATGAGGTGCCCGTGCGGGAGGTGGGGGAGCGAGGGCCGGTGCTTCCGGGGGCGGAACCTTTTCGTGTGTTGATGGAGATGGCATGAGACCGAGGGGATCCATGATCCGTGTTTTAACCCAGAAGGGGTCCCACCATTCGGTTGGATTGATGTGGTGTCCGTGCAAAATCAGGCTGAAATGCACGTGGTCCCCGGCAGCCAATCCGGTGGTTCCGGAGCGCCCGATTTCTTGCCCCTTGACGACTTGATCGCCTTCCTCGACGTGATACGAGGATAAATGCGCGTACAACGACTGAAGGCCATAGCCATGATCGATCACGATCGCGTTCCCATAGATGCCCAAATAGCCAGCGAACACCACGATGCCGTCATTGGCGGCTTGAACGGGGTGATGCTTCGTGACGGCCAGGTCGAAGCCGAGGTGATCCTGTGTGTCGACCACTTTGCCGCGATAGAGGTATTGACGATGGTCGGCAAACGCCGCTTCGACCTGGGAGCCCGGCAATTGCTTGAACGGGCCATGCCAGAGAAACTCCGGGCGTGAGCGTTGTGCGAGATCGGCGATAAATTGATTGTTTCGTTGCCGAAGCGTGCGATTGACGAGCAGAAATTTGCTCAGCAGATCGTTGGCCTCTTCGGCCGCCAATTCGGGAGTCTGAGCGAGAAGGGGCAAGACGGTCCGCTCGATGAACCGATCGGTGATGCGTATTTGTCGCGTGCGCCAGGTTTTCGGCGTGACCTGGAAGTCTATAGTCATAGTTGCGGTGTTACCTAAGCCGTCCTCGGCTATCAATCGGAGAGGGGTGCGAGGATCGGCGTTATAGGGAAAAGCGATGAGCGCGAACCACGCCTCGTTGTCTGGCGTGGAATAGCCCGGGAAAAAGGCCTCACCGATCCGAACGCCATGCCGAACGGCATCGGAAGATACCCGATAGCGAACGACGCCGGATCCGCCTTGGGTCAGCGTGGTAGGCGGAGCGAGGAGTTCCAGTCGAGGCGGAACGAACTTCGGCGTAAACTCTTGCGTGAGCCGATGGCTATTGCCTTCGAACAAGTTGTGCCATGAATAGTCTCGGGCGACGACGATCAATTTTGCCTCGCCGTGTTTGTGCGGCAAAGCTTGGTCGCCATACGGCGTCACTTCGAAATCATAGGAGTGACGTGTGCCGCCTTCGAGCGAGAAAAACCCGTGCGAAGGCAAGGTCTCGTCGGCGAGCGTATAGGTTTCTCGATTGTGCTCGATGCGGACGGTGACGTGACGAAGACCGGTTCCCTTGTCTTCGATGTGCAGAACGAGTGGCGTAGCCGGGCCGACGCGATCGAAAGGCTTCATGAGCGTGATGACGGGTGGATCGGTATCCCCCCATCGTGCGCTAGCGACGATCCCAAGATAGATGAGCACGAGGGCGATCGTTCCTGCAATGAACAACGATGTTTTGGACACTGGCTATTCGATCTCCTTTTTGACAGCGTGTGTACGAAAATGAATGCAATGATGGGAACACGTCGGAGGCGGACGCTTCATTCTGTCTCGTGTCAGCGTGTAGTTATACCATACTGGAGAGAAAGGACAAGCGGAAGAGAAGCGCTCGCGGAGTGCCAAACGAATCCGGTGAACAAAGTGGAGCGATGACTGCCGCCATCCTGGCGGATCGTGCGGGTGATAGCGGTTTGTTCAGGGACGCAGGCTTGACACAAGCTGACCGATGCCCTAGCCTGAGCCATCCGTTCCATTGTGTAGGTGGGAAGATCAAGCGTCGTCCTGTCCAATCGATCATGTCGCGAGACACTTCCAACGTATCGTGCACATAGAGGTTTGGCCCAAAAGGTC
The DNA here is from genome assembly GCA_003695915.1 of Nitrospirota bacterium. Lineage (GTDB taxonomy): Bacteria > Nitrospirota > Nitrospiria > Nitrospirales > UBA8639 > J017. The sequence continues at coordinate 52,054 of RFGF01000034.1, forward strand.
GACCACCAACTCGAGGATGAGCGGGGTTTCATTTGTTCAGAATCGCGGTATGTTCTTGCGTGTTTCCTCTATTTTCCCCTGTTCTAACCGAAGAAGAAAAGCAGAGCTGCATGCGGATGGAGCACTGCCGACCATGATCGGCCGGTTTTTCCGGTTTTTATTGTGTGACGAGCTCAAGGAGTAGCTGTGGGGATAACTGGAGATATTTTGGGCTGGTTTTCAAGTGATTTAGCGATCGATCTGGGGACCGCGACCACCCTGGTGTATGTGCGGGGAAAAGGTATTGTGCTCAGCGAGCCGTCGGTCGTGGCCATCGAAAAGCAATCGAATTCCGTACTTGCTGTCGGCGCCGAGGCTAAGCGTATGGTCGGGCGCACGCCCGGCAACATTGTCGCTATTCGTCCGATCAAAGAAGGCGTGATCGCCGATTTTGCCATGACGGAACGGATGCTCAAATACTTCATCACCAAAGTGCATAATCGGCATTCCTTTGTGCGTCCGCGCTGCATCATCGGCGTGCCCTCCCGCATCACCGAAGTGGAGCAGCGGGCCGTTCGCGAATCGGCGATGCATGCCGGCGCGCGCGAAGTCTATCTAATCGAAGAGCCGGTAGCCGCGGCGATCGGGGCCGGTCTGCCAATTACGGAACCGTCGGGCAACATGGTCGTCGATATCGGTGGCGGGACGACGGACATCGCTGTGATTTCGCTGGGCGGCATCGTCTGTAGCGAATCGGTCAAAATCGCTGGCGATCAAATGGACGACGCCATTATGAGTTACATCAAGCGCCGGTACAACTTGTTGATCGGCGATCACATGGCCGAACGGATCAAGATCGAAGTCGGGTCGGCGTATCCGCTCGAACAGGAAAAGACCATGATGGTCAAAGGACGGGATATGATTTCCGGTATCCCGCGCACCGTAGTCGTCAATGACGCAGAGATTCGGGAGGCTCTGGAAGAACCCATTCATGCCATTGTGAATTCGTTGCGCACCGCACTGGAAAACACGCCGCCGGAACTTGCGGGCGATATCATCGATCGCGGTGTGGTCATTACGGGTGGAGGCTCGCTCTTGCCCGGTCTCGCGATTCGCTTCCAAGAAGAAACCAACCTTCCCATCATCACGGTCGACGATCCCCTAACATCGGTGGTTCTCGGTGTCGGTAAAGTGCTCGACGAGGGTGAACTATTCAACAGCGTGTCGCTGTTGTCGTCCTCCCGGAGCTAGCCGGCTGTTCAATCGCGAGACACACGTGTCCATGCTCTGTAGGCTGTTCCACGCTCGCGTCTGAGTCGGCGTCATCGCATGATTTCTGGGCCATCGTGCCATTCGGACTATCGTGCCACTCCATGATGCAACGTGGAGTTGGCCCCGAACCGGGTTGTCGTAGGGGCGCTCGCGTTCTTGGAATGTGCAACATGGTATCGGCCATGTGCCGGTCGAATCATAAATCGATCATCGTTCCCTTCGTTTCACCTTGATAGCAGCAAAAAGCCGTCATCGATGAGACCAGAACGCTCCGACTTCCCAAATCTTATGGGTTGCTGAGTCGTGGCTCCGCGATGCGGTACACAGTTCCAGCGTATCCGAGGACGTAGATTTCTCCGGTTTCATCTTCGCCAAAAGAAGAAATACGAAGATCGGTGTCTCGGAGGACAGTGTGTCGCTCATCGCGGAATCCGAAAATTTCGCCGGTGCAAAAATCTGCAAATAGATACGTGCCGATCAACGAGGGCATCTGTCGACCTCGATACACATAGCCGCCAATAATCGTGCATCGTCCGCGCGTGTGAGCATATTCCGTCACTGGCCGCACGAGGTGAGTCAGTCGTTCACATCCGGTAGGAGGAACGAAGCAATGGCTTCCCTCCATCAGTCGCCAACCGTAATTTTTCCCTGCCTCGACGATATCGACCTCTTCCCAATCGTCTTGACCGACATCGGCTGCCCAAAGTCGACCTGACTGTCGATCGAAAGAAAATCGCCAGGGGTTTCTGAATCCGAAGGCAAAGATCTCCGGCCTCGCGGGTGGTTCGAGAAACGGGTTGGTGGAAGGCACCCCATAGGGCGAACGGCTGTCGACGTCGAGACGCAGGATTTTGCCCAATAACGATTGAAGGTTTTGTGCCCGATTGCCGGGATCACCCGCTGCGCCGCCATCGCCGGTGCCGACGTATAGAAAACCGTCCGGGCCGAAGGCGATCATGCCTCCATTGTGATTGGCATAGGGTTGAGGAATCACGAGAAGCGCTTTGCCCTCGGGATCCGCGCTCGGTGCGGAGGGAGCGGCATGGAACTCGGCGATGACCGTCGCTCCGTCCGGTTCTCGCGTGTAATTTACGAACAATCGACCGGTTGTCGCGAATTGGGGATGGAACGCGAGCCCGAGCAAGCCGCGTTCGCCTCCGGACAGAACCCGAGCGCTGATGTCCAGGAAAGGGATCGGATGAAGGGTTCCCCGAGAGAAAAGACGAATACGCCCCTCTTGCTCGACGATAAAGAGCTGCTCACGGCCGTCACCGGCATGAGTGAGAAAGACCGGATGGGTTAGGCCGCTGGTGATGACGGGAACGAGATCAAGTTGTGGAGGAGCGATCACAGGCGAGGGGGAGAGGGGAGCGGCATCGACCGTGCAGCTCAAGATCATCCCCAAGGCCAGAATCAGCCCTCGGTGGATTGGAGCCTGGATGCCCGAACGATTCGTGAGAATCGCGTGGAAGGAATGGGGTAGACGCATACGCGAAAGCCGTTGCACACAAGGGAAGGCCGTTGTTATATGTAGCCTGAATGACTCGTCGGAATGCGGAGGGATGCGAGCCATGATCTTGAAGTACGAATACGATCCGTTGGATACGGAAGATGCCAGAGGCCATTTTTATCATGTCTGTCAGGGACGTGTCCAAGAAACAGAGCTTCCCATCCCGCCTCCCGATCGACCCTACGAATGTCCGCACTGCGGAATCGAGTTGGAGCAAGAAGATTTTCTGTTGGCACAGCAACGGGGCTGGGCGTAATGGAGGCTTGAAGGGGGATCATCCGATGAACGGAAGCCAAGGGCGAAAAACCGTCAGTGTGATGCGCGGCCTCATGATGTTGTGTCCCACGTGTTACGATGCGGTGCAGGAAGAGGGGCTCGCCGATACGAAAAATTACGTGACCGACCATGAGGCGCTCTTCGATCTCATTTGTCCAGGATGCGAAGACATAAACCGCCCGTTGATCGATGATATGCTGGGCAGTTCGGAGTGAAGCCAGCCGCGCGAAAGGCACAGAAACACGCTTCTTCTCCCCGAACCTTGGCTTAATCGATTCTGCACAGCAATCCCGCCTCCTGAGGATCGGCGTCAATCTAATGTGCTGCTAGAGCATCCATATTGGAACTTGCTATGATGGGAAACAACCCAATTGTTCTTTCTGAACGAGAGGTCTCATTTCATGATGAATCGCATATGTTCTCGAGTCCAGGTTGGCGTCATTCTCGGCGCCTGCTTGCTTGCGGGGATAGATGATTCCGGTGGGCCGGTGTGGGCAGAGAGCCGCTCGGTGCCGCATTCAACCGCCGTGGCTGCAGAGGCGCAGCAAGCAGCACAGCTCGTGCTTCGGTATGTGCGCGCCTTGGTGACTCAGCAAGTCGATGAATGGGCGCAGCACGATCTAGCGTGTCTCGCACGAACGGAAGAGGCAAGCCAGAATCCGGAAGCGCGTCATCGCGCATGTTGGGAGGCGATGCTGACCGCCCATCGGAATCTGTTGGCCAATGAGCCAGAACCGGGGATCTTCGAGGCCGTGGGACGGGAAACCGGATTTGGTTTGATTCACGAAAGTCATCGGCATGCGGATTTTTGGAAAGATTATCCTCCCGCGCTCGCTGTCTCTCCAGTCATCGTGTATCAGGAAAATCCTTCGACTCCCTTGCCTCGAATAGAGTTGGATCGCGTCGAGCCTTCGCGCCCACTGGGCTTGGTTCTCGAGCCCGGACAGGATCCCGTTCCGGTCACGGCAACGGTTGTGTATGTCACAATCACCTATCCCGATCCACTGACGGCGCCAATGGCCTTGCGTCCGGGAGAACCGTGGTGGGCCAGCCCTGTGGCGCGTCGATATGGTCCGGTTCGGAAATTGCGCGCTCGTTTTGTCGTGGTGAGCGGCTTGCGATCCCGGGGATTCCAGATCGACCGGGCAGTGGTCAACGATGCGATACCCGGCGCGCCGCGGTTAGTCGGTCCGACCGTGCCCGGTATCGTGCCCGACTCTCCGCAATGGTGGGAGCGCGATGACGATCCTGTACGGTTCGAGACCGCCTTTCAGGAGGCGCGCCGACTGCCTTCGCTCGAGGAGCGCGTGCGACGCTACCGGCGATTGTTGACGATCGACCCTCATGAGCCGCGGGTCAATGCGGTCTATGGAACAGAGCTCTATCAAGCCTTTTTACAAGAAGGATTGAAAAAAGGCCGCATCGTCGTATCCGACGACTCATTAGCTGTTCCTGTGGCTGAGCTGTATTGGAATCTGCAAGCTCAAACCTGGCGACAAGAGTTTACGGAAGTGGCAATGGGGCACTCGTTCGCTGCCGACGCGTTTTATGGCGCCATCACTGCGTTCGAACGAGCCTTGGAAGGACGAGCGGGTGACGACGAAATGCGACGGCGGTTGGGTGCGCTCTATCGATGGAACAACGATGCGAATTCAGCCTTGGCGCTTCATGAGCCCTTGCTCGAACAAGCGCCGGCGCAAGACCGGGCGCGTCGAAGCCAATTGCTCGCTGATATCGCCTGGGATCGGGTGCAATGGCTTTCTTGGAACCGACGGTACGACCACCCATGGATGACCCAGGCCCGAGTGGAAGCTGAACAGGCGCTCGATCTTGCGACCGCGCCCATCGGCAAGGTTGTAGCCGGTGAGGCCTTGCTCGTCCTCGAGGCGTTGACCATTCCGCGAGATCACGCGAAACTGCAAGATGTGGTCGATCGTATGAAGGCCTGGCACAATCAGCTGACGGGAGTCACCGGTTTGTGGACACATTTGATCGGGAACGACGTGGTCAAGTCGCTCATTCCGGAAGGCATGCATGTTAAACTTCCGAGCCCGCAACGATCGGCTGAAGTCATGGATACGGATGTCCATTGGAAGGTGCCCAGCCAGGATATCTTCAAAACCTGGCACTTCGACGACGATCGGGCCGGTGCGCCTCCCAAAGGCTTTGAGATGCTCGGGGTGGATGGTCAAGCGCTTCCGTGGCAGGTAGTGGCCGATGCGCATGCGCCTTCGCATCCCCACGTTGTCGCTCATACCGGACCTTGTTCGACGCCCGGGTGTCTCCGTCTTCTATTGGCCGACACGCGGATCTTGGAACTGCCCGATGTAATCGTGCACGTGCGATTTCTCGGTTCGAACGAACAAGGTGAAGCCGGGATTGCCTTGGCGGCAAGGGATGCCGCGAACTTTTATGCCGTGACCTTGGACGCGCGACTCACGACCGTGCGCATTTATCGCGTCAAAGACGGAATCCTTCGTTTGCTGGGCGAGGCACCCATCGAGCCCAAACCCGGCCCTTGGCATGTGTTGCGAGCGCAGGTGGTGAATTCGGCGCACGTGGACCATCCGTTGCTGGAAATTTACCTGGATGGGCGAGAAACCAAGGTGGAAATGGCCGAGCCGATTCACGGAGGCGGACGCATCGGGCTGGTGACAAAAGATGGGCCGACGGTGCAATTCGATCGGCTCGGCCTCATCGAAATGGTGACCAATCGCCCCCTCTCGAAACCGGCGGCCTATTGAACTGCCTCTTGTCGAGCGGCATAGATGACGCACACGATGCAAGCCCGAGTCGGCCTCATCATGGGGAGCCGCAGCGACTGGGACACCATGCAGCACGCCAGCGCCACGTTGACCGCGCTGGAGATTCCCCACGAACGGCGGATCGTCTCGGCTCATCGCACGCCTGATTGGTTGTTCGACTACGCAGCCGGAGCGGAATCGCGAGGCATTCGCGTGATTATTGCCGGGGCGGGCGGTGCCGCGCATTTACCGGGCATGGCTGCCGCGAAAACACTCCTTCCTGTGCTCGGCGTCCCAATTCGATCCCGCATCCTTCAGGGGATCGATTCCCTGCTGTCCATTGTGCAAATGCCCAAAGGCATTCCAGTCGCGACGCATGCCATCGGAGAGGTAGGCGCAGTCAATGCCGCCCTGCAAGCTGCGGCGATTTTGGCTGTCTCAGATCCTGTGG
>RFGF01000035.1 GCA_003695915.1 Nitrospirota bacterium
CACGCGCCCGGACGCTTCTTCCGAGCCGGACTCGTCCTCCGAGCCGTTCATGGGGCTGAATTCCTCTTCGACCTCCTCCTCGTACATCACCGCTTCCGCTCGATCGGGTCCTTTCGTTTCAGCAAACGGTTTTTTCTTCATGAATCCCTCCTTGGGTGAAAATGGTGAAAAGAAATGCACATACCTGTGCTGACATGGCTGTTTCGCCAGCTTGGGAACAGACATTGGCCGTCACATTCCTCAGAGCATGAAAATTGTTCAGGCAAGAAAACCAAGTCATGGTTTGACTCGACAATGTGCTGTCACCAGCCCGCCAAACACACTTTTTTTCAACAGCAATTTATCTGCCAAAAAGATGGAGCAAGGATCGAAAACGTTCTCGTACATGCAAGCTCATGAATCGACAGAAAAATTGGAACAGGTCCTCGCTGCCGACCGCCGACCATCACAAGGGAGGCGGACGGGAATTCGTATGGCTTCCGATACACAGGGTATCGCCTTGGATACAATCAATAGAACCGGACCTGATCGAGCGAGGTCCCCGTCTTTCCTGCCGCGGCTGGAAAAATCTGCTTTTTGATGGACCCAAAAGATCGATTGTGCTATACGCCTGGTGTGAGAAGTGGGAGAACATTTTATCAAGGAGGAATCGCTATGACGCGATCGCCGTGTTTAGAAGTGCGCTCGGCCGGTTGGCCAGTTCGGCATCTTGTACAGTTGGGCCTCGTGCTCGTACTTCTGCAGGGGATAGGATGCGGAAGCCTCGCGCCCACGAAAGACCCAGCGGCACTGCAGACCGCGATCGATCTCAAGAACGAAGCCCTCGCCTTGATCGAAAAGGCCACCGATCCCCCGGCCGCCCATCTCGGTGAAATCCAAGCCCTGCGCCAGAAACTTGCCGCGGCGCTGGAAGAGGAGAAACAGCGTTCCGGCCCCGATGCCGTTTCTGTCAAACAATGGGAACTCCTCGCGGATCCCAATGGCAATCTTTTAGGGGGCTTTCTCACTAAATGGGAAACGGAAGGCACGGGGCGATCGCCGGAGTTTCTCGCCGGTGTCAAGCAATTGGTCGGGCAGGCCTTCGATCAGATCATCAAACTGCAACGGTCATAACCCAGAGGTCGACTCTCGATGAGGAGGATGTGCCATGCCGACATTCGATTTCGAGCAATTTCTGAATTCCGTCAAAGAGCAAATTGCGATCTGGCCAAAACCGAAGCCGGCGAGTTCGTCGAAGCCGCCCGGGAAGATGGGGAGTCGTTCTTGGAGGCAACAAAAACCGATCTGCTCATCTGGACGCGGCAGTTGGCCGACGGTGTGTTGACCAAAGACGAGTTCGAGTTCCTGGTCAAAGGCAAAAAAGATGTCGCCAAAATGGAAGCCCTCGCGCAAGCCGGCATCGGCGCCGCCAAAGTCGAGAAAATCCGAACCGGCCTCATTAACGCCGTGTTACAAAAAGCGCTGTCGATGATTTAGAACCGGTGCAACATGACGAGCGCTCGTGCTTCGGCGATCGCTCAACTTCGCCTTGTCAGGCTATCGAGTGTTCTTCTATTTCTAGACACTGAGGTGAAGCAGGGATCGATAAGTATCCACTTCCAAAGGCTTGATGCCTCCCAGCAGAGAGATGCGGGAGCCGGATGCCTAAGGCGAGCAGTTGGGCTTATAGGAGAGGCGGCCCGCACGAACTTCTCGATCACTTGTGCGGTCTCGAAGGCACAGGTTGGAGAGCGCCGGATCGCCTGTTCCACTATTTTATGAGAAGTGCTGGAAACGTTCGCAGACCACCGGTGCGGAAAAACTCTCTTGGCCAAGGTAAGGGGAAATTTCTAGCCAGCATATGAGGGCAAAGGGGAGGTGGATGAAAGACCGTAGTGACTTTTACCGCACGACGTACGAGGTTGAAAACCCGATGCAGACGCTGCAGGTCATGGGCATCCTGACAAACCATCGATTCCGCCGCCTGCGCGTGAACGACGATCACATGTGGGATTGCAACGCTTCTGTCACTATCGATCAATCTGGTCGGGCATGCCCGACTCCATCATCGGCTTTGGATCTGCACTGCCTCCGTTAGCCCGAGGTCATCCAAGATTTGGCGGATCTCCGAGGTAAAGCTCGCGGCCATTTGGCGGTCGACTGTCACAGAAAAGTCGACGCCGACCTTGACATCCGCGCCCTGCCGGCCGGGCGCGATGGCGGATCTGAGTTTCGGCAATACCTTGGTCCCCAGACGGTTCCAGAGCTCGGGCGGAATTTGACCGGTCACGTGAATGGTCACAGGTTCTCCCTGTGGCAGCGGCGCTGAAATGGTTTCGTGTTCCTGTGAAGAGTGCCGGCTCGTTTCCTGCCCGCCGACGGGCAGTGGTGGACTCGGCTCTGCCTCTGCATTAGCCGAGGGTTCGCGATGGCGGAGGGCGCGGGCTAGGGAAGCTTTGAGAAGAAAGACATCGGGTTCGAATGCGATCTCATCGCGCGACAGGGGTTCTTCGAACCAGACTCGCTCGTAAGTCCCATCTGGCCGTTGGCCAGAAGCGAGACCGAAGTCTCCCCTGGCGACAAATTCGGCGATCTTGCTTCGAAGGGTCGTATCGGGATCGAGCAGCCGAGTAAGCGACCCATTCACAAAACTCTGTCGGAGGCTGATCAATGGCCAAGCGCCGGAGTCCTTGAACGCCGGCGGCCAATGGCGATCGAGGTAGCTGGCTCCGATCGACTCATTGAGCAAAGCTTCGGATTTCAGCGCGGCGATCACGCGCCCGCACAAGGTTTCGCCGCTACTGGAGTGCCCGGCCCCGAGGTCGATGCTCTTAAGCCCATCAGGGCTGTGCTGATCGGCAATGACCGCGAACCGATAGCTTGCCCAAACTTCGTCTTGCGCTGCAGCTTGAGCAGCGGCCATTTTGGATTGGACCTCTGCGCGATCTGCCCGATCGAAATCGCTCCCGAGCGTGCCGTCCGACACTTCCCGGGCCACGCGTTGCCAGGCCAGCATGAGCTCGATCTTCTCCCTGAGTTCCCGGCCGGACTTCTTGAGACACCAGACCAACGATCCGGGATAGAGGCGGGGCGATGCGCCACGGTGCAGAGTCCACTCTGCAAGCTGGGCTCGCAGTGGACCGGTGCCCACCCATTCGGCGTCGGGGTCCATCACGATCAATCTGAGTCGCGGTTCGTCCGGCACCTCGGCACTCTCGCGAGGAAATGCCACAATCGGGATACTCGCGCCTCGGCGGAATTCTTGCTCGACCACTTTGCGCAAGGCAGGTATGATTTCGGTCTCTTCATCCAGCGAAGCTCGGCGATCGTTGACTACCTTTTTGAGCGTTGGTTGATACCCGATTTTGAACCCGTCCGAACCGACTCGGCGGAGGAAATACGATCGTTCTTCCAGCGCGAAGGCCGCTGTGTCTACGGAAGTGGTATCCACTACTGGCTCGCCTAACGCGAAACGCAGTTCGGGCAAGTGGGCCACCTTGTCCGTCTGGCCACCCGAGGACTCGAAGAGGATTGCCGTGCCGACGCGACGATGAATGTCGCGAAGGGGCCCTTTCGTGTCGGCGTCCAGCACTTTTGCATGGGCATGGTCGCCAGCGATGTCGGCATCGATAGCCGCGACGAGACGAGGCTCGCCGAGTTGCCCAAGAATCGTGCTCCGGAACCCTGGGTCATGTAGTGGAGCAGAGCCCAGCGTGATGAGCGGTTCCCGGCGCGCGGTGAGGAATCCATCGCGATAAGCCCAGGCGATCCACTGGGCCAGCATGGCCAGCGTGCCGCGCGTCTGCTGGTACTGAGGCAGCGCCTGCCATTTTCGTTGAAAGACCGAGAGCGTGGCTGGGTGAAAAGGATAGCACGCCTCGAATCGACTGCGAAGGAACTCCTTGGATCGAGCTTCCGTGGTCGCGGTATCCACCGCTGTCCATTCCGGAGGAAGCTGAGCCCGCCGCTCGAAGCACCAATCGGCAAAGGTCTTGGCGACGAGCTTTCGGACCCGTTCGCTCCCAAGATCCTCGAACAGTCGCCGGCGGACGACCTCGCTGATCTCCCGCTCGTCATTGGCAATCAAGTGTTTGGCGACACGTCCAATCTCTTTGGCGATGAGCTCTTGCCAGCGGAGTTCCCAATCGTCCAGCTCGGGCTTGCTTTGAGGCAGGCTGATCACGGCCGCACATTGCGTCGTGCCGGTCGTACATCGAACAAGGTTGCCGAGAAACGCACGGAACGCCTCGGCCTGTTCCCGGTAGCGCGTGAGAAAATTCAAGACTTCATCGAAGAGGAGGAGCACTGGCCCGTTGGCGACCTGAAAGAGCCGGGCAATGGCCGTCGTCCCGGGAGGAGTCGTTTTTGCGGCGGGACCGAGGGCTTCGACACCGGCCTCGCCTGCAAGTTGGCGGGCCAGGTCGATCCATGGTGTCTCGCAATGCGACTGTGGATCCCAGGCGTTCCCCACGAAGACCCCGACCCGTGCCTGAGGGATGGTCGAGAGCCCAGCTTCCTGGATCAGCTCGGTCACCCCGGCAAAAGCACGGGCTTGCTCGCCGCTCGTGGCGAGGTGGTACAACGCAGTCAGGGTGTGCGTCTTACCACCGCCGAACTGAGTGATCAACGTGAGGACAGGGGCGGTGTGCTGCGTCTCTCCAGAGAGTCTGCGCAGGACCATCCCTGCATGCTCGCGAAGCGCACGAGTCCAATAGTTACGGGCGAAAAACTGCGCGGGGTCTCGATAGTCATCGGGCGCGGTCTTGGCCACGACCTGTTCGAGAGCGATGGCGAACTCGTCCGGGTTGAACGATCGGCCTTCTCTGACCTCCCTGCGCGGCGTGGCGATTTTGTACCAAGGTTCCATCGTTATGACTCCCGCGTTCGGCTTGCTATTCGAATACGGCCAGGCTGCACGACCACAAAACGGCCGGCGATCTTCTGTGCGTACTGCTCGATCATCTGTACGACAACCCGTGCCATGTCCTGGCGGGCGTTGGCCGGATATCGGATGAACACCACACCGGGCGATTCGGCTGCGCTAGCAAATACCAACTGGCCGAAGTCTGTGTCTTCGGTGACCAGGACATGGGATTCCTTCAAGGCGAGACGGATGACCACCTCGTCAGGTGCTCCGTGACGCACATCCCGAACAGCCATGACATCATGCCCCGCGCCTCGCAGTGCCCGCACTATTGCCTAGTCGCAGCTCTCGTCGGCTAGCAATCGCATACATCACTCTGCGGCTACCTGATCAGAAGGCTCCAGCAGAATGGTGTCCTCGTGGGCCAAAGCGTCGGCTGCGTAAGCGATAGCCGCCCGAATGTCCTCCGGAGTGAGCCCGGGATAGGCATCGCAGAGATCCGCCGCTGTCGCACCTTCGCTGAGCTTGCGCAGGATCAGTTCCACGGGGATACGCGTTCCACGGATCACCGGTTTCCCGAGTATGATCTTGGGATTGATCTCGATGCGATTGGTGATGGTCATCGTCGTTCCCTCTCTAGAGTGTATATGACCGAGCCAATGTATACTGCCAGGTTTCTATCACCGGATGCATCTAGCCGACAGGATGGCGAACGCGTCCGGGTTGAAGGAACGGCCTTCGCGTACCCCCTTTCGCGGTGTTGTTCCTCCCAAGGCCTCATGAGTCAAGCTTTTCTCACCACAGAGACTCAGAGCACACAGAGGAAACAACAAATCATGAAATGTTGAAAAAAGCTGGCAGCGGCGTTCTCGCCGTTTTTCCGTGTTCACGTGCTGCCGTGCACGCTCCGCGCGTATTCAACGTCCTCCGTCATAGAATCCTCCGACGAACGCCGTCTTTCAGCACAGGCGCGTTGAAGTTGATCGATGGGCCCAGCTTCCATCTGCTCAGCTTCAGATGCGCCAGCAGTTGTGCTTCATGGATCGGCTCGAGGGATTCAACGGCTTTGGCTTCGACGACGACCGTATTGGCGACCAGCAAGTCGAGGCGGTATCCGCAATTGAGCTCGGTTCCTTTGTACTCCGCCAGCAACGGGCGGTGTCGCTGGAACGGGATGGCACGAAGGTACAGTTCACGGCACGAGCACTCTTCGTAGGCCGATTCGAGCAACCCTGGCCCGAGCGCTTTATGCACCTTTATCGCTGCCCCAATGTTTTGTTCCGTTGTTGTGATCAGTTCTACCTCTGTGTTCTCTGTCGTGAATCTTCATTTCGGGACCGCCTGAGATCTGTCGGACCGGGTGGTTCACGGCGTAGTCTCGTACTCGATGCTCCGGGCGTCGGTGACGCGCTTGGACGCATCCAAAACCTCGAGAGAAACCAGGTTCCCCTGCGCGTCATAGTCGAGGATCACGCCCTGCTTGTCTTCGTCGCTTTCCGCGAGCGGAGCACCTTCTTTAAAAATGACGCTCAGCGCGTCGGTGCGCTGGTCGTAGGTCACTTTCATGGCTCGTTCCTCCATGGACCATTCGGTCTATGCCTCCTTGCGAATGTGTTCTTCCAGCCGGCGCCCCACGCCGACGATCGTGAGTCCCACCACCTCGTGGGCCTGCTCATCGTATCGCACGATGACCCCTTCGCCCACGTCCACACCGACCGCCGGCTTCGGCGGTCCGAAGCTGATATACAGGACGTCCGCCTCGCCGTCGTACTCCCAGTTGACGGGCACGTCCTTCCTTTCAAACAATTTTACCGCTTCCATTGAATCCTCCTTCTCACAGCATAGCGGGTACAGAAATAGGCAGTGAGCACGAAACCATCCGATTCGAAGATCTCGCGATAGACGACCGCGCAAAACCTCTCCGTCAGGGGAGAGGAAGCGTAATGCCGGAGCGCGATCAGGGTTCCTGCGTCCCCTTCCTGAATCAGGTCCGGCTCCATGACCGTCGCCAGGATCTTGTCCTCCTGTCCTTGCATTTCCGGGTGCCTGCGGCCGATGTGCGCCATTCGCTCCTCGGTCAACCGTATCGGAACCCCATGCTTGGAGAGAATGACTTTCACCTCGGCACCGCCAGGAGCATCGCATCCAGGAGGCGCTTCTCCTCGCTGTCTTTCGGGTACAGGGCGGAGAGGGCGTTGGCGAGGCGGAGGAAGTCCGGCCCGCGCTCCTGCTCGGCCTTGATCAAAGCGCGCAGCGCATTCGTCTGCCCGCCGGCCTGCAGGAGCATCGCCGCGTGCACGCGGTCGAGCGTCGTCGCCCCTGCCTGCGCCGCAGTCGCGGCAGGCAGGTCGCGATCCTTCTGGAGTTCCACATCCCCGGGGTCCATCGCCGCCTTGCGCCGCCGGCCTCGGCGATCATTCCTCCCTCTCCCCCTGGGAGAAGGTCGGGGTGCGGATTGCTCATCCATCTCCGGGAAGAGTACTTGCTGGAGGCTCTTTTGCGGGTCCTGGACGATCCAGTTTGCGACCGCCTCCGCGCCGCCTGCCTGTCGCCGAGCGACGGCAGACAGATCATCGCCGAAGAGCTGTTTGGCACGCTCGCTGACTGCCATCAGCCGGAC
>RFGF01000036.1 GCA_003695915.1 Nitrospirota bacterium
CCATGATCGTTCGCGCGCAGAACTGACAAAAGACGGCCCGGTGAATTATCTGCATTATGGTGACAATCACACGGCGACCGCCGTATACCTTGACCCCTCGATGAAAGATATGCCGCGGCTGCCAGCCCATCGAGCCAAAACGCTCGATCACCTTCAGCAAGGCAGTCAGGTGATGGTGGATGCGTCCGAAGAGTTAGAAGACGTTGGGAAAGCCGTTGAGATTGGTCGGGGGCAAGCCGGAGAAGAGACTGTCGCTGGACTTCATACCATCGCCGCTCGGTTTGACAACACCATCCTCGCAGGGGGATTCAAGGCCTATGTGCAGTTTTGCCATCCTTTCGTGAACACCTCGATTGCCTCGCTGCGGGGGCGAAAGGTTGCGCAACGAACCGTGCGCATGTTGCGAGTTTGGAAATACCCCTTCCAAGCATTAGAGAGCAAACCGCCATCGCCCATGTTTTGCACGATATGGGCGCCGAGTTCATCGCTCTGAAAGCCTGCCGCGCAAAACCCACGCAATCAAACAGGGCATGATGCAACAACTCCTCACCGGCCGGGTGCGACTGTCATAACCTAGGATAGCGGATTCATGGGCAAAGAGAAGCGGAAGGTTGACCTGACTGTGTATCTCGCAAAAGAAGAATGTGCTGAGCCATCAAATGTTGTCAAAGCTGACAAGGTAGAAAGGGAAATTTCCCTCTCCGGCGGTCAATTGTATATAGCAGGAAGTCACTCCTATCCCCCTCGGTGGGCTGCATTTTTCGAAGGCTCTGTAGATAGTGATGATTTCGGCAGAAATCAGTCGACTGGGGCTTTGCTCGTTGTGCAAGCGAGCAACCGATTGCTCCTATTTTGCTTTGGCCAAGGGCGGCATCTCGCTAGAACGGAGTGCATACAGCCAAACTTTGGCCTACGTGTGGCCATCAATCTGCTCGATCCTAAAAGTATTCGCAGTCTGGATAAATCTTTACTGGAATCACAGCCTAAACAGGCTCGAGAACAATCGGGAGAAGCAGTCGGACTGGACTTTTTCGGGATCGACATCGAATCGGATCTGCTCAGGGCTATAACCGGCAGGCCGAAATCTGATGAATTCGGCAAGCGCCTATCGGGTGGAGACCCTGTCAAACTCTCGATCAATATCTCGCTGAATGAAGTTACGGACCTAGCGACAAAGCTTTTGCAAGCCTATTCAAGCGAAGCATACAAAAACGGCCCTTTCGCCTGGATTGATCACATTGGCCAAGTCAAGGACAAGTCGTTACGTGAGGAGTTGGACAGCAAATTGATAGAGTCATTGAATCAAAAGAACTTTGATCGTGTCTGGCTTTGTGCCCCGAAAATCGTGGAGTGGGAAAGAGTCGCGGGATTCAAATATTCGTCCGGCAATAATGCCATTCAGTACCCTGATACGCGCATAAATGAATGTTTACAAGAAATAGCAACAAACAAGATAAGTCTGGAATTGCTCAAGAGAAGGAAAATTCAGGCTGTCGATGAAGAAGATGCTCCCATCTTTGAGGATACCGTTTATCGATTCATCTATGCGGAGATTGAACTTGAAGGCAAGGCGTATATCCTGAATGCTGGCACGTGGTATTCGGTGAATTCGGATTACGTACAGCGAATACAGCAATACTACGAAAACATTATGAGGGAGAAGCAATACGAGCATAATTTGCCGGAATACAACGATGAGAGTGAAGAGAAATACAATCGACGTGTAGTCGAAAGCGATACTCAAAATTTTGCCCTGATGGATAGAAACCTTATTTCTTTGCCAGATGCTGCAAGCCCCGTCGAACCCTGTGATATCTATAGGCGAGAAAAAGAGTTAATTCATGTAAAAAAGTACGGTGGATCGGCGGTGTTGAGCCATCTCTTCCATCAGGGGCTCGTTTCAGGAGAATTACTGAAGAGGGAGTTGGAATTTAGAAAAGCGCTTAACCAAGGATTGCCCGAGCACTTGAAAATTAACGGGATTGAAAACCAGCCTGGCCACAATGAATACACCATTGTCTACACAATTATTAGCGAGCAAGAACAAGGGCTGAACTTGCCTTTTTTCTCGAAAATCAGCATCAAACACGCGGTTAATCGCCTTGAGGCGTTTGGCCATAAGGTGAGAATTGCCAAAATACCGGTGGCGGAAATGAAAAAGCAGACCAAGAAGTACCCATCGGCGTGAAAACTATGGCGATTCTTCTTCTTGAATTTCTTTTTATTGGATAAGGACCGAGCTCCGTAGAACTACGGGAACAGCAATGAACAATCTCGTCATCTTCGAAGATGATATGCATCGGATCGAGGTGCGACTTGCGGTGGAGACGGTCTGGATGACGCAGGCCCAAATGGCCGAATTATTCGATGTCCAGAAAGCGGCCATTTCTAAACACCTAAGGAATATTTTCACCATGGGCGAGCTTGAACGAGAGTCAACTGTTTCCAAAATGGAAACAGTTCAAAAGGAAGGGGACCGAACGGTCGTACGCGAAATCGAATATTACAATCTCGATGCCATCATTTCCGTGGGCTACCGTGTCAACTCGGTGCGGGCCACCCGTTTTCGTCAGTGGGCCACCCGTGTGCTGCGCGAGCATCTGACCCAAGGCTATTCCCTCAATCAGTATCGGCTGGCGCAGCGGGGTCTCGCTGAACTGGAGCAAGCCGTCGCATTGCTGGGTAAGACGCTGGTCAGACAGGAATTGGTCTCGGACCTCGGTCGGGAGGTCGTGGGCTTGATCTTGAGTTACGCCAAGACTTGGCGTCTGCTGTTGGACTATGACGAAGGGCATCTTGCGCCACCTGCCGAGATGCATCCGGCACGCGGTGTGCTGGATTATTCGGCGGCCAGGCGGGCGCTGGATGCCTTGGCTGCAGAACTGCGCGCCCGTGGTGAAGCCAGCGAACTGTTTGCCCGAGAACGCGGGGAAGGCTTGGCGGCCATTCTTGGCGCTATCGCACAAACCATGTTTGGCGAACCGCTCTATAAGACCAGCGAGGAACGGGCCGCGCACCTGCTCTATTTCGTCATCAAAAATCATCCCTTCGTTGACGGCAATAAACGCTCTGCGGCCTTTCTGTTCTTGCTGTATTGCCGACAAGAGGGGATACCCCTCACACTCGATGCCAATGCCTTGACAGCGTTGACGCTCCTGATTGCCGAAAGCGATCCCAAAGCCAAGGATTTGATGACACGCCTCGTGACCCATTTGCTGACCACAGGTACGAGTTCACCAGACACTCCCGATAAGGCGGGAACCCCTTGATCCCTGTCGGCCGACGCGAGATTCAGACCCAACAGCGGGTGATCGTGTTCTTTACGGACGCATTGGGGCATCGCTATCTGGGCAACTGGCGAGACCGTGCGGGCAACAGCAACGTCGAGGAAGCGTTGCTCACTGACTGGCTCATTCGTCAGGGCTACAGCGACAAGATCATCGGCAAGGCGCTGTTCGAGCTCGACAAGGCAGGGGGGCTCGGCTTGCGTTCACAATTCTTCTTGTTTCATTTCTTGCCAATGTATCGCATGCCATCGATCCCATAATCTATCGGGCTCGTTTGTCATGCGCATGCCATGAAAAAACAAAATCCTATCTGACCACACTGCGTACTGGCCGGAATTATCCTTCGTTTCCGCACGTTCTCCCCTAAAAAACGATTGACTTCTTAGACCCCTTTGCTAGTATTTCGCAATCTTTTCGCCAATCATTTTTAATTATTCACCTCTTGCCTTGAAAGGAACGCTCCGATGCAACGCCTACGCGCAGCAGTCGTATTGGTTCTCATGGGCATCCTGTTTTCAGGATGCGCGGCCATTCATACGTCCATCGCCAAAAAGGATCTAGACGTTCAAACGAAAATGAGCGACACCATCTTCTTGGATCCTGTGGGACCGGATAAAAAGGTTGTTTTCGTCCAGATCCGCAACACTTCGGATAAATCCAATTTCGATATCGAAGCGCCGATCAAAGCCGCCTTGACCCAAAAAGGGTACAAAATTACGGATGACCCAGAAGAAGCGTACTATCGCTTACAAGCCAATGTGCTCAGCGTCAGCAAAGCCAGTCCTACCGCTGCCGAGGCGGCGTTGGCTTCCGGATATGGCGGTGCGTTGGCTGGCTCCGCTACCGGAGCAGGAATCGGCCTAGCGGCAGGCGGCGGCAAGGGGGCTTTGGTAGGCGGCTTGCTCGGTGCAGCAGTCGGCGGGTTGACGGAAACGGTTGCCGATGCGTACGTCAAAGATGTGACGTACATGGCCATTACCGATGTGCAACTGGTCGAAAAAGCGCCGAAGGGGGTGATCGTCCGCCAGGACAGTGCCCAAAATCTCGCACAGGGTATGGCGGGAACACAAAAGCAGACCTATTCGGAGGTCACCAAACTCAAAAAATATCGGACGCGAGTCGTGAGTACCGCGAACAAAGTCAATCTCGAATATGAGGAAGCGGCTCCGGAACTGACCAAAGGACTCACGCGCGTGCTGGCCGGATTGTTTTAACGAGAACCCGCAAACGTCACCAAAGGAGAAAAACCATGAGAAGCCGTTTCCCGAGTCTTTTACTCTTGATGGTTGGCTTGACGATTCTTTTTTCGTTCCAGCCTCCAGCAGTTTTCGCGGACGAAGAAGAAGACATGGAAGCGTTGCAACGCGCCCTCAATCAGCAAGTGTTGGACCGGCCATTCGACCCAGGGGATCGCGCGGCCGTCGATAAGTATCTCGAAGAATCGCTCAAAAAGGGCGTGAAGCCCGTGGAAAGCCCTCCGCCAGGTTGGCGTCCGGGATGGACGTGCGCCAATCTGACATATTCCTTTCGATGGTACCGCAATTGCCTCTATTATCATCATTACTATGGATACTATTGGCCCTATCCCTGATACCTAAAGAGAGCACGCCGTCAAAGGCTTCGCTCACACCCAAGGGGTCCGAATACCTCGGACCCCTGAACGCTCCCTCATCTTTTCCCGCTCTCGCGCAGGACTTTTGGATCGACATTCCGATTACGCGGGCTGCGCAATGCGGTTCGCTGGCTTTTGTCCGGACTCAGAACGTCTGTGATTCAAGGCAAAAACGCTTTCCGCAGCCGAATGAGAAAGGCGTCGAGGGCGGCGGGATCGGCGTCGTGCCGGCAGAAGTAGAGCAGCCCGGCGGCTTTTTGGGTCAGTTCTTCTCCGAGATCGATGATCTCGCCCATGCGATATTCGCCATGCTTGATGCGCCACAATCGATCACCGATGGCGGTGTCACGAATGTGCACCGTGAAGCTGCCTGTCTCCAGCAACTCGCAGAGATTCCAGAGCACCCGCACATAGGCTGCGGCATATTTTTCCGGGCGCTGGTCTTTTTTATCCAAAAATTTAGTGCGTTGATTGATGGCGTAACCGATGAACGCGTCGTAGGTTTTTCGCGGCGACCACACAGCAGAAAACAATGCACGAAGTTCTTCGCCCCATCGGTCGGCCTCGACCAGAGGTGCGAGAAATGTTTCCAGAATCAGCGGATGGCATTGCAACGCCAATTCGAGAAACGGCCGGATTTCCCACGCGGCCTCATCGCCGTGTTCCTTCGTCCAACTGGTCGCCGGATATTTGAAGCCGAGACGAAACAGCTCGACGGTCGGCACCACGAACACGCTCCGATAATCCCGATCGCTGTCAGGATCGGCCAGCCCATGGGCATGCGATCCGACCAGCACTTTTATAATCGTCGTTCTGGCTGCCGAGCGTGCTTGTGCCAAGTCGTCACCCGTTCACTATCCTGGAAATCCAGGGATAAACGACAAGATGATCGAGACCGCAATCAAGATGATGATGATCCATTCCAGCACTTCCATGCGGCGATTGCCCGTCTGATCGGCCAGCTTGCCATAAATACTTTCCAGTGTCTGAAGCTTTCGTAAGATGCTGGCATCCCACCCTTCCAGATGAAAACGCTGCGAGGCTGCACGGTACACCCGCGCAAGATATTGATCCCCCAGCAACTTGAGCGCATTGGTGACGCGCTCGAACAAAATGGCACTGTCCACCTGCATTTGAGCGATGCGCCGCAGATCCGCCTGGAACGACCCCGGCCACCGCACCCGCTCCCATTCGCGCCGAGACAGCGCCTCATACGCTTCATCGAGCGCATCGTCCAATTGCTGATCCAAAAATCGCCGCTCCAATAGCTCTACGTTGGCGAATTCCAACACCGCGCGCACATCTTCCATTTCCGAGCCAAAAATCAGCGCCGCGTTCCAATCGATGATCGTGATATCCTGCCGCCCGAATGAAATCGTGCTGGACGTAGCTTCGCGCACTTCTTGTGCGGACAGTGGTTCGCGCTCGCAGCGGAGGATCTGGGCGACGTCCTGAACCAAAGTGGTCGCGAGCTCCTCCGGCGCGATTGGAGGCGAGCACGCTTCGAGGTGAAACATCGTGTAATCTTCGACGAATGAAGAAATATTGGCTTTTTCGACTGCGGGTCGAATCGCGGCCAACACCGATTCTACCCGCTGTCGAGAGTGTTCCAATAAGGCCACGTTCTCATACAGGGCTTCGCTCAATGGCAGCAGCGCACTGAACGGACCTTCGACGCCGATCCGATAAATGACGGAGACTGCTCCAAAATCATACAGCACGACATCTACCCCTGGGTGCGTCGTGCGATCGGCGATCGAGACCGGTTCACTGTCTTGGACGATGCGGAGCGGTGGCGGACGATACTCGAAGTATTGCGGCGCCGGGCGCTTTCGCAGAATCCGCCCTCGATCTTTGCCCGACAGGATGCGGCGATCCGCTTCATCGAGATCGATGCCGGCACCGATGTCATAGGCGAACACGACGTAGCACATGCCTTTTTCGATCACCAATTCTGCCAATTCTGATGAGCGCTGCATGGAATTCTCGCTCATGTTCTTTTTATTGGAAGAGCCTATGCGTCCAATCAAAACAGGCGCTCACGCGAGCCAAGCGATAACGGCTCCTCCCGTGACCAACATGGCCCCCATTCCCAAGCCCACATACTTGCCCAGTTCCCATCCGCCCAACCAGAGCGCCAACAGAGCCTTCACAACCGTATTGCTCATCGCCGCCAGCGTGATGGCGCTCGTGGCGATCACGCGATCGAGCCCGTTTTTATGAAATTGCACCATGGACAACGTGATCGCATCGACATCGGTCGTCCCGGCCAAGACACTGGAAACATAAAGACCCTGATCTCCGAAATACACATGGGCGGCTTTGACGACGAACAACACACCAGCATACATCGCACCGAACGTCAGCGCAGACGTCAGCTCGAACGGATTGCGATGTTCCACGACCGGCCATTCAGGCACCATCTGATGGGAACGAACATACAGGCTGGCAACCACAAGATAACCAGCCACGCACATCGTTCCCAAGGGAAGCGCTAAGAGCGGGACTAACTCGGCACTCACGATGAGCACGATCACGAGCATCCGGATGAACATCGTGCTGGAGGCCGCGAGAATGGCCATAGCGCTCGGCAGAAGCAATCCTGGGTGTTGGCGACCTTGCGTGGCCATGCTGACCGTCACAGCCGTCGACGATACGAGTCCCCCGAGCAACCCCGTCGTGGCCATCCCCTTCCGTGGTCCCACCAATCGCGTCGCGATATACGCGAGAAAACTCATGCCGGCGACGAGGACGACCATCACGCCGATATGAAACGGATTGAGGACATGAAGCGGTCCCATCGTCCGATTGGGCAACAACGGCAACACGACCAACGCTAAAAGCACGAACTTCGCCGTGGCGTAAATGTCGTCGTCTGAAATCTGTTTCACCGCACGATGCAACGGCTCTTTGAAGGAGAGCAATGCCATGACGACCGAGGCACTGCCTACGATGAGCAAGTAACGATGCGGCGCATCGAGGGGTAGGTCCGGATGAAGCGCGAGCACGCCGAGTAAAAACGTGATCAACGCCGCGATGGGGGTCGTGACGCCGGGAGTTTCCCGTCGTTCCCAGGATTTGGCATACGCGACCGCCAGCATGGCTCCGATGACGAGCAAGGCCCCGAAAATCGGCCATACGCCCATGCGATAGCTCGCCAAAGCCGACAGCGCTCCCGTCAATGCGATCAAGGGAAACGTGCGCACGCCGCCGATGCTCGCACGCTGTTCGGCCGTCCGGTCCTGCTGGCGCTCCAAGCCGATCAAGGCGCCTGCCGCCAAGGCGATCAAAAATCCCAAGAACACTTCCTCAAACGTCATGCGCCATGGCCTTGGTCCCGATGATGATTCTCGCTCCTATCTCTATCTGATCTCGGTTACGGGAAATTTTCTCGATCCTTCGTTCTCCGAAGCCGGAACGAATAGAAATGGTCGTGCACGTTCGGATGTACGGAGCACTCATGCGATTTTCAGCACGCCGGCCCCTTGAATGGTTCCGTCCTTCAGTCGTTGAAGCGCTGTATTGGCTTCCTCGAGAGGAAACACCTGCGTGGTGGGGTGGATGGGAATCGCCGCGGCTTCCCTCAACAAGTCCAACCCGTCCTGCCGCGTATTAGCGGTCACGCTCTGGAGCGTTCGTTCGAAGAAGAGATGCCGTGTGTATTCCAAAGGCGGAATCGGCGTCATATAAATGCCGGCCAGGGCCAAGGTGCCACCTTTTTCCAACGCCTCCAGAGCCGGAGGAACCAGCTCGCCCGCAGGCGCAAAGAGAATGGCCCCGTGCAATTTTTCAGGTGGAGCTTCGCTCGCCCCCCCGACCCAGACCGCACCGAGTTGTTTCGCCAATTGTCGATGTTCTTCTCGAAGCGAGCAGACATAGACCGCACATCCCCAGTGGCGGGCAATTTGAATCGCGATATGCGCCGATGCGCCGAAGCCGTACAAGCCGAGCCGTTGGCCAGGTTGAATGTGGCTGCGCCGCAACGCCCGATAGCCGATGATGCCGGCACACAACAGCGGTGCGGCTTCTTCGTCGCTAAAGATATCCGGGATGGGATACGCAAATCGCTCGGAGACCAATGCATAGTCCGCGTAGCCGCCATGAACGTGGTAGCCGCTGAACGTGGCGCGTTCGCATAGATTTTCACGACCCGTTCGACAAAATTCGCATTGCCCGCAGGTCTGTTGTAACCAGGCGATTCCTACCCGATCCCCCACGCGGACCTGTTGCACTCCCGGCCCCACACAATCAACTACACCCACTGCCTGATGGCCGGGGATGATCGGCCGCGTAGCTGGAGGCAATTCGCCTTCTACGATATGCAGATCCGTTCGACAGATTCCGCAGACCCGCACGCGAACTCGCACGTGCCCCGGGCCGGGCTCCGGAACCGGCATCTCCATCAGTTTCAGGGGATTCGCCGTGATCTGTGCATCGCGTTCCAACACCATGGCTTTCATCGTGTGTTCCTCCACCTCATCGTGATCACTTTCACCATCATTTTCGACTGCTGCGACGAGACACGGGGGCCTCGTTGGAGTTCATGCCCCTGCCCCTATAGTATCGATTGCGCATTCTCGAAGAAAGTGCATATCCATCGATTGCGGTTGCATCTCGATTCCGTAGCCGGCCATAATTCGAGCCATATCGAAATGCTAAGGCTTATTCTCGAACTCCTGACCACCACGAATCCCGACCGAGTTCATGGCCTATCACAAGGAGGACGTTATGAGTACTGCCACCATTCCCTTGCTGGACGCTGTCACGCAATTTATCTCTCGACCGAAAAAGATGCTGATCGATGGCAAATGGGTCGAGGCCCAATCAGGGAAAACCTTTCCCACCTACGATCCCGCCACGGGCGAGGTCATCACACAGATTGCCGAAGGCGACAAATCGGACATCGACCTGGCTGTAGCTGCCGCGCGGCGCGCGTTCGAGTCCGGGCCATGGCCCAGGCTGACCCCTTCGGAACGCGGAAAGCTCGTATGGAAACTGGCCGATCTGATCGAACAGCATCTCGAAGAATTCGCAGAATTGGAATCGTTGGACAACGGAAAACCGGTCGCGGTGGCGCGCGTGGCCGATGTGCCGTTGGCAGTCGATCTGTTCCGATACATGGCCGGCTGGGCTACCAAAATCGAAGGCAACACCATTCCGATTTCCGTGCCTTACACACCCGGCGCCAATTATTTGGCCTATACCGTCCGCGAGCCAATCGGCGTCGTGGGCCAGATCATCCCATGGAATTTTCCGCTATTGATGGCGGCCTGGAAGCTGGGTCCGGCACTCGCGACCGGCTGCACGGTCGTGCTCAAACCTGCGGAACAAACACCGTTGTCCGCCCTGCGCCTAGGCGAACTGATCTGTGAAGCCGGCTTCCCCGATGGCGTCGTCAACATCGTTCCCGGTTATGGCGAAACGGCAGGGGCGGCATTGGCCGCTCACCCACAAGTCGATAAAGTGGCGTTTACCGGCTCGACCGAAGTGGGAAAATTGATTGTGAACGCGGCATCGGGCAATCTTAAAAAAGTCTCCCTTGAATTAGGAGGCAAATCGCCTAGCATCGTGCTGCCGGATGCCGATCTCGAAACCAGCATTCCCGGCGTGGCCAACGCGATTTTCTTCAATCATGGACAATGCTGTTGCGCAGGTTCGCGGCTGTACGTCGAAAAACCTCTGTTCGATAAAGTCGTCTCCGGTGTGGCCGACTACGCCAAAGCGATCAAAGTCGGGCCCGGGTTGGATCTTTCGACTCAAATGGGCCCGCTGGTTTCCGAAGAACAACATCAACGCGTGCTCGGATACATTCAGGAAGGCTTTGCCGAGGGGGCCAAAGCCGCCGTCGGAGGGCATCGCATCGGCGACAAGGGCTATTTCGTCGAGCCGACGGTCCTGGTCGATACGACATCCACGATGAAAGTCGTGCAGGAAGAAATTTTTGGTCCTGTCGTCTGCGCCGAACCCTTCACGGATCTGGATGAGGTCGTTCGCAAGGCCAACGACAATATCTACGGCTTGGCCGCAGCGGTCTGGACCAAGGACCTCAGCAAAGCCCACCGGATTGCCAGCGCATTGCGAGCCGGCACGGTCTGGATCAATTGTCACAACATTTTCGATGCCGCGCTGCCATTCGGAGGATACAAACAATCCGGATGGGGTCGAGAGATGGGACACGAAGCGTTGGAACTCTATACAGAAGTCAAAGCCGTGTGTGCCAACTTGTAAGAGTTACGTAAACCGTCCCTGTGTATCGAAGACCGAACCATTCCCCGCACCAGGGATGGTTCGGTCTTCCGGGCTTCAGCCTTTTCTTTCTCGCACTCCATTCCGGGTCTTCGCTTCTCATGAAAG
This sequence comes from Nitrospirota bacterium, assembly GCA_003695915.1. Taxonomy (GTDB): domain Bacteria; phylum Nitrospirota; class Nitrospiria; order Nitrospirales; family UBA8639; genus J017. Next base: position 11,254 of record RFGF01000036.1, read on the forward strand.
CCGTTCTTGCTACCAAACCCGGTGGTCCGGAGGTCTTACAGATCGCCGAGGTTCCCGATCCGGTTCCGTCAGCTGAGCAATTGCTCATCCACGTCCGTGCCACCGCGCTCAATCGGGCCGATCTTCTGCAGCGTCTCGGCAGGTACCCACCATCTCCAGGCGAATCGGACATTCTCGGCTTGGAACTGGCCGGAGACGTTGTGGCGATGGGATCGGCAGTGGAAGGTTTTCAGATCGGTGACCGAATCTTCGCCCTCGTGAGCGGCGGTGCCTATGCCCAAAAGGCCGTCGTGGATTACCGCATGGCGATCCCCATCCCTGAAGGGATGAGTTACACAGAAGCCGCAGCCATTCCTGAAGCGTTCTTCACGGCGCACGAAGTCTTGTTCACTTGCGGGCGCTTGACGACCGGGGAAACAGTGCTGATCCATGCGGCGGGAAGCGGAGTCGGCACCGCAGCCGTGCAAATGGCGGCGCACTGCGGTGCACACATCCTCGCAACAGCTCGGACAACCGAAAAACTCAACCTTGCTCGCTCGTTGGGGGCTCAGGATACCTATTGTTGCTCCGACGGCCTGTTTGCCGAATGGATCCGGCATCGCACAGAGGATCGAGGTGTTCACTTGATCGTTGATCCTGTCGGAGCTGCCTATTGGGAAGCCAACTTGAACAGTCTTGCCACACAGGGACGTCTCGTCGTGTTTGGGCTGTTGGGCGGTCGGAGTACAGCTGTCGATTTGAGCATGATTCTGACCAAGCGGCTCTCGATCATCGGCACCGTTCTCCGGAGCCGCTCGCTGGCCGAAAAAATCTCGCTGACGCAAGAATTCAAAGCGCGATGGTTACCTTTGCTGGCACGCAAGGTGTTGCGGCCCGTCATCGATTCCGTTTTTCCCTGGGATCGCGTAGCCGATGCGCATCGATATATGGAAGCCAACCGCAACCTTGGCAAAATCGTGTTGGTCATCGATGACTCGTCGCAAAGATGCGAGGCATCTCATTCGGACCCAACCTAAGCGTCAGGTAACGTAATACATATGTTGAGAGACGACAGGCAAGAAGGAACATCGTCGCCGCCTGGACATTCGAATAGGTTCGGTTTTTCGATGAATGGTCCATGGAACGCAGAAGGTTATGTCCCCCTTTACACAAGGCGGCACTTCCATAATAATCAGGCCGCAGCATGGTTGTGATCCATACCTCGCTTCATTCACATCTTCTTGATCAAAGGAGCATACTCATGGACCTCGTTTCCTATTGGCTTGGCAGAATTCGACAAGTTGGGACGCTTGTCCGCACATCGTGTGTCACATTGATTTTGATCGCCGCTCTGACATTTCACATCATGACCGTCCCTATGGTTCAGGCCGCGGAAATCGAGGACTCATCCGGCACGGCGGATTTGGTGACCGGGGCTGCGTGTTTCCTCCTCACACCTGTATACGGCGCGTTTAAGTTGGCCTTTGCCGGAGCGGGCATCATCATCGGCGGATTGACATGGGTGTTTACCGGCGGCGACGATCAAGCCGCCCAACGCGTGTGGGACGCCAGCATGAAGGGCACGTATATCATCACGCCGGAACACCTCTCCGGCGAGAAACCGATCGTGTTTATCGGTCCGACCGAGGAGTCGAAGCCATGAGTCGACGGCGGGACGAGCACGTCCGCAGGGGGGTAATCCCTGACACATTCGGCCGCTTACATGCGATCGATCCTGTCCGATGCAAGCAGGACAGCCGATCGTGTGAGGTCTCGAGCAGCGAACATTGGCGAAAGAATCAAAAAGAGGAGCATGATCTTGACACGATCTACGAAATCTATATCCCGATTGACGCGTATTGTTATCGGCTTGCTGACGATCGCTGTGATTGGCATCGGCACATCCGGGTGTGCCGTGTTGTTGCTCGGCGCAGGAGCCGGCGCAGGAGCTGGCGGAGCCGTTTATGTGATGGGCAAGCTAGAAGATGAGCTGAACGCGAGTGTCCCTGCCTTGCGCAAGGCGGCCATTGCCGCGCTCAAAGACTTGGACATGCCTGTCGTGAAAGATCGAGGCGACAAACTCACGGCAACCGTGGAATCCCGGACTGCCGACGGCAAGCGTGTGTGGATCACCATCGATTCCATGACCCCGTCCCGATCCAAAGTGTCGATCCGAGTCGGATATATGGGCGATGAAACCCGAGCGCGGCGTATTCTCGAAACCATGCGTCGACACATTTAGATGGCTCGTTTCCGACGAGAGCACGACTCTATAGGGCCCCATTCCTCTAAACAGCAGTCAACGGAAGCGGAAGCACCACGGTCGCCTGAGGGCCCTTTTCTCCATCTTCCATATTGAAAGTTACTTCCATTCCGTCTTCCAGCTTGGCGAAGTCAAATCCGCGCAGGGCATTTTTGTGGAAATAGATTTCCTCTCCGCCATCCTGCAAAATGAACCCATATCCTTCCTGGCGAAAGATTTTGTTGATGACTCCGAGATACGGAAGCGAGGGTTGTACCGGGGGTTCCTTGGATGCTCGCTTTTCTTGAATTTTTTCCAGCTCGATTTCGACGGCTGCAAACGCGGCGCGAATCGCTTCTTCGAACGTTTTGGCCTCTTTTCTCGCCGTGATCGTATGACGCTTGGGGATATTGACGACGACCAGGGCTTCGGCATGATTGGCGCTTTTTTTATGATGGGTGTTCTTGGTCAATGTCACGCGCGCATGCGTGATGCGCAGAGATTCCGTTTCCAAAGCCGCCGCACGTTCTTCGATTTCCGTCTTCCACCTCGGCGTCATGCCCACATTGCGACTTTCAATTTTCAAATCCATGCTTGACCCTCCTTCGCTCTCTGCATCGCCGTCGACGAGCCGTACATCGTCGTATCTGTCAAGAGCGCCGTCAGGCGACCGATCCGGCGCAGAAGCGGGCTGCAGTTTAAAAATTCTTTCCCGACGTGTCAAAGGCTTTCATAGCCTTCATCGGTCGATCTCCGACAATCATCAACCAGCGAACGGGATCGCATGCTCTTCGATGACTGAACGCATACTCGGCTCGGCCATCGTTCCAACGGGTCCATTGCGACACCGTAGGATCGCGCTCGGCCGGTTGCGCAGAAGGTGCACATCATGGTTACAATATCGCCACAATGACTGACAAATCTGACACCCCCTTCCCCATTGTCAAATCTGACGAAGAATGGCGTGTCCAGCTCACGCCCATGCAATATCATGTGTTGCGCGAGGAAGGGACCGAGCCCCCGTTTCACAATGAATACTTCGATTCCAAGGCCGCCGGCACCTATCATTGCGCCGGATGTGGTCAACCGCTCTTTTCCTCAGACGCCAAATATGACAGCGGCACCGGCTGGCCCAGTTTTTGGCAGCCAATTTCGGAGTCGGCCATCGGTACCAGCACCGATTGGAAGCTCGTTTATCCCCGCACCGAAGTTCATTGCTCTCGATGTGGCGGACACCTCGGCCACGTGTTCAAAGACGGACCGCCGCCAACCGGACTTCGTTACTGCATCAACTCCGCTGCATTGACCTTTCGCCCGGCGTGAGCCGTTCTCGTATTGATGGCAGCGGATTGTTCTGCAAACTGACGCCGAATCAACGCCTCCACTGCAGGAAAATATCGTTCGGGAAGATTGCGGAAGCGCTTCCGGCAATCGGCGATGGCCTGGTCGATCATATGTGAAGAATGTGGAGGCAACAAGTTCTTGGTGTATTCGCGAAGCCGCGATTTCACGATCTCGATCAAGCCGGGATCGCCGGCCAGCAGGGCTGCCGCTGCATGCAGATCGCCGTCGCACTCCACCAGTGCCTGAAACCCGAGGCCCTTGAGGCGCTGCGTCACCGTACTTCGATCCCACCCCAATTCCCGTGCCGTGCGCTGCATATCGAACCGGTGACGACGGAGGCAGGCGAGCACCGCTTCATCTTCTCGCCAGGCATGACCGACTTTGCCTTTCAAGAAATCTAGCGTCGCGCCTCGAGAGGAGTTCAAATGTGCCATGGCCTGCGATCGCGTATCGAGCCGTAAATCGGATTCGGTGATGAGCCTCCCCTCGCACATCGTCACCGCTTGGATCAGCACCTGGCGTAGTTCACGGATATTGCCGGGCCATGGATGGTGGATCATCGCCTGCGTAGCAGACAGAGAAAATTCGAGCGTCGGCATGCCGCGCTCGTCACACGATTCGGTCACGATTCTGTGAGCCAAAGCCAGAATGTCATCGGGACCTCGTTCGCGAAGCGGCGGCAACCGAAAGACAAGACTCCGCAGACGGTAATACAGATCCTCGCGAAACCGGCCTTCCCGGACTTCGACGTCCAGGTCCCGGTTCGTAGCCGCCACGATCCGGACATCGACCTGCGTCAGCGTCGAGGCTCCGACACGGTAGAAGGCACCGCTGTCCAGCACGCGCAATAACTTGGCTTGCACATCCAACCCCAGTTCACCGATTTCATCCAGAAACACAGTTCCCCCCGAGGCCGTTTCCAACAGTCCGCGCCGGCCCACCGCCCCGGTAAACGCACCCTTCACGTGCCCAAAAAGTTCGCCCTCGAACAGTTCGCCCCGAATCGCCGCCATATTGACGGGCACGAACGGCCCGTCTTTTCGGGGGCTCAGCGTATGCACCGCCCGGGCAAATAACTCTTTGCCGGTACCCGTCTCTCCTAACAAAAGAACCGGATTCTGCGTGGCTGCGGCTTTTTTGAGATCTCCGAACAGCGCAAGCAGCGCCGGATTGCGCGTCACGATACCAAGGGATTCGCATTCTTGGCGAAGATCGTCCCACGCTTCGTGATGCTCGCCATCCGAACGCGAAGGAATCTCCGGACGCGGCTCAGGAACCGGCGCATGTGCCTGCAATGTCTGCACGACCGCTTCGAGCTGTCTGATACGCTCCTGCGTGTCTGCCACTTCGGTTCGAGCCGCCTGGAGTTTGCTCCTCGCCTGCGCTTCCGCGGCAGACAGGCTGTCTAATTGTTCCGCGGATTCCCGAGCCTTCTTCTGAAGGGCTCGCAGCTCGAGGTCTCGCTCATGTACCAGCGCTTCCTTCGCTCGCAATTCATCGCCTAGCCGGGCCAGATGTGCCTGCGCGCGTTCCCATTGATACCGCGTATGGTGATAAGCGGCGAACCGTGCCCAGAGCGATCCTCCAACGACGGAGGCGACAAGAGCGATCGACATGGGCACGATGGGCACCACTCGTTGTCCGAACACCCATGCCGCATGCGCCATAAACAGATACACAAGCCCTGCCATTCCTATTCCAGGCCATTTCCAGGGCGATGGACCCAGACAGATCAGCCAACTCATGCCGATCGCGAACAGCAACGTCACACTTATTGCCATCCACCAAGGCATCGGGAGAAGCCAGGCATCGGTCAAGGCGGCATTGAGAATCGTGGCATGGACGAAGCCCAGCGGCGCCCGTGAATCCACTGGCGTCGCGACACCTGATGACGAAACCGGAAAGAGCAGAACGATCTTGCCTCCCACCAGCCGCGTGAGCGTCTCGATGTCCCGCTGCTCGATTGAGGCGTGAAGCGTGGAGTACGGAATTTGGCGAAACGGTTGCTGACTCCAGGCCCCGACAAACGGAATCAAGGAGGGTCTCGAGGGAAACGACACCTGCTGCCCCATCACGACCGAACCCATGACCAACCCAAGCGCGTGCCGGTGGGAGTCATCTCCCGACACGCGGCGGATTACGCCATCGCGGTCCGAAGGGATTTCCAAGACGCCGACCGCACGTGCGGCATCCTTGAGCGAATCGCTAACGGTGTCGGGATAGATCACGGATCCGGCAAGCTTGGTCGCCTCAGCCAATCGGACCTCGCCGACGACGTCCCCGCATTCGGGCGGGGGAACACCCGACATCGGCGCAAGGGGACCGATGCCCAAGGCATCCGCCTGAGCCATCGAAGAAATCACGGTCGCCAGTTCAAGACGATGCCATTGCCCTGCCCCACAGACCAGCGTATCGTGCTCCTCGACCGGAACCAACACGATGCGAGGATCCACCGACGGCCATGGACGATGAGTGATCCGCCAATCGGATAGGGCGAGTTTCCAGGAAGGCGCAACCCAGTTGACGCCCCATCCGACCGCACAAGCCAGCACACCAATGACGAGCACTGCCAGAAATCCCTGCTGTCCGAGTCGCTTTAACATTCCCTATTCTCTATCCCTTCTTCATCACATATAGCATGTCGTGTCACAGAGAGCCTCGAAGAACACGAGCCAGTTCTCATCATGGGTCACACCTGCGGACATGCCGTCGGTAGCCGTCCTCATAAATTATTCGCAGTCGCTCATGTTCGGCCTATGGAAGAGTCTCGGCATTGGCGCAAGATATCTTGGATCTCATGCCATCGTTGGTCATCGACATGCTCTCGAATACGCGAAACATGCAAGACCCGGCATGACCGTGCAAACCCTTCGCGGGCCGTCTCCAGCAAATACGCCAGGATACGCGGGTTGTAGGGTGCCACGACACCGCGCTGGCCGCGCAGGAAAAGCGTCTCCAATTGTTCGTGTGCCCGTTCATCCAAAGCGAGGGCTAAGTCAATCAATATCGGGACCCCGGGATGCAAACGATTCCCCGCCCAACGTGGATCGAAGCCGTCCGCGGAAAATCGCGAATACCGATGGGCCGCGCCTCGACGAAGCTCGTTGCGGATGGCCTCGAAACCTTGCTGAATCTCCAGCAATTCGGCATCCGATGCAAGCCCCTTGTACACGCGCCTCCGAGAGTCCGAGAGACGCGCAGCGGCGAGTCGAGCGGATTCAGGAGCTCCGCTTTTCATTGCGCGAAACCACCAGAGCAGAGCTTCCGACATATCGCGGGACACCCCACTGCCATTGGCATACATGGTGGCCAGGAGCTCCTGCGCTTCCGGAAGTCCCCGCTCCGCTGCGTGACGAACGGCGATAAAGGCTTCGGGAAAGCGTCCAAGGCTTCGGAGCATTACCCCGAGTGCAAAAGCCGCCTCCACAAATTCGCCATCCTGCTGGACCGCCCGGCGCATGGATGCGATCGCGCCGTCGGCATCACCGTAATGGTACCGCGCCTTTCCCAGTGCGAACCATCCCTGCGGCCATAGGGGCGCTGCCTCCACTACCCGCTCGAACGCCCGGACCGCTTCGGACCAGCGCCGCAGACCGGTCAAGGCCACGCCATATTGATACCAAGCAGCTCCCCACTCCGAGCGACCCTCCAGAGCCTGTTGAAATAACGAGGCGGCCCCGTGAAGATCCCCGAGCAACAACGATGCGAGACCGCTGTGATACAAAAGATCGGAAGCACGAGAATCGTCAGGAGGCATCGATCGAAGTGCGATTCGCCAAGCGCGCAGGGCCTTGGCCCATTCGCCCTTGGCCATCCATGCCTGCCCGAGTGCCACATGCGCCCGGACCAGTGACGGTTCGAGGGCCAGGCTTTGCTGCAATGCCTCGATGGCTTCGTCGATCTTGCCCTGGTTCAAGAAGGCGAGGCCGAGATTAAACTGAGCCTGGACGAGATGGGAGTCGAGCTCCAGAGCCCGTCGGCACAAAACTGCGGCCTCGGCGGCATTGCCCTCCGCCAACCGCATCACGGCGAGATTGACATAGGCCGGTGCATGGTCCGGCTGCTCGGCAAGCGCCTCCTGCCAGGCCCGCTCAGCCTCGGCCCATTCATGCAACTCGTACGCGGCCACCCCGGCCTGCGTATGAGCCGCGACCCAATCAGGCCGCAGGGTCCGTGCTTCGTTGAATGACGCCAGCGCCTGGGCAGCCTGTCCTTGGATCAAGTAGCCCATGCCGAGCGCATACTGCGCTTCCGCAAAATTCGGTTGAATGCGCAGCGCGGTGCGCCATTCAGCCATGGCGTCCTTGATCCGCCCCTCCCGCAACAAGCTGATGCCGTAATTGAACGCGACCAGCGCGGAGATGTGATACTGCACCGGCATGCGATCCGGCTCCAGTCGCTGGACATGGGACCAGGCCGCGAGCGCGCCAGTCAAATCCCCCTGCTTGGCCAAGGCCACACCTAGGTTGGCATACGCATCGACATAGCCGGGCCGGAGTCGGATAGCCTCGCGGAACTCGTCGATGGCGACATCGAGTTCGTTGGTGAGAAAAAAATCAACTCCGAGTCGATTATGCGCGACCGCTTCATTCTCTGGATTCACCGATTCCTGTTCGCGGGCCGGCGTTCCTGTATCATCAGGAACTGGTTGTGCCAGAACCGGCCCCATCATTCGGAGTGCGAGCACACCCGCAAAAAGCCCACTGAGCAACACGAAACGGTAAGGGGAACAATCGGCTCGCAAACCTAACAGGTAGACCAACGACAGGAAACTCAACATGCGTTTTGTGGGATCCTTATACGATGGCACGATCATGGAAAAAAAAGGGTCTCGGGTCATGCTCGGACCACTCGGGAAATAACGCGTCCGCAACGGTGGATCCACGGATCGGCCTTTCAGTATACCGAATTCATGACAGAGGATTGAATCGCACTAACTCGGCGCTGACAGACCATCCGCTGTAACACTGGAATTGCATCGTTCAGCCATGCGAGCGATTCGATCTTCTATATATAAATGGAAGACAAAGCGTGCGCTTGACGGCAAGGTCATCTAGGTCGAGCGAAGGAGAAGCGTGATAGGGAAATGGTCGGAATACCCGTCACGGTCCATGGAGTGCCTGGAAGGACGGCCGAACCGGCGCGGGGCTTTGGCCCGGCCCAATAACGGAGGAGGGCGAAAAATGCTCGCGCTGTCCGAAACCACTTTGACCCGGCTCTTTCGTCGGAGCATTCCCTTGGTCACCAGGAACTGGTCGAGCATGTTCCAGACGGAATCGTGCCGATACGTGCCGGGATGGCGATCATCCATGAGCGGCCACATCAGGTTCCACACGCGCGGCGAGCGGGCACGTGTGACTTGCTCCCTGTCGCGCGTTCCCAGCAGGTACTCCTGCATGGACCGATTGAACGGCTCGTCGTTAAAGTCGCCCATCAGCAGGACGGGCGCATATTTGTCCGTATCCAGGAGATTCGCCAAAACCACGCTCACCGTTTCGCCTGTCAACATCCGGAAGGGCTCGGACAGATATTGCCCGGCGCTGCGCGCCGGCCAATGATTGGCCATGGCCACAAACGATGCGCCGGTTTCCCGCACTGTGAACGTAGCCCAAAAGAGATCGCGGGTGGCTGTGCGCTTCACCACCACCTGATGCGCAGGATGCGATGCCGCCAGGACACTGGCATCGTAAATGAACGAGACATCGATCCCCCGCGCATCGAGAGATTCGTGACCAAGCACACGATACTCCCGACCCGGCTTCGCGATGCGCGCCGCCAACAGCTCGAGCACGGCTTCGTTCTCTGCCTCGGCCACACCCAAGAGATCGGGACCAGCCTCATCGAACATGAGCCCGATGATCGAGGCCAATTGATCCAGCTTCCGATCGCGCACCGCCGCCGTCCAGCCCTTCAGTTCGGATTTGAGAAAACGCGCCAAGCCCGGATCGCGGGCAGCGCGTTCATGATCGAAGAGATTTTCCAGATTCCACCAGGCCACGCGAATGTCTGGCATACAAGAGTCCTTTCAACAATACTGGACGATCCGAGACGAACCGAGCAGGATCGACCGTATGTCAACATCGTCGAGGCAACACTCGCTGTCATCGGGTCGGTGGGCGGTGACGGCAAGTCCCAAGCGCGTTTCCCAGCTGGGCAACAGGGTTGGGCGTGCTCTCGCGGGGGTGGGGTCTCGTGGCTCGGGTTGCCTGGCCTGTTGGTGTTGTTCTGCCGAGTCGTTCCCCATGGCGGGCTTGCAGTATCAGGATTCTGGCTGTGCGATGCTCAAGCAGCCGGCCATCGCGATAGTTCGTATCGACTAGACTAGAAGAACGGCCAAAAGAAGGCAACAGTTTTTGAGGGCGTCTTTCGAGAGGCATTCACAGAGGAGTAGCACCTTGTTGTCATGTGCGTGTGGACATCGCAGTCATGTTGTCTTCGAGGGAGACGTATTTGATAAACGGCATTAGCAGTATCTGCCTCGGTTGTGCAGGAAGCGGAATGCTTCTGAAAGATCCGGTGTTTCATCCGGTGTAAGGTTTCCCGTATCTGCCTCGATTGTGCAGGAAGCGGAATACTTCAAAAAACGACTAGCGTTAAGCTTGGCAAATGCTTCGGTTTGGCTTAGATAAGATGGCAGGTTTATTGCCTTTTAACCATAATCGTCGACCAATTCGCTCCTCTTTTGCGAGGAGGTGTCCCATGTGGAGAACGTCTCGTCGAGTGATCATTTTCCTGTTCGCCGCTGTGAGCATCCCTGGGACGGCCTGGAGTTTTACCCCATCCTGCGTGGAGATCGACGGAAGCCGGCGGTCGGACGAGCAATCATGGGCCATCAGCCAGCTCCATGGCGTGCCGTTGGCGTGTGGATCTTACTGGTTCGTTCCTCGCACCGGCTTGTGGGGGCTCGAAGGCGGCCCGCCGCTGGGCCGATTCGGCGATGGCTCCCGCATCAACCCTGATGGAGGCTATCATTATTCGGGACCCGGCGGGTACTCCGGGAGTGACGGCGACACGTCCTATTATGACGATCCGGGAACCGGGTGCAGCGTGATCCCTGGTGAAGGGGTCTCTTGCTAAGATCCCGAATGGTGCCCGGGCGTATGAGGGGCAGGAGTCGGTTCGACGGTCGGCGTGGATCGCGCGCCGGCCGCCCACCCCATTTGCGAGGCAAAGCCTTTTCCGTACAGGTCGTAGAGCTGGAAGAACTCGAAGGCCTTGCAGTCGGTCAGCACTTCTTTGACCTCCTTGAGATACCGGTCGAACGTATATTCGAACGTCACACCCTGCCCGCCGAACATCACCACGCGCCGTCGCTTAAGATCGATCTGTGCTTCTTGGTGGAAGACGTACCGATAATATGGACTCTCCGGCCCGCCCACGTGCCTCAGGAACATCCCCCAGGTGGGCGGTGTCGTCATCGAGAGACGTTCCTTGATATTCACGCCCTGTGTCCCACCAAAGCGGTCGAAGAAATCTTTGAACATGGTATCCGTCCATCGGTGCTCATCGGCCACGTGATGGATGGCGTGTTCGAAGGGCACCACCGTGTGGGTTTCCCATCGCGAGCCGGGCGCCCAATGAAAAATCACGCCGTTGGTCGGGCCGTCCCATTCCGTGCCGCCGACTTGTTCGACCTGATGCTCGATGATCTTGTTGGCCCAGACCCAAAAGAGAAAATCTTCGAAGCGCTCGTCTTCCGGCGTGAGGGTGAGCTTGGAAGTACTGAGGCCGTGATCGGGGTTGTAGCTCGTCCGAACATCGCGACAGCGTTGCGCCCATTGCTCATCGGTCCAGGCGTACTCGCTCACGGGAAAGGCCTGCACGGAGCCCATGCCGCTCAACATCCAGATTCCCCATCCCAATCCAACTAGTCTTTTGGCTGCGTTCAACATCGGAATCCTCCTTGAGCAAAGGCTGTGACCTGCGAAACCGACCGACTCACATGACCCAGCGAGACGATGCGGAAGCTCTTTGTGATTGGCGATGTTCCGGACCGGATATGACCATGTTCGATCTTGGGTACACCATTGTACCGCTGATCTGGCAGCGCTGTCGAAAGAGTGGAAGGAGCTGGGGATGAAAGGACGGCGTGTCAAACAATGAGGGAGCAGGCGTCATGCCACGGGAGGGCCGACCTGCTCCCCTGAGAATGAAGACGATTAGCGAGCGTTCGATTTCGTGCGCGCGCGGGATTTGGCCTCGAACGCTGACGGAAATGTGGCTGTCGGGCTTCGGTGATCCGAGAATAGACCGAGCGAGGTCTCTCCTCGATTTGCCATGGCCGCCGCGATGCCTTGATAAATTCTCCGCGCGGATTCAGACCAGGTAGGCTGAAAGGGTGCGCCTCGAAACGCAGCTTCGGCAGCTTTTTTTTCATCGTTCGTCAGCGGGCGAATGCGTTGCTCGGATGCGATGGTCATGATGTGGTCTCCTTTCCTCGGCAGAGCCGCTAGTGAACCAGCGGTCGTGGTTCTTCTTCCGCTTGTACCCGTCGCCCACAATTGAGACAGGCAAAATACCGAATGGTCAATCCTACTTCGAAATCAACTGCACGTTCCACGATCATGATGCCCTGGCATTTTTCACATGTTTTCATCGGGGTGCTCACGTTTTTCCTCCCTTGTTGTTGTCATGCTCATCCTTGCAGAGATGCCAATGACTACTGCCGAGTGAGCAAATGCCGTGCCTCGATTGCTCCTCGACAATGACGTTGAACAATACGCCCTAACCGCGGCCATTTCGCACCGAATGGAACATATGCTGATCCCATTGCCGTCTGTTGACCGATGGTTTTACCTGGATGCCTGTTAAAGACTTCGACGGTGCGAATTCTCCAAAGTCCTGACAACAAAATTTCCTCGATGATATCGGGAAGTTGGAGCAGGAGCATCGAATGCAAATCTTTTCGACACTTACCAACATGCCGAAATGGCGATGATTTGAAGAAAAAAGAGAAATCCTCACAAGCCCGCCAATTAGGGGCAAGCAAGGTTAGCGCAGTGTCTTAATTGGGAAGAAAGACCCCGTGGCCTTGTCCGAAATCTGCACCCGGCATCCCGCGTTGTCCACGCTGAGATGCACAGGGCTGTCGTCAAGGCCACGATGAACGAAGGATGGCGCGTGATTAGGTCGTCGTTGAGGAAGGAGGAACGTCTTTGGTGTCTTTGTATTTGGTCGTCTAGGCAGACGATCCGCTCGTTCCCGTTTCTGCACTCGCAGGGCTCCCATCTGTTGCCTTGCCTTTTTTCGGGGTATTCATCACCTGAAGCGCGCTTCCATGGTGACCGATTTTGTTCTCCGGCTTCTTCTCGGAAACGGCATCGCCTGTTCTCATGGTAATGTCGCCGTTGAACACCACTCCAATCTCCATGGAGAGCTTCGGGGTTTTCAGCGTCCCATCCATCACCGCTGTGGACAACAATTGCACTTTTTCGGTCGCCACGACATCACCGGTGATTTTGCCTTTGCTGATGACCGACCCTGCACTGATTCGGGCATTGATGACGGCTTTTTCGCCAATAAGCAGCGTGCCATCGGTGTGGATTTCACCTTCCAGCAGTCCATCGATTTGAACACTGCCTTGATATCGGATTTCTCCCTTGAACTCGACCCCGGGGCCGATAAAAGCCACCACTTCGCCTTTCCCGTCGACGGGGGTCGTGGGGACCTTAAAGGTCTTTGGCGTTTCAGACGCGAGTGAATCGACTGATGTGTGAGTGGACGTTTCTAATTCACTGACAGGTGGCATAACCCCTCCTTCTCGGGTAACTGTAACTCATGGAACCATGAGAGAGCGAGTGAGCGTCTCAAGCAGTTCCGTGCACATTCTGTCATTCTCTATCGGCTGGCTTCACGAAGCGCTTAACTACGTACACGTCTTTTCCGTTTTTCCCCGATGTATCGGAATGTTGCGATCGATGTCTCTCCTTCGCTGTTCATAGAGTGTCCCTATCTAGAGATCGATCTCTTGCCATGCCTATCGATTCATCGAGTGATTGCCAGGGTGAGTTCGCGATCACCGAGGAAGCCCCTTGATTGTCGTCGGGGCATACCATGGCTCACCGCTTTTCTTTTTTCCGCTGCTGCCACGGAACAGCGACGTCGATTCGCCTCGTAGGTACGGATCGCCACATCAACAAGCGCTACAGAGGCACGGTGCATCATTAAACGAAATCTTGTCCCTTTTTTCTTCTTATGGCAACACGTGTTCATGGTTCATGCCCTCTTATTCTTCTAATTCAGACCACCTCTTTTTTGTTGCTTCCACCTGACGAAGTGTCGGGGTTGACCTGTTTTTATGATCCATGTCTCCCAAACGATCAGCCCCGACATCACGCATGGACCGCGGGGGAATCCAGGGACGGACCCCGTGAAGTGAGCAAGGGGATCGGAATCGGCGTGCGGACATGGAGGTCCCGCTGAGGAAAGGGGATTTCCACACCCTGCTGGCGAAAGATCCGCACAATGGCACAATGCAAGTCCGATTGGATCTCGCGCCTTCCTTCCGGTGTCGGAACCCACGCCCATAATCGCATATTCCAGGCAGAATCGCCAAATCCCATATGCAAGACCTTGGGCGGAGGATCCTTCAAGACCCTGGGATGCTCCCTGGCCGCAGCCAAGAGGCACGTGATGACCGTGTCGAGATCGGAGTCATAACTCACGCCGACGTCGATTTCCAGCCTAATACGTGGATCTCCATGCGACCAATTGGTGACTGTCGTGGAAATGAATTCAGAATTCGGCACAATCAGTGCCACATTGTTTAAGGTTCGAATGGTCGTGGATCGAATATTAATTTCTTGCATAGTCCCCTCCTTGTCACCGACCGTCACTCGATCTCCAACTTGAATATGTTGCTCAAACAACAGCATGAGCCCGGCAATAAAATTCGACGTGAGGTGTTGGAGTCCAAAGCCAATACCGACAGACAGAAATCCTAATACTACCGCCAGCCCGCTCATGTCGATTCCCACGATCTGAAAGCCAATGAGCGCTCCGAGAAACCACAGCAGATATTCCGCTAGACGGGCGAGCGTGTATCGGGTGCCGGCAAATCAAGAGGAATCAGCTGTTGTCGATCCAGCATGCGCCTGACGAGACGGGCTGCAACGAGAAACAGGCTCACTACGATCAGAAAGACCACAAGCGAAACGAGCGTCACCCGGGTCTGATTAATCGTCAAGATCGGGTAATGGAAAAGCGTATCGACGCTGGTCGTTACCTGCTGTATGAAATCACGCATAACATCCCTCCTGTGAAAGAAAGACCGGTAGCATAATCGATTCTCAACTCTCTATCTCGTGCATCCCCCGGTATGAGAATCGCTGTGCGCTAGAGATGTGCAAGGGGTACGATCGGCGCCTCTCGACAGGCCTCACGACATGGAACGTCGCGATCGCCATGGCACAACGTGCATTCGAACGCCGTGCATGCTCCCTCATCTCCGAGAATGCCTTCGTCCGGTCTCCCGGATACCGAGGTGCCGCGTTTCAAGCAAACGAGATCCTCGCAGCACATGGTGTTCATACGAGTGCTCACGACCCTCAGGTGAATGGCATGATCATGCTGGAGCTTGATGTGCCATCAATAGGTGTGGTCGCTGCGCTGCACGCACAACGCCAGGATATTGGCATTCGGCCGCTGCTTGACGGCATCCCAGTGACATGCTAAGAAACCCGCACGATAAACAATCCGAGTGACGATTCTGATTCCTCCCATTTGTTCTATTCAGCTTGCATAACTCAGACGGCGCCCTTGGTGCCTCGACACGCAAAGCACTGAACTCCGTTGACCAATAAAGGAGCGTCGATCGTATGTCGCTGAAACTCTTGAGTCTCATCGTCATCGTGTGGCTTCATGTCCCTGGCTGGATCGGCCAAGCTTGGGCGACTAACTCCACTTACCCAACCGCTGACAAATGCCACCTTCCTTTCCCGACGATCGTCGAGCGCATTGCGCCCTCCGTCGTGTCCATCAGCAGCACCGCCTTGACCTTTGACACGCCTGATACGCGGGTCAACCGTCAGATCGGTTCTGGCATCATCGTCGATCCTCGAGGGCATATTCTCACGAGCGCCCATCTGGTTGTACAGACAGAAAATATCCAAGTCTTGTTGCCAGACGGCCTAATGCTTGAAGCTTCGCTCATCGGTGCCGATACCCGTTGAGACCTCGCCGTTCTCAAGATCGATGTACCGGACAAACGACCGCTTCCTGCTCTTCCTCTTTCAGGAGCCACCCGGATCAGCATCGGGGAAGAAGTGCTGGCGCTGGGTAGCGCGATGGGGCTCAACCAAACCGTCAGTCGTGGAATCGTCTCTGCGACGGATCGGTATGTTTCGTCAGCTGAACCGCGCGAATCTCCCCCACTCATCCAAACCGATGCCGCAGTGAATCCCGGAAATTCCGGGGGCCCATTGGTCAATCGCTGTGGAGAGGTCATCGGACTCATCACCGGGCTTCTCAGCGAAGCCAAAGGGATTGCCTTTGCCGTTCCCGTCTCGGTGATCACGACATTCTTGCCGTCTCTCCTCAAAGAGGGCCGTGTAATTCGGCCTTGGCTCGGGTTCTATGGCCAATTTGTCCCTTCTGCGCTCATCGAGCTCCTCCGTATCCCGCTGGTAGAAGGACTGATGGTCGAAGCGGTAGTCGCGGGAGGACCCGCCGAACGTGCTGGCTTGTAAGGGGGCGCTTTGGAAGTCATTATCGATGGGCATGCCTATTTTCTCGGAGGCGACATCATCACCAATATCAACGAGAAACCCGTGACGACCCCACAGCAGCTCGACGCGATACTTCGCACCCTGAAAGTCGGCGATCAGGTGACGATGAGCCTAGTGAGAAACGGGAAGCGACAGACGGTACGGTATAAGCTGCCCGAGCAGCTGCCCTGGAATCACAATCTTCGCCATCCATAAGTGGACCTTCGCTCGGGAACACGCATCGCGTGGGAAGATGATCTCTTAACAAGAGCACATCGAAGGTCCGAAGGCGATCATGATGGATGTCCTGCACACCCTGCTCAATGAGAGCCTGTTTCGATCGGCGATGAGTACTGCGCTCCTCGCCGGCATCATCGTACTGCTCCGTATCGCCCTTTATCATCTCATCTTCACGCGCTCGGATTTTCCAGTAGAGACGCGGCGGCGCTGGACTGTGAACCTGCGCAATGGCCTTCTCGTTCTCTTTGCGATCGGGCTGGTCTTTATCTGGGCTCCGCAACTCCAAACCTTTGCCGTCTCGCTGTTCGCCATTGCGGTCGCGCTGGTCATTGCGACCAAAGAATGGATCGACTGTATGATCGGCAGTGGCTTTCGCATGTTGACCAAAGCCTACCCTGATCGGCGACCTGACAGAAATTGCCGGCATCCGCGGGCACGTCGTCGACTATTCGCTTCTCAATACGACCGTGCTGGAGATCGGACCGGGGCAGACCTCTCACCAATACACAGGCCGGGCCTTGGTCATTCCCAACAGCTTTTTTCTTAAGCACGCCCTCACGAACGAGACCTACTCCAAACGCTATCGTTTGCATATCATCACGGTCCCGCTCTCCACCGACGATGACTGGATTCAGGCCGAGCGCCTGTTGCTGGAAGCCGCTCAAGAGGAGTGTCAAGCCTATCTGGAAGAAGCCAAACGCCACATGAAAGAATTGGAAGGCAAGGTCTGGCTCGATGCGCCTTCGGTCGAACCACGAGTCACGATCCAATTGCCCGACGCCGGTCGCATCAATTTGCTGCTCCGCATCCCCTGTCCCACCCAATTTCCTTCGCGCCTGGAACAGGCCATCCTTCGCAAGTTTCTTTCTCGATTCCGTTTTGCCCCAAGATCGGGAACGTAATGGTCGAGCCAACGCTGATGAAAGAGGCCCATCCCCACAAGCTGCGTGCCGCGAGCTCATACCGAGGTCGAGACGCCGAACGCGGCCTTGGCGTACTGCACTCGCTCGTTCAGGGACCAGTGGGCGCATCGTTCATGCTCAACCTGCCGCAGGCAAGCCAGCAAGCCTCTGCGATTGGCGATCTGAATGTTGAGTCCGGGGCGGGCATTGAGTTCGAGAATGAGCGGACCGACGCGCGCATCGAGCACAAAATCCACACCCTGATATCCTAACCCGGTCAATTCGTAACACCGAGCAGCTAGGAGCAACAGCTCTTCCCAGCGAGGAAGAGCCACCCCAGCAATCGGGGCTTCCGTATCCGGATGCTCATAAATAATCTCGTTGTTCCAAACGCCTGTGAGCGTTTTTCCCTGTGCGAGGTCGATGCCGACACCGATGGCCCCCTGGTGCAAATTGGCTTTCCCATCGGATAAGCGCGTCGGCAATCGCACCATGGCCATGACCGGCACGCCAAGAAACACGATGATCCGAATGTCGGGCACGCCTTGATAACTGATCGGTTCAAAGACGGGATCGAAATGGACACAGGCTTCGATCAACGCTTTGTCCGGAGCACCGCCCAGACTGTACAAGCCGCTTAAAATGTTGGAGACATGATGATCGACCTCGTCTTGCGCCAGCAGATGCCCATTGGCTTTGCGGTAGCGATGCCCCCGTCGACCTGTGATCACCAAGATTCCGTCTCCGCCGCTCCCATGGGCCGGTTTGATCACGAAGTCTTCGTAGGAGCTGAGCATGGAGCCCAGATCTCTGATCTGATGTTCATGCTCGATAACACCGTACAAGGCCGGGGTCGCGATTCCCGCCTGCTCAGCCAGGCGTTTGGTGGCCAGCTTGTCATCGACGAGCGGATACAGTCGCCGCGGATTGTAGCGCAGCGTGAACTCCGCATTGCGGCGGTTGATGCCGAGCACGCCGCGGGCGTTGAGTGCGTGAGCGAGCGCCAGCCACATGGAAAGGTCTCCATTTCAGGATTTAGGTTTCTCGCGCCAGGGCGCGAAATCGGATCAATTCGAGCAGACGGAATCCGGAATAGCGACCCAACAGCAACATCATCGCCAGGATGACGAGTAGGAGTTCGGGAAACACAAACAGCAGATGATCCAGATAGGGGACCGTCATAACGACATAGGCCAGTGCCGCCATGAGCAGACTGCCCAGTCCTTGTTGAAGGGCAACGCGTGGACCGCGTTCTTCCCATACAATGCACATTCGTTCAATCGTCATCGTCAAAATGACCATTGGAAACAACGCCACGGACAGGCCGCGCTCCAGGCCCAACTTATGCGTCACGATGCTGATCGCCAACATAATCAGAATGACGGTCACCAACACGGCCGCCAAACGAGGGACCAGTAATAATCTGAGATGTTCCAAGTAAAAACGAACGAGAAGTCCCACCGCCACCACCGCGGAAAAGAGGATCAGCCCCCATGTCAATTGCGTTTCCCGAAACGCCAGTGCAATCAAAATGGGCATAAACGTACCAAAGGTCGTGACCCCGACCACATTTCGCAAAATGACAAGCAGGAGTGCACCCAACGGGACCATCAAGATAATCCGATATACCGCCTGCGTATCCAAGGGGAGCGCAAAGAGCGAAAATTCCAAGAGCGAAGTCCCGCCGACTTGGCTGCTCAGGATCGTTGACCGAATAGCCTCCTCTTGGTTCGGCGAGACCGAAATCCGCACATCGAGTTTTTCGCCGCCCTCGATGTCGACCAACGGCTGCGTCCCGCGCCACCATGCTAGATAGTGCATGGGCACAAACGGCGCTCCGGTGTCCGGATCATAGGCTCTCCACCCCCTTGTTCATACACCATGAGCCAATGCACCGGCATGACCTGACTGGGAAACGGAAGTAACGGTATCCCATTGATGATTTTGGTCGGCATGCCGTTGCGGATGAGGATATACGCAGCGATCTGCAGTTTGAGTGACAGTGGAGCAGTGGGCGGAACGAGCGTCCGCACGTGAGGATCGTCCGCAGGGCGCCTAAGCCGTCTGAGCAATTCGGCAACGAACGTTTCCGCATCGGCCGATTTTTCACGAATATCTACCAACAACGCTTGGGCCGCTGCCTCCTGGGCCTCGGTCAGCGAGAGGACAGGCAGATCGGCTGGTGCCTTGCGAGACAATTCGGTCTTGGAGGCCATAGACGCTGCCGGCTGGGGTCCCTCCACCTGACGCACGAGCACCCGGTAATACAAATCCTGACGACCCTGCGCTTTCCGCTTGGACCACGTGGCCACACGATTGCCATTGGCTTCCGAGGTCAAGAGCCCATACCCATAGCTGACAAAATTTTCGTCGAGTATGACATGTCGTCGTGAGCTTTTAGGCAAAAACATGACGACTTTGACCGGCCGCGCTTGGCAACAAATTTGAGATGGACTTCGACGGTCCAAAGCTCGGTCTGGACATGTGGTGTTAACGGAAAGCCAAGAATGAAGGCTTTATAACCGAAGAGACCGAGGCCGCACAGGCTCAAGCCCAGCGCGAGGAGCTGGACATGGCGCATGCTCATTTCTCAGGCTCCACATGACAATGCGGCTCGTGCAAGTATGTTTCCGAGGGATCTACCACGGCATAGCCGGCAAGAAAGCTTCGGCCGATCAGCATATTGAACTCAAAGCCCGAACGATCAGTGAGGTTGATCTGCACGTTGGGGCGATAGAGAGACCCGAGGCAAAGATTCAAGAGTACAACAGGACGGCGCTGTGCCACCGTTCCCTTGCGTTTGATCCGCACAAACCGATACACCTTCCGCTCAAGGGTGATCGAGCGCCCATTCCGATTCTCCACCACGAATCGGACCCACTTCTTGCCCTCTCGCAAAAAGACGACCGATTCTTCGACATCCAAGGACGAATGATCGGCTCCGGTATCGATTTTGGCATGAAGAATCAGCCGTTCGGGTTCCAGTTGAACCTTTTCAACCCATCCCACCCGCATCAAATCCGACGGCATAGCGGCACTCGAAATTCCTATAGACAGGACAGCCAGACACAGCAGAACCCAGCTTTTGGCACGCACGCACAAATTCGTCATAGAAACCTGCCGATCAGAAACGCTTCATTCACTCGACTACATAGACTCATCGCACACTGGTTTTTCGGACCTCGTCGATCTACGTTTCTGGATCCTCATCCTTTTGCCGCTGCTTATCGCAGAGGAAATCGATCAGCCACAAGCCACCACCAGAACCCAGCTATAAGCAAGCTGCCGATCGCCACGGGGGCCGTCCAGCGCAAGTGATCCAGGAACGTGAGGCGAAGCCATATCGTGCGGCCTGTGTCGCGACAATGAGATTGGCAATGGAGCCGGGGAGCAGCTGATTTCCTGCGAACGTGCTGGTCAGAGCCAGCAAAAAGACCAATGGGGTCTCCGGGGAAGAGAACAAGGACTGGAGCAGCATGACCGCAGGCACATTGCTCACCAACAAACTCAATCCGACGCTGACAATTCCAAAAACGAACGGATGGTAAAGCGACCATCCAGAGTCCGTCAGCACATCGATCACCAACCGATGGCCGCCGATTTTTTGAAATCCGGCCAACACCATAAACAGCCCGATAGAGAGGAGCAGGAGCGGCCAATCGATCAGCGTCCAGAATGCCTGCGAGGGCAATCGTCAGCTGGTCAACAATAACGCAGCCATCCCAAGAATCACTAAGCGACGAGGCCCGTCAACACCAAAGCTTTTCCAGCGTGATAGTGATCGAACGCGACGGCCGAATGAATTTTCACAGGAACATGGGGGAAGTCGCCGTATACCGGTGCAGTTTCGGCTTGCACGTCCCGGAAGGATACCCAACGAGCCCAGGCGTAGAGGAGCATCAGACTCAACAACGCGGGAGGCGCACACCAGGCGAGAAACCAGGCAAAATCAAGGCTCGCCGATTGCCCGAGATACATATTTTGGGGGGGGTGCCGATAATGGTCGAAGCGGAGCCAATATTGCTGGCAGCGGCCAGCGCGAGCAACATAGGCTTGGGATCCCAATGTCGCTGCTGACGAAGTTCGGCAATGATCGGGGCCATGGCCAAACATACCACGTCGTTCGAAAGCAGCGCGGACAACCCTGCTGCCAACCCGATCAACCCCGCCGCAAAGTGCAACGGATGCGACTCATTCTGTGCCAAACGCAGGACCACCCAGCTGTAAAACCCACCGAGCCTGAACTGGACCGAAAGCAGCATAAAGCCGAAGAGAAGGATGACAATCTGATAATCGATGGCCGCCGTCGCTCCTGCATGTCTAGAATGCCGGTGAGCAGAAATCCGACGGCGCCCAGGAACACCACACCCGTCCTATCCAAGGCCAATCCGGGCAGGCCGCCCAGCGCCAACCCGGCATATGTCAAGACGAACAGTGTGAGCCCCAGGTACAGATCGTTCATAAGTTATCCCGGAATCGGCACGCGGAGCATAGTGACGGGCCATGAGTCCTTCCCCCTTGCAGGATTCGACCGCCCTCCTTTAGCAATGATGCCTATGGGATCGCACATAGGAAGATCTGGGCATCTTCTGAACCACCTTGCCAGCTTCTCGATCGGTGGTTGAGCGAGGATGACGCATGGGTCGATCGAAGCCTCAAGGACGATGATAGCTGGCTTCTAGAGTGATGTGATCGTTTTTCCAGGTCGCCCGATTGGAGAGTTCAACGAACGTTCACTGACCCCGGAGCCACTAGCAAATCTTTCCATGGATGCTATCCATCCTTAGTGCAATGCGAACCACCGGCAGCTGAGACTGCCTGACAGGCGGGAAACCCATCGATCCTCACGTGCGGAGGGGACCCCTTTTCGATTGATTGGTTTGTTCGTATGCATCGCGCAAACGATTCATGAGGTGAGCATGCTTTTTTTGCAGTTCGAGACGGGCAGTCAAAGTCCAAGACTCATCATCATGTGGCAAAAAACTTCCCTGGAAGAGAGCAGCAGCTCGCTCGCCTAAATTGAGTGCCGTGTTAAATTCCCCGTTCGTTGATTCTTGATCCACAGCCTTGATCAGGCAATGCACACTAAGGCTATCCACCCAGCAGATTTCATGATTGAGGCTTAGGGCGCCTCCTTTCGACACTATCGC
This sequence comes from Nitrospirota bacterium, assembly GCA_003695915.1. GTDB lineage: Bacteria > Nitrospirota > Nitrospiria > Nitrospirales > UBA8639 > J017. The sequence continues at coordinate 33,815 of RFGF01000036.1, forward strand.
TTCCTCATGCCTCAACAACTTTCGTAAACGCGAAATGGTCGTAACCAGGGACCGATAAGCCGCATCGCCATCCGAATCCGGCCAGAGCGTATCAATCAATTTGTGCTGGGACACGTTGGTCCCGCCAAAAGCGATGAGGGCTTTTAATAAATTCAACGGCCCTTTCGGGACTTTTCTCGAAAACTCCACTGGTACGTGATCCACCTCAAGGTCAAACCGCCCTAAGGTGTATATCTTCACCGGCCAAGGCCACTTTTCCGACGTAAGAACCGGCTCTTCGGGTGTCAGTTGCAACTTCCGAATCACTTCCCGTGCTCTGTCCACTTCCACGCCCACCTCTAACGCTTTGGCACACAACCTCGCCATAATCCTGGGATGCCAGAATGGTGCGGTGATCAGATCCTGTTCTCGGCCAATACGTAACCAATCACTGATCGCCTTGATAGCCTCGGAATCATTCCGGCGGGCTAACATCCATTGGGCTTGTAAACAATTCCTAAAGAAATCCAATATGCGGCAGGGTGTCGATTGACACAGTGCCGAGAGATGACGAATCTGATTCTCTCCTTTCTTCAGATCGCCACATGCAATAAAGATTTCTCCCATATGAAAGCCGAGCAACCCATCGAGAAATGCACAGTCTTTGGTGAGATTTGTTTCGATATGTTTGCCCGCATATTGGTAGGCTTTATCAAGATCGCCCTGAAGAAAAGCCACATACGAGGCAACATAGAGATAACCTGCTCTCCGCAACCCCGTTGCGTTCTCAGCTTCGGGCCGGATTTCTTCTACCAGACGGGCGGCTCTCTCGTAATCCCTGCTGAAAATCGCTCCTGAAATTCCTTGAGCCTGCAAATGCATGGGCAGAATTTGGATCCCATAGCTTTTGATCATCGCTCTTCCTTCTTCGTATGCCGCCATGCATTGAGGTCCATTTCCCGTCAAATTACCTTCAAGGGCTTTGGCATTCGCAAACCAAGCTTTTGCGAGCGGTGCGACCTCGGTTGAATTCACCCATGATTCTGCCATGCGGAATACGGATTTCCTCTTTTCAGCGTAACCCAACCAACTCCAGAAACTATATAAACTCCACCCAGCTAAAACTCGTAGAGAAGGGTCTCCAAGATGGGGCAGTAAAGCTTGAAGGCGTTCTTCCCATTCGAAAATCGTTGGATCTGAAATCCGACTATAGGTCATACCCAGGAACATGGTCTGCGTAATGCGCGCCTCCATTTCCTCGGATGGAAAATTAAATCCCGGTGGAACGATCGCCTCGAAGCGGTCTATCCACGGCGACAACTTTGAAAAATCCCCTTCCGAATAGATAATGGATTCCATGACCCCACACCAGGCCAATAATTTGCCAACTTCATCCTCGGTGGTCGTAAATTCCGCAAACAGGTTTTCGAATAACGGGATACTGTTATTCGGATTGCGTAAAAATTGACAATTGGCTGCCCAGTATCGCAGCCAGGGATTCGCCTCTCGACGGTCGGCTGGTACGTGTTGCAGCCATTTCTCCACTGTGGACACTCGCCCTTCTTGAAGAAATTGCGGCGCATGAGAGAGCAACAGTCGTTCCATCTCTGCAACTTGTCCGGCATCTTGATAGAGCCCAAAGGCTTCATCCACCCGATCGGCTTGCTCTAACAGATGGCCGGCCTGCCGCTGAATCTCTTTCACCTGGCTTGGACTCCACGTCTCCTTCGCTTGCTTGATTAAAAATTCCCGAAAGAGCGGATGGAATTGGAACATGGGCTCCGTCCCAGGTCGACGTTCGGTGAAATACCGCGCGCGGGCCATCCGCCCTAAGGTGCGTCCGGCTCCGGGTTGGTCCGTGAGTTCGAGCGCCATCGACACCGTGGTCGATGGTAAAAACGCTGTTCGCAGCAACACGTCAATAGCGTCCTTGCTTTGCGTGGCCAGCACTTCGCGCGCCAAATAATCAAAGATCACGGGCGAACTCGCCTCTTGCGCCTCGAAGAGTTGCCGCACATTGGTTTCCGATTGATTGAGGAGCAAGACTACGCCAGCCACCCATCCATCCGTCCGCGCTTGAAGCCGCGACACGACGTCCTGTGTCGAAACCACGGCTTTCTTGGAAAGGCTCCACAGGTCAACAAGCGCTTTGATCTCATCCAGAGTCAACTCGAGATGCGTGGCGTCCAACTCTGCCAACACTTGATCAGCTTGGAGTCGGGCCAAAGCTGTGGGAACCGGTTGTCGACTGGCCACGATCACCGTCGTGTCCAAGGGAATAATCGTCAACGCCTCACGCATCAACTCATGAAAGGGTGTCTCATCTGGCACTTCTTGGTAATTATCAAAGACAACCAGTCCTGGAGTTTTTAGTCGACTATAGAGCTGCTCAAAGACCCGACGAGTAAAAATAGGCAGCCCAGCGAGATATTCAGGCCGCACGGTGGGAAGAGGTTTTTTAAACCGGGGCGCGACCCGCTTCATCCCCAAAGAGAGATAGTGAAACCACGTCCCAGGGTCCGCATCGCCTGCATCGAGTTGGTACCAAAGCGGTTTGAGCTTGCGGGCTCGGAGATAAGTGGCCACGAGTGTAGTTTTCCCGGCTCCGGGCGGGCCCTGAATCCAAACGATACGATGGTGTTTCTTGAGCTGATCGAGTTCTTTGAACAGTCGAGGCCGGTCCACCACTGGAGGCAATTGAGGTGGTGTCAGTTTGGCAAGTTGGGGAGTAGAGCGTTTCACGAGATGAACATCCTCGCGCATTTATCCCTCGTGAGACAGGTAGATCTAGCTTCTCTTTAATGTTCGATAAGTGAAGCTCCCCGCGCCCAAAGGGCGGAGCTTCTCAAAAACCACACAACTTTTTGCCTCCGCTTTGCTCCGGGCTGCCATTCATTCCCATGCAAGGCAAGGGGCTTTCTGGCAGATCTAATACAACATTTTTGCATGACGATTACAATATGTAATTTTTTAGATAAAATCTACTATTTTGAAATGATTTTTTTTGACATGTTCGCTTTATTAAATCCCACATCGTAAACTTTTTTATTGCTTTCTGATATGTTACTAAAAAACTGGTAGATGTAACTTCAAAAAACGAATTCTTTGTTAACAATCGATTTGTTGAATAGCAGTGCCTGTATTTTTGTATCGTTTGTTTGACTACAAAAATTCCTGCCTCTTACACTCACCAGACTCGCATGGAATCGTCGGAGCGGTGCTTTGGCCTAAGGAAGAGCAAATGAAGAGGGCTATTCGGGGAATTTTCGATGCTTTTCCAGCGAACCACACAGCGGATGTTTTTGACTCTGATGTGTTTGACGATGACATTGATTGCCAGCGCCGCCTATGCCGATGGCTTTCGGGCGCCCTTTCAAGATGCGAATGCCGCAGCCCAAAGCCTAGCCTTCACCGCACAGGCAGATAATCCCTCTGCGGTTCATTACAATCCAGCCGGCATGACCCAACTACCCGGTTTCCAACACTCAGTGGGTATCCAATTTGTTAGTCCGAATACCACATTTACCAGTCCAACCGGTGTCACAGTGGAAAACGACGTTGGTGGACCTGTGGGACTCCCGCCACCAGGACAAGTTTTCTTTACCTTCAACCTGAATCAGTTCGACATTGGGTTTCTTCGAAATCTTGCGATCGGCCTCGGGTTGGAATCCTTGTTTGGCTTTGCCAACGAGTATCCTGCTAACGGACCATTTTCAGGAGCCCTCGTTCGTGCGCAGCTTCCGGTGATTGCCATCAAACCAACGTTTGCCTACAAGGTGGACGACTATTTGTCTCTCGGCCTCGGAGCGGACATTTACACGTTTGCAAGCTTTCTTGGTGAAGGGCAATCGGAAACACAATCCATTGCCTTAGGTAACATTCCCGGCACCATGCCAGGTCAACGATTGGAGTTAAATGGCAAAGGAACGACCGCTGGTCTCAATGTCAGTGTTTTGCTGACACCGCTTCGCAACTCCGGTGGCAAGCCTCTGGTGAATCTGGGCTTCATTTGGCGAAGCCAAGTTGTGTTGCCGCTGGATGGCGAGTTGCGGGCCGATGGTGCTCTCGTCGCCACGACCAATTCTTCGATTAAATTCCCTGAAACGTTTGAATGGGGTCTGGCTTGGTGGCCCATTCGAAATTCAGAACGGGAATGGAAAGTCGAGAGCGACCTTCATTGGGTGCGATGGCAGACGATACGCAACTTTGATGTAACCTTATCCAATGGAGTGATTATTCCAAATCCTCAAAGCTGGCATAACGCTCTCACCGTAGCTTTCGGAACAGAATACCGTTGGCTAACGGTGACCCGTCTCCCTGACTGGGAAGTCTCGGCTCGTGCTGGTTATGCCAGATCGCACACCCCGGTGCCGGACGCCAACTTCAATCCGGCTTTCCCCGACTCCAACAATCACACGTTGGGCATTGGTGTTGGATTTTTGTGCACAGGGCAAGGATTGTTTTTGGGTTTGATTCAGTGCGGGCAAAATGGAGCAGGGATGCTTATTCGCAAAGCCATAGAATTAGACCTGTCATTTAATGCCATTCTCTGGGACAATCGCACGGTCACCAACGCACCGGCTCCCCTCGGAATTAACGGCACGTACAAAACTCGCACCTATGCCGGAACATTCACCGTCGTGGTCAAGTTTTAGTACGTTCAGCATCTCGCGCCTTCGTCTTGCTCATTCCACGACACTTCCATCGGGCACGATAGCACCGGTGACAGTACCCCCGAAATTCAGGCCGTGTTCAATGTGGGAATTTTCTGCGAGTTTAGAACCTATCTCATAATTGTTGACAGCATGTCTGCACTTAGCCATAGATACGCCCATGTTGCGCTTGCGAACAATGGGAGCGGATTCGGGCCCATTTCCCCGAGGAACACCTCCCCGAGGGACGGCCGGGCCGCACGCCTATTCCCACGCGGGCGGCGCTGGAAGCGGTTTTGTGGATTCTGAATACGGGGTCCAGTGGCCCATGCTGCTGCCCCAGTGCTATCCCAACGACAAGACGGTCCATCATCGCTTTCAGCACTGGTGTGAACGAGCAGGGCTGCGGGAGATGCTCAAGGACCTCGCCAC
>RFGF01000037.1 GCA_003695915.1 Nitrospirota bacterium
CACTCGCTACTTAGCGGCCGACGGCCGTGTGCGCGTCGAAGTGTTCCCCAAAGAGGATTTATCCGACAACGAAGCGTTGCGCCGGTTCGTCCAGAGCGTCAGGCGTGTCGCGCCTCGCGTAACCGATACGCCCGTCCTGCTCCTGGAAGGAGGCGACATCGTGGTCCAGGCATGTCGGCAAGCCACGGCGACGACATTGGTGGGCGCCTTTGCGATCGTGTTCCTTGCCTTGGGTCGCCTTCGCGATACCATCTTGGTCTTTCTTCCCCTCATGATGGCCATCGTGCTCACATTGGCCAGCACGGTCTGGATTGGTGTGCCTCTCAATCTCGCCAACATCATCGCTATCCCTTTATTGTTCGGGCTGGGGATCGCGTTCGGAATCTATCTTGTCATGCGAAAGCGGAGCGGACTGGACTTCGATCAACTCTTTCATAGCAGCACACCCCGTGCCGTAATGTTTAGCGCACTGACGACCATAGCCTCGTTTGGCACCTTGGCTTTTTCCGGACATCGAGGGACGGCCAGCATCGGCATTCTCCTCACGATCGCGCTGTGTTCCGCCTTGTTCTGCACCTTGATCGCCCTCCCAGCCATCTTGGCGGAATTGGAGGCTCGAGAAACCCGCCGCGTCATGGCGCACTCAGAGTCCTGACAACTCCGCTGAAGCCCTTCGCCTGTTCGATACGTTTCATTGCGCTTGCGCATCACGGACGGCAGCGCGACGGAAGGGCTGATCCTGAACAACAGAGGAAAGCGAATGATTTATTGAGGAGAGGACGTGGCGGAGGGCGGTTGGGTATAAATATCGTGCCCTATCTTGGGAACGACGGAAGTTGGGGAACGGTCCGTTCCGTGACCGTTGAGACTCGGGACGGCTCTGAGCGGTTGATCCCCACCGACCGGTAAGATTTCCACCGATTCGTCTTGATCTGACAGCGGCGCATCACCCCTAGGAGCTTGGTCCTCCTCAGCGAGCTCTTCTTCGAGCTCGAGGATCCCTTCATCGATGGTGTCGGTTTCCACGTAAAATTCAACGGGTGGATTCCCATCATAAATCAAAAACGTTCGACGCTGACGATAGGCTTCTCTGGTAAACACGTACGAATCCAAGGCTAATTGATCCCTGGCCCGAATCGCCCGGTCCGCTCGTGCTCGTTTATCGATGATCCCCAACAGGGCGAGCGGGGCCGTCGCCGTCACACCGGCAACGAGCACCGGCGTTCCCACATACGTGAACACGTTCGTCAAGATGCTCCCGCCCAAGTCGGGAAGATCCCGCACAGTGCTCGGTCCAAAGAAGGGCAGAGTCAAATAGGGACCTTCGCTGATTCCCCAGACGGCCAGCGTTTGACCTAAATCCTCGTCGTGTTCTTCGAGCCCGAACACGGTGGCCGCATCGAAAATGCCGGCTACCCCCAACGTGCTGTTGAGCAGAAAGCGACCGGTATCCGAAGCCCCTTGCACGAACTTTCCTTGAAGAAACGTGTTGACGATGACGTTGGGATACGTGAGATTATCGAAGAAATTCGACACACTGAGCCGAAAATGCTCATGGGTCAGATTGAGATAGGCATCCACGATGGGCTGCATCACGATTTCGTCGAATTTCGTGTTGAAGGCATGAAACGATCGATTGACATTTTCCAGCGGATCATAGGTTTCCACACGTGGCTGCGTCCCGGCACACCCGAACGTGAACCAGAGACAGAGCAGGATGCCCACTGTCATGAACCGTGCCGCTCTCATGCCTTTTCGTCCTTCCACACGCTCGCTCCTTTGTTTACGGGTCATGCCGGCATTGCCACAAGAGAAGAGATATGCCGCAATGGGTTGGAGTATACCGTATCATCGCCCGTTTGCATACCGTGAAATTTGCTCCTTCATCTTGTCGATCAACGCGGAAAATCCTTGGTCCTTGACCAAACTCGTATATTCGGCCCGCTTGACCGCCAGGTCGCTGACGCCATCGACCGTAATATTGATAATGCGCCAGTCCTTACCCACCGCCCTCAACAGGTAATGAAAATGCAACTGCTCCCCGTTGGCCTTGGTAAAGAGCGTTTCGACCAACACCTTGTCGCGCGGCAACGGCTTCTGAGAGAGCACCGTAAATTGCTCGCCATGGTATCCGTCGAACCGTCCCGCATACGCTGCAACGCTGAGTTGCTCGAACATGCGGAGGAACAGGGCCTGCTCTTCCTTCGAAAACGTCTTCCAATATTTCCCAACGGTGAGTCGTGCGATAAACGGGATGTCATGACTGGCCAGCACAGCTGGTTTTAGGCGTTCGTACCGACCTTCATAGCCTAAGGATTCCGCCTGTTTCATCACCTCCAACAACACGGTTTGAAATTCCTTCACGACCTCTGCCGGCTCGCGTGCCTGAGCAGGGAGCACGAACATCACGAGATTCAAAACCACCATCACAACGAAACCGCGCATACTGCTTCCCTTTCGATACGTTTCTCTAACCCCCATCCACTGGCTGATATCTCGTGAGCATTGTACGGGATTCCCGCTCGTTTCCCAAGTCGAAGGATCAAATAAGCGGTGCTTATGCGTGACGCGGCCACGTGCAACGAGCAACTCGAACAATCTCAAGATCGACGGTCGAAGGTCTAGGTCCTGTGAGCAGCCCGGTACCGCCTCGATCCCCGACCATGAAAGATCGATCCAGCTTCCGAGTCCCCGCCAGCGTTCAAGCCGGTTCTTTTTCTTTCGCCCGCCCCCAGAGGTACCCGCCTTCTATCGCCATCCACACCGCGAGCGCGGGTATGCCCAACATGACATCGCGGAGGCGCTTGATCAACGACACGGCCAGGACGAGCGGCGGAGCAATACCGACGACGGCCCCAACGAGCATATAGCCGCTTTCTTGAACGCCCAGCGCACCGGGAATGGAGAATCCTAAATTTTTGATGGCCAAGGCTAGGCTTTCGATCAAAAGGGCTTGATGAAACAAAATCGGCACCTGCATCGCGGTCAACAGCACCCAGACCTCGCAGGCGCTCACCACGAGCGCGACACTATGAAGAATCGCGCCCGCGATCAGCCGCGATGAACGGCCATAGAGGGTCTCGATCGAGGCATGCACATCAGGCACGGCGCCCCGCCACAACGCAGGCCATCGCTCGGCCATCATCGCCCACCCACGCTCGAGCAGCCGAAAAAGCCCCCAACGTTGGGCGAACATGAATCCGGCTATGCCCAGCGCGCTCAACACTATTCCGCTGGCAATCCATCGAATGGTGTCGTCAGCAACTCCCATTCCGATCAAGAGCGAGAGTCCCACGGCAGTAAACGCTAATTGCGCGATGAGCCGGAGCGTCACATCGACGACGACACTGCCTCCTGCCTGCCCGACGTCCACTCCGAAGAAGGTCAGGATGCGTGCCCCCACCACATGACCGCCGATCTGCGCGACCGGCAGGAGATCGTTGACGCCTTCGCGAATCCAACGGGCCAGGACGAACACCCCTACCCTGTCGCGTCCTCGTCCGTTGACCAATACGCACCAGGCCATGCCCGCAAACCACACCGCCACCAGTTGCAACAGCACCACAATGGGAATCCCCCACCGCGCTGCCACGATCGCCTGCATCACCGACCCCAGATCTTGAAACCAGACCAGGACCACGATCAGAAGCAGCCCGATCAAGGCGGAAGCGCCGAGGCCTCTCGTCATGCCGCTGTCTCCAAACCGAATCGCTGACAATAACGCCGAAACCGAGCCTGGACTTCCGACTCCTTCAAGCCGAATTGCGCCAAGGTATACCGATGCGTCCCATGTCGATCTTTGGGATACGCCGAGAGATACCGTTCCATCGACTGTCGGGCCATTGAGCTCAACGCCCACCCCAATCGCGCGTATAAGGTCTCCATCGCAGCGATCGGAGTGCGAACCAACTCGTCATAGCGGAGATCGACAAACCGATGCTCCCAGACGAGCTCCTCGCGAAGCGCAAGGACACGATCGATGATCACCCCCCATTGATCCAACGCTTCCCTTCCAATTCGATGAGGATCGACCGTGTTACTGAACGCATAGCGCAACACCGTATCCAAACTCGCCGTCGACCCGATCACAGTGCGCGGGTCGCGATGGGTATGAATGAACCGCGCGTCAGGATACACCGCCAAGACGGCGTCCAATGCAAACAAATGCGAAGGGGCCTTGAGCACCCACCGCTCACCCGGGGATCGCCATTGCAGGTGCTGCAGAAACCATCGATGGAATTCGTAGGCTCCCCGGAGATCCCCGGTGGTCAACCAGCGTTGATACGAGGGAATATGATACGTACTTTGAAATTGCGAACTCACAAAAGTATGGCTCAGAATGCCCACGCATTCCGTCGGCCAGTCCGCTTGCATGGGATGGATCACCTTGAATGTCGGAGCGAGGAATTCAAACCGACGCAGCAAGACCCGGGTCTGCTCCACACGCGGATCCTCTCCGCGCCTCGACGCATCGGGAGGCGGCGAAGGCAACATTACCTCCCATGTCCGCGGCACGCGATTGACCGGGTCCTGCGCGAACAAATTGTGCAGAAGGGTCGATCCTGTTCGAGGCAGCCCGACGATGAACACCGGAGCACGAACCGTTTCCGCCCCGATCGCTGGAAAGCGTTTCCGGTCATCGAACAGGCGGAGCCGATTAGTGAGCAAGCGGAGGGTATCGTGCCACGCGGCGAGCTTACCAATCAGCGTCAATCGGGCTTCCGTCCGATAGGCTTCCAGCAGGACCCGTAGCGGCTCGCGAAACGATTCCTCGCCGAAATCTTCTAATCCGGTCTCGGCACAGGCTCGGCGACACAGATCTTCTTCATCGAAGGTGACGAACGACATCCCGGCGGATTCCAGCCATGCACCCATGCGATTGGCGACATCGATAAGCCATGGTCGGCGAAGAAGCGAGCGGTCCACCATCGGAATCATCTCCTCTCCTGATGCGATAAGCCATGCTACAATAGAACCGGCATGATACCAAAGAACGGCGTGCGGTGCAGGTAAACGAACGTACGTACCTCGGCCAGATACCCGTACGGTCCGTTCGCGACCGAAACCATTACAACGGTAACCGTTGCCGAGTCTGGCGATCATCCGTGGGCACCCGCTCGTCGCTCATTCAACAGCCGCATGACTTGATTAACGACCACCGCGTTTGTTAAGGCTAAAATCGCAAGGATCCTCTTGCGAAAACATGACAGAAGACGGTGAGCGTGGATGCAGAGACAGAACGCCGTCGCTATTTCGTGCAAGAATCATAGTGGCACCATGGAGCAGGACGTGGAAATACCGAAGTATATCGAGCGCATCAAACAACAGTACGGCATCACCAACGATTATGCTTTGGCCAAAAAACTCAAAGTCAGCCAGCCCGAAGCCAACTGGTTTCGCCGAGGCAAAAAGACACCCAATCCCAGCGTGTGCATTCGCATGGCCAATCTGTTAGGGAAAAACCCCATCGAGTTGTTGATCGTCGCACAGAAAGATCGTGCCACGCCGGATGCCAAAAATCATTGGGCCGTCGCTCTTTCGGCGGTGGATCTCGTCATGAACGTACCCGAACGCCCCCGATACCTTCCGCATAAAGTCGAAGCCATCGGCCAGGAACTCCGGCAACTGGAATCACAGATGCTGTCGTATCACGGCACCATCGCGCACAGCGAAGCGACGCATCTCATGAAAACGGTAGAACGATCGATCGATTCGATGATGGAGCGTTGGCAGGTTTGGAAGCGCGACGGCTCCTTGTTTCCCAATTATTTGCTAGCCAACCAAGACGCCGTCAAACGCGGGGTGACCATTCGCCGGGTCTTTATCTTCGATCACGCCCAACTGGCAAGCCAGGCCGATCTAGCCGACTGCCTCCAAGTCCTCAACGATCAGCGTCGCGCCGGCGTGACCGTCTTCTTCGCCTTCCGAGAAGAACTCGCCGACACCCTCACCTTTCAACGGCTCATCGCGGCCTATCGTGCGCAAGGCGTAACCCAAGAGATCAATGCCGCCATCTTCGACGACGAAGTGCTCATCTATTCACGCGGCTATCGCGAGCAACCCTTCGGCCTGAATGGCTCTCCCACAGCCGTGCCGATGATCGATCGACTGGATATCACGTGGAACCCCGATCATTTGCACACCCTCACACCCACGCCACTGTTCGAAACCCGGTATGTTCATCCATTCCGCGGCGACCGGTCATTCCTCACCAAATTCCAACGATTGATCGCCAAGTCCAAAACACGCACGCGCGTTTCCTGATCACATCGACCTCATCCGATCAGAGGGTGTGCTTCTCGGAGAGTCTTGCTTTCCCTGAGCACCGTGTCCCTCCCGATGTCCTACGCCGGAAACGTTTCGGCAACATTTCTCCGCTTGAGTTTTTCGTTCAAACGCTTTACATAAGACCCTACACAATCGGCAATGCTCTCGCTCGACGAACGCTGCGAACTGGATGTCATACCGGCTTCGCCCCCGATCGTGTGAGACGATCATCCCTATCCCGTTCCATGCAGACTCGATAAGGGCAGGTACCCTCATGATCAGCCTCTGTCACTATACAATCCGATTGCTCACTCCGGGATTCCTCGGCGATGCCGAGCAGAACGGCCGGTGGCGCACGCCGCCCTTCAAGGCGCTGCTCCGACAGTGGTGGCGCGTGGCATATGCCGCCGATCACCGCTTCAGCGTAGATATGGAAGCGATGCGCCGAGAGGAAGGCCAGCTCTTCGGCAATACATGGCTGACGCGACGGGAAAACCATCGAGAGGTGACCGCCCATTGCAAAAGCCTCCTGCGGCTGCGCTTGGATCGATGGATGGAGGGCAACTTGACAAAAGCACAATGGCCTGCTGATTCCCCCGTGCGACATCCCGAAGTCTCGAACCGCCGAGGGGAACCTGTGCCGGTCGGAAGCAGCTTGTACCTCGGATATGGCCCGTTGACCTACGACAACCAGAGGCGCACAACGACACTCAGATCCAATGCTGCGATTCAGGTCGGCGATGAGGCCAAGTTATCCGTTGTTTGGCCCACGCAGCATCCGAGCAGCGACATTCAACAGATGCTCGACGACAACAACCATAGACAACGTATCGAACGCGCCCTCTGGCTCATGGACCGTTACGGGACCGTGGGCGGCCGAAGCCGCAACGGTTGGGGTTCCTTCACGTTGATACCCATCAATGGCACCTCGGCTCTAAGAGGCGCTATACCTGTGCGTGGGTGGAAAGATGCGTTGAACCTCGACTGGCCCCATGCCATCGGCCAAGACGACAAAGGGCCGCTTATCTGGCAGACCGCGAAGGCTTATGATGACTGGACAACGCTCATGCGCGACCTTGCCATCATCAAGATCGGGCTGCGAACGCAGTTCATATTCACGAGCGGTAACAATACGCTGCAGCCTGAATCGCGTCACTGGTTGAGCTATCCGGTCACCAACCATTCCGTGAGATCTTGGGGCAACAATGCGCGTCTTCCCAATACCCTGCGTTTCAAAATTCGCTCTGACATGGCTGATCCTAAGAAGCTCCGCGGCGTCATCTTTCACATGCCTTGCCTGCCCCCGCCAGAGTTCAGCCCTGATCCCTCGGCGATTGAAGCTGTCTGGCGAACGGTGCACACATTGCTCGATGAATTGTGCAAGCCCAGCAACAATCGGACGTACAGCAGAATTAAAGATCAGGATCGGCGTCACAAGCTTAAAGCCGAATTGGATAAAGTGACCCTCGAGCGTATCCCGGAGTAGCCCATGAACCACGAAACACTCTGGCAAACTAAACTCGCCGCGCGGATTCACGATCCAGCCGAAAAGGCGCTGGTCCTGCTCCGTGATCCGGCCGGACATGAGGGCGGCAGTATCGTGGAAATCGGAAAAGCGCTCAGATTCGAAACCCGATTCGTGACGCGGAGGGACGGCTCGCAGGTCGAAAAACTGAGGCTACCCAGTGACATGGAGCATATCGTCGGGAAGGCCGACCATTGGGCAGCGGCAGCCGACCGAGCGCAATTTCCCAAAGACACCAATGATCGTTTTGTCCCCTGGGCGCAGGTGCGCTTTGCCGACGAAGGAGAGCTGATTCACCCGCTTTCGGGCGAGCGCTATGAAATCCCAAACATCGGGCAGCAAATTCTAGCCGAGCACATCAAGGCAGTCAGCCATGATTACTTCAGGCGATTGATTCATCACAAACCGGATGGCTCGCCCGACCATCGCCTTACCGCGCTGGCCTTTTGGCGATTCGGTCCAGAATTGGGAAAAGAACTCGAAGGCATCGGTCCTTTGTGGAATCTCCTTCCCGCCGACACCCGAACGCCGGACCATACCATTTGGCAACATCTCGATCTCACCTCGGCCTTAGCCGGCGCACTGGCTGGCGGAGGTCGTCCATCGCTGCTCACCCTCTCCATCGGACCTGTACAAGACTTTATTGCGGCATCCCGTTCGACATCCGATTTATGGGCTGGCTCGCATTTTCTTTCGACGCTCGCCTGGCAGGCCATGAAGGTCATCGCCGAGACCTATGGACCCGATGCCGTTCTATTCCCACAGCTACGCGGTATCCCGGTGATCGATCTGTGGCTGATCGAAGAAGGAGTGCGGGCCGATCTTTTTACGGCAGCCGACTGGAACGACACGAATACGGATTACAATCCGCTTTTCGTGGCGGCCGTACCCAACAAGTTTGTTGCGGTCGTTCCGGAGGGCGAAGCCGCGCAGCTCGGGAACGAAATTCGAGACCAGCTTCGCCGATGGGTTCTCGACGAAGCACAGGCCATGCTCGGCACGCTCCTGAAAGAAATCCAGGAAAGGTCCCAGAACCAGCACTGTTACAGGCAGCTCGAAGCGCAACTCCGCGACTTCCCCGAAGTCTACTGGTCGGTGGTGCCCTGGCTTGACGCTGCACAAGCTGAATCGTCTTTGCAAAGTTTTTGTCCGGCTGGTGAAAGGCCGCCCTTCTTCGACAGTAAAGCCTGGACAATTCTTACCAAACCTATCGAGCCTGAGCAGGGTTGGCGTTTTTGGGAGCCTAATGAGGGGATTCTCTATCCGGTTGTGCATGAACTCGGCGAACGGACCTTAGCTTCAGCCAAGAGCGTTCGGTGTTTTTCGCAACTTACCCAGTGGGGGTATCGCGATTCGCTAACAGGCGAGCACGAGTGGCTCACGCTCAATGAAGGACAATTGACCGAGGGTTCTCCTCGCCAGCGGACCGACACGCTCTGGGCCAGGGTGGCCCAAGCCAAGTCCTCATGGGCCAAGAAAGGAGAGCACCTCTCGGCATTTGGGCTGATCAAGCGACTCTGGCCGGAGCGATTCGTCGACTGGATCAAAGGCACACGATGGTACAACGGCCTGGAGAAGAAACCAGATCTCAGCCGCTATGTGATTTCGACTCATATCATGGCCCTGGCTCCTTCGCTGGAGCGCTTCATGAAAGACGGACCGGCCTTTCTGCGGCTTGATAATCCTGGTGAACGCGACAAGGCCCGCGAGATCTATCAGTGGCTAGAAGAGCAGACTGCGTCCCTGAAACGTCCAGCCTTGCCGCGGCGATTGATGCGCAATGAGCTGCGTGCACGCGAGTGGTGGGAGGTCGCCACTCATCTGCCCGCGCTTATCGAGCATGAACGCGAGCGCGTCGAGGACGAACAGGAAGACGCCTCGATCGCCAAGGTCGTGACACAAATCGAGACAGCCATCGGGCTCCCGATCGAACGCTATTATGGCCTGCTTCTCATGGACGGGGATCGCCTCGGCTCATGGCTTTCGGGTGAGCCGGCCCTGAAGTACGAACAGGTGTTTCACTCCCGTGTGATCGACGGACTCCGAGCATACAACCATCATGACCTCAGCTCGTACCTTCAGGCGCGCCGTCCCTCGTCGCCGGCTCGTCACATGGCTATTTCGTCAGCTTTAAATGGCTTTGCCCTCGACCTGGTGCGATTTGTGGTCGAGGAGGAATGTCTCGGCAAGGTGCTCTATGCAGGGGGAGACGACGTCATGGCCATGGTCTGTGTTCGTGA
>RFGF01000038.1 GCA_003695915.1 Nitrospirota bacterium
CCAAAAGAGAGAGCATTCTGAAAGTATTGAGCGCGAGACCGTCCATCTCGATTCGTTCGCGGTTTCACACGCTACCAAAAGAGAGAGCATTCTGAAAGATGTAATCGCCGACTTTCACGGCGGTTGCGGCCACCTGGTTTCACACGCTACCAAAAGAGAGAGCATTCTGAAAGAACTCGTCACGGCGCTGTTCGCGATCGTGAAAGAGTTTCACACGCTACCAAAAAATGAAAGCATACTGAAAGGAAAAAATCAATTGACAGTTGTGATATTTACTGTTAAATACCTGGATGAGCATTCTGAAAGAAGCCCAGACGCCTCGCGCGCCCGCAGGTAGCCCAGCTTGCGGCGTCTGTCGTATCGGTGGGGTGAGACAGACATTAACCGCACCCACCTGCAAATAGGCGAGGCCTCACCGGGGAGGTTCGGCGGACCCCGGCGCCACTGGCGAGGGCAAGGGTAGAGAACGCTGCATCCGAACCTCTGCAGCGTTCGCTTTTTCACCAGCATGTCCATCCCTGCGCAGCTGTCAGCTGCTGTTCAGACATTCCTGCCAACGCTCAGACTCGGTCTCGATCTCGGCGAGAGGGCCGTGGGGATTGCCGTGGTTCGCGGCAACGAAGTGCTCCACGCCGAGACGGTTATCGATTTTCATGAAGCAACATTGAAAGAGCGCCGTCGTTTACGGCGTGGCCGTCGCACGCGCCGGGCTAAAAAAAGTCGGATTGCGCGGTTGCGTTCCTGGATTTTGCGGCAGATCGTAAACGGCAAGCGCCTGCCGGATCCCTATATCCTGATGCGGCAAAAACGATTTCAATGCCAGCCGGGTGAGTATCGTCAGAAAGTGCAATTGGCCAAGTCTGCTCTACCCAGTTGGGTAGAGGCGGTGAAACAAGGTCGGGAAACGAGCGATGAAGCGTTTGTTATTGCACTCACGCATCTGTTTCAAAAACGCGGATATCGGTGGGGAGGAAGCGATGTGCAGGCGATGGATGATAATACGCTGGCCGATGAATTGCGGAAGATTCGGCTGACGCCTGCGGTGGCGGAACAAGTGCGCAGAGAAGTGGAGCGCCGAAAGAATGATCCCAATGCTCCAAAAGGATTCACGGGAAAAATCAATGGGATTGAACAGTTGATCGAACAAGCGCTCAATCGCCGGCGCCAGCCGCGGGTAGCCGAGCACCGGAGTATCGTCGAAGATGAGGTGCGAGCGGTGGTCACCTCATTTGGTCGCCATCATGGAATCGCCGAAGACACAATGACGCGCTGGAGGGCCGAGTTGGTGTGCTTGCTGAACAAGCCGGTGCGCGCGGCGCGATTTGAGAATCGGGCATTGACCGGGTGTACATGGTGTGGTGCGCATACGCCGAAGAAGAGTCGGCCGGAGGTGCAAGAGCTGGCCTATTGGGCGGCTGTAGCAAACGTGCGGGTAGCAGCGGGACGACAACCCCGCCCGCTAACGCAATCAGAGCGGGCACAGTTCGTTGAATGGTGGAACGCAGATGCGCAACGCAGGCCGACACAACCTGCGATCAAGCGGTATTTGACGTCGATTGGTGCGCAGGAGGAGATGGCGCGGCAGTTTGCGGATCTACTGAACAGGCGTAACCTGAATGGCCGGACAAATCTGTGTCTGGCGCATCTACGGGAGCAGGCGGAAGGAGCGTTTTTCTGTCCCCAACATCAGGGCGTGTGCCGGTCAGCACCCAACGGGCAACATCGCGCGGTGGAATCGGCGAGAAGCCGGGAGTCATCTGCCTCACGCGTATGGAATCCTGCACGAGCCTGGCATGATCGGCGAGTGGTTGCTCGCATTGAACGGATGCTCTTTATGCGCGATGGGACGCCACGCTATGGCGGAATACCTTCGTTGATCACCATTGAGGTGCCAAAACCGGATACCGCACATCGATACGAGTGCCCGCATTGCCACGAGGCATTGGCTGTCAACCTGCGTGTGCGCTATCGGATCACGAAATTGGAACTGAAACCGACGAAGGTTCGGCAGAATGAAGCGGCGTTTACTTGCCCGCAATGCCGGAAGCCATTTGAAATTAATGGGAAGCGGAAGATTGGTACGCCAAACGGCTTAAAGCCCATAAATGTGAAATTAGGTTTAACGCATGCGGTGGTCTGGTGGGCGGGGGGTGGAAAAAAGGCGCGGCATGTTGCAGACACCAATGGGCAGTGTATCTACTGTGGGACAAATGTGGATGTCGGCTCTGTGAAGCTGGATCATATTTTTCCGCAGTCCATGGCGGGACCTGGAATCTACATGAACATGGTAGCAGCCTGCGAGCGATGCAATAATGAAAAATACAACCGGACGCCTTGGCAATGGAAGGGACATGATCAAGCATGGTGGCAAGCGTTTGAAGCCCGTTTGGATCGGTTATTCTTGCCGATGCGGAAGCGTGAGATGTTGCTCAGCCGTGAAGCAAGCTATCCCGAGAATCCCACAGCTCTGGCGCGGGTGGGTGGACGCGCGCGTGAATTCATGCGTGAACTGCAGGTGATGTTTGCTCGCCATGCTATCCCGTCAGAAAGAATTGTGACGGGGTATCGCCACGATGCGGACATTGTAATGCAAATGATCGAAGGATGGATGACGGACCGGCTGCGCCGTTCGTGGATGAGCGGGGTGGATGGTCGAGAAAATTTTCTGCCTAAAGATCGCGCGGATCTTCGAAATCATGCACAGGATGCGGTACTCGTAGCGGCCTGTCCCCCACATACCTGGCGAGAACGGATATTCTGTTATGGTCCCGATAGGGATATGGCCTTACCGGACTTGGCACCAAACTGGAGGAATTACGAATCTGGCATGCGCGATCGACATCCGCTGGTGGTTCCGCTCGGGCGTTATCGAATCCGGTGGCGAAAGCAATTTCTCGATCAGACATTCTGGAAACAACCGCTTGGACGGAAACCGGTGGTGTATCGTCAGTTGGCTGAGCTGAAGAAAAGCGATGCCAGCTCGATCAAAGATGAAAGGATTCGTTGTGCATTTCTCTCGGTTTGTCAAGCCTATAACATCGGTTCTGAGAAAACGTTGACGGAGGACGCGCAGGCGGATTTACAAAACAGGCTGGTCAGTCTTGGCATGGTCACACCTGTTCGCCGTGTTCAGTGTTTCAGCCAAAAAGGCGGATTGCCGATCTCTGTGCGGCCGCATGATGGGCCGGTTCGTATCACTCAGGTCAAGCCGACCTCAGATGGTGTTGTGCTCTGGCTGCCGGCTGGCGTGCGGCTGGAAACGGCACGGACGCGCGATCTCAAAATCAGTGTGATCCGTCCGAAGCCGGTAGTCGGCTGGCCATCGCCGGATGTGCCTGGTCAAGCAGTATCGGAGCTCGATCCGCCGGTTCCGCCTGAGGCCCAGCGGATCGCCACATGGTATCGCTACCAATGTGTGCGGTTCTCTCCGCATGATGGATGGTACCGCCTCAAAGAATTTTCAGAGAAAAAATTAACGGTGATGCCGGCCATTAGATTGCCCAAAAAACTGCGCAACGATGCTGGAGGACATGATGGCGAAGAAACAGGGAATGATGAGCGCGAGTTTGGAAAAGAGGCCCTTCTAGCGGCAGTGCGAGCTAATGCGATGGCGACATTTTGCGATCCGTTTGATTGATCCCAATCGAACTCGAAATAGTCTTCAAAATCTGTCTTTCTTTCAGAATACTCTCTTTTTTGGTAGCGGATGAAACTCCAGGGCACTTTGATGTGCCCGTGATCCTTCGGATGCCCGAGCCTCGGGGCCAATGGGTCAGCTGGCTACGAGGGCCGCGCAAGTTCGGCGCTTCAGCCCTGGGGATAAGCAGCGGCTCCAACGGCCTGTCTGCGTAGCTCGCGACGAGAGAGAAAGAATCTCTGTCCTTTAGGGCTGGGGAAAACATCAAGTTTGTTCTTATTCATTTTATCTCTTGCAACGCCTTCGTATGGCTTCCTTTTGAGTTGATCGAGGCCACTGTTGCGTGAAAGAAGGAGCACACCATCAACTACCCCCAACTGAAGACGGGGTTTGCATCGCGTAGGGTTTGATGAGGAGAACATCGAAAGCCAAAAGTTTCACCTTGGAATATTGGAAATCTGGGAAGTGGTACGTGGGACGGCTCCAAGAAATACCCAGCGTGCTTAGCCAAGGGGGCACCCTTAAGGAATTGGAACAGAATATTCAGGATGCATACCAATTGTACATGGAAGAACGTCGCTCGCAATCCCGCCCCAAAGCAAAGTCTAAGCCTATCGCACTTTCTACTTGAAACGGTCTGAATTTGTTAAACAGATGTCATCTGAGGTATTTGCCGGAAGGAATACGCATAGCCATCTCCTCGTTGGACAATTGAACAGCGTCGCGCGTGAACTCCTTGGATGACTCCAGTCGATGTTTGAATATTGAATTTCCCGGAAGCCCGAATTGCGACTCGGCCAACATGTATTGCTGCATTCTTGCCGGATAGGACGACCGCTTTCACTAAGTCACCAGTTTGAAATCCCTGCACGCGTTTCGAACGCATGAGATATCCGCGTGGGAATCCATAGCGATCCAATCGCGTGCGCTGATGGCTGCCCCGACCGGTACAGCGGATATTGAGAATCGGAACGCGCCAAGCGACGATCGCATCCACTTGGCCAACACAGGCGGCATCAAGGGCATGAGTTTTGGGAAGACCCAAGCGAGTGCGATTCCACTTGGTTCTCTCGCCCGTGCTCGTTTCCACTGGCAAGCCGGTTTTTGCAAGGGTTGTCATCAACCGCCAGCATGTGGAGTTCACGGCTGCCGCATCTCTGAGCGATGCTCGGGCCTGGGCGAGAATCCTCGCCAAGCGTTTTTGATCATGAGCCATGAACGCACGCACATTCAGGTTGCCTTTAGCCTGGTTGCAGTTTCGGCATGCTAGAATCAGATTGCTCATCCGATCGCTGCCACCTCTGGATTTCGGAACGATATGGTCAATCTCCAGTGGTACACCTTCGGTGCCGCAGTAGGCGCATCGCCTGGCCCATTTATCTAGCAGGTATTTTCTCACCGCGTAGCCGTTCAACGTGCCTCGTTGATACATCGTGCCTGTGGTATCCGGGTTTTCTAATTTCTGGACATCAAAGCTGTTCGATTCCATTGCCAGGCCAGATACTGGCGCCCAGCGACGGATTCGTCGAACCCACGTGATGGTAGTTGCCACCAGATGCTCGAGACTTGGTGGCAGCCAGCCTGCGGGTCTCCGGCGGTTAAGAAATCTCGGTGCTCGGTAACGAGTCTTGCGAGCTCGTCGGTGCCGACGGAACGCCTTGCGCTGTCGCAGGCGTTTACGGATCAGCGCTGCACGATGCCATATCTCGAGAAGAAAGCAGACGGTCCGTATTCGGTGGGATCCCCCAACGATTCGATCAGCTTCTTGTGACTCGCGAACGAGTGCTAGGCCGGTCTTTTCGCTGCCGGGATCGAATGAGAGGCGCAGCGGTTGTAGTGCGCATGACTCAACTTGCCGATCCTTTATGCGGATCGTAAAGGGTATGCAACGATGCACTACTGCGCGTCGCCGTTCAAGCAACAATCTGGCGCGTTTTTCCGAACATGGCATCAACGGTTTTTTGTGCCTGTCGAGCACGAAAACAGCCATAGCGTTTCTCCTTTTGGATAAGAAATGCCCTTACGGGCCTAGTAACGCGGGTATGGAACCCGTCTCTCCTCGGGAATGTTGCAGGCCGGCATGTCATCCGATCCGTTTCGTGGTTACCCCGACCGTGTCTGCAATCAGGACTTCCAGTGCCTGGAACTGGAGAAGCATTCCAGGGTGGGTCTTGCACCTGCCTGCAACGTAGCCGGTTGGTTGCGGCTGACCCTGGTCAACCGAGGGCGTGCCAATTCCTGACACACACATTTTGTAAGGGGTGGTTGACCCCCGCGCACGCGGGAAGTTCATATTGTTTGATGATTGCATTGATCTTGGATGAACTGCTCCCGCCAAGCCTAGACGGCTATGGCGTGAGTTTCGTGCTTCATCGCGGCGAAACTTCTACCGCTCCACACCTCGGACGGTTCCCGCCCGGAGCCGCGTAAACCGGCTAATCTGGTTTCCAGCCAACGTAACAACACCCGCGCGGCGTTTTCGTCGCGGTCACAGGTGACGCCACAATGCGGGCACTGGTGTTGTCGGTCCGAGAGTGTCTTCTTCTCTTCCGGCACCCGCCAGCACGCATGGCAGCGTTGCGTTGGCCTAATCTCCCGCGTCGGTGCCTCCTCGTACCATGACCCAGCCTCTTCCACTTTGGTCTTGATCATTTGGAGAAAAGCTCCCGGTGCGGCATCATGAATCTCGCGGTTCAGTCCTTTTGTGCGAACTCCACCGTGATGCACCATGTTTTTTACGTCCAATGCCTCGGTGGCCAAGGCTCCAAACCGCTTGACTAGCCAGGCACTGGTTTGATGCAAAACATCCTTGCGGCTTCGAGCGATCTTCGCATGAAGCCGTGCCAACTGCTGAATGGCCTTGCGCAAGCTGGCCGATACAGGAAACCCCTTCTGTTTCCCGCTGATCCGTTGAGCCATGCGGATTTTCCGCGATACTGCTTGTCCGAGCCGCTTCACCTCGGCCATTTGATTCTTGAGATGGCGTGGATTGGTAACCGTTTGTAGACCCTTAGGGGTCGCGATGGTGAGGAAATCCATAAGGCTCCAGTCGAACGCGCCCATCTCGGTGCCGCGTTCGCGCTGGATCGCTTCGATCTTCAATGTCACCGACGCATACCACTTACCCACCTTATGAAGGATATCGCAAGTAACCGGGGTGCCTGGCGTTCGTGCTTTCCCACGGAAAGGGACCATGCCAATGCCTTGTACGTACAACTTGCCGTGCTTACCGGCGGCGCCTGGGTGCAACTTCCAGCCGTCACCGTGGGTCTTGTACCCCCAACCAGGATAGCGCCGAAGGCTCTTGAATCGGGGAAAACCAGGCCTCTTACCATGCTTCAGCCGACGGAAGAACTGCTGAAAGGCAAAATCCAGGCGCTTGAGTGTGACCTGTTGGGATTGCGCATTGAGTTTTGCCCACGCGGGTATCGTCTTGCGCCAGTGCGTCAGCGCCTTGCATTGGTCAGCAAACGACAATCCCTTGCCGGTTTCCTGATACACCCGGATGCGTTCTTCCAGTGCCGTGTTATACAGCCGCTGATGCAAACCACGTGTTTCCTGCAGCCGTGCTTCCTGCTCGGCGTTGGGATACAAACGATAGGTCACTTTGCGATTCGGCATGAGAGAATTCTATTCGGTTACCATGCTTGAGCAAACCCGAAGCACCTTACATCATTGCGTGTCTAGCCTGAACTATCATTTGGTTCTGGCCACGACATATCGCCGCAAGTGCATGACTGGATCCATGCTGGACCGGCTGGAGGCTATCTGCCGGAGCACGGCGGCAAAATGGGAGTGCGAGGTGCTGGAGTTCAACGGTGAGGCCAATCATGTGCATCTGCTCTTGCATTAACTTTGTGACCCACCTAAAAACGGTCACGAGCCGATTGCTGCGCAAAGAGTTTGCCGATCATCTGAAACGGTATTATTGGAATACGCCGGTATTCTGGAGCCGCAGGTATTGCATCCTCACCGTGGGTGGTGCGCCGCTGTCCGTGCTAAAACAATACAGTGAGCAACAGGAAAGGCCGGAGTGATCGCCCTGCGGCGATAGCGCCGCGTCACCGCCCCCTGAACCGCTATGCGGTTACAGGCGGAGCACTGCGGCGCGGTCTGGTAGATATGCATCTCATCTCATCCCAGCTTTCCCTTTTTCCCAGAAGCCATTGATTTTCTCTTTAAGAGATAAGAAAATTTTGCCAACGTCTCGCCGCGTATGGGCCAATTCCTTGAGCATCTACCTCAGTCCTGCTCGTTCGCGCCATTGCTGAAAGCGATGATAGACTGTCTTGTCGTCGGGATAGCACTGTGGCAGCCTATGCCACTGGACCTCGGTGTTCGTGGGAGGCTCTCAACCAGGAAGTCATGGCTCTTCATCGCGCGGGCCACTATGACCGTGCGATCGTGGTTGCGAAGAAGGCCTTGCAGGTTGCCGAACAGGCTGTCGGGCATGATCACCCCGCTGTAGTCACGAGCCTGAGCAATCAGGCCTTGATTTACTACACCCTAAGGTGTCTCCGCCACAGCGGAGCCGCTTTATAAGCGTGCGCTGGCGATCAGGGAGCAGGCACTCGGCCGTGACCATCAAGTTTAAGTTTTCCGTGTCGCCGATAGTGGTCCCGCCGGTCGAGATGCAAGCGGAGTTCGGTATACGTGCACCAGACCATCTTTGTTCTTGAGAGCGCGACGGAAGATGGCTGCTTCTTTAATAGAACTCTTCCGGCAGCCTTCTCCGGCTTCCTGACCAGCACCTGGCGTGAGGCGCACATAAGGAATTGTTCCAGGAGATGGAGCAGCAAAAGAGAGCTTGGGCGAGCAGCTGAGCTATGAAAATCAAGCGAGTCCGCATCGAGAACTTCCGGTCGATCAATATGCTCGACTTCGAACCTGGCCCCTATTGCGTGCTGATCGGCGAGAATAACTCTGGCAAGTCGAATATCCTGCGCGCATTGAACCTAGCGCTCGGGGAGATATGGCCCTCGGAGCGCAGCTTCTCGGAAGAGGACTTTCACAACCAGGACAAGAGCAAGGACATCGTCATTCAGGTGTTCTTCGACAAAATCATCGAGCAATACAAGAACAGATTCAAGCTCAACATCGCTGGTCTCGAGTTGCGCTGCAAGGCGTACAAGAAGAAGGTCAAGGACAAGCTGGCAGGATCTCTCTCGGTCGATAACATTACAACTTAATGGATTTGGCCTACAACATATTTAGCATTGCGTCACGTGCCATTTGAGCGGCTAACAAAATAGGGAAGTCGGAGCATTGTTAGGTCGGGCGGATCTGGGATCGGCACATCTTC
>RFGF01000039.1 GCA_003695915.1 Nitrospirota bacterium
CCCAGCGGCACATCCGAGATCATCTTGTCGGCAATGGTTTCCAAGAGCAACGACTCCAGCGCATCCACCGCCTCCCTCTCCCCGCCTTCGAAGGGGTGCGCCAGCCCCTGCTCCACCACCTGCGCAGCCGACCAGTAGGCTTCCGGCTCCGGCAGTGTTCCGGGAGGTGTACCGACCTGAAAGCAGAGCAGCGTGCCCGGCAACAGCTTGCGGATTCCCCGGTAGATGGACCAGGGGCCGGGCACATAGTTGTGGCGCATGAACAGCGCCAGCACATCCCGGTCGATCTCCCCCTGCCAATCGGGATGCCGGCGCAGCGCCTTCAACTCGGAGCCAAACAGAAAGCTCTTCCCTTGCCATCCGTAATAAAGCGGCTTCTCTCCGATGCGATCGCGCGCCAGCCAGAGCGTGCGTTCCTCGCGATCCCAAAGCGCGAAGGCAAACATGCCCACGAACTGCTCCACGGCCCCACGAACCCCCCACGCTTCCACCGCCGCAAGCAGCACCTCGGTATCCGAATGGCCGCAGAAGCGAGCACCTTGCAGTTCCAGTTCCTTTTGCAGCCGGAGGAAATTGTAGATTTCACCATTGTAGGCCACCACATAGCGACCGGAAGAGGAGTGCATGGGCTGGTTGCCGCGGGGAGAGAGATCTAGGATGGCCAAGCGACGGTGGCCCATCACCACGCCGCTGCTTGGCTCCGACCAGACACCGCCATCGTCCGGCCCGCGATGGACGAGGGCATCGATCATGTCATGACAAAGCGCCGCGGCCTCCGGTCCTGCCTGTCTGGAAACAAAGCCTGCAATACCACACATGGATCAGGCCCCGCTACTCAACATTTCGTATAGTCGCACATACTGGTGACCGATGGACTCCAACCCGTATAGTTGCAGCATCCGCTCCCGTTTCTTGTCGGCCAAGCGGCGTCGTTCGGTGGCGGGAAGCGCCAGCAGCCGCTCCCAGGCGGCCGCCAGCGCCTGGGCATCACCCGGCGGAACCACCCACTCCGGCTGACCGATGATCCGGGCCGCATCGCCCACCGCCGTGGCCACCACCGGCACCGCGCAGAGCAGCGCTTCGGCAATGGTGTTGGAAAAGGCCTCACCCCAAGAAGAAGAAGAAGCAATGTCCAGGGCGGCAGTAAGCCGTTCCACATCGGCTCTTTCACCCAGTAAATGGAGACGATTCGCCAGCGTGGAATCATGCAACCAAGGTGACAAATGGGGATTTTTTGCCTCCACGCCGGTACCCGCCAGCAGAAAATGGACCTCACTGCGCCGCAAGGCAAGAATGCGTGCAGCCTCAAAAAAAACTTTATGCCCTTTCATAGGGTGATAACGGGCGATGAGCCCGATTATCGGCGCATCTTCCGGCACTCCCAGCTCACGTCGCACATCCTCGCGAGCCAAATCATCAGGGTGCCACCGTTGGCTATCAAAGCAGTTGCCAATCACCGTGCCACGTTCGGAGGCAAAGCCAAAGGACTCGTGCTGCTGCCTTGCAGCGACAGCGTTGTAGACAATTCTTTGCGGTCGCCTGGAAAGAAGTGCCGACAGGCGGATCACAACCCTCGTCCCCGGCTTCTCCCGTTGCAAATCCACCAGAGACTGGCGAACTCCCCACACCACCGGCAAGCGATCACCGGCGCTGCGTGCCGCCCAGAGCGCGGCCAGATTGCCATGATACATCCAGCCCTGGATCAGATCGGGTTGAAAGTGGCGCACCAAGCGGCGTAGCCGAAAGGAAGCCCGGGGAAGATCCAATGGGCGCTGCAGCTCAAGAGACCAGCAGGTCACGCCGGACTGCTCCATGGCCGTGGCCGTTGCCCCCAAAGGAATCAAGGAGATCACGGCTGGCTCCAACCCGACTTCGGCAAGATAGGGAAGCAGAGTGGCCAGTTGGCGCTCGGCGCCACCGACACCAGTCCCGGTAGTAATATAGAGTATCCGTATCAATGCTCTCGAAACAATACCTGTTCGGTTCGTGAAACCATTCTATCAATTGAAAACTCACTGATGATACGAGCCCTACACTGATACCCAATATCCGGTTGCGTTCCAATCCGATCAAGCATTTTTGCCATTCCCTCAGCCAGACCAGCCGCATCGCGTGGCGGTACAACTTCTCCGAGGCCACTTACAATGCGAGCCGAATCGCCCACATCAGTAACGACGCATGGTCTTTCGCAGGCCATGGCCTCCGCGATCGCATTGGAGAACCCTTCGCCAAAAGAAGAAGAAGAAGAAACAATGTCAAGGGCACTCAGCGCAGCGGGCATATTGGCACGAGCCCCCGCCCAGACAACCCGATCTGCGATACCCAGCCTACGAGCAAGCATGTCCAATTCGGCACGGTAAACAGCATCCCCGCCACCGACACAGACAAAGCGAAGACCATCTCGTTCAGCTGCAAGCAACGCACACGCCCGGAGGAAATTGCGATGGTCTTTCATAATATCAAAACGTGCCACGAGACCTATTGCTGTTTCTTCAGCTCCTATTTTCCACTCGTTACGGACGCGCTCCCGGCCGGCGGCGTCGAATCTGAAGTAATCCGTATCGATGCCATTCTCAATAACACACATTCGTTCACGAGGAAACCCCCGACTTATAGCCCATTTTTTCCCGGCTTCCGAGTTCGCCACGATGGCATTGGCTGACCGGCTCAAACCCGACTCCAGCTTCGGTATCAATCTGGAAAGCCAATCATAGTGGCGCATTTCCATACCAGCGGCGCGGACGCTCCAGACCAGCCGGGGATGCCCTACAATCGGGCGAATCAAAGCGGCCAGCACGTTGGGGACGTCCAGAAAAGAATAGATGACAGCTGGCCGTAGCTTGCGAAGGAGCAGGATCAGGCGAACCAGAAACCCCAAAATGTCCCATCGTCCGCTCTTATGCACGAAATGAACAGGCACACCAGCAGCGGTGAGCTCACCGTCAAAGAAGCCCCCACCATAAAAAAGCACGACATGAACGTTGTGTCCCCCACACTTCAAACCTTTGGCCAACGCCACCAGTTGCCTCTCCGCACCACCCTGGTCAAGCCGGCGCGCCAAAACAACCAGACTCGTCATTGTTTTGTTGCACAAAACCAAATATTGCGACAAATTCCATAGGTTCCTATTCCACGCCAAGAAAGGAATTTTTTGACCACTCCCTTCAATTTCCCCCGCCAGCCTACCGAATCCCATTCTACAAAGAACTTCTCGCAGATTGACTCCACAACAAAGTGTTTCTCTAATGCATCGCGAAGACTCTCTACACTAAAACTTTGCTTGTGACCCCATCTGTGAAATCGTTTCCCGCAGTCCGGACAAACAACAAGTGAGTCTTCAAGCTTTTCTCGTGCAGGCACAGTACCCATAAATTGGCCTTTTGGACGAAGAACTCTACTCACTTCCTCTAAGGTTGAGTCGAAAGCATCCTTTTCCAAATGTTCAAGCACTTCGGACATTATGACAGTATCGAAGTGCCCATCGGGAAAAGGCATTGCTTGAGATAAGCCGACTTGTGCCTTTTTCCCCAAGTGAAGTTCCTTGCGCAAACGTTCTATTGCGCCCTCACTCGGATCAAGAGACCAGATATCCACTTTTTTGCTCAATGCCATCCTTTCTAGTGCTCCATTTCCAACGCCAATATTAAGCGCGCGGACGCCAGGACGTAAATGTTTCACTATAAATTCCAGACGGCCTAGACTCTGAGCAAATGAATCGATTCCCTCACTCTGAAAATAGTCCCAGATCTTCTTCTGGTCGGTTGTCATTTTCGCCATGGCTATTCTTCACCCATATAATCGTATGATCGGATGGATTCACACCAATTCAAAAATTTCAGCATATTGTGTTCCCATTCGTAATCTCGCCAATAGCGATCGTAGCCGGCCTTCGCAATGCGCACCCGTTCATCATCATGAGCGAGATAATACTCTATTATTTCAATGGCTTGATCTATTGTGTCGTAATAAATCGCCTCGGTATCCGGCGCGAAGATGCGTGCATGGCCATCAGCAGCACCCTTGTCGCACACCATCATCATGCCATGCGCCGGGATTTCGTACATTCTCACGTTTCCAGTTTCGCATGACTCATCGGATACATGCATGTTAAAGCCTATCTTGGTGCGCCAGTATAGCTTTGTCCTTTCTTCCGAACTCAGGCTGGTTACGCGATAAGGATAGACCTGCTTGCCGAACACCCCCCTGAGGAAGCCGCTGTAGCCCTTGAACGGCCAACGCCCATGGACGCGAAGTCTCGGGCCAAAATGTCGTTTCAAAGTAATAAGTCGGTCGACTTTTGACGCGCTTGGACTCCCCACATAGACGACTTCGACATCACGTTCACGGAAAAAAGATTCGTCCGCCCCTTCAGGTCGTTGATAGGGAAATGGAACGAGTGGCCACCAGGTCGCGGGCTTGTCGCACCAGCGAGATATCGCTCTGTCAAACGCCAAGTCGTCGATATAACCAGGCGAAATGAAGAAAGCACCATCGAACGCCCAGAGATATGGAATTCCGCGCAGATAGGTCGACAGCGGGTCGTCGATGAATCCGAGCACCTTGATAGGCTTCTTGAGTTCGCGCACTAGCAATTCGGGATGAATGAAGTTATAGGTACTCATTACGATCAAATCGAAGTCGCGGAAACGGTCGATGAAATCGCCGACCATACGCATGTAGTGAGGGTTGCGTTCGCGATAGAGCCGATCCACGCCAGCTGCACCGGCTGTAAGCGCGCGGCGCTGATCCCAGCCGTTCAGGCCCCAAATCAACAAATCAGTGAGTGACCAGCGCGATCCTTTTGGAAAATAGGACAAAGGATCGAAGCTCTCAATGCGGTAGCCGTGGAAGTTATCCATCGGCGGGAAATTGAACATACAAACTTTTTTCATCGAGATAACTCTCGTAGAGTACGACGCGCTGACAGGTATGCAGAGATGGCCATCAAGGCCGAAACAATGACTGCGGCCCAAGCGATACCGGAAAGGCCATACCGCACTGCAAATGCATAGGCGAGCAGTGCTTGTAACAGCATCCCCAAACCGGTGTATAGGCTAAGCAGGCCGTTGCGATTGAGCGCAGCCAGGGTTCTGATACCAAGCATAGCGACAAGTGCCAAGGGAATCTGGATGAAATAGGCAGTCTGAACCGGCGCCACACGCGCTGTGGCATCAACACTGAAGGCGCCACGTTGGTACAGCAGTGCGGCAATATCCGGCGAAAACAGGCTGAGCGGCAGGACAAGCAATGCGCCGCCCACCAGCAACACCCGCGCAAGTTTGTTCAGGCTGTACAGGCAGTAGGTATACTCGCCTCGCGCGATCTGCGCCGAAAAATAAGGCAAGGCAGTGATGCCGATGGCGGTGACCAAGACACCCTGCAGGGTCGAAGGAAGCTTGTAACCATAGGCTAGCGCTGCGTTGGAGCCTTCGCCCAAAGCTGCGGCTATCGCCTGTTCAACCAAGGGACCGAACGCCAGCACCAAGGTGCCCGGCAACAGCGCAAGACTGGCTAAGGAAATTGCTTTGATACTTCTGAAGGCTGATGGCCAAGCAAGTAAGCCCATCTGTGCCAGGAGCACTAGCAGCAGCCCACTTTCGATCGCAACCCCCGCCGTGAGTGCGATAACCAGCACCCGCCAACCACCGGAAGCACCCCAAAGGTACACGCATATCATGATTGCCATTGGCGTAGCAGAAGGCAAAAGACCGTTGACGAGAAACCGTCTTTTAGCCTGCAGGGCGCCATAGGCCAACAGATTAAACCCGTTCAGGAAGTAGTAGGGAACTAGCCAGATAAGCGCGGTTTCCAGTGCTTGACGTTTGTCCGGAGGAAACCCCGCGGCGAGCCAAGGCAGCAAATGAGGTAGTAGCATAAGCCATACAGGCAATATAATCGCAAGCAAGGTTAGTGTAAGAATACAGGTTGTACTAAAATGTTTGCCTGTCTCTTCATTGTCATGTCCTGCAGCCAAATGCGCGATAAGCGCGGTTTGCACCGCGTTGAGCAGAATACTCAAAGGCATTCCAATAAGCACAAAGGCAAGCAGATACACGTCGAGCGCACCGGAAAGCCCGAAAATGGCGGCAACCACAATCTCCTTGCAAAAACCGAGTATCCGCGCAAAAAGCGAGGCGGATGCGGCCACCAAAGCTCCATGGCCCATCGTGCGAAGCGGCGAGGCGGCCACCCATGAGCGCCAGCGCGAATACGTGCGGTGCAACGCGGTTGATGCGTTCAACTGGGTTTGATGCATTCGACATTAAGACTGATCAATATCCCATTCTCCTTGTCCATATGCGGGATATATGCTTGAGAATAATCATCAATGTCTGCGTGCTCTGTTTCTCTCCAGTCGTAGCGGTGAATATTAACAAAGCCCGCATCCGTGAGGTACCGTGACAGCGAATCGAAATCAAAAACATTGTAATGGATATTATAGAGATAGTCCTGCCGGCCAAATAATGCACCAATGACCAAATCTAGCTTACCGAACCGTCGGTAAACCTCGCAGATTTGGGCAAAGTCCGGAACGGAAATACGAAGAATTCCACCTGGTCTGAGCACCCGTTTCCACTCCTTTAGCACACGAGGCACATCCCGCCGCTTGAAGTGCTCAAGTACATGACAGTTGTATATAAGGTCGACCGATTCATCCTGAATAAACGACAGGTTATCGATCGTCGCAACATGATCCACATGTGGATAATCTACTGCGTCGATATGTACGAAACCTGGAATATACCGCTTGCCGCAGCCGAGATGTAATTTCATAATGTACAACTCCATTTGGTAGATTGATGATGTAATGTGGAATCTGATTTATGTCTATATGCAAACCAAAAAAGGATACCGATCGTCACCCACCAGGAAAAGCGCGGTTTGAGCACGAGAATTAATGCACCCTCACGGAAAAACTCGAGGGGACCAATGACCGACCATAGAAATACCAGCCATCCTATGGCCGGGCCACCTTTTGGCGGCCGCAGCGCCGCGTCGAGCATGCGATAGCCAATGCCCATCAGGTAAAACAGGAGAAACATTCCCATATACGAGAAGTTGACTAGGAGGTAGCCATGCAATCCTAAAGGTTCTTCGCCTGATTTGCCCGTTTCCAATGGATGGCCTAGGATGAACTCGCTGGTTTCACCAAACATGCCGCGCGACCGATCGAAGCCCATCAATTTCGACGGTAAAAACTGGACAGGAATCTCCCGAAAATCGGACAGGAAACCAAATTGCCACAATGATGCGTGTTGGGCGGCAACGAAATGCATGAAACTGCCCCCTAAACCCTGTGTTGTCCCAAAATAGATGCTCCTCAGAACAGCAACTGCGGACTGGGTCGCTGCGGGAATGTTTATAAAGTAAGCAGAAAACCAGAGCATACACAGGATCAAGAGCCAGCCCAAGCCCCACCTTGAGCGGCGCTGGCCGGCAACTGACCATATAATGAAGCAAATGATAATCGGGTAAAGGAACTCTCTTCGCCCATATGTTGAAAGCGCATAATACAGAAACATTAGGCCGGGCATAACGACAGCGAATCGACGCCAGTTAAAAAATGCACACCTCGAGACGCCTGAACCTGATTTTGATGTCATTGCGTCAATACATACAGCCCAAGTCAGCATGAAAGCCGTTGGCAAGAAAAACAAAAACTGCCGGACAAACAACGCCTTCCCTGCAAGCTGAAAGTCTCCGGTCCTGACAGCTGGCGCGAATTTCAACGTTTCAACCACCCCGCCTACCAGACTGATGTGGTAGGCCAGAGCAATGGCTCCAAGAATAGAAAAACTGACAATAAGCCCCAATGATGCTCGGATTATATTCTTTCCGTCCAATTATAAATATAGACGCTTCACCCTGCATCTTCGAGAATACCCCAAGACGAACAGACAATAGGCCAAAATTAACTCACACGCAGTCCCATAATCTCCAGACGACCAAGTCTGATATACATATTTCCTGCCTTACTGCATCCTCCCCAAACACCAGCACGTTGAGTGGAACAAAAACGTAAAAGAGGAAATACGCGGCATTGAATAGAGTCAAAGCATTGATCGTTTGACCCGACCGCACGCGCCGCGCCTCCACAGCAAGGATAAGCACACCTAGCAATAGATAGAGAGAAACAAGAAGTTTTGTCGATGTTATACCAGCAATTATCATTTCCTAGCCTTTCTCAGCACATATATATGTGTGGAACTGCCAAGAAAACGGGCAAGTCTTTGCCGTATATTAATCGGTAGGGCCCTCCCCAGCACCCCAACACCAGTATAAAAGATTCCTGAAGAAATGCGATCAACCACGAACCATCCGGTAGATTCGAAAAGCTGACGCCAACCCAGACGTGAGAAAAGATACAATTCCGATAGGCTCCCCCCCCTCTCTCCATGACGACACGGAAACAAAATGCCCACAACCCTCTCGCTGATCGACCTCGTTCTCTGATCGTTGCTCGCATCCATTGTAGTCAGATCACTTCGATGGCCTACAGTTTTTCTGATGTATCGCCACAAACGTCTAGGCACATCGAGATAATGCGTGACACTGGTCCAGAACCTCCACGAGGCTGAGGGGACAATATGAATAGCGATACCCTCATCTCGAAGAACTCGCTTCATCTCACCCCGCAAGAACGAATCGATATGGGGAATATGCTCCAAGACGTTGGAAGAGAAGACCACATCGAACTCTCCGTCTCGCGCCGGAACCGTCACTCCATCGTAATCTTCAACCGGAAATTGTCTCCAATGGCGGTAACTTGACGATCCAACGTCTATTGCCCTCACGCCAAACCCTCGGTCTTGAATCAGCTTTGCCTGATATCCTGTACCAGCGCCAACCTCCAGCCAAAACTTTCCTTTTGCCACGGGCACCAAAATAAGCGCTTTCTCCAACTCAAAGCGGCGCAACCTATTAAGCCATTCAATATCCATGAGTCAGCTTCTGGATCGCACTAAATTTTATCGGAGGCATTTTTTAGAGTCACCACTCTGCTTTCCGTTGCTCACTATCCCTAAAGTCGTTTCATTTGAATCGAGTGGGGGAGCATCCTATGGTCCGGCGACTGTAAAGCATTCACCTCAAGTCAGCGCCACCCGTCCCAATCCTTCCATGTCACACCATGTGGAATCATTATAAAGTAAAGTTTTTCTTTGAGTAGCAATACCGCAAATCATTAGTCGGCCCTGAATAATTCATTTTCAGCCTTTCGCCATTCCAGTCATCGCTGCCCATTGCCAACCGGCAGACTGAATGGGGGCAATTTGGGCTTTCAGCATGCGAACCAGGGTTGCTGGCAACAAGGGCACAAAAAGCTGCCTCAACCAGTTGAGGAGCTTGCGCAGGTTGTGGCCTGCGGCAACCATCAGGATGTTCATCGCATCGCCCTCGGCTCCTTTGAGGAAGC
>RFGF01000040.1 GCA_003695915.1 Nitrospirota bacterium
AAGCAGTCAACCATGGTCACCCGACAGGAGTCCGCTGCCTGAGTCCATTGACACACCTATTGACAAGGCCTCGATGCCTTCTCTGTCATTACATTAAGGTAGTGGGGCGGATTTACTAGCAACACTTTCTTGCTACGTATCGTACGATCGGCCTTGCGAAGCGCTAAAATCGGGAAAAGCCCCTTACGGTGGCGGACTTATTCGACAACCGGGTTTTCTGTATTTTGCTCAGACCAAATAACGATTCCAGAGGGACGTAGAGGGGGCTGAATGCAAAATTAACTACAATGAGCATCGCTCATATCAAGGGAGTTAGTGCTATGGCGAGACACCGAGACAAATGTCAGTGTGGACCTGGCCGTGGAGCAAATGGTAGCTGTGTCATGCTAACTGGTACTCGCTGTCTGTTAGATGAAGTCTTAACTCAGACAGTTAAGTTATCCCGGAAGAAGTCGGTACTGGGGCTTCTGTACGTTCGACAAATTCGATGGCAACGAGCTCGGCCGCATCGCCTCGACGACGCCGTGTTCGAATAATACGAGTATACCCTCCATCTTTATTGGCATATCGCTTCGCTAACTCGTTGAATAATTTAGCCACCGTTTCTTTGGTCCTGAGCACCTGCAGAGCTTGTCGCCTGGCATGGAGGGTTCCAGCTTTTCCTAAAGTTACGAGTTTATCGGCAATACCCCTTAACTCTTTGGCCTTCGCTTCCGTGGTTTCGATCCGCTCATGCTCGACCAAGGAGGTTGCCAAATTGCGGTAGAGTGCCCAACGATGCTTGGTGTTACGCCCTAATTGCCGTCCTTTTTTGCGATGACGCATACTAACCCCCTAGCGGCCTTAACTTTCTGACTGCGAGCCCTTGGATTCCGGCGCTTCCGGAACCTTCATGCCCAGATGAAGACCCATCTCCGCCAGAACTTCCTTAATCTCGTTTAACGATTTTTTTCCAAAGTTTTTCGTTTTGAGCATTTCCTGTTCGGTTTTTTGAACAAGATCCGCAATCGTTTTAATATTCGCGTTTCTCAAGCAATTGGCCGCGCGAACTGACAACTCCAGTTCATTGACGCTTTTATACAAATTCTCGTTGATCACCCTGCTGCCGTCGTCGCTTTTTGACTCGGTCGTTGGTTCCGATACCTCGCTCGGCAGACAGATCTCCAGATGTTCTCGAATAATGGCTGCTGCCGTCGCCACTGCATCTTGTGGGCTTATCGAGCCATCGGTCCATACTTCCAAATTCAATTTGTCGTAATCTGTGACACGACCGACCCGAGCGCTTTCAACCAGAAAATTAACCCGCTTGATGGGTGAAAAAATGGAGTCGACGGGAATGACTCCGATCGGCAATCCTTCTTCTTTGTTGCGTTCGGCAGGAACATAGCCCCGACCGGGTTTGACGATCATTTCCATATCCAGCACCGCATCCTTGTCCAAAGAAGCAATGTGAAGATCGGGATTGAGAATGACCACATCGGCATCATGCGTGATATCCGAGGCCCTCGCTTCACCCGGTCCTTTCTTTTTCAATCGAATCGTTTTGGGTTTCTCACTCAACAATTTGATCCGAAGATCTTTCACATTGAGAATAATGATGGTGACGTCTTCGGTTACCCCGGGAATCGTTGAAAACTCATGATAGACCCCTTCTATCTTGACCGACGTTACGGCAGCTCCTGGCAACGAAGAGAGAAGCACGCGACGCAAGGCGTTTCCAATGGTCGTTCCAAACCCTCGTTCGAACGGCTCAGCGGTAAACTTGCCATAGGTCGAAGTGGCAGTTTCTGTTTCCAGTTCCAGTCGCGCGGGCAACTGAAAGTCTTTCATCGCTTTAATCATGCCGCCCCCTTCGCATTAAAGAGATCTTGTGCACACGTATCTTTTCTATATTTCTATACATTTGTATCGCTCGTTTCACTCCTTTAAAAGCTCCACACACTGGTGTTTCTACACCGATCATCGAGAATACAGTTCCACGACAACTTGCTCATTCACAGGAAGCTCGATATCGGCTTTCACCGGCAAAGCCCGCACATATCCCTTTGCTTCCCCAGGAACCAGCTCCAACCACGGAGGCACTCCCCGGCCCTCTGCAGCTTCCAAGGCTGCGAGGATAACTGGTAATTCTCGACTTTTCTCGCGAATTTGAATCGTGTCTCCGACCTTGACACGAAACGACGGAATATTCGTCTTTCGACCATTGACCGAAACATGGCCATGATTGACCAATTGTCGCGCTTGCCTTCGAGAATTGGCGAACCCCAACCGGTACACAACGTTGTCGAGGCGACGTTCCAATAGCGAAAGCAATTGCTCACCAGTGACACCTTTTTGACGCTCCGCGCTTTTAAAAGTTCCGAGGAATTGTCGCTCGGACATTCCATAGATACGTCGAAGTCGTTGTTTCTCGCGCAACTGCACGCCATATTCGGTCAAACGGGATCGACGGGTTTGCCCGTGTTGTCCAGGCGGATAGCTTCGCCGTTCAATGGCGCATTTGTCTGACATGCACCGGGTCCCTTTGAGGAATAATTTCACACCCTCTCGCCGACACAACCGACAAACAGGCCCTGTATACTTCGCCACTGTTATCCTCCGATAGCTTCTAGAATCGTTAACGATCGCGTGTACATTTAGACTCGTCTCCGCTTGGGTGGACGACACCCATTATGGGGAATCGGCGTCACATCCCGTATCAGATTAATCCGCAATCCTGCCGATTGCAAAGCCCGGACCGCTGATTCCCGACCGGAACCCGGACCGTTGATATGAACATCTACCTGTCGCATACCATGCTCCATCGCCTTGCGCGCCGCTGCTTCTCCAGCCCGCGTTGCGGCAAAAGGCGTGCTCTTTCTTGACCCCTTAAACCCTTGGCTTCCGGCGCTAGCCCATGCCACTGTCCCGCCGTTCATATCCGTGATGGTGACGATCGTATTGTTAAAGGACGCTTGAATATGGGCAATCC
Organism: Nitrospirota bacterium; assembly: GCA_003695915.1. GTDB lineage: Bacteria > Nitrospirota > Nitrospiria > Nitrospirales > UBA8639 > J017. The sequence goes on from RFGF01000040.1 coordinate 2,972, forward strand.
CCACTTGAACCATTTTCTTTTCTTTTTTCTTACCTTTTTTAACGCTCATGATCGCCTTCCTTATCTTGGATGCTCGTTAGACTCGAATCAGGTTTTGCAGTCTTTATTTCTTTCTACCCCCAATTGCTGCCCGTCGTCCTTTTCGCGTCCTCGCATTTGTTTTGGTTCGTTGCCCTCGAACAGGTAACCCACGACGATGGCGATAGCCACGATAGGTTCCAATGTCGATGAGTCGCTTAATGCTCAGCGCGATCTCTTTTCGCAGTTCTCCTTCGACCTTGTATTCTCGATCAATGACCTCGCGCAACTTGACGATCTCATCTTCACGAAGATCTTTGACACGGGTTTCACCCGGGATTCCCGTTTTTTTCAAAATCTCACGAGCGCTGGCGGGACCGATCCCATAGATGTAGGTCAAGCCAATATCGATCCGCTTGCTATCTGGAAGATCCACTCCGGCAATTCGCGCCATCGTTATATCCCTCTTTGCGAAATGGGCACTAACATCCTGAATAATGTAGATAAATTATCTGAATACCGATCTTGCCAATACCAGCATCACCCTTGGCGCTGTTTATGCCGGGGATTCTCGCACAAGACTCGGACAACACCTTTGCGCCGGACGACTTTACATTTTGCACAAATGGGTTTCACCGATGATTTGACCTTCATGGACACCTCGTAACAATTACTTAAACCGATAAGTAATGCGTCCCCGCGTAAGGTCATAAGGCGACAATTCTACGGTCACCCTATCTCCGGGAAGAATTCGAATAAAATGCATCCGCATCTTCCCAGAAATATGTGCGAGAATTTTATGACCATTGTCGAGTTGCACGCGGAACATTGCATTCGGTAATGTTTCGGTTACCACTCCTTGTACTTCAATGACATCTTCCTTAGCCATAGCGGATAGCGTAAAAACCTTACTGCACTGCGACGCCCTTTGAGAGATCAGTCAAAACCAATGGTGCACCACAGGCCTGGATTGCAATGGTATGTTCAAAGTGGGCCGAGAGCGATCCATCCGTTGTAACGGCTGTCCATCCGTCATTCAATACCCGGACCCCGTAACTACCCATATTGACCATCGGCTCAATCGCCAACACCATGCCGGCTTTGAGCCGAGGCCCTTGGCCCGGTCGTCCATAATTCGGAACCTGTGGTTCCTCATGAAGCTGCCGCCCGATCCCATGCCCAACAAAATCTCTTACTACAGAATACCCAGCCGATTCGACGTACGCTTGAATGGCATGAGAAATGTCAGAAAGACGATTGCCTACCACCGCTTGTTCAATGCCTTTTGCCAAGGCTTCCTTTGTCACCGTCATCAATCGCTCGACTTCCTGGGAAACATCCCCTACGGCGACGGTAATGGCCCCATCTCCATAGAACCCTTCAACAATCGCTCCCAAATCCAAACCGATAATATCCCCTTCGCGGAGCACGCGTTCTGATGGAATGCCATGAACTACTTGCTCATTCACCGAGGCGCATAGGGTATAAGGGAACCCTCGGTAGCCTTTGAATGCAGGGATGGCTCCATGGTCCCGAATGTATTCTTCAGCCAGACGGTCCAAAGCTAATGTCGTCACCCCAGGCTTGACCGCTCGAATCAACACCTGGTGTGCTTCAGCGACAATTTGAGAAGCCCTGGCAATGAGCTCGATCTCCTCTGCCGTTTTTAAGACAATCATGCCATTCCCGGTCGAGTCAAAATCGCTAACAAACGTTGTTGCACTTCTTCGACCGACCCAGACGCATCAAGCTCCGAAAGGATTCCCAACGCTCGATAATATTCGATCAGGGGCGTTGTTTGTTGCTCATAAACCTTCAAACGAGCTTCGATCGTTTCAGGTCGATCATCGCTTCGTTGAAGAAGCATTGCTCCACACATATCGCACATGCCCTCTTTTTGAGGCGGCCGTGCTTCAACATGATAGACCGCCGAACAAGAAGGGCAACTTCGTCTTCCACTCAACCGTTTGATAATCTCTTTACGAGATAGCACAAAATGGACCACGCGGTCCAATGGTTGCTGCTTAGCGGCTAACAGTCGGGATAAAGCATCAGCTTGCGCGACGGTTCGCGGAAAACCGTCAAGCAAAAATCCTCGCTGACATTCTTCGCTATTGAGTTTTTCTTCGATAAGTCCGATCACCACCTCGTCGGGAACCAATTGTCCCTTATCCATGTATTCTTTGGCCTTTTTGCCTAATGGGGTTTTCTGAGCGACACTTGCCCGCAAGAGGTCACCCGTGGAGATTTTCGGAATTTGGAACTTTGAGGCGATGAAATCCGCCTGCGTCCCTTTTCCTACACCCGGTGCGCCGAGGAAAATGATCCTCACTTGTTTTTATCCACTCCTGCCTTTCAGGCGTCCTTTTGATAAAAACCCTTCATAATTTCTCATCAGCATATGCGATTCAATTTGTTGGGCGGTATCCAAACCGACTCCGATGACAATCAAAAGCGAAGTCCCTCCGAAGTAAAAAGGCACGTTGAGCTTATAAATCAAGAGCTCCGGAATCACACATACCAAAGCTAAATAAATCGACCCGGCGAACGTGATTCTCGTCAGGACTTTGTAAATATAGTCTGCCGTGCGTTGTCCCGGTCGAATACCCGGAATGAATCCGCCGTATTTCTTCATATTATCTGCCATATCAACTGGATTAAGCACCACAGCGGTATAAAAAAAACAAAAGAAAATGATGAGTCCCACATAAAGCAGCGTATACAACATAGAGCCGGGCGCGAGTTGCGTCCCGATCGACTGAACCCAAGGAACCTGAATGAATCCAGTAATGGTCGCTGGAAAGGCAATAATCGACGAGGCAAATATTGGAGGAATGACTCCGGCTGTATTGATCTTTAACGGAATATGAGTACTTTGGCCACCATATACACGCCGACCGATTACCCGTTTGGCGTATTGAACGGGAATTTTTCGCCGAGCACTTTCCAAGAAGACAATGGCGCCCACTACCGCCAGCATGACGACCACGAGTATAATCAAAAAGGGCAAGCTTAATTGTCCAATTCGGTACAATTCGACTGTTTGAACAATGGCACTCGGCAACCTAGCGACGATCCCCGCGAAGATAATGAGGGAAATACCGTTTCCCACGCCTCGCTCGGTAATTTGCTCACCCAGCCACATTAAAAATGCTGTCCCTGCTGTGAGCGTAATGACCGTCATCAGCCTGAACGGCCACCCGGGCTCTAGCACAAATGCCCCTTGATTCATTCCTTCCAGACCCAACGCAATACCAAAACCCTGGATGATTGCAATCCCGATGGTCCCGTATCGAGTATAGCGGATGATTGTTTTCCTGCCTTGCTCCCCCTCCTTTGCTAGCTTGGATAAATGCGGAACAACGACGGTGAGAAGCTGTAAGATAATTGAGGCACTGATATAGGGCATAATCCCCAAGGCAAAAATCGTAAGCCTCGAGAGTGCCCCACCAGAGAAAATATCCAGAAAGCCGAGAAGCGCTCCTCCCCGCTCAAGCAGAAACTTGGATAATTCTTCATTATTAATACCGGGGGTGGGAATGTGAGCCCCAATTCGGTATACTGCCAGCATTGCGAGCGTAAACAACACCCGGCTTCGCAATTCTGGGATCTTGAAGATGTTTTGGAGGCTCGTGATGAGCCGTTCAAGCACGCTGGATTACCCTCGCCTGTCCACCTCTTTGCTCAATCTTTGCACGGGCAGACGCGCTAAATCTGTGAGCTTCTACAATCAGTGGACGATCAATCTCGCCTTCTCCGAGAATTTTCACTGATATTCCCCGCTTTTTGACCAGCCCAGACTCTCGAAGCACTTGAGGAGTGATGACCTGTCCGGTTTCAAACGAAGACAGTGTTTTCAAATTTACAATGGCATACTCGGTCCGAAAGGAATTGATGAATCCACGCTTGGGAAGGCGACGAATCAGCGGCATTTGACCACCTTCGAATCCGACCATATTGGCCCGGCCAGCTCGTGCTAAAAGCCCTTTATGACCTTTCCCTGCTGTCTTTCCTCGACCGGAACTCGGACCACGGCCGACTCGTTTCTTTTTGGTCTTGGAGCCCGGGCTGGGACGGAGATCATGAAGCTTCATAAAGGAGAAACCTCGAGCAAATGTTTCACTTTATCAATTAACCCTCGAACCTGTGGAGTATCAGGACGCAAAACCGTCTGGGATAACCTTCGAAGCCCTAAACTCAGCAAGATGCGCCTTACCCGCTGGGGCGTGCCGATCGGACTTCTTCTGAGTGTGATTCTAAGTTCCGGGGTTTGATGCGTCATTATGCGTGGCGACTTTCTCTAGTTTGATCCAGTGTCTCGGTGGCATCCTGAGCATCCTGATGGCGAATTCGCCGGACTTCATACGGGTCACGAAGTTGTTTTAACCCATTGAGAGTCGCGCGAACAGCATTGAAGGGATTTCCTCTTCCCAGGATTTTGGCAATGATATTTTGGGCTCCTGCGACCTCCAGAAGAATTCGCACGGCTCCACCTGCAATAATACCGGTCCCTTTTTGAGCCGGTTTCAACAAGACTCGCTCCCCTCCATAACGCCCATGAATTTCATGAGGGATCGTTTGATTTTTAATGGGTACATGGATGAGGTGTTTTTTCGCATGTTCCACGGCTTTCGCAATGGCCGACGGGACTTCCGCTGCCTTTCCTTTTCCTACGCCAACCCATCCCTGACCATCGCCTACTACCACCAGGGCCGAGAAGGAAAACCTTTTCCCGCCCTTCACGACCTTGGCCACACGATTAATCATGACTGGCTTATCTTTGAGATTTAACTCGTCAATGTTTGCTCTCACCAAAGACCCTCATCAAAAAGAAAGCAATTGAACCATCATTGATATGCGATCAACCAATCCAGACCCATCAAAATTCCAATCCTCCAGCCCGAGAAGCATCAGCCAGCGCTTGTATCCGACCATGATATTTTCGCCCTCCCCGATCAAACACGACTCGGTGAATCTTGATGGCTTTCGCACGCTCAGCCAAGAGGGTTCCAACCTGACGGGCCGCTTCGACATTACCGCCGGATTGTAACTGTCCTCTCAAAGTCGGATCGATCGAAGAAGCTGAAACAAGGGTTCGCCCAACTGTATCATCGACGATCTGTGCATAAATATGCGCATTGCTTCGATAGACTGTTAAGCGCGGACGGGCAGGCGTCCCCCGCACCCGCAGTCTCACACGTCGTTTTCGTCGCGCTAGTGCCTTACTTTTCCTCAACAGATTCATTGAAAGTCCTTATTTTTTGCCAGCCTTTCCAGCTTTCTTCCGCAAAACCTCGCCTACATATCGAATGCCTTTTTGTTTGTACACGTCTGGAAGCTTTATTTTTCTGATATTGGCGGCCACTTGTGTCACCAATCGCTTATCAATGCCTCGAACTGAAATCACTGTCTGCCGATCAACCGTGACTTGAACACCAGGTGGGATATCCATCTCAACAGGATGAGAATATCCTACAGTGAGGATCAGCTTTTGGCCCTGAATTTGCGCCCGATATCCGACCCCTGTCAGCTCAAGCGAGCGCGTGTACCCCTCTACAACTCCTACGACATGATTGTAAATTTCTGCTCGAGTGAGACCGTGCAGGGCGCGAAATTGAGGAGCATCACTGGATCGATATACGCGAACGACGCCATCATCCACTCGAACATCGATCCCGGGATTGAGCGTCCAATTGAGTTGACCAAGCGGCCCTTTCACAGACACGCGTCGATCCTGGACCTGGACCTCAACGCCAGCTGGGAGAGGAATCGGAGCACGTCCTATTCTCGACATGATGACCTCAAGCTTTGCCTACTTTCAAATGCGCTCACCTACCTAGAAATTCACCCTACCAAACATGGCACAAGACTTCGCCGCCGATTCCCAGTGCCCGACACTCGCGATCGGTCATAACGCCTTTGGCCGTAGTCAAGATTGCAATACCCAACCCCTTCATGACATAGGGGATCTCCGTTTTTCCAACATACACTCGACGACCTGGCTTACTGATTCGCCGGATTCCCGTAATAAAATGCTTTTTTTCCCTTGTCTGAGTGTATCGAAGCCCAACCTCTAACACCGGCAGACCGCTTTCCTCGCATTGCCGATAATGACGAATAAACCCTTCGGTTTGTAATACCCGGAGAATCTCCGCCTTCAACTTGGAAGCTGGCACGCGAACGGTCTCATGACCTCGTCGACCTGCATTGAGGATTCTGATGAATAGATCAGCGATGGGATCGGTCATTGACATACGCCAGTCTTACTCCTTCTCTCAAGAGCTCATCGCTGCTGATCTTCCCAAAATTTTCAGACAGCATCCTTACCAACTTGATTTTGTGACTCCAGGAATGTCCCCCCGCAAGCTCAAAAACCGGAAACAAATTCGACACATGCGAAATCGCCGAAGAAATCCTCGCGCACGCCCACAGAGAGGGCACCGGTTATATCGCCTCACTGGAAATTTTGGCTCTCGGGTTGCTTTAATCTGTAAAGATAATTTTGCCACCGTTCAATTCCTTTTCACCAAGCGTCTTTTCATCAATTTTCCCGAAATGGCATACCCAAGTGAGCGAGCAACGATTTCGCTTCGTCGTTCCGGCGAGCCGTGGTGACGATAGCAATGTCCATCCCGTGGATGACAGCCACGTCATCGTATCGGATCTCCGGGAAGGCGAGTTGCTCCTTAAGGCCTAATGTATAGTTTCCTCGTCCGTCGAACGATTTGGGAGAGACTCCTCGGAAATCTCGGATCCGCGGCAAGGCAATCGTTACCAGACGATCGAAAAATTCCAACATCCGATCACCACGGAGCGTCACCATGACACCAATGGGCATACCTTTCCGAAGCTTAAATCCAGCAATAGCCTTTTTAGCCCGCGTGATGACCGGTTTCTGGCCAGTAATCTGCTTCAACTCCGCGACAACGGATTCCAACAACTTGACATTTTGCACAGCCTCGCCCATTCCAACGTTAATAACGATTCGCTCAATCCGGGGAACCTGCATCGGATTGCGATAAGAAAATTCTTTCATCATCGCAGGCACCACGTGAGTCAAATAATATTCTTTCAATCGAGGAAGATAGCGGTCTGAACGCTCCGACTTCGCCCGAGCTGCTTTCGTTGCGCCTGCTTTACTCGCTCGCTGTGTCATGTTTCTTTATCCAACACCTCATCGGGCGCCTTTTGATAAACGCGCACTTTGCGCCCATCATCCAAGATTTTGACCCGCACACGCGACGGGCGCTGTAGACGTTCACAATAGGGCAACACATTGGAGATTGCCAACGGCGCTTCGCGTTCGAGAATCCCTCCTTGTCGATTTTTAGCGGTCGGTTTCGTATGCCGCTTAATGATGTTGATTTTCTCGACCGTCACTTTCGCCGTTTTCGCATGGACATGTAACACCTTGCCAACTTTTCCTCGATCACGCCCGGCAATCACCATGACCATATCGCCTTTTTTAACGTGAAATTTTGGACGTGAATTGGAGCGCATGCCTCTCACTCTCCATTTCTCAAATGACTTCTGGAGCCAATGAAATGATTTTCATATATTTCTTCTTTCGTAACTCCCTTGCCACCGGTCCAAATATGCGCGTCCCGACTGGATCACCTTGGGCATTCACGAGCACGCAGGCATTGCGATCAAACCGAATATGCGAACCGTCTTCGCGGCGTACACCCTTTGCGGTGCGCACGATGACAGCCTTCATCACATCACCCTTTTTTACAGAAGCCTTGGGAATCGCCTCACGAACTGAGACCACGATCAGGTCCCCCAGCGTGCCATATCGCCTCTTGGTTCCCCCAAGAACATGAAAACACCTCACGCTTTTGGCTCCCGAATTATCCGCCACATCCAGATAGGAATAATTTTGAATCATAACGACTCACCTAACATGATCTGCATAGACACTCGTTTGTCTTTCACTCAAGCACGTTCGACGACCTCTTCGTGCAGAGGCTTACCATGAGATTCAAGCCGCTGCACCACACGCCAACGTTTTTCCTTGCTGATAGGCCTCGATGCAATCAACTTCACGCGATCTCCCACTTGACAGCGATTTCCTTCATCATGCGCTTTGACCTTTGTCACTCGCCGCAATATCTTCCCGTACAACGGGTGAGCCACAAGGCGGGTAACGCCAACCACTACCGTTTTATCCATTTTATTGCTCAATACCTGTCCCACAAGCACTCGTGCTGGTTTTCGTCCTGTCATCGTCATCCTAAAAGGGCTTTAATTACTCGCGGCCAAGTTCTTTTTCGCGAATAATGGTTTTGATCCGAGCTACGGTCCGCTTCGACTGTCGAATCCGCATAGGGTTTTCGACTCGTCCCATAGCCAACTGAAAGCGCAGATGAAACAATTCTTGCTTCACCTTCCCTAACTGTTCTTGAAGAGCTGATATATCCATTGCCCTTAACTCATTGATGTCCATTGCTACCCCCTGCTCATAAGAGAGGAATCTCGTCTCTCACGACGAACTTGGTGGCAATCGGCAACTTATGACCGGCCAATCGGAACGCTTCTTCCGCCACTGACCGCGAGACGTCGTCCATCTCATAAAGAATTCGCCCGGATTTGACGATCGCTGCCCAATACTCAGGATTTCCCTTTCCCTTTCCCATCCGCACTTCAGCAGGCTTTTTGGTAATCGGTTTATCGGGAAAGACCCGCATCCAGATCCGGCCACCGCGCTTGACATGTCTGGTCATGGCTATCCGTGCCGCCTCTAACTGACGCGCAGTAATACGACCTGGCTCCAACGCTTTCAAACCAAATTGCCCATAAGCTATCTCGCCACCACGGTAAGCCTTGCCTCGCATCCGACCCTTTTGGACCTTTCGAAATTTTACTCGCTTTGGCGCTAGCATCTGTTACATCCTCTTTTAACTAACAACCAGCCTTCTCTCAACCGTCGAGACACCATCCGATTTTGTCTTTTCTACCCGATACCCAGAGTCGATTCTCCCCGCTCCAAAGACGGAATCGAAGCTTCGCCTTTAAAGATCCACGCCTTGACCCCGATTTGCCCCATTGGTGTCTTGGCTTCGGCAAAACCATATTCGACATCTGCCCGTAATGTGTGCAGGGGGACTCGCCCTTCTCGATACCATTCCGTCCTCGCAATTTCATTGCCCCCTAAACGCCCAGCACAATAGACTCGCACACCTAGCGCTCCGAGCCGAAGCGCGGCCGCGACGCTTCGTTTCAAGGCTCGACGAAACGAGACTCGCTTCTCCAATTGCGTTGCAATATTCTCGGCCACCAATTGAGCGTCAAGTTCCGGTTTCTTGATCTCCTTGACATTGACGTATACTTCTCGTCCATATTGTTGCTCGAGCGAGGCTTTGAGCTTATCAACTTCTGCACCCTTTCTTCCAATAATAATCCCCGGCCTAGCCGTATGAATAATCAACTTGACTTGATTTCCCGATCGCTCAATTTCAACACGAGAAATGCCTGCATGATATAGCCGTTTTTTTACCAAATCACGAATCGCCAGATCCTCATGCAACAGCTTTGCGTAGTCTTTTTTTGCAAACCACCGCGAATTCCAAGTCCGCGTATAACCTAATCGAAAGCCAAAAGGATGCGTTTTTTGCCCCATGATGTTTAGCTTACTCCTTTACCAGGCCCCTCATGCGTTCCCACGCTTGCGACCCTCCGCTGCTCCAACGACTATCGTGACATGACTGGTTCGCTTGTGAATAGGATGAGCCCGCCCCATAGATCGCGCACGGAAGCGTTTGTAAATTGGCCCTGAGTCAACATAGGCACGAATCACCCTTAACGAATCTACATCGCCAAGTTCTTTCTGGCTCGCATTAGCAATAGCAGAACGCAGAACCTGCTCGACAATTCTGGCAGAGGAACGTGGGGTATAACGCAAAAGACTCAACGCCTCAGATGCTTGTCGTCCACGGATAATATTGACCACATCGCGAGCTTTGCGCGGTGCAATACGTACAAATCGCAAGACCGCCCTCGCCTCAGCCATCTTGTTCCTCCCCCAACCACACAAGCTTCACAAGCTTCTTGGACTCGATCAGCATAACGATATACACGCTACTTCAATGGCACTGCTTTTTCTGTCTTCGCGGCCCCATGCCCTTTGAAAAAGCGCGTCGGAGCAAATTCACCGAGCTTATGCCCAACCATGTTTTCCGTCACAAATACCGGAATAAACTTTTTCCCGTTATGAACGGCAAAAGTTAGCCCAATCATTTCAGGGACAATCGTCGATCTTCGCGACCAGGTCTTAATCATTTTTGATTCTCGCGTACTCCTCGCTTTTTCAACTTTCTGGAGGAGATGCGCGTCTACAAATGCTCCTTTTCGAACCGAACGCGGCATATTCCCTCACTTTAGCTCATCTATGGTTTTCTTCGAGCAATAATGAATTTCGATGTGGGATTTTTACGCTTCCGCGTTTTAAATCCCTTCGTTGGCAAGCCCCACGGCGAGACAGGATGAGGATTTCCCTGACCAGATTTTCCCTCGCCGCCTCCATGTGGATGGTCGACCGGATTCATAACAACTCCGCGAACATGCGGTCGTCGTCCCAACCACCTCGATCGACCAGCCTTGCCGATACTAATATTGTTATGATCGAGATTGCTTACTTGCCCTACCGTGGCCATGCACGAACCGAGTATTCGACGCATTTCCCCAGATGATAAACGCACTTGCACATACGCGCCTTCTCGCCCCATGACTTGCGCAGAAGCACCAGCACTTCTGATCAATTGCCCACCTTTGCCTGGACGCAACTCGATGTTATGAATTACCGTTCCCAATGGCATAGCTGAAAGCGGCAACGCATTGCCGACTTTGACGTCAACCTCGTTACCAGACTGGACACGATCACCTACCGCAAGGCCATCTGGCGCCAAAATATATCGCTTCTCGCCATCGGCATAGGCCAATAGCGCAATTCTCGCCGAACGATTAGGATCATACTCGATACTCACCACCCTCGCCGGAATCCCATGTTTTTCCCGGCGAAAATCAATACACCGATATAACCGTTTGTGCCCCCCACCACGGAACCGTACGGTAATTCTTCCATAATTGTTTCGACCTCCGGATGGCGCCAAAAACTTTGTCAACCGTTTTTCTGGGCGCTTAGGTGTCAGGTCTTCTGAAATCAAAACAGACATTCCTCTTCGCCCAGGAGAGGTCGGTTTATATTCACGAATGGCCATAGATTCCTGACTCCTATAATTTTTTGATCTTATAGCCGGAATTCATTGAGCGATTAAGCGCTCTCATACAAGTCGAGCTTTTCGCCTTCTTTTAGGGTGACAAGCGCTTTTTTCCAATCAGGACGCCATCCCATATATCTACCCTGACGTTTTTGTTTCCCCTTGACGTTGATAACTCGAACAGCATCCACTTTGACTTTGAGAACCTGCTCTACTGCACGCCGGATTTGGATCCGACTCGCCCGTCTGTCTACCTCAAACGCGACGCAATTCTGGGCTTCTCGCAATCCGGTAAGTTTTTCCGTTAACAGGGGACGTATAAGAATATCGTGAGGATCTCGCATTATGCCCAATATTCCTCCAGCTTCGGCAAAGCTTTACGTAGCACCACTAACCGTTCGTAGCGCAAGACATCATACACATTGAGACACTCAGCCAACATCGCTTTGACTCGAGGAATATTTCTGGCCATCCGTAGAAGATGCAACGAATCACCATCGACAACGAGCAAGACCGATCGATCAGCCAATTGCAACTTCTCCAAAGTTTTCGCCAAATACTTGGTCTTGATCTCCGGAAACCGAACATCATCAAGAATGATCAGACCTCCACCTGCAACCTTGGCAGACAGGGCTCCTCGCATGGCCAGACGATAAGCCGATTTTGGTAGCCGAAAAGAATAATCTCTTGGACGTGGACCAAATACCGTTCCTCCATGACGCCAAATAGGCGAACGAATCGATCCTGCGCGGGCCCGCCCCGTATGTTTCTGCCGCCATGGCTTTCTTCCAGATCCACTGACCTCTCCCCTTCCTCGAGTTGAAGCCGTCCCTTGTCGAGCACATGCACGTTGCATCACCACAGCTTGATGAATGATATGGCTATTGACCGGTGCACCGAATACACGATCATCAAGCTCAACCGACCCAGCCGGGTTATTCATCACATCAACAACTTCCATTTTTGGCACGGTTACACCTTTTCCATTTTTTTCACGAGCACCACCCCCCCCACTCGACCAGGAACGGCTCCCGAAACCAACAACAAATTTTCTTCCTCACGAACGTCAACAACACGCAATCCTCTGACCGTCACTCGCTTGCCCCCCATTTGACCCGGCAGTCCTTTATTCTTCCATACTCGAGAAGGAAATGAACTGCTTCCAATAGACCCCGGCGCCCGATGAAACATCGAACCATGAGAAGCGGGCCCTCCACCATAGTGATGTCGCTTCATAACGCCTTGAAATCCTTTTCCCTTAGATACTCCTTGCACCGCAACGCGGTCACCTTTGGCAAAAAGCCCAACATCCACAAGAGCCCCAACCTGATTGTCCGGAGATCCTGATACCTCTCGCAAGTATCTCCACAGGCGTGCTTGCTTGGATTGCAAATGACCTTTTTTCGGCTTATTCAATTTCCGCTCGGGCACCTCTTGAAATCCGATTTGAACGGCTTCATACCCATCCTTGTCCTTCGTCTTGACTTGTACAATTCCGCATGGCCCAACTTCCAATACCGTTACAGCAACCGCTTGATTGTTGGAGTCGAAAATTTGCGTCATCCCCAACTTTTTCCCTAATAATCCTGTAACCATTTTCAGTTTCTCAGCTCTGGTTTTCCGCGTTCAGCCTTCAACAATGAGTTTCGTTTTTACAATTTAATCTCCACATCTACTCCTGCAGACAAATTCAATTTCATCAATGCATCCATAGTATCTGGTGTCGGCTCCAGAATATCGAGCAAGCGCTTGTGGGTTCGAATCTCGAACTGCTCTCGAGATTTTTTATCAATATTGGTTGACCGCAGTACCGTAAACTTCTCAATACGAGTGGGCAAGGGAATCGGGCCTGCCACTCCGGCCCCGCTACGATGAACGGTATCGACAATCTCACGGACGGACTGATCCAAGACCCTATAGTCAAAGCCCTTCAATCGAATTCGAATCCGCCTAGCCCCGTTCATGTTGCACTCCTTTTAGCCGACACGCCGTTCTTTCACGCGAGGATTTCCGTCACCACGCCGGCGCCGACCGTTCGGCCACCCTCCCGAATCGCAAAGCGCACCCCTTGTTCCATGGCAATCGGCGCAATCAACTCC
>RFGF01000041.1 GCA_003695915.1 Nitrospirota bacterium
GATCATGAGATGGTTGGCCTGCTTCCAATAGAGGTTGTGATGACGCTCGATCGCCTCACGTTGGGGTATCGTCAATTGGAAGTCATTCTCCCTTGCCCGATTGGCGATACGGGCATCACGGCTCGCGGACATGAATTTCATTATTCGAGCATGAATACCACGGCTCCCACGACGTTTGTCGGAAGGATCGTCGATGCGCAAGGCAGGTCGGTCGGCTATGATGGCCTTCTATGCAACAATGCCGTGGCCTTTTATACGCATCTGCATTTTGGGAGTCAGCTCGAGATTGCCCGCTCATTGCTTCAGCAGGCTCGTGCGTTTGCTGAACGTCGTGCGGCGTCGGTCGATTCGTGATGGCTACGTAAAAAGTTGCGCTCGGCATGGGCTACAGGAAAGGTATTTTGTCATGAAGAAGGATCCTATCCAGATTGCTCGAGCGAAAAACCGGGCGTTTTCGCAAAGTGAACGTGAAGCCGTCTATCGTGCGATTTTTGAGCGTCGTGATGTTCGAAGAAATTTCCTTCCGCATCCCATTCCCTCTCACGTGGTACGGCGATTGCTCATGGCTGCTCACCATGCCGGCTCGGTGGGCTTTATGCAGCCGTGGGATTTTATCGTGATACAGCAACGAGCGACGAAGCGGGACGTGAAGCAGCTATTCATTGATGCGAATGAACGTGCGATTCAGCAGTATCGGGGCACAAAAGCGGCCCTCTATCGTGAGTTGAAACTAGAAGGGATCGAAGAAGCCCCCCTCAACCTTTGTGTGACCTGTACCCGTCAACGGGGCGGCCCCCACGTACTGGGACGGGCGACTATTCGTGACACCGACATTTACAGCACCTGTTGTGCTATTCAGAATTTGTGGTTGGCGGCGCGGGTAGAAGGGATCGGTGTCGGGTGGGTCAGCATTCTGGATTATGACGCATTGAAACGCTTGTTGGGCATTCCGCGATCGATTAAAGTCGTGGCATATTTGTGTCTCGGCTATGTTGAAGCCTTTGCCTCGCAGCCGGACTTGGAACAGGCGGGATGGCGGCAACGATTGGCCCTCGAACAACTCGTGCATTACGAACGATGGGGCAATCGAGCCGAATCCATGGGAAAACACGACATCGTTGACGGGAGCGGTCGTGTAGAAGGTATCGGGTTCAGCGATGGTAGGCAATATCGAAAATGACCGACATAGCAGCCTTTCAGGTGAAGAGACTTCATCGAGCATTGAAATCTTTAACGAGGGGTTTATGCGAATTTCTAAAGTCTATACGCGAAAAGGGGACACGGGAAAAACCCGCTTAGCCGGCGGACAGGATGTCTGGAAGGATTCGTTGCGTGTCGAGGCCTATGGCACCGTCGATGAACTCAATTCCATCATGGGAATCGTTCGGGCCTTTTATAAGGATTGCCCAGTCCCTGCACAGGCCTCGTTGAATGTGGAAGCTGTGCTCCGCTGGATCCAAAATAAATTGTTCGATTTGGGAGCCATTCTGGCGACGGCTCCCGGCCAGACGCTCAAAAATCGGCCGTGCATCTTGCCGAGCCATATCGAGCGGCTGGAAGCGATCATCGACGAATGCCAAACCGAGTTGACGCCGCTTAAAGAATTCATTCTTCCCGGTGGAGGCAAAGTGCCGGCCTTTCTTCATCAAGCGCGAACGGTCTGCCGTCGAGCGGAGCGGATTTGCGTGACGCTGTTACGGGAAGAGGCGATCGAAGGAGATCTCGTCAAATTTTTGAACCGATTGAGCGATGCCCTGTTCGTCCTTGCACGCTGGGTAGCGAAAGCCCAAGGGGAGCCGGAATTCCTCTGGGAACGCGAAGTCGCACCAGCCGATCAGCAAGGTCTCGAACAGACGAACGACTTATGACCGCTCCGTCACGGCGATCGTCTCGCGCCGCTCGGGCTCGGAAGCCGGGACGATTGATTCTCGTGCTGGGCGGTGCGGACTCTGGAAAGAGCCAGTTCGCCATCCGACTCTGTGGGACGCGTTCGCCTCGGGCCTTTCTGGCTACCTGTCAGCCCGCGGATCCGGAAATGCGAGAGCGGGTCCGGCGGCACCAGGAGGCTCGACATGGTCAATGGGATACGGTGGAAATTCCTCTCGCGCTCGCTCGATGGTTCGAGGCCTCTGGCGCGCGATATCGCAGCATCCTCCTCGATTGTCTCACGTTATGGCTGGCGAATCTTCAAGCCGACGGACATGATTCCGTCTCGATCATCGATCGCGCGCAGGAGCTGTTGGATGCCATGCGCGCCGTGCCCGCTCGCGTGGTCGTCGTCAGTAACGAGGTCGGATGGGGGATCGTTCCCCGAAATGCCATGGCGCGCCAGTTTCGTTCGCTAGCTGGGAAAATCAACCAGCAGTTCGCGCACGCAGCCGACGAGGTCTACGTGACCATTAGCGGCCTTCCGCTCAAGCTCAAATAAATGGACACCACGATCCTCGAACGCGTGTGCGCATCCATCGTGCCCTTGGATTCCGCACTGCTGGATCAGGCGCGGGAACGGTTGAATCGCCTGACGAAGCCGATCGGGAGTCTGGGGCGTCTGGAGACACTCGCCGCGCAATATGTCGCGATGACGGGGGAGCTCATGCCGCCGATACCCGCTTCGCTGGTCGTCGTCATGGCCGCCGATCATGGCATCGCCGCCGAGGGTGTGAGCGCCTATCCCGCATGCGTGACCCGGCAAATGGTACAGAACTTTCTTCGCGGAGGCGCCGCTATCACCGTGTTGGCCCGGCGCGTCGGAGCGACGCTGTGGGTCGTCGATATGGGTGTGGCAGCCGAATTGGGCGATCCTCCGGGGTTGATCACGAACAAGATCGGGCCGGGAACGAAAAATTTCCGGTACCAGCCCGCAATGACACGGACGCAAGCGCTCGCCGCGATCGAATCGGGCATTGCTCTGGCACAGAAAGCCTGGGAACAGGGTGCACGCCTGCTCGCGATCGGGGAGATGGGTATCGGCAACACGACTGCGAGTGCGGCGATCGCGGCCGCAATGACCGGGCAGCCGGTTCGAGAGGTGACTGGGCATGGAACCGGCATCGACGCCGGGACCTGGGAGCGCAAAGTGCAGCTCATCGAGCAGGCCTTGCAACGGCATCGACCGGACCCGCGCGATCCCATCGATATCCTGGGCAAGGTCGGGGGATTCGAAATCGGGGGATTAGCCGGCGTGATTCTCGGAGCCGCAGCGCGACGCATGCCTGTCGTCCTGGATGGATTCATTACCGGCGCCAGTGCGCTGTTGGCCGTCGGGTTCAATCCATCCTGCCGCGCGTATCTCTTCGCCTCGCATCGTTCCGTCGAACGCGGCCATGAAGTGATCCTGCGGCACTTGGATCTCGATCCCTTGCTCGACCTCGATTTGCGGCTCGGGGAGGGGACGGGGGCGTGCTTGGCGATCAATCTGATTCAGGCGGCGATCGCGCTCTACACGGGCATGGCGACGTTCGATGAAGCCGGTGTGGACGGGCCCGTGGATTCTACCATGACTTCGTCATTCGATTCATGATGTCCATGATCCGCTCGCTCGTCGTCGCGTGGCATTTTTTGACACGGATTCCCATTCTTCGGTGGCCCCAGGCAGCCATCGATCATCGCGACTTCGCGCGGTCCATGCGATGGTTTCCGCTGATCGGCATGGTCATCGGCCTTTTCCTCGCTGGAAGCGATCTGGTGTTGTCCCGAGTCTTCGCACCCTCGATCGCCAATTTGTTGCTCATCGCGCTTCTCATCGTAACCACGGGAGGTCTTCATCAAGATGGATTGGCCGATACCGTGGATGGCTTGTGCGGTGCGCGCCAGCCGGAAGAACGATTGGCCATCATGAAAGATGGCCGGATCGGGGCAATGGCGGTCACCGGTTTGTTCTTGATCTTGGGGCTTCGCTATGCGGGCTTGTTGGCGTTACCCACGGCAGACCGGTTCTCGGTGATCGCGGCGATGCCGGTCGTAGGACGATGGTCGATGGTCGTGACAGCCTATGGATCGCGGTATCCGGGATCGCAGGAAGGCTTGGCCACGGCATTCTTGCGCGAGCTGAGAGCCAGGGATCTCGTGTGGGCGACGGGCGTGTGTAGCATCATCCTGTTTTGGCACTTCGAGTGGGTATCGGTGCTCATCCTGGGCATGCTCATAGTCGGGCTCGCTCGTCTTTTGGCGAGTGGGGCGAACGCCGCATTCGGAGGCGTGACAGGTGATGTGCTCGGAGCGACCAATGAACTGGCTGAGATTGTCTTCCTCCTCCTGTACCCCTTGCTAGCGATAAACCTTGATACCTCGAATCTTGCTGGATAACGGTTGTCGATGAACGTACAACCCGCGAAGATGCAGATCCATGAAACGCGCCATCCCTAAACGCTGTGCCCGGTGTCAGCAAGAGTTTACTTGCGGCCTTTCCGGCTGTTGGTGCAGTCAGATCACGATTCCCGAATCTCAATATGCGGTCATTCGAGATCGCTATCACGATTGTCTGTGCCCTGCCTGTTTGAGACAGGTGAGTATCGGCGAGCTGGATTTGACGGCCGAGCAGCCGGAGTCGTCGAGTTCGGAGAGTCCATGAATGCGGCCAATCTGCTGATGGCGTGCACCCTGGATTGTGTCTTGGGAGATCCCCGGTGGATGCCGCATCCGGTTCGGTTGTTGGGCTGGGGCATTCGGCAGTGCGAGCGGGGCATTCGGCGGATGGTTGTGTCTCCAGCTAGACAGCGAATGGCTGGGTGTGTCATGGCATGCGGTATTCCAGCGAGCGCATACGTTGCTGGCGAGTGGGCGATCGACATGGGCTATTCGATGCACCCCGTCGTGGGCGATGGGTTGTGGGTCGTGTTGGCCTATACGACCGTGGCGGCGCGAGATTTGGCCGACCATGCCTTGGCCGTGTATCGGGCGCTGCGCGATGGAGAATTGGAAGAGGCGCGCCGGGCCTTGTCGAAGATCGTAGGGCGCGATACGGCGTTGTTATCGGAATCCGAAGTCGTGCGGGCATCGGTGGAAACCGTGGCCGAAAACACCTCCGATGGCGTGATCGCCCCGTTGATGTATTTGGCGTTGGGTGGCCCGGCTCTGGCGCTTGCGTACAAGGCGGTCAATACACTGGATTCCATGATCGGGTACCGAACGCCCGAGTACGAGCATATCGGGTGGGCCTCGGCGAAAGTGGATGATCTCGTCAATTGGCTTCCAGCCCGAATCAGTGCTGTGTTGATCGTTATCGCCGCGATCCTCTGTTTTCGTACCGGAGGGGAAGCCTGGCGAATCTTCCGGCGGGATGGCGCAAAGCACCCCAGCCCCAACGCCGGGCGACCCGAAGCGGCGATGGCGGGGGCATTGCAAGTTCGGTTGGGCGGTACCAATACTTATCAGGGGATCCGCGTGATGCGACCGACATTGGGTGATCCTCGGCGCCCGCTGGTGCCGATCCAGATTTGTCGAGCCGTTCGATTGATGTGGATAGTATGGGGGCTCGGCGTAGTCGGTGCGGTCTTGCGATATGCCGTATGATCGCATGGATCATGGAGGAAATGTCTATGCCGCCGCACGGACCGCGAATCGCTCGCTGAACGAACTGGTCGATTTCAGCGCCAGCATCAATCCATTGGGATTGCCCGCATCGGTGCAGCGGGCGATTCGACACGGGCTGTCGCGTGCGATCCATTATCCGGATCCGGACCAGCGCGAGCTCCGACGAGCCTTGAGCGAATACCATGGTGTCGATCCGGCTCGCCTGGTGCTGGGGAACGGGTCCATCGAGCTGATTTATGCGCTTCCCCGGGCGTTGGGCATCCGACATGCGTTGATTCTCGGTCCGACATTCTCGGAATACGAACGCGCACTCCGCGCTGCAGGAGGGCAATGCAGCTATGTCCATGCCTCGTCGTCCAGCGGCTATGCGCCACCCCTTCGCAAAGCGTGCCGCCTTCTTCGTCGACAAGACGCCACGGCAAGCGGGCCAGCGCGATCGCGTCACCCGTCGATACCTTCATTCGATGCGGTATTCGTGTGTCAACCCAACAACCCCACGGGGCAAGCGTTGACCCACCGCGAGATAACCCGTTTGTATGACGTTGCAGCGGGTGCTGGTGCATGGTTGATCGTCGATGAGGCGTTCATCGATTTTTGCAAGCAGCGTTCGGTCATCGAGGAGATCGAACGCTGGCCTCGTCTGGTGTTGCTTCGGAGCTTCACAAAAGTGTATGCCATGCCGGGATTACGAATCGGCTATGCGATAGCTCATCATACGGTGATCGAGCGGCTACGGGCTGTGCTACCGCCCTGGTCAGTCAATGTGGTGGCCGAACAGGCAGCGCTCGCCGCCTTGAAAGACGAATCCTATCGATGGCGGAGCTTGAAACTGATCGATCACGAG
The DNA here is from genome assembly GCA_003695915.1 of Nitrospirota bacterium. Lineage (GTDB taxonomy): Bacteria > Nitrospirota > Nitrospiria > Nitrospirales > UBA8639 > J017. Next base: position 6,377 of record RFGF01000041.1, read on the forward strand.
CGGGACAAGATGCTCGACCGGCTTCAGCGTGTTCCGGAGTTGCGCGTCATTCCTTCGTCGGCGAATTTTCTTCTTTTCGAACTCCTGAAAGGTTCGGCTTCCCGACTGACGGCATTGTTGCTGGAACATGGAATTGTGATTCGAGATTGTACGAACATTCCCGGGATCCGTACGCAGGCATTGAGGATCGCCGTTCGCACCCCGGCGGACAACGCTCGTCTCTTTCGCGCGCTCAGCGCCGCTTTCCGAAAGCCGATGTGATGCTCCCGCGTCATTGGACGACAACCTTCGAAATTCGAGATCGTACCTTGATCGTGTCGTTCCCCGAGCTCCGGCAAGTCCTTTCGTCGGCCGTGCAGGGAGGAGGATTGCGTCGTGTCCGCCATATCATCAACCATCACGTCGATGGGCGCGCTCACGAATGCGATGCGTCGACGAGGCCGCACATGGCCGACCCGGCTCGGTATCTTCTTCGATTGGCGCAGACCTTAGGGCTCACGAGCCCCACCTGCGGCTTGATGACGGCGGTAAACCTGAATCATGTGGTGGCGAAGCGGGAGGAAGCCGAAGACCTGTGGGTCGAAGGTGTGTTTACGGTCGGCGTCACGAATGCGGTGCGCGTTGGCGAGCCGATCGACCCTGTGGCGACGTCACCTTCGTCGGCTCGGGGGGCGGTGACGCAACCTGTGGGAACGATCAATATGATCTTGATCACCAATGCCCATTTGACGCCGGCAGCATTGATCGGAGCGGTGATGGTCGCCACCGAAGGAAAAACGGCGACGCTCTTGGAGGCCGGCGTACCCAGTTGGACCGGTCGACCGGGCGCGACAGGGACGGGAACGGATGCGATCGTCGTCGTCAATGGGCGAGGCCGGCGTCTTCGATACAGCGGAACACATACCAAGGTCGGCGAATTGATCGGCCGGGTCGTTCGTCAGGGTATCGAAGACGGATTGCAAACAGCGCAGGGTGTCAGGAAGGCCAAAAAGCGATCGACGAGAGCGGACTTGTCGCACCGGGGTTCGTAATCGAAAACGTGAGTGAACAGCCGCATAGCGCTCTTCGCTCGGCCCTGTCTCAATGTTGCGGTCGGTCGAGGATAGTGCGCGTTCACTTGGATCGACCGGCTCAGGTATGATGTAACGAGCTGTTCGGCCGGCCAGTCATTATCGGGATCCTTCTGTCCACACTCCGAGTGCGAGAACTCATGAAAAAGGCGATGCTATTCGTTGGATTGGTCATTGCGTTGGCGGGCCTATGGATGTCTACGAACCAGGGTTCCAAAGGGCCCAAGCTCCCCCCGAACGATCCATTGGCTGTGGAAGCTCTGACGCTGGTCAAAACGCATGCAGCCAGACAAGCCCCGACTATCGAAGCGGCGATCGCCAACATTCTGGCGGAACTGGAATCACGGGGTGTGCCCTATCGCAATGTGGGATGGCGGGTAGCCCAGGAAAAACCTGGTCTTTATGTCGTGAGTTGGTTGATCCGCGAAAAGGGTGAAACGGGATGGATCGAACGCGACTATGCGTGGCGGGTCGATATGCAAACCAAAACGATCCGTGTCATTACGTTACCGGCCACGCATCTTATGCCGTTTCATGAGCTGCCCCCACTCCCTCATTCCCAAGAGATTTCGTAGTCGAAGACGATTGTGATATCGGAAGTAACACTTGGACTTCGCCGTTGACCACGCGGGTTTCGTAGCGGGTCACCTGCCACGACGGGCTGGGGTTTTTCAGGCATGCACCGGTTCGGACATTGAATTTCCATCCGTGCCACGGGCAGGCCACAAGATCCCCTGTGAGACAGCCTTCTCCCAATGGTCCTCCGGCGTGGGGACAGGTATTGTCGAGGGCGAAAACTTCTCCTTTCACATTGAACAGCGCGATGCCAGCTTCTGGAAGTTCGATCGAGAGGCACGTGCCAGGCGGGAGATCCGAAAGTTGAGCGACGGAACGGAATTGCTTTTCCATAGTGCACTCTTGCGAATGTCACAGTGTATCAAGCTTGGTCAGGGCCTTCAAGTAGGGGGGGCGAATAGACGGAAACGCTGTATTGATTCCTCTATAAAACAGGTGCTATCTATATCCCAACAGTTAAATGGGTGTGGGCGGTTGATTCGCATGATGGTTGATCAATGGAGATGACCTTACTCTTAAATACCACCTACGAGCCTTTGCGGGTGGTTCACTGGAAGAAAGCGATTACGCTGTTGTGGCAAGGGAAAGTCGAAGTCCTGGAATTTTATGATCGGGATGTCCACGGAGTTTCCATCACGTTGAAATTGCCGTCGGTCATGCGGTTGCTCAAGCTGGTCAAGTTGCGACGGCAGCATCAGGCCGTGAAATTTTCGCGGATCAATATCTTCACGCGTGATGATTATACCTGCCAATATTGCTACAAGCGGTTTCGGACGGAAGAACTGACATTCGATCATGTTATCCCCATTGCCAAAGGTGGAAAGAAGACGTGGGAAAATATCGTGACGGCCTGCTGGCGATGCAACAATAAAAAAAGCGGACGGTCGCCAGAGGAAGCGGGGATGAAGCTGTTAAAGCCGCCGGTCAAGCCAAAATGGACGCCGCGTTTGACGCTGATGATCGGGCTCCGAAACGCGCCGGAAAGCTGGCGCGATTATTTGTACTGGAATATGGAATTGGACGACGGCTAGCGCCGACGACTTGCCCCCTCCGGTCTCTTCATTGCCTGCCTCGCGTACGATTTAGACAATCCTGCTCGTCTTCGATTTCGATTCTTGGAGAAAACGGTCCCGAAATGGATATGAATCTCGGCCTGTGTGCGGGCCGCACGATCAATTAAAAGCCAGGAACCGGTCGCAGCCATTGATGATATTGGAGAGGACGACCAAGCCGCAAAACGTGACGTCTTCTCCATATCCGTCGGTTGGGACATTGTGCCGCTGGCACCCATATGCGCAGGCAAAGTACTTGAGTCCCGATGCGGTCAGATTCCGCAATTTTGCATTGGGAAGATTCTTGACTCCCTCGTCAATCAGATACAGGTACACTTCCACACCCGCGGCTAAGGCTTCTTCGCACAATCGGATCACCGCCTGAACGTTGGGATGTTCCGGCGGGGTCGAGAGCAAGATGCCGAGTTTTTTGCTGGCTAAGTGTTCCATATAGTGAGAAGCCCCGCGTCAATAGGCTGTTTCACTCTATGACAGGTTCGACGGTCTCTCGTCAAGATGGGGGAGCCGTCAAGATGGGGATTGAAGAAATGTTTCAAGGTCGATCGATTCGTTGCGAGGGCCTTAAAATTATGGGCTTTTTATGTTGATGAGGGATCTCGGCGAACGCATCCGTCACAATGGACATTTACATAGAGTTCCTCGCTCCTGCTTGTTGCGATGAACCGTGTGTTGGAGCGGTATTGTTAACTTATTATCGGAGCAGAAAGGATTGGCTATGGTGTCTCTTCTGAGGGGACTCATCGCGCTTGGTTCCTGGATTCCCATGCTTGCTGCTTGTGGTGTCGATCCACTTCCGCCAGCGGTCGTGGACGCACCTCCGGATTGGGAACGGATCAAACGCTCAACTCGCCCTTATGTCGCGCTTCCAAGCGAATATGGTATGCCGTATCGTCAGCCACATAGCACCTTGGCGTGGGAAGACGGGATGTTCATCAGCCATGATGGGCTACACATGTATGCGTTTTATGCGCCAGCAGATCTTTGGCAATATAGCCCGTACGCTGCGGAATATCCTGATTGCCCAGATATTACCCCGTTTTTGCGCGGCCCTCGTCTCGGCATGGATTTGACTACGAATCCATGGGGGTGTCCCACCGTCATGCACAGTGATATCGCGTACGCTGCACGAAATTCGACAACGGAACCATTTGGGCCCTGGAAACGAACTACAATGGCTTTCCCTGCGAGATACGAAGGAGGCGTGCACGTTCTCGACAATTCCGATGGAACGATTGATCTCGTCTTCTCTATGAGTACGGAGGAGCGGGCGAATGATCTCTTTTGGATTCGAGACATTCATCATCCACCGCCACCCCAGGATCCAACACCGCTACCGGCACCTATCAATACGGATGGGCAAGAAGACAACCCTCATCTTGAGCGATTGGATGATAAAACCCTCGTGCTCTTGTTCGATAATCATGGTTTGGAAGATGCAAGCACCACCATTAAATATGCCCTGAGCCACGATGATGGAAAAACGTGGACGACTCCACGGGAATTGGGGGACACGATCAATGCCGGGCCACATGATTTGACCGGCCATCTGTATCACGACGGCCATGACTGGTGGCTGTATTTTGCTTCTGAACGTAGTGGAGCCCTGTCGATTTATCGAAGCCGCCATGTCGATCCTGCGCGAATGAGCTCCGATTTCGATCAGTGGGGTCAGCCTGAATTGGTCATTGGGCCCGGCGATGTTCTTGATCATTTTGGAGAGGTGGCTGGCGTTGGAGAACCGACGCTGACATCCAGCGGAGATATCAGCTTTGCAGTGGTCTATGTGAGTTTGACACAGGCCACTCGCTATGATCGGGTAGACATCGATCCTTGGTTTCTTCCGAAGCGGTCGGTTTCGACAGAAAAATTGCCGGTCGATCGTCAATGATCGGAGTGAAGGGCCGAGAAAAAATTCATTTCCTAGATTCCCCAATTCACAGTAGCTCATTCTTGATCTTTGTTGGTAGAACACGAGTCTGTCTTGAGAATCTATTCGGATATGTATTTGTCACTAACTTGGATTAATCTTTGAGAAGACCTAGTGATAATCTCTCATAAAAAGAACGGAATTGGGTACTCGTATCTGACTTTTCTTTCGAGAATGTTAGCCCCCTTGGCTCTAAGCTATGATTATCGTCTCCGTCTCGGTATTCCCGATAGGATAGCATGGGAGTTTGCTTGACGTGGTTTTTGGGCCATTTCTATAATTGGACGCTGGCGATGGGTAGGCGTTGAGCGCGTTTCTTCAAGGGGCGCTGGGAAGAGAGAACCATGTCCGAACTCACACATTTCAACGAAGCCGGACGGGCTCGCATGGTCGATGTAACAGCCAAGCCCATCACCGAGCGAGTCGCCAAAGCCCAGGGCAAAGTGTTCGTTCTCCCCGAAACGTTAGCTCGCATTCATCAAGGTCGTGTGGCAAAAGGTGACGTCTTGGCCGTGGCCCAAGTTGCTGGTGTCATGGGAGCCAAACGGACCCCTGATTTGATCCCCATGTGTCACCCCCTCCTGCTAACCAGCGTCGATGTCGAATTTCACGAAGATCCCGAGCCTGGGCCTCACGGGCGCTGTGCCATCATCATCGTCGCGACCGTCAAAACCACCGGTGCGACCGGTGTGGAAATGGAAGCCATGACAGCAGTCTCCGTCGCCGCATTGACGATCTACGATATGTGCAAGGCGATCGATAAAGAAATCAGCATCGGGGAAATCGGCCTGATGGAAAAGTCAGGTGGCAAGTCCGGTGTGTTTACCAGAACGGAAACGCTGTGTGCGCAGTCCGGAGGTCGCCTTCGATGATCATGGTTCGATTGTTCGGCATGTTGAAATCGATGGCGGGAGCGAGCGATGGGACGTTGGCTCTCGATCTTCCGGAAGGTTCCTCTGTGCGTGACCTGATCGAGACGCTCGAGCGCCAGCATCCGCAAATTTGGGAATTGATTGCCAAGAAAAAGGTGGTGGTTTCGGTGAACCAAGAAATTGCGCAAGAAGCGACACCGATTCGGGAAACCGATGAAATCGCGTTATTGCCGCCCTTTGCCGGTGGGGCGTCTGGAACTTCAAGAGGAGCATGAGATATGGCCGTCCACACTGAAGAGACGATGCTGGTTCGTGTTCAACGCGAGAACTTCTCGATCGACGAAGAAATCGATCGTGTCCGTCGACGGTCTACCCGTATCGGCGGAATCGTCACGTTTCTGGGGACAGCCCGTGATCGATCCCGGGGGCGCGATGTCAGCTCCATTACCTTCGAACATTACGAGGGAATGGCTCAGAAGAAGTTGCGCGAAATTCGCACGCGGGCCTTGGAGCGGTTCAATGTCATCGAGGTGCTAATCCTTCATCGATACGGAAACATCGAGGTTGGAGAGAATATCGTCTTGATTGTCGTCGGCGCCGAACATCGCGTGGATGCGTTTCAAGCCTGTCAGTGGTGTATCGATGAATTGAAACAAATCACGCCCATTTGGAAGTTGGAGCATACCCCGGAAGGCGAGGTCTGGGTCGAGGAACATCCATGAGAGAGGCCCTCATGGCACAACAGATTCCGCTCACGGTCGTGGATCGATGGAATCGTCCGCTTCGTGCGCTTCGTTTGTCTGTAACCGATCGCTGCAATCTGCGGTGTCAATATTGTATGCCGGAAGAAGACTATACGTGGTTGCCCCGGCAGACGCTCTTGACCTTTGAAGAGATGGCTCGATTGACCGATGTCTTTACCCAATTGGGAGTGGATAAAGTGCGGATTACAGGAGGCGAGCCGCTCTTGCGAAAAGATCTGCCGATTTTAATTCGATTGCTGCGACAGAACCCGCGCATTCAGGATATCGCCCTGACGACGAACGGGGTGCTCTTGGCTGACCAGGCTGCCGATCTGTACCGGGCTGGTCTGCATCGGGTGACCGTAAGTCTCGATACTTTGAGGCCCGATCGGTTCAAAGCTTTGACGAAACGCGAGATGTTGGATCGCGTGCTGGAGGGGATTCGAGCAGTTGGAGCCGCCGGGTTTACCGGATTGAAAATCGATACGGTGGTTATTCGCGGGTTCAATGACGACGAATTGGTTGATCTCGTTGAATATGGCAAGCAGGTATCGGGGGAAGTTCGGTTCATCGAATACATGGATGTCGGGGGAGCGACGGAATGGGCACCGGAAAAAGTGTTGTCTCGAACAGCCATGTTGCAGATCCTCAGTGAACAGTACGGTTCGATCGAACCGATTGTGGAGAACAGTTCGGCTCCTGCGCAGCGATTCCGCTTGCCCGATGGCACGATCTTCGGGATCATCGCCTCGACCACGACCCCGTTTTGTGCCACGTGCGATCGAAGTCGATTGACGGCGGACGGTATGTGGTACCTCTGCCTGTACGCCAGACAAGGCATCGATTTGCGCGAGCCGTTACGCGCGGGGGTTGAAACCGAAACGCTGCAATCCTTGATTCTCGCCGGTTGGAACAACCGTCGAGATCGCGGTGCCGAAGAGCGAAAGGCACTGGAACATCGAAGCACACGCGGACAGTTCATCGCCATCGAGCAGCTTCGTGAAGACCCTCATCTAGAAATGCATGCTCGAGGGGGTTGAACCCTGTCAGGTCCTTGAGCGTCAGCATCGTTCCATCTCTGGTCGGTACAACAACCTGGGCTGTCAGGTGCCATTCGCGATGTTCGGATCAGGGCTCGATTCAGCTCGGAACCGAACGATCGCGGGGAGGAGCTTGCTGTAGTCGTTCCCGAACGGCTTCCTAGAACTATGATTCCTTTTCGCGCACGCTCATGATAAGGTATGAGTTCAACCATGTGGTCTTGTCGGAGATGACATTTCTCATGTTCGTGGCGAAACGGCGGTGACACGCGAGCGAGCAAGGCCGTGGGCTGGTTTACACGAACGAAAGAAAAAGAAGAGGACAAATTCAAAAACCTGGAAGGATTATGGGTCAAATGCCCGGCATGCCGGGCCATCATTTATAAAAAGGAGGTCGAGCGCTGTTGGAAGGTCTGTCCCAAGTGCGACTATCACTTCCCCCTCTCGGTGGAGGAACGGATCGATCTCCTCGCAGATCCTGGGTCGTTCGAGGAGTGGGATCGTGAGCTCATGCCCGCCGATCCCTTAAAGTTCGTCGATTCTCGTCCCTATGTCGACCGGTTGCGCGATGCCCAGGCGAAAACCGGCCGTTCCGAGGCGCTCGTCTCTGGCGAATGCCGGCTTGCCGGAAACCGTATTGCGCTCGGTATTTTTGATTTTCAATTCATGGGGGGAAGCATGGGGTGCGTAGTCGGCGAGAAGATATGCCGGGCGATCGATCGCGCCATCGATTTTTGTATCCCATACCTGTTGGTGACGACCTCCGGCGGAGCGCGGATGCAAGAAGGGACGTTGTCTTTGATGCAGATGGCTCGGACGGCTTCAGCCTTGGCGCGTTTGCACGAAGTCGGATTGCCGTACGTGGTGGTCCTTACGGATCCGACCTTCGGAGGAGTCACGGCCAGTGTGGCCATGTTGGGGGACGTGATTTTGGCCGAGCCCAAAGCCCTGATCGGGTTCGCCGGCCCTCGGGTCATCGAACAAACTATCAAGCAGCGATTGCCCGATGGATTCCAACGCGCCGAATTTCTCCTCGAACACGGCATGATCGACCGTATCGTTCCCCGAAAAGATCTGAAAACTACATTGGGTGTGCTGCTCACCTATTTGACCCCATCCAAGGCCCCTATTCCATCGTAATGTCCTGTCGCGGTTCGTCGATGATACGGCAATCCGACAACCTATATGCGTGGAATGGCCGAGTCGCATGCTGCGATGCTCCGGTCATCCGGAAGATGGTAAGGTCAACATGTTCGATGGATGAGCGTTGATGCCTCTTACCTATTCGGATACGCTCGATTTTCTTTATAACCTCGAGCGATATGGGATCAGATTTGGTCTCGATGTAATCGCCGCCTTGCTGGCCAAGCTCGAGAATCCGCATCATCGATACCCTACCCTCCATATCGGCGGGACGAATGGGAAAGGATCTTGCGCTGCCATGGCCGCAGCCATCCTTCAGGCTGCGGGCTATCGCGTCGGATTGTACACTTCGCCGCACATGTATGATTTCCGCGAGCGTATTCGCGTGCAAGGCGAGGCGATTTCCGAAGAGCACGTCATCGAGCTGACGAAACGGATCCGCGATGTCTGTCAAGGGCTGTCGCCCACCTTTTTTGAATGGACGACAGCGATGGCCTTGACCGCTTTTGCGGATTGTCAGGTGGATGTGGCAGTGATCGAGGTCGGGATGGGAGGGCGTCTGGATGCGACGAATGTGATCTCCCCGCTTGCCACTTTAATTACGAACATTGCGTTCGATCACGAACGATTTCTAGGAAATACGTTGTCAGCCATTGCGTACGAAAAAGCCGGAATCGTCAAACCCGCAGTTCCTACGATCGTCGGCGCCATGCCGACCGAAGCTAGCGAGGTCATTCGACGGTGTGCGGCTGAGCGTCGTTCGCCGTGGTATCAATTCGGAGTCGATTTTCATATTCAGCACCAGGACCAGCGCCGTTTCGCCTATCAGGGACTCGACCGAACCTACGAAAATCTCAGCTGTGCGTTGGAAGGAAGGCATCAAGCGCTCAATGCGGCATGCGCACTCGCATTGCTCGAGGCAGGGGCCAGGCAAGGCTTGTCAATCACGGAATCGGCGATTCGCACCGGCCTTTCGCGCGTTCAGTGGCCTGGGCGCTTAGAAGTATGGAGGACCGCTCCATTGCTGTTGGTCGATGGAGCACACAATCCCGACGCTGCGCAGACATTGGTGGCATATCTGACCAGAGTATTGGTCCGACGTCCCTGCTCGCGGCTGATCTTGGTCGTCGGTATGATGCGGGATAAGGATCATGCGGGGTTTCTCAAATTACTGACGCCGCTTGCCCATTCCCTGATTTTGACTCAAGCCCATCTGCCGCGTGCAGCGACACCGCAAGAGTTAGCCAATTGTCTTCCGGAAGATAGACGACACGTGGAACTATACCCGAACCCCCTTGAAGCCCTGTTGGCGGCGGAACGACGTGCCAACCCTTCCGATGTGATCTGCGTGACCGGTTCGTTGATCTTGATCGGAGAACTCGGGGTGGCTCTACGCCGAGCGGCGCCCACGGTTGCTCAGAGCTAACCTTGCACGGTCGATCGATCGTACGCAGCGTCTGGATCTTGATACTCATAGGTGCCGTGGTGCTGAGCCACGCGAGTGCGCTTTGGGCGCAGACGCTGTCGTTGCACCCGTCGACCTCCTCTCAAAAGCCCTCATTGGAAGTCACGGCCGACAATCTGGAGTACGACCGTGAGCGCGAATTATATATCGCAACTGGCAACGTGGTGGTCGTTCAAGGATCCGTTCGTCTGACGGCTGATCGAGTCACCCTCGATAAATTGTCCGGTGACGTCGTCGCGACGGGACATGTGCATCTTCACAACGATCGGACGGATGTGTGGGCCGAACGTCTGAGCCTCAATGTCAATACCGAAACGGGGATGATCCTCAATGGGCAATTGTATCTCAGGGAACGACGATCGTTGATTACCGGACGACGGATCAAACGCTTCTCCGAAACGCATTATCGTGTGCAAGACGGATCGTTTACGAATTGTGACGCCATGGGGGGCGAGGTGCCTGCCTGGCGCTTCACGTTCGAAGATCTGGATTTCGATTGGGATGACAGCCTGTATGGGAAAGGCGTCTGGTTCAACATTCACGATACGCCCGTGCTTCCCTTGCCGGCATTCCGGTATCCGCTCGGGGCACAGCGCAAAACGGGCTTTCTGATTCCCACCATCGGTCTGGACAATGTGTTCGGGTTTCAGTATCAGCAAGGATTTTTCTGGGCCATCGATCCGAGTCAAGATTTGACCATTTCGCCTTTGGTCCTGAGCAAGCGCGGGGCAGGCGGCGATCTGGAATATCGATACGTTCTGAGTCGGCAATCACGGGGCGAATGGCTGCTCAGTTCGTTGTACGATACCGATCGAGACCGCGGGCGCGCTCAACTCAAAGGCGCGCATGTGCATCGATTCACGGAGGACCTGTCGGCCAAGCTGCAAGTCAATTTGACGACGGATCGAACCCTCCTCAACGATCTGAGCAATTCCGGCGTCCTTCGCGCGTTGCCGAGTCAAGAATCGAATTTTTTGGTGATGCAGCGATTCGATCACGGCAGTCTGTATCTTCAGGGACAGTATCTCCAACCGCTGGGAAGCGGAGGCAAGACCACTTTTCAACGACTGCCCGAACTCGGGCATCGACTCGTCGGATACGGTATTCCGGGAACGCCGCTGGTTGTGGGGGTGGATTCTACGGCGACCTATTTCTTTCGCGAGGAAGGATTTCACGTCGGCCGCCTCGATCTCCTCCCATCTCTCACGGCTGAAGGACTGCATCTGGGGCATATCGTCGGCCTGCGTCCTCAAGCCAAATTTCGCAACGTCGCGTATACGCGAGGTGCTACGTCGACGGAGGTTCAAAACCGGGCAACGTTTTGGGTCGGCATGGAAGCCTTTACGTCGCTGTCGCGCCGATTCCGCTTGGATTATGGGTCGAGCCTTCGTCATTTTGTGGAACCCCGAGTGATCTACGAATTCGTCCCGCCAACCGATGAGTCGGATCTCGTGCAAATCGACGCGATCGATAATCTGATCAAAAAAAGCTTGATAACCTATTCACTGCGTACTCGCTTGATCGAACAGGATGCCCGCGGTGCGACCAGTACATGGCTCGATCTCTTGCTTGCTCAAAGCTATCATGTCGGCGATCCACCGGGTGCGGCGAATCTCTTTTCGGATATTTGGACACGGGGGACGGTGACGCAGCCGTTGGGATGGTCCCAGAGTTGGCTCTCATCGCTCGCTTTGACGGTGGACGCCTTTTACAATCCGACCGATCGAGAGTTGACCCAATTCAACAGCGATGTTCGTCTGCAATCCGGCAATCGGTGGTACATGTCCATCGGACAACGCTTTGCGCAAGCCGGCCCACAAGTTCGTCGCGGTGACATTTGGAATCCCATTTCATTTAACGAAGTCTTGTCTCCCCAAGACAAGATCGTCTTTGTCACGGGAAGCGCTGCGGTTCGCTTGCCGTGGGGGGTCACGCTCGGATCACGGGTGTATCACGATTTTCGCACGGGCCAGACCTCGGAATGGGATGTCGTCGGGTTGTATCAGAATCCGTGTCGGTGTTTCTCGTTCGGGTTGTATTACATTCAGTTCCCCGACCGGCAACAGTACAATTTCTTGATCAGCCTGACCGGACTCTGGGGGACTGGCGGCACAGGAGCTGAACTCATGAAATCGATTTTGAGTCCGGTGCTAGCTGGTGAACGAGGGCTTCCGTGGGCAATGTGAAGGTCTGTCGTCCGACCATGAACAAGGTGTCGCGCTAGCGCAGACACGGATCAACTGTTTTCATGCGCTTTCGTTCACAAACAGCGACCAATGACTCAAGGGACTCAGCACTTGACGATGATCCTGCTTTTGTGGCTAACGGGATGGCAATCGACGGATCGGATTCTGCATGTGAACGGCACTGTGGAGAGTGCTTTCCTGGGATTGTTTAGCGCAATGGAGCGAGATTCAATTGGCTGAGAAATGGCCGCTGTTGGGCGCACTGATCACCTCTGGATGGTCGAGACCGATGGGAGGCGTCGAACAATGTGTGCTCCACCAACCGACAATTTCCTGAAGGAACGGGTCTTGGGGCCCGCTCGCAAACAGATGCCCGTATAAGTAACCGGTTTTCGTGTCGAACAGGATAAAGACGGGCATGGATGTGTAATCAGGCATCATGCGCTCTTACGGCTTGGAAGTTCAATGAGTTGGTCGCAGCCTTCCGTAATGGATAGGTGTTTCGGCTCAGTAGGCGGATTTCTTGAGCGATAAGAGGTTTTGGGCCAAGTGATGTTATCGATCGTCTCTGCTTGTCAACCGAGGAAGCGCGCTCGCCGACGTCCATGAGCAGACCGACACTCTCTGCCATCTTGACTCATGGAAAAGTGCTGGTATTGTTGAACCCACAGAGTTCATGAGGGCCAGAATGCGCAGAGATACGAGCCTGACTGGATATCGTGATTAAAGGACATGCTGTGACAAGCTGGGAAAGGACAGAGCTATGAGCTCTTCAACCAGTTCCATGAATGTTGAGGCGGCACCTGCCAGCCGATCGATTTCCATCCTCCTCGTTGAAGACGAGGCAGAGGTTCGTGAATCCCTCCAATTGCAATTGGAGGCGGAGGGGTTTCAGGTTATGCAAGCCGAATCGGGCAGCGAGGCATTGATGTTGCTTGAACGGTCACCGTTCGATGTGTTGGTCACGGATGTCATGATCCCCGACATCAACGGTATCGAACTCGTTCAGCGGACCAACAGGTTACCTTCCTCGCCGGTAACGATCGTCATTACCGGGCATGGATCGGTCGATATGGCGGTCGCGGCAATGAAAGCCGGGGCGTTTGATTTTCTTCAAAAACCGTTTTCGGTTGACGTTCTCAGCGCCACGGTGGCCAGCGCCGTTCGCGTCAAGCATCTCCGCGACGAAAATCTTGTCCTTCGACGCACGGTGAAAGGGCAATATGGTCTTGGCAATCTGGTCAGTCAAAGCGAAGTGATGCGCGAAGTTTTTCGGCTCGTGGAATGCGTTGCCGACTCGGATAGCACGGTGCTCTTGCTGGGAGAAAGCGGAACAGGCAAAGAACTGTTGGCGCAGACCATCCATTATCATAGCCCTCGGCGTCGGGGATCCTTGATTCCCGTGAATTGTGGCGCGATTCCTGAGACCTTGCTGGAAAGCGAATTGTTCGGTCATGAGAAAGGTGCCTTTACCGGAGCCGTGGCCACGCGAGTCGGTCGGTTCGAATTGGCTTCGGGGGGAACCATTTTTTTGGATGAAATCGGCGATCTGAGCCCCCCGCTTCAAGTCAAACTCCTTCGCGTGCTGCAGGAGCGGACGTTTGAACGCGTCGGAGGGACGCGGACCTATAAAACCGATGCTCGGGTGATCGCGGCAACCAACCAGGATCTCGAAGAATTGGTCGCTACGAAACGTTTTCGTGAAGATCTCTATTATCGCTTGAACGTCGTCCCCATCGTGGTTCCTCCCCTGCGGCAACGAAGCGAGGATATCCCCTTATTGGTCGAGCATTTCATCAATCTGTTCAACGAGCGGCAGGGAGCAACGTTGAGCGGGATATCCGGTGAAGCCATGATGTTGTTATGCCAATACTCGTGGCCAGGTAATGTGCGGGAGTTGAGCAACGTCATCGAGCGAATATCCATTCTCAAGCGATCGGGAACGATTGAGCCGGCTGATCTGCCCGATAAGATTCGACGGCCTTCGGCAGCCAGCGGTAGCATTCCTCCACCGGCGATCCCTGTGAGCGGAATCGATCTGGCCGCCACTGTCGAAGAATTCGAAAATCAGTTGATCATCGAGGCATTGGAGCGAACGAATTGGGTGAAAAGCAAAGCGGCTCAATTGCTGCATATCAATCGAACCACGCTGATCGAAAAGCTCAAAAAAAAGTCGCTGGCGGCGATCGTCGCACAACGCACTAACGGACTCGTCAATCAGTCCAATCCTGTTCATTGACTCCTTATTCTCCCACTATCCACCAGTGATCATGCCATGGCAGGTGCGACCTGTTCCTGTGAATGGCCATGACCGTTCATAGCCGAACTTCTCGATATTTGCATATCGTTCGTCACCTGGTTGAAGTTTGACCTTTTCGTCAAGTCCTTGACGTTCGCTCTCTTCCTGTTTCCGTGCTGCGGATTCGATCTTTGGCCTACTATGTTGTATTTTCGTGAAAGACGGACATTTGGCTCGATCATGGGCCTCTCGGTCTGAATTTTGCTTATCTGAGGGTCGGAATGAGGCAGCGCACGTCCCGAGCAGGAACTCGAGCATGGTCACGGATTTCCCATGCAAGAAGTTGGTGCCGATCCCTGTTCCTTTGAAAAACCGGATCGTTGGCGAGGAGGATGCGAAAGCATTCGTCAGCATTCAACGGTGCAGTCGGATGGTTGAACACGAGATGATTGTGTTCGGCGATGCATGGGGGTGAGCGATTATCCCAAACAAGCGTTTGTATCGCGGCGATGGTGGGCAGGGATCATGCTTTGGGGCATCTGGCTGGTCTCGATCGCACGCACCGGTTATGCCGCACCATGTCCAGATTTCACCTGGCAACATCCTCCGGAGATGAGGCAACCTGACGTGTTGCATGAGGTCCAGAAGGCACTCGCCGCACGCGAGAGCGAACGAGCCCGGCGATTGCTGTCCACGTATCTCGATCAAGTTCCCGAAGGCCTTTTTGCCGAGGGCGCCCGCTTTGCATTGGCCTGGCTTCCAGGGCAACACGATGATCGAGAAAACGGCTTTTTGGCCGTGATCGATCGTCTCGAACAGCTTCGCAAGCTGAAGCCTCACAGCCCGTATGCGCCTTGGGCGCTGTGTTGGGAAGGGGAGTTGTATCGGCAGGCAGGATGGCACGTTGAAGCCAATGCCATGTTTCAGGAATTAGTGGAAACGTATCCGGCGAGTCCGCTCGTCGGAGGAGCCTTATTGGGAGCCGGGTTGAGTTATTTGGACAATCAACAGTATCTCGAGGCCGCACTTGTCTTCAGGAGGATCGTCGAAGAACCTCGATGGGCCGCTTATCATCTTGAGGGCGCATTGGGGCTTGCCGATGCCACTGCGCTTTCAGGAGCTTGGCCACAGGCCCATTACTGGTATCAAGTGGTCGAAGCTGAAGCGCCGCACATGATTCGGGCCTCTGTGCGTTCGACCTACGGTGCGGCCTTGGCCGAATGGCATGTCGGTGATCGACGCCGGTCCATTCGTCGGTTGTTGCTCACAGTCAATCTCTATCCACGAGATGAGCGAGCAGGGGACGCCTTGAACCGCATCGGCTCCTATCTGCTCGCTCAGGGTCACGAGGCCTTGTCTTTATGGTTTTTCCATGAAGCGGCGGTGCGTTTCGACCGACGTGCCCCCGGACGTCGCGCGCAAGCGGCCATCACCCGATGGGTCGTCTCGTTCTTGTCGCGCCGGCCATCTGAAGACGAACGCAATCGGTTCTATGATCGGCTCGATCAATTGGGTATCTATGTGCCGTTGAATTGGGACGGCGTGATAGAGACAGCCTTGGTACTCAAAAACGCGCCGGAGCCGGAATTGGTCGATGAAGCCAAGTTATGGTTGGCACAGGGCTACGAGGCATTGGACGATTGGTCGGCGGCCGTGGCGGCCTATGCCGCTCTCGCTTCGTCGTTCCATGAACCCCGGTGGGGGAAGGTCGCTCAAACGCGATTGAAGCACATCCTGATGACGCAGGTACGAGCATATTATGCTCGTCAAGCGTGGCCGGAATTGATCGCCTTTCATCACGCGCACCGCACCGAATTTCTTGTGCTCCCGCCTGATCGAGAGCTTATGCTCATGATCGCCGAAGCGTATCAACAGGTCCATCTTCCCGAACGGGCACTCGCATGGTATAGCGAGGTGCTTCGGGAATATCCCCACCACGCCATGGCGGAAGAGATTATGGCCCGGCAAATGCTCGTGGCGTTGGAGCTCCCCGATCGCCAACGCGCTCTCGCCTATGCGACAGCCTATCGAGAGGCATTTCCTCACGGACAGTGGCGAGGCGAAGCGGCGTGGATTTTGGGGCTCAAGGCATTGGATGAGCACCAAGTCTCCAGCGCGATTGACGAATTGACGACAGCGGTCCAGCATGCGCGTGATCGCGCTATCCGGGTGCGCGCTCTCCGTCAACGGGCCTCGGCTTATCGCGCGATCGGGCAGCTGGAACAGGCGATCCAAGACTATCGCCAGCTAGTCGACATGCCCGACTCCTCGATCGACGATCAAGTCGTACTCGCCGATCTGCTCTATGAACAGGGTGCGTTCGCGGAAGCTGCACGGAGATATACCAACGTCCTCGACGATCGAGTGTCGCCTGATGTGGCAGTGTGGGTCCAGTTCAGGTTGGGACTGTGTCATCAAGAAATGGGAAACCGTTCCCGTGCCATCGATTTGCTGAAACGCGTGCTGGTGGAAAACATCGAAGATCCCGATCTCGAAAAGATTATTCATCGGACAGCCCGAGCGGCACTGAACGTGTATCAGTCAGGCATGGGCAATCCGTAGGACCATACACGGCATAACTAGTTCTGAGCTGTCTGATCTCACAGATTGACGGCCGTCACGTCTCATCGGCTGTTCCCAATACGAAGCGTGTCGGGGATGAATTCGGACGACGTGCCTACTGAACACCGATTATGTTGCTCGAAGGAGGTGGAGAGAATGCATTCGGATCGTGACAGTCGACGGTCCGTGTTATTGGTAGATGATGATGAGCACCTTCGTGCCGCCATCCGCGAAGCGTTGGAACATCGTGGCTATTGCGTACGGGTCGCGCGGGACGGGCATGAAGGACTGCAGTATCTCATGGAAGAACCTGTGCAATTGGTGCTCATCGATCTCAATATGCCGGGAATGAATGGGATCGAAATGCTCCGCACGCTGCGGTCGGCAGGCTTCACGGTACCGGTCGTCGTCCTGACGGCTTACGGAACCATGGATTCCGCAATCGAAGCGATGAAGTTGGGCGCGACCGATTATCTTCGCAAGCCCTGTCCCCTGGAAGAGGTGGAGCGATTGGTTCAACGTTTCTGTATGGCGTCTCCTGAACCTGTGGAAGCGACCGAACATGAGCTACGCCATCCTCAGGATTCAGACGGATTCCTCACTCGCAACGATCGCATGCGTCATCTGCTGGCCATGCTGGAGCCGGTGGCCAAGAGCCAAGCGACGATTTTGATACAAGGGGAAAGCGGAACGGGCAAAGAAGTGTTGGCGCGATATATTCACCGCCGGAGCAATAGAGCCGATCAGCCCTTTGTTGCGGTGAATTGTGCCGCGCTGCCCGAGGGTCTGTTAGAAAGCGAATTGTTCGGTTACGAAAAAGGGGCGTTTACGGGGGCCATCCATCGTCGGTGCGGGAAATTCGAGTTAGCGCACCGTGGGACGTTATTGCTGGACGAAATCGGAGAAATGAGTCTGGCGCTTCAAGCCAAATTGCTTCGGGTGCTCCAAGAACGCGAAGTCGACCGCTTAGGATCTCATCGGCCGGTTGCCGTCGATATTCGTGTCATTGCGACTACCAACCGTTCTCTGATCCAGGAAGTGCAGGCCGGGCGGTTTCGGGAAGATGTGTACTACCGATTGAGCGTGGTGCCGATTACGCTCCCTCCGTTGAGAGAGCGACCAGAGGATATCGAAGTTCTCGCCGAACATTTTGTCAAACAATCGTGCGCACGGAATGGGCGTCCCATGGTGAAGCTCACCAAGGAGGCCGTGGCGTATTTGACGTCGCGGCCATGGCGCGGCAATGTGCGCGAACTCGAAAATGTCATCGAGCGGGGTGTCCTGCTAGCCCAATCGGGATCGTTGCGCCCCGAGCATCTGACGTTCGAAACCGTGGCGGTGACGAGCGCGCCGGACATGACGTTTTCGGGGACTGTATGGGAAATGGAGCGGCAGTTGATCCTGAAAACCTTGGATCGTCTTGGAGGGAACCGCACACATGCAGCACGGGCATTGGGAATCAGTATCCGGACTTTGCGGAACAAACTTCGTGAATATCGTCAACGTGCCGGGGGCGATGCTGTCGGCTTTTAGTCGACCCGGCTGAAGGGAGAGGAACGATGATCACGTCGCCATGGGACCAGGGAACACGGTTGTTTGAAGTTGCGCTGGATATTCGCAGTGCCGCCCATGAGTTGATCGCAGCGAATATCGCGAATGAAGAAACGCCAGGTTACAAAGCCCGACATATCCCCTTTCGTGAAACGCTCGACGCCGTGTTGAGTGGTCATCATCCTCTGGAACCGCACAATACCCATCCACGCCATATTCCAGTCGCGGACGAACAGGGACGGCTTTTTCATTTTGCCACCCGCGAGATCGCCGGCAGCGGACCGGATGGCAATACCGTCAGTCTGGAAAAAGAAATGGCGATGATGGCGGAAAACGCCGTGTTGTACTTGGCGGTCAATCAATTTCTCGCTGGACGCTTCGATGGATGGCGAGCGGCGATCGATGAAGGTCGTCGTGGCTAGGACCAGGCACCCGTTCGTCACGGGTGAGGCGATTTGATCGCGGAAAGGAGGGAGTATGCACATCGATCGACTATTTGCTGTGGCAGGATCGGCGTTGGATGCCCAGCGTCAGCGCCTGAACATCATTGCCGGGAATCTCGCGAATGCCGAGTCCACGCGGGCTCCTGGAGGCGGTCCGTTCGTTCGCCGCGATGTGATCTTTCAGCCGACCGGGCCTGCCTCACCGTTCAGACGGGTATTTTTGCAGGCATTCGGAAGTACGACGGAACCGCAGGGCGTGAAGGTGGCCAGAGTGGTGGTCGATCCGCGCCCTAATCGGCATGTGTACAATCCGCATCATCCCGATGCGGATGCCGAGGGGTTTGTCCAGTTACCGAACGTGAATGTGATCGAAGAAATGACCAACTTGCTCGCCGCTTCGCGTGCCTTTGAAGCCAATCTCACCGTGCTCGAAACAGGCAAAACTCTGATGTTGCGAACATTGGAGATGGGCCGATAACGCAAACGAGGAGAGGAGATATACGTATGGAACCTATTCAGCTTCACCGAATCCAAGCCGAATCAGGCGCCTGGCCCGAAATGCCGAGTCCGACTCAGGCGAGGACGGGACTTCGCTTTGGTCAACTGATTCAACAGGCGATCGAATCCGTGAATCATTTACAGCATGAGTCCGGGCGTCTCGAGGACGCGATCGCTCGCGGCGACAGCGTCAATCTTCACCAAGCGATTATTGCCGGCGAAAAAGCTGGGCTCTCGTTTCGGCTGCTGATGCAGGTACGAAACAAATTGGTCGATGCCTACCAAGAAATTATGCGGATGCAAGTGTAAGCCAGTTTACGGTCGATAGGTCGACGCACCAGGGCTCTCCGAGCCCTGTCTCGTTGCCCCTTCAGATGTCTTCAATGGTCGCTCATGGCTGACGAGACTCCTCGCCCTGCGCTCACATCGTTCCCCGATGTTTTACTGCAAAATTTCCGCAAGCTCACGCCCATTCAGCGTGTGGGCTCGTTGGCCCTGTTGGCTCTCGCTATCGCCGTCATTCCGGCACTCGCGTTGATGGGGCGGGAGCCCGATATGGCCGTCCTCTTTTCGAATTTAGATCCCGAGGATGCCCAAGCCATTGTCGCGACCTTGAATCGACAGGGCATTGCGCATGAAGTCAACGCTGCGGGCGACACGATCAAGGTTCCGGCTCATCAGGTTCATGACTTGCGATTACAACTCGCCTCCCAAGGACTACCCGAAGTCGGAGGAGTGGGCTTTGAGATTTTCGACCAATCAGGATTCGGCATTACGCAATTCGTCCAACAGATGAATTATCGCCGAGCCTTGCAGGGAGAACTGGCCCGGACCATTGCCCAGATCGACGCGGTCGAGCGCGTACGCGTGCATCTGGTGTTGCCGGAACGGCGATTGTTTTCGTCGCAGCAGGAACCGGCCCGGGCGGCGGTGGTGGTGACCCTCAAACGCGGTGCTCGGCTCAAACAGTCGCAAGTGGATGGCATCGTGCACCTAGTGGCGAGCAGTGTCGAAGGGCTCGAACCAGGCAATGTGACGGTGGTCGATAGTCACGGACGGGTGCTGAGTCAATCCCACGAAGACGAAGTGATGCAATTGAGCGCGTCGCAGCTCGAAGTGCAGCGTCACGTGGAAAAGGATCTGGAACAGCGCGTGCAGACCATGCTCGATCGCGTGTTGGGTCTCAATAAATCGGTGGTTCGGGTTTCCGCTCAATTGGAGTTCCGTCATGTGGAGGTGACCGAAGAGCAGTTCGATCCGGAAAATCAAGTGGTGCGGAGCGAACAGCGGAGTCAAGAAAAGGTGATCGAAGAGCAGCAGGTTTCCGGTGTGCCGGGGGTACGGTCCAATGTTCCGGATGAAGCGCCTCCGAACAGTGGGGGAGGGCCCAAAGAAGCGAAGCGCAAAAGCGAAACCATCAATTACGAAGTAAACAGAAAAGTCAGCAAAGTCGTCGAACCGCAAGGTACGATCCGACATTTGTCCGTCGCCGTCCTGGTGGATGGGACCTATGAGCCAGCCGAGGGAAATGGAAGCGAGGAGGGTCAACAATATATCCCACGTTCCGAAGAAGAAATGGAAAAACTCGTGGCCATTGTGAAAAAGGCGGTCGGCTTTTCTCAGGAACGGGGCGATCAAATCGAGGTGGTCAATATTCCTTTTGAGTCAACATCGCTGGCTGCAGGTGAGGAAACACTGGGGACGTCGATTCAGAATTTCTGGACGGCATGGGGTCCGTTGATCAAACCGGCGGTCTTTCTTCTCCTCGGTCTCGCCGTCGTGCTGTTTGTGGTGCGCCCCATGGCGACCCGCCTCACGACGCCGCCACCAGAACCCATTGCGCTTCCCGCAGACGGTCTTCCGACGACCGTGTCCGAATACGAAGCGCAAATGTCGGAAAGCCCTGAAGAGCAGGCTATCAAACTGGCTGCGCAAAATCCCGCCACGGCCGCCTTTGTTATACGAAGCTGGATCAAAGAAGAGCAGCAGGACAAGCTGGAAAAGGTGTGAGGATGCCCAGCCGATTGTCCGGGTATGAAAAGGCCGCCATTCTCCTTTTGGCCATCGGGGAATCCGCCGCAATCGAAGTCCTCAAGGCGTTGGATCAAAAAGACATCCGCCAAATCGGAACCTATATGGGTGCGATGGTCAACGTGGGACATGAAGAACACAAGACCGTGCTGAAAGAGTTCATCGAATTGGCGGGGACGTCCGGGCTGTCTGTCGAAGGCAAAACGTACCTGGCGAAGATTTTGAACGCGGCTCTGGGGAAAGATAAAGCCCGTCGGATTTTGAATTCGCTGAATACCTCCGAGAATGCCGGCTTCGAGACCTTGAAGACGCTGGACCCGGCATCGATTGCCAACATGTTGAGTTACGAACATCCGCAGACAGGCGCTCTCATCCTCGCGAATCTGGAATCAGATCAAGCCGGACAGGTGTTGTCCTTGCTGCCGAAAGCCAAGCGGGATGCCATTGTGTACCGGATGGCAACGACCGAAGAAGTCTCGCCGAACATGTTGGAGGAGTTGAATTGGGTGTTGCAGGAAGAATTGCGAATCGGGGGAGGGCGGAACGCTGTGCCGGTCGGAGGTACTGGATTGGTCGCAGAAATTTTGAACACCGTCAAGCGGAATGTCGAAACCGATATTCTTGCCGCGCTGGAGGAACAAAACCCGGAATTGGCCGAGGAGATTCGCTCGAAGATGTTCGTCTTCGAAGACTTGGAAAACCTCGACGACCGGAGTATGCAGGAAGTCTTGCGCGAAGTCAGTAAAGACGAGTTGATCTTGGCGCTGAAGGTTGCCGAAGAGCCGCTCAAAGAAAAATTCTTCCGCAATATGTCCAGCCGCGCAGCGGAGTCGCTCAAAGAAGATATGGAAGCCAGAGGTCCAGCCAGACTTTCCGATGTGGAAGCTGCACAGCAAAATATTCTTAAGCTCGTCCAAAAAATGGCCAGCGAAGGTCGGGTGGTGTTAGGAGGGAAGGGTGAAGAGCAAATGGTCTAAAATCCTCAAAGCCGATCACACCACCATACGGATCGAATCCGTGACGATGGACACGTTTCCGGATCCTGATCCGCCCATGCCGCCTCCCGAAGGGAATACCGAGTCCGAGTCCCGGATGGCCGAAGAGCCGGCACTTGAAGCCCATGATTGTGCACGTCTCCAACACGAGGCCTTTGAGAGCGGATATGCAAAGGGGCTGGAGGAAGGTCGAGCCCAGATGCGCGCTCAGGCTGAAGCGGAACTGGCGCAGGCGCTTACCTTGGCGACCCAAGCCGGCCTCGCGCATCTGCGAGCGCTGCGGGATGCAGAGCATTGTATCGTGGAATTGGCGCTAGCGGTGGCCCGTAAAGTGATTCGGCGAGAAGTCACCATCGATAAAGATACGGTTGCGAAACAGGTGCATCATATCGTGCATTCCCTGACGCGATCGGCGAGTGTCAGAGTCCGTCTTCATCCGGATGATGCCGAACGGGTCAAGGCCTGTTGTCCCACTAATCGTGAAGGACAGACCGTGGCATTGGTGGTCGAGCCGGATTCGGCAATGGATCCCGGGGGCTGCGTCATTGAAACTGATAAGGTGATCATTGACGCCTCGATCGAGCAACAACTGGCGATCATACATCAACATTTGACCATGCCCTGTGAGTCATCCATTGAACCAGACGATGCACTCCGCCCAGCTTTCACGTCTTGACGCCCTAGAAACCGTTAGCGTGTACGGCCGTGTGGTCAAAGCCGTGGGCCTGACGGTGGAAGCCACGAGCCCCGTTGCCACCATAGGGCAAGGCTGCCGGATTGTGTGTCGGAATGGCTCTGTCCTGGATGCGGAGGTCGTCGGGTTTCGTGGCGAGACGGCTTTGTTGATGCCGCTTGGGGAAGTCCGGGGTATTGGACCCGGGGATCGGGTGCTGTTCGAGGCGCACCCGTTACACATACCCGTGAGCCCTTTGTTGTTGGGACGCGTTGTCGATGGTCGAGGACAAGCCATCGATGACGGTCCTCCCATTCCGGCAACGCTCCGGTATCCGCTGTATCGCCAGCCTCCTCATCCATTGGAACGTGAACGAATTCGGGAGCCGTTGGATCTCGGCATTCGGGCCATCAATGCGTGCTTGACGTGCGGGGTCGGACAAAAACTCGGCATCTTTGCAGGGAGCGGAGTGGGCAAAAGTGTACTGCTGGGCATGATGTGCCGCTATGCCCGAGCAGAAATCAATGTCATCGCCTTGATCGGCGAGCGCGGGCGCGAGGTTCGGGAGTTCCTCGAGCGGGAGTTGGGAGCAGAAGGCCGTCAGCGATCGGTGATCGTGGTGGCCACGTCGGACCAACCGGCTTTAGTCCGCCTGCGAGCCGCATATCTCGCCACCGCCATTGCCGAATATTTTCGGGATCTCGGCAAGCACGTTTTGCTGATGATGGATTCGCTCACACGGGTCGCCTACGCACAGCGAGAAGTGGGCCTGGCCGTCGGCGAACCTCCAACGGCCAAGGGCTATCCTCCCTCGGCATTTGCGGTCTTTCCGCAGCTCTTGGAGCGAACCGGATGCACGCGGGAAGGCTCCATTACCGGTTTGTATACCGTGTTGGTGGAAGGCGACGATCTCACGGATCCAATTGCCGATTCAGTACGGGCGATCTTGGACGGTCATATCGTTTTGTCGCGATCGTTAGCGATGAAAGGCCATTATCCGGCCATCGATCTTCTCCACAGCCTCAGTCGTGTCATGAGCGATGTCGTTTCGCCTGACCAATTGACGGACGTCCGCCTCCTCTCGCAAGTGATGGCGACCTATCGGGATGCGGAAGAGATGATTCAGATCGGCGCCTATCAACCTGGAACGAACCCGCGTTTGGATCTCGCCATCCAGATGCACGAAGCGATTGTACAGTTTCTTTGCCAGGATCGCGAGGAGCGCGCATCGATGGCAAAAAGTTTGCAGGCCCTTCGTGATCTCGTCAACGAGATCGAGAGACGGCGTTCGTCAGAAACGAGGTGATCATGAATTGGTCCACGCTGCTCCGCTTTCGTCGAAACGTCGAAGACTTGATTCGGGAACAAATCGCCCTGTTGGAGTGGGAACGTAGCCAGGAATGCGCAAAACAGGATCAATTGCGTCGAGACATGCACGAAGTGGCGCTAGCACTCGAACGCCATTTACGCAGCGGCGTAGAAACTGTTTTTGCCGAGCAACGCTATCGATGGCTGGATCGTATGGGATCCGCGTTGGAGCAAGGGGTGGAGCGGCTGCACAAGATGGATCAACAATTGGTCGAGCTCCGCAAAAAACTCGCCAAAGCCTATCAAGCCCGTCGCGTGATCGAACTCGTCATTGCCAAAAAAGAAGCCGCCGTCTTGCGAGACATCGCTAAACGAGAGCAGCGCGTGATGGAAGAAGTGGGCGTGCGCCGGTACCGTGCGCGCGGCAGGCGACATCTGCTCGAACCTATCGCTGACCAAGAATAGGTGAACGGTGAAATTTTTGCCGCATACGGTCATTTTGCCCTGGTGGCTAGTCTTGAGTGTCTTGGGTTTCACAGCCGTAGTCACCGTGGCGCAGACTGCGCAAACGACGCATAAAGGTGATTCGGAAGCGCCGCATGATATGGTTAGCGAGCCTCAGGCCGCCGAGTCCGAGGAATCGGAAAGCGACAAGGGCCCATCGCTGCAACAAGAACGCTCGCTGATTGAAGAACTGCGAGCACGGTTGCAGGCGCTGAAGGAACGGGAACAACGTTTGCTAGAACGAGAGCAGCGACTCGAGGGACTCAAGCGAGATTTAGAAAAACTCGCCACGGCTCAACAACAAGAAGCGGAACGGCTGGCAAAAGCCGCAGAAGAACTGGAACGGAAGAAGCGGATGCTCGCTCAAGAGGATCCCTCGCTCAAACACTTACGAAAAGTGTATGCAGCTATGGATCCCGAAGAAGCGGCCATGCGAATCGAAGCCATGAAGGAATCGTTAGCGTTGGAAATTTTAGCCGGGCTCAAGGAAAAGACAGCGGCCGGTGTGCTGGCTGGCGTGGAACCCCAAAAGGCTGCGCGCTTATCAGAAGGGCTTCGGCAATATCGCCAACGAAAATTGGCGGAGCCATAAATGCTGGATGCGATTGCTCAAGCAATGCCGACATTGCCGATACCCTCGGAGACAGGGAAGACGGCTTCTTCGAAAAGCGCGTTCGAGCTCGACCTAACTTCCAGCACATCGTTCGGTCCCATCTTCGCGATGTCCCAGCAGAAACCGTTACAGAATGGTGGCGATGAGCCCGCCTTGGAGCCTCTCGTCGTCGCGGGGCTCGAAGACCCACCAGCGGCCTTCATGCCGCTCCCTCCCCACTCTATGACGGTGCCGAGCGGCCAACGACTCGCTGGGGATCTATCCGCGGTTCCCTTCAGTGTCCAGACCCGAGTGCTCGACGAACACGTTGCGTTAGAAAAGATCGCTATCGATATCGGGTATGGAAACCGTCAGGTGCGTGTGAGCGAGCGAGGACTTGCGTCTTTGGCAGAGATGGCACATGGGCAGCCAGTGGGCTCCCAGTCGGCGCCCTCCGAGCTTGTACCCGGACAACAAGCGCGTACCGAACTGGGTCCTATCGAAAAACCGAGAGCATCGTCGACGGATCTTCATTCGAGCGAGAGTCGAATGGGTATTCATGGTCGCCAAGCGCTAGCTCCTTTGCTGGAAGGAAAGGAATTGCAGGATTCGAACGAATCTCCGGCACAAGCTTTGTCAAATGCCGCACAGCGCTATCTCGGCATACGGGACACGACCGCGCGGTCGCTCGATGAGACCGGCTATCGGTCGCTTGCCGTCGGGGGGATATCTTCCGAGTCCGCTACGCCCCTTCCCCTTGCAGTTGAGACAACGCAAGCGGGACCGGGCATCGGGGCCCGAGCATCAGCGGATATCGATCGAACTGGAGAACTGTTGAAGACGGGAGATCGATTGCATCCGGACGAGGTCGGTGCGCTGGCGGATCGACTAGCGGATGAGCGCTCGCGCGACCCATTAGGCGCACAGTTCTTCATGCACCATCATCAAATGAAGTCGAGCACACTGACGAAGGACGGACGGGCGGTATCTGTTCCCGGTGCGACTGTCAGCGGCGATCGAACCCCGTCGATGGCCATGTCCGGGTCTCATCGCTTGCAACTGGATGTTCCCCTGTCACAGACAGCGATGATGCATCTCGATGTCAGTGTCCAGCAACGACAGGTTTCGGCGAATTTACTGCTTGACCACCCCGTGATCAAACATCTGGCTGTCCAACATGTATCCGAACTGGAAGATCAATTAGGAATGCTGGGATTCCAACTTCGCGAGTTCGATGCGCAAACCGATACGAGAGCCGGAAGCGAATCATCGTTCCTGGGCGGTGAACGGAGCTCGGAACGGCATGCGGAACGGCCTAGAGTTCGATCGGTCCATCAAGCCGATGACCGCCCGTCCGCTCAATCAGCCGACGCTATCGGTCAGGCAGCAAGCCGAGTCCATGTGATTGCGTGATCATGGTGAAGCGACGACGAAACAAACGCGAGGGATAACTCATGAATGTGACGCCGGTACCAGAACGTCTAACCGCAGGGAACGAACACGGTCTGACGGCGGAGAATGTCCAAGCGTTGGGACGAGAAGTGTTTTTGCGATTGCTCGTGACCCAATTGCAAAGTCAGGATCCGACCAATCCCGTCACCAACGAAGACTTCATCGTCCAACTGGCACAATTTACGACCTTGGAACAGGCGAACAATACCAATGATCTGCTGGCGAGTTTGGTGGAGCAAAATGATCGGCGTACCCAATTGGATCTGGTCAAGTTGATCGGTCACGACGTTGTGGCCGAAGGGGATGTCGTGAGTCTTGGGGAGTCCGGCCCGGCCCGGTTGACCTATGTATTGGGCGGCGAAGCGCGCACGGTGGAAATTCGCATCCTCGACACCAACGGCACGGTGAGGCAGTCCCTTGATGTGGGTCCGCAAGGTGCAGGCTCTCATGATGCAGTCTGGGATGGCAATGTGATCGATGGCGACCGAGCCCCAGCGGGGTCCTATCGGTTTCAGGTGATCGCTACGGACTCCGGGGGCGGGGCCGTTCCCGTGACCACGTTTCTTCGAGATACCGTGAAAAATGTGCTGTGGGGCCACGAGACTCCTGTCCTGACCCTGGCAAGCGGAAAAACCCTGTCTTCTTCCGACATCATATCGGTGGAGCGGAACCATACGCCCAGAGAATGATGTGTCAGCACGTATGATCATCAAGTCTCATCTCGAGCGTCCAGCAAGGAGTGTCCATTATGGGAATTACCTCGGCATTTTTTACAGCCACCAGCGGCATCAATTCGACGAGTCGGGCGTTGTCCGAAATCGGCAACAATCTCGCGAATGCGCAAACCATCGGCTACAAGTCACGAAGCGTCATCTTCGGTGATTTATTCGGCGCGACGATCGGCGGTGGAGGGACCACCAATGGGCTCGTGGAAGGTCGAGGCGTGCGCGTGATGGGGATCGATCCGAGTTTTACACAAGGCTCGTTACAGACGACTTCCAATGCGTTGGATCTCGCCATTGACGGAGATGGATTCTTTTGGGTGAAGGACAGCAATGGAAACGATTTTTACACACGAGCAGGCCAATTCGGTATCGATAGCTCCGGAAACATTGTCACTCCGGCCGATA
Source organism: Nitrospirota bacterium (assembly GCA_003695915.1). Lineage (GTDB taxonomy): Bacteria > Nitrospirota > Nitrospiria > Nitrospirales > UBA8639 > J017. The sequence continues at coordinate 34,450 of RFGF01000041.1, forward strand.
TGAAATTACAAGGATTTCAAGCCAACTCCAGCGGAACCATTTTGGGTACCACCGGTGATTTGATTCTGACGACAACGCAAGAATCGGGATCTGCGACCACGAGCGCTTCTATGAGTGGAAATTTAAAGGCTTCGGAAACGGCGACGACGTTTGCCATTTCCGATCCGGTCGGGACTTCGCATTTCAGCACAGGCCTCCGCGTGTTCGATTCGCTCGGCGTGGGACATGATTTGACCATTTATTTTACCAAAACCGCCGCCAATACCTGGCAATACAACGTCGTGGCGTCGACGTCGGAAGTAAGCTCGACCAGTACCTCGGGAACGAATGCATTGGTGGCCAGAGGAACATTGGGATTTACCACGGCCGGGTTGCTGGATACGGAAAGCTCGGTGACGTATTTCAATTCGGGAGGGACCGGTATCGATTTTACGGGGGCGGCGACGGGACAAACCATTGCGTTCGATTTCGGGACCAGTATTACGACGGATGGCGGGAGCGGAACGGATGGGATGCTCCAGCAAGGCGGGGATTCGGTCCTGCTGACGTTGAGTCAAAATGGGTTCGCCAATGGGACCCTCGTCGGCACGACGATCGGAGAAAACGGAGTGATTACCGGCCGCTTTTCCAACGGAACCACCCGAAACTTGGGGCAAGTGGCTCTGGTGCGATTTTCGAATCCGGACGGGCTTCAACCCGTCGGGCGCAATTTGTTTATTCAAACTGCCGATTCCGGTACGCCGCTGAGCGGCGCGCCGAGTTCGGGGTCGTTTGGAAAAGTGTTTGCCAACACCTTGGAAACGTCCAATGTCGATCTCGGCGATGAATTGGTCAACATGATCACGATGCAGCGGGGCTTCCAAGCCAATGCGCGCATCATTACCACGACCGATACGCTCTTGGGCGAGTTGGTGAATCTATCACGATGACGGGAATCCTCTTTTCTTTGAATGTCGGTGTCCAGGATACTCACTGCGGCTGAGCCGGCGTCGGGTCAGCCGCCTGGCGCGGGGTCGCTGTGGCTGCGGTTTTGTCGGAGGCTGGCGTGATTCCCGATGGCGCCGTCCCCGCACCTGTCGAAGATGGCGAAGAGGTCTCTGTCGAGGCGGTGGATGGAGAAAAAAGCGCATGAATTTTTTCGGCGATGTTCTGTTTGGAAAACGGCTTCATGATATAGCCGTTGACGCCGGCTTTGATAGCCTCCATGATGTGCGCACGCCGATCCTCCGACGTGACCATCACGACCTTGATGTGTGCAAAGCGTGCATCGCTTCGTATGTGTTTGAGCAGTTCCAATCCCGACATCTCCGCCATATGCCAATCCGCTAAGATCACATCCACTCGTTGATGCTGGAGCTTTTCCCAGGCTCCCTCTCCATTTTCCTGCTCGTCGATCCGCTTGATCCCCAACGCTGTCAGGATGGATTTCAACAATTTTCTGGACGTCGCGTCATCGTCCACGATCATAACCGTTTTGGCCGTTTGAGTCTCCAAGAGATGCTCCTCCTTTCGGTGTCGTGACCCAGCAAGCGTGGCGAGTCAGTCGCTTGTACCGTGCTGCTTATTTCATCGGTTGAAAAAAGAAAAGATCAAGGCAGTCCATGCCGGCCGGGTGAATGGGCATCGTGTCCGATGGATCGCCTCCTGGCTATTTCCTGTCAAAGACTCGACTTGTTGCCAGGATTCTTGACGGAGACTCTCGCTTCGTTCGGTATGCGGGATGGACGGGAGTTCGCGTTCGTCGGAAGGCTCTGCAAGAAACCGAAGTGAATCAAGACATTGGCTATAGGCGATCCCCACTGCCTTCGCCACGTCACGACAACGCTCGCTCGCGGATCGTTCAGATGGTCGGCATGAACGTTGCTATCAGGATAGGACCGTCGCTTTCATATCCTGCTCATTCATCAGGGAGCGCCAACGATGGCGGAAGAAAAAACCGAAGATGTGTCCGCGCCGCCGGGCACGCGCAAAAAAATGGTGCTGTTGATCATTTTAGGTGTCGCCATTCTCGCCGGGGGAGGTGGGGCGGCCTGGTTGTTGTTGGGGACGAATGACACCGCTCACGAGATTCGGTCGGACAATCCTTCAGAAGAGTCGAGTCACGGTGCTCATGCCAACGAACCTGGTCCGATCGTGGAACTCGATCCGTTTGTCCTGAACCTGGCCGACAAAGAAGAATTGCGATACTTGAAATTAACGATCTCTTTGGAACTCGACCGCCCCAAGGAAGAAACGGACTTCGATGCACGACTCCCGGCGATACGGGATGCTTTGCTTGTTCTCTTGACAAGCAAGGAGTCGCGAGCGATCCGCACGGTCAACGGCAAGCACCGAATTCGTGAAGAGATTCGATCGCGGGTGAACAAGATCATGCGAAAAGGGAAAGTCACGAATGTGTTTTTTACCGACTTCATCATTCAATGACCGTGCGCTCATGATTCGTGGCACGAGGGATGAGGCAAGATAACGCAGCCGCTCACATCTGAAGCGGTTTCGCTCGTCGAACTCAATATGGAAAAAATCCTTTCACAAGAGGAAGTCGATGCGTTGCTTCGGGGCGTCACCGAGGGAGAAGTGGATACGACTCCTTCGGAGCCCGAAGGACCTCAGGAGGGTCCTGTTCCCTATGATCTCGGCAATCAGGAATGGATCGTCCGGGGGCGCATGCCCACGCTGGACGTCATTCATCAACAGTTTGCCCGCCTGTTTCGAGTCTCGCTGAGCGACACCTTGCGGAAGGCGATCGAGGTCAACATCACGAATCAATCGGTCTTGAAATTCAGCGAGTTCACGCGTCGGCTGCCCGTGCCCGCCTTTCTGCAGATCATTTCCATGGAGCCGCTGCGTGGATATGGCTTGATCGCGACGGATGCCTCTACGGTGTATCTCCTGGTCGATCATTTTTTCGGTGGAGTTGGCCAGACCCATGTCAAGCCGGAAGGGCAAGATTTTACTTTGATCGAGCAACGGGTGATGCGAAAAGTGATGACCATGGCCCTGGCCAATCTCACGAAAGCATGGGAACCTGTTCATCAGGTGACGGTGAAACCGGTCCGAACGGAGATGAATCCGCAATTAGCGGCTATCGTTCTCCCCTCCGACGTGGTGATCGTCATCACGATCGGGTTGGAACTCGGCGACGCGGTCGGCGATCTTCATCTGTGTATTCCGTACGCGATGTTGGAACCGCTGCGCGATCGCTTGCAGGTCAGCTTTCAGAGCGATTTTTATGAAATGGATTATGGATGGATTCGGCGATTCGCCGACCGACTTCGGGAAACCACCGTCACGCTCACCGTGCATCTGGGGAAGGCCGTCATCTCCGTGGAAGATCTGCTGAATTTCTCCGCCGGTGATGTGGTCGTGCTCGATCAATCAACCGACGAACCGCTTGTCGCGACCGTCGAAGGCGTGCCGAAGTTTCGTGGCTATCCCGGTGTGCAGAAATCGGCCCAATCGTTTCGCATCGAGAGCATGATCGTCCTCCAAGAGTAGGCGTCGCAGGGATGCGCCAACGGAACACATCGCGGACGGAAACTAGGAACATGAGCGTCGACGCACAGGTGAACGAATGAGTGAATCAATCGAACAAGACGACCATGCGATGGTCCAACAGGACGCCGCTGCATCAGCGGTCGAGGCTCAGGCCGAAGCGGGCGCACTGACCAAGTCGGCTCAAGAGCCGGGCATTGATCATGCCGATTTACAACGAATTCTCGACATCCCCCTCGTCCTGTCGGCGCAATTGGGCAGTGCAAAATTGTTGATCAAAGAGTTGCTGCAATTGGGCCCGGGTTCCGTCGTGGAATTGGATAAATTGGCCGGAGAACCGCTGGAAGTATTTGTGAACGATAAACTCGTCGCGCGCGGCGAAGTGGTCATGATCAACGAAAAATACGGTATTCGGCTGACGGACGTCGTAAGCCCCACGGAACGGGTGAATAAGCTCGCGTGAACACGACAGCCGTCTGCCATGAACTAGAGCGACTGAGACACCATGGATTTGGCTGCTGAAGCTCTGAAGATGGCGGGAGCCTTGGCCGGGGTCATCGCGTTCTTGCTCGGTGGCGCGTTCGTCGTCAAGCGGATGACGGGCGACGTTGTCGGCTCAGGGCTTCCACGATTTCGTGTGTTGGGAACGCTTCGATTGGGGCCGGGGAAGGGCATTTTCTTGGTCGAAGTGGCTGGAGAAGTGTTGGTCTTAGGAACGACCAGCCGTGATGTGACCGTGTTGACCAGAGTGCAAGATGCCGAACGCGTGGAGCAGCTTCGGGCGATTGGCTCCCCCTTCGGGACTGTTTGGCCTTTTCGGAGGCTGAAAGAACAACATCCCGGGTATGCCGGTGATGGCAAGACGAAACCGCTCGCTGCATCGACCGTGAAAGAATGAAAACGATGGCGCATGGCGCATCGCCGTTCAGAATCTGGTTGCGTGTTCGCTGGTCTTGGTTGCCGGGCGCTGTGCTGTCGGCATGGACAGCACTGGGGATGAATGCTGTCGCTTTGGCACAGTCGATCGCCGACCCGGCGTTAACGCTGCAATTGTCCGGCATGGAGGAAAAAGAACCGTGGACCATCGGCATCAGAATCTTGGTGCTCTTGACCATTCTGACGTTAGCGCCGGCGCTGCTTGTGCTGCTGACGTCTTTTACGCGAGTGGTCATTGTCCTGGGCTTGCTTCGCCAGGCGATGGGAACGCTGCATGCTCCGCCCAACCAAGTGATCATCGGGCTGGCATTGTTTTTGACCGTCTTCATCATGATGCCGGTGTGGGAAGACATTCGAGTCAATGCGATCACACCGTATTTGGAAGATCGTCTGACGCAGGAGCGGGCGCTCGAACGGGCCATTGTCCCTGTGCGAGCGTTCATGCTGCGGCAAGTGCGCGAAAAAGATCTGGCGTTGTTCGTGGATATGGCTCGGCTCGGCCAACCGGCGACTCCCCAGGACGTTCCGCTTCATGTCTTGATTCCAGCGTTCGTCACCAGCGAACTTCGGACGGCCTTTCAAATTGGGTTTTTGATTTACGTACCGTTTTTAGTGATCGACATGATCATCGCGAGCATTCTGATGTCCATGGGAATGATGCTGCTGCCTCCGGTCATGATTTCCTTGCCGTTCAAACTTGTCTTGTTTGTGTTGGCAGATGGGTGGTTTTTGATCGTCGGGTCGCTGATGCAAAGCTTTCGCTAAGACGCGGCGTTTCAGCGACAGGATTGAGCGAAGCAAGGATGGATACCGGAGAAGGACGAGAGACGAGGCATGACTCCTGAAGGGGTGTTGGATATCGGGAAAACAGCGATCCAGACGATTTTGTTGGTCGCTGGTCCGATGCTCGGGTTGAGCATGATCGTCGGTTTGATCATCAGCGCGTTTCAAGCCATGACACAGATCAATGAAGCCACGCTGACCTTTTTGCCGAAAATCATCACGATTTTTATCGTGATGCTCGTGGCCTTTCCTTGGCTTCTGGACATTCTGTTGGGGTTTATGACCGGCATTTGGGGGAATATCCCGGCGTATATTCGGTAACCGCATTCGGCTCGAACGACGGTATGACCGGGGTATGCGCCGATGCGTCAGACCACCGCTTTCCGTGAGACCGCCGTGTTTCGATGGGAAATCGCCCTGACCGAGTTTTGGGGATTCATGTTCGTCTTGGTGCGGACGGCCGCGATTTTGGCGGCGATCCCATTGCTGGGCTCTCGCACGGTTCCTGTCCGCGTCAAAATCGCCTTGGCGTTCGCCATGGCTCTTGTCTTGATGCCCGTCGTATCGGTCAGCCTCAGCCCCGAGGGGTTGCAGCCATGGAATGTGGTGATCGGGCTGATGCGCGAATTGATCGTCGGAATGGTGTTGGGCTTGGCGACCCGGTTGCTCATGGGCGCCGTGGAATTGGCGGGAAGTGTGATGGGCTTTCAAGTCGGATTCGGCGTGATCGGGATGCTGGATCCGGTTTCGCAAGTCGAAACGCCGGTCTTCGGTCAATTGCTCACCGTTCTGGCCACGCTGTTGTATTTTCAGGTTGACGGGCATCATTTGGTCTTGTTGGCCCTGGCGGCCAGCTTCCAATTGATTCCCCCGTTCGCGGCGCATCTCGGTCCACCGGTACTCGCGGATGTCGTGCAATATCTCCAGGATATGCTCGTCACCGCCGTCCGCATTGCGTTGCCAGTCATGGCGGTCACATTTCTTGTGCATCTGACGTTGGGGATCTTAGGACGTCTGGTGCCTCAAATGAACATTCTGCTGACGAGTTTCCCGCTCACGATTTCAGCGGGATTATTGGTGCTCGGGTTGGGCCTACCCATGATCGCCATCGTGTTTCAAGATGCCGTGTTCGGCATTGAGCGCATGTTATGGACGTTGTTGAAGGATCTCGGTCATGGCTGAAAACAAGGACGGCATTGAAAAATCAGAACAACCGAGTGCGCGTCGTCTGGAGCAGGCCCGTCGCAAAGGGCAAGTGGCGAGCAGCCGCGAACTCGCTCCGCTGCTCGTGCTGTTAGGCGGGATGGGAATGATTACGTACTACGGACCGGTGGCGTGGCAGCGGATCCAACAACACAGTCATGACTGGTTTTCGCAAGCCGGGACGTTTTCTCTCACCCCCGAGCAGGTCCATGCCATGGCCATAGCCATTACGGAACAGGTGTTCGTGCCATTGATTCCGTTCGGTCTGCTCATGGTCGGCATCGGGATTGCCGCTGTGCTGATTCAAACGGGACCGCTGTGGGTCGAAGAGGCGCTGCGCCCTTCGTGGTCGAAAATCAATCCGACCAACGGGTTGAAGCGCGTGCTTTCTCTTCGCGGTGTCGTTGAATTGGTGAAGTCGCTCGGGAAAGTGGCGATCGTGGCGGTATTGGTTACGTTGATCATTCGCATCGATCTCTCGACGATTGTGCAGTTGCCCGGCCGCCGGTTGGGAGAAGCCATCGCAGCCATCTGGGAATCGGCTGGCAAAATTGTGCTGTGGGCCGGCTTGTGTTTATTGGTCTTAGCCGCAGCCGATTGGTTGTACCAGCGATGGCAATTTTTGCGCGACATGCGGATGACCAAACAAGAAGTCAAAGAAGAGGCACGCGATGTGGAAGGGGACCCTGTTGTCCGGTCGCGCCGATTGAGCCTTCAGCGCGAGCGAGCTCGCCAGCGGATGATTCAAGGCGTCAAGCAGGCCGATGTCGTCATCACCAATCCAACTCACGTCGCTGTCGCGCTTCGCTATGACGCCGCGACGATGGAAGCGCCGACGGTCTTGGCCAAAGGCGCGGGTGTGGTGGCAGAGAAAATTAAAGACATGGCCCGATATGCGGGCGTGCCCATCGTGGAAAATCGCAGCTTGGCGCAAGGTCTCTATCGAACGGTGAAAGTCGGGCAGGCAATTCCGGTCGATTTGTATCGAGCGGCGGCGGAAGTCTTGGCTTATGTCTATCGGTTGAAGCAGGAACAAGAACGAGCAGGATAGGTCTCCGGTGCCATTCGATCCTAAAACACTAAAACAAGAACTCACGCCGTCGCATTACGGCGATGCGGTGTTGCCAATCGGCGTGGTGGGTGTGCTGCTGCTCATGCTGTTGCCCATGCCTCCGTTTTTGCTCGACCTGTGTCTCTCGTTCAGTTTCACGCTCTCGGTGTTGATTCTCTTGGTGACCATGCAGGCGGGACGGCCGATCGACTTCTCCGTGTTTCCCTCGGTGCTTTTGCTTGGCACGCTCTTTCGCTTGGCATTGAATATCGCCTCGACGCGCGTCATTTTGCTTCACGGACACGAAGGGACCGATGCCGCAGGCGAGGTCATTCGGGCCTTCGGCGAATTTGTGGTGGGAGGAAATTTCGCCGTGGGCTTGGTCGTGTTTTCGATCCTGGTGATCATCAATTTCGTGGTGATTACGAAAGGAGCCGGGCGCATCGCCGAAGTGGCGGCCCGTTTTACCTTGGATGCAATGCCCGGGCGGCAGATGAGCATCGATGCCGATCTCAACGCTGGCCTGATCGACGAGGCCGAGGCCCGGAAGCGCCGGGAAGAAATTGCTCGAGAAGCGGATTTTTACGGATCGATGGACGGCGCCAGCAAGTTCGTCCGGGGCGATGCTGTTGCCGCGCTCTTGATCATTTTCATCAATATTCTCGGCGGACTCGCGATCGGCATTCTCGAGCATGGCATGCCGTTGGCCAAAGCCGTTCAAACCTTTACGCTGCTCACGATCGGCGATGCGTTGGTCGCGCAGATTCCAGCCCTGATTGTGTCCACCGCGGCCGGCATCATCATCACCCGAGTGACGACCGACACCAGCTTGGGACGCGATCTCACCGAACAAATCTTTTTCAATCCCCATCTGATCGCGGTCGTCGCCGTAATTCTGTTTTTTCTCGGCTTTATCCCGGGGTTGCCCCATATCGCGTTTCTCCTGCTCGGCGGGATTGCCGGCTGGGTCGCGTATCTGCTGTGGCGAAAAAAACGACAGCCGGAGACGGCACCGTCGAGTCCCGTCAAAGCAAAACCGGCTGCGCCGGCACCGGAGGCCATCGAGACGGTGACCCTTCCTGATATGCTCGAGCTCCAAGTAGGCTATGGTTTGGTGCCCTTGGTCGATGCCTCACAAGGTGGCGAACTCTTGGATCGCGTCCGGGCTATCCGACGTCAAACCGCGCAGGATCTGGGCTTTATCGTGCCTGCCGTCCACATTCGCGACAATCTGCAATTGAAGCCCCATGAATATCAGATATTGTTGAAAGGGGTCTCCGTTGCCAAAGGCGAACTCATGCCCCGGCATATCTTGGCGATCAATCCCGGACACGCCAAAAGAAGCGTCGAGGGAAAGCCCACCGTGGATCCGTGCTTCGGATTGCCGGCTCTGTGGATCGCGCCCCAAGACAAAGAGCAGGCGCAAATGGATGGCTACACGGTCGTGGACGGCGCAGCGGTCATCGCGACGCATTTGACAGAAGTGATTCGTGCGAACGCCCACGAACTGTTGGGTCGGCAAGAGGTCCAACAGTTGCTCGATCAGTTGGCCAAAAGCTATCCCAAAGTTGTCGACGATCTCGTTCCCACCCAACTGTCGTTGGGGGCCGTCGTCCGGATTCTGCGTAATTTGCTGCGTGAGCGAGTCTCGATTCGCGATCTGCGCACGATTCTCGAAACCATAGCGGATTATGCCGGCCAAACAAAAGATCCGGATACGCTGACGGAATATGTTCGGCAACAATTGGCGCGGACGATCACCAGTCAATATGCTACGCCCGATGGTCTGGTGCCCGTCATCAGTCTCGATCCGCTTGTGGATCGAAAACTCCATGAGCTGATTCGGCAATCGGCGAGTCCCGACGGGGCTGCGTATGCGCCCTCGTTCCTCAATACATTTATCAACTCTGTCAGACAAGCCATCGAGAGGGTGGCGAAACAAGGCTATCAACCGGTCCTCCTCTGTTCGCAGGCTATTCGGGCACAGGTGTATCGCCTCATCGCTCCCGGGATTCATGCCTTGGCGGTCCTATCGCCGAACGAGATCGATCCGAGGGCAAAAATCCAAGCCATAGAAATCGTGAGGATCCCCGATGAAGCTGAAACGATATGAAGCCATGACCCTGCAGGAAGCCTTAAAGGCGGTCAAAGCGGAGTTAGGCCCTGACGCCGTCATTGTCTCCACTCGTCGGGTTCAGCGGGGACACAAATGGTTGGGGCTGTTGAGTCAACCGATGGTCGAGGTGACGGCGGCCGTCGACCGTGTCCAACCGGAGCCGGGACTCGGCAGAAACGATCATCCTTCCGTTGCCTTCCTAGAGGAAAAATTGCCGAGCCGTGACGAAGCGTTGACGCGGGCGACGGATTTCGAACGACAGTTGCAGCTGGCTGCCTGGTTGGATCCGCTGAACCGGCAGCTTGCTGAAGTGCGGGACGAACTCGAACGTTTGCGGAGCGAGCGGGCCTCCCACACGATAAGTCTGGATCCAATTCGCCAAGAACTCGAGGGGTTGCGCACGATGATGCACCACGCCTTCAGCGATCGGCTTCGCCATCGCGTCGGCACGCTCCCGAGTTCCGTGGCCACCGAATTCGATGCGCTGGTGAGCGTGGGCGTGCAACCCGAGGTGGCCTACGAATTGCTTCGTGCTGTAGCCGAAACCTTGGGAACCATGGGGCTGGTGCAGGCACAGGCGGTCAGAGAGTTTGTCTGGGAACGACTGGAAGCGGCGATCGCCGTGGCAGGCCCGAGCGAACCGATCGAGGGCGAACCGCGGATCGTCATGCTCGTCGGTCCGACAGGAGTCGGGAAAACGACCACGATCGCGAAATTGGCCGGATTGGCGGCCCAAGGGAATCGGCCGGTGAAAACCGTGCTGGTGACCTTGGATACCTATCGCGTAGCGGCGGTGGAGCAACTTCGGGTCTATGCACGCATTCTCAAGATTCCGTTGGAAGTGGCGGTTTCCCCGCACGAGTTGGCCGGGTGTATCGAACGGCATCGGGATGCCGGACTGATTTTCATCGATACCGCCGGACGGAGTCCGCGCGATGCGCATCTTCACGAGGAATTGACGGCCATTGGCCGCCAGCGCATCAAACTGGAGACGCACTTGGTCTTGGCAGCCACGGCGGAAGAATCCGTTCTCAAAGAAATGGTCCGGCGATACAGCGTCATTCCGATTCACCGGTTGCTCTTTACCAAGCTGGATGAAGCCGGTCGATTGGGACATCTCTTCAATCTGCTGTACTTGATGGGGATCCCGGTGTCGTATCTCGCGATGGGGCAACGAGTGCCCGAAGATGTCACAGTGGCGACCCGGCGGCGAATGATCGAATTACTGAATCTTCCCGATGTGTCGTCATCCGCGAATGACACGGTGTTCGAACGAAGCGGAGCGCTGACGTCGCCATGAACACCGAACGAAAGGTTGTGACACCGATGATCACCGATCAAGCCAGCGGACTGCGGGCGACGGCGGGAACCCATGCCCTGCGGTCTCCGCGGGTGCAAGTCATCGCCGTGAGTTCGGGGAAAGGCGGTGTCGGAAAAACCAACATCGTCGCCAATTTGGCAGTGGCTTGCGCACGTGCTGGTCGACACGTAATGGTGATGGATGCGGATTTGGCCTTGGGCAATGTGGATATTCTCTTGGGATTGGCTCCCACGCACACGATCGAAGACGTATTGGCCAGGACCAAAAGCTTGGAAGACATCATCGTCCCCGGCCCGGCCGGCATCGACATCCTACCCGCCGCTTCCGGAGCGCAGGAACTGACCCATCTCACGTATGAACAGCAACTGCACCTGCAGAACGAGTTTCTCAAGCTCCGACGCATTCCCGATTTGCTGTTCATCGATTGCGCTGCCGGTGTGTCGTCCAATGTCCTGTATTTTAGCCTGGTCGCCCACGACAGCGTGGTCGTGATTTCACCAGATCCCGCTTCGCTCACGGACGCCTATGCGACGGTCAAAATTCTCTCCACTCGGTATCAGCAGCGCCGCTTTCGATTTCTCGTGAACATGGCGCGGTCCGCACAGGAGGGGAGCGAGGTGTTTCGAAAATTCAGCATGGTCACGGATCGGTTTCTCGATCTGTCGCTCGATTACATGGGATGGATTCCTTTGGATCCAGCTGTGCCGCTCGCCGTCGCCCGGCAACGCGCGGTGGTGGAAGCGTATCCGAAAGCTCCGTCGAGCCGAGCCTTCTGTCGGTTGGTTCCGCACCTCGATCGATGGCGGAGCGAACGTCCAATGTACGGCGGGCTGCACTTGTTCGGACCAGCGAGTTGGGGGGCGGCCTTGGAACCTATCGCCTAACACCAGTGATGCCTTCATCCCTTGTTCGGCTCGAGTGGATGTTCTACCCAGCCTTTATCTCGAGGTGATATGAAACGACCATCGTTGCCTAAAGCGCCTTCGAAAGAGAAATCGGCCATGGACGATGCCCCCGTCTCCGCGACGCCGACAAAATTGAACTTGACGAGACAAGAGCGCGAAGAATTGATTCGGGATTTTCTTCCCATCATCAAATACATGGCCTTACGTCTGGCCGTGCGGGTCTCGAGCGGGTTGAACGTCGAAGATTTGATCAGTGCCGGAACCGTGGGACTGTTGGATGCCATCTCCAAGTTCGATCCTTCCAGGGAGATCAAGTTTCGTACCTATGCAGAGTTTCGGATTCGCGGGGCCATGCTGGATGAAATCCGGGCCATGGACTGGGTTCCACGGTCCATGCGCGAACGCATCGGAAAAATTCAGAACGCCGCCAATACGCTCACCAAACGCAAGGGGCGTCCGCCCACCGAAGAAGAATTGGCTCGAGAATTGGACATGGACCCCGAAGACGTTGACGAAACACTCATGCAAGCCAAAGGCGCTGTGATGCTGAGCCTCGAGGATTTGGGCGTGAACGAAGACGAGACCCATCCCATTTTAGATGCCTTAGCGGATCGCGAACAGCCCGATCCGTTGGAATCGCTGCTGTCCGAAGATACGCGGAAACTGTTGGCCCAGGCCATCGATCAGTTGCCGGAACGCCAGCGCTTGGTCTTGACGCTGTATTATTTTGAAGAACTCACGATGAAGGAAATCGGTGCACTGCTCAACGTCACGGAATCGCGCATCTGTCAATTGCATGCCCAAGCCATGGTGCGTCTGCGAGCGGCCCTCCACAGTCACCTCGCGAGGTAACCGATACCGACCGTCATCCGTGCCATACGCACATCGGTGAGGATCGGCGCGCGAATGCTCCGCGCGGCGGCTTGTCTGACCGTTGCCATCTTGCTTTAGTTTTCTCGATCCGAGGCCGACAGTGATGTCTGAAAGGGCCCTGACGGACTTGGCCCTCGCCTGAATGTGAAAGGCCACCACGACATGCTCCCCTGTTCAGATGCCATGATAGGACAGACCGATTCACCGGACCATGTTCAGGAACCCTGGACGACCGCGACGATCCTCATCGTCGACGACGAGAAAACCGCTCGGATGATCACCCGGCGTCGATTGGAACGGTTAGGCTGTCGCGTCTTGGAGGTCGAAAACGGGAAAGAGGGATTGGACGTGCTCCGACGAGAGAATGTGGATCTCGTGGTCTGCGATTGGATGATGCCGGAAATGGACGGTCCGAGCCTGTGCGATGCCATCAAGGCTGATGAGGGATTACGGTCCGTGTATGTCCTTCTCATGACCGCTTTGGATCAGCCGGATCAAATCGCCGAGGGACTTCGTCAAGGCGCGGACGATTTTCTCGCCAAAACGGCCAGCGAACAGGAAATTGCCGCACGCATCAATGCCGGTCTGCGTACCCGCGGGCTCATGAAACGATTGACGGACTCCTATCGGGTCATCGCTGAAAAGCAGGAGGAATTGGAAAGCGAGTTGCGGTCGGCCTCGGAATTTGTGGTCTCGCTGCTCCCGCCTCAGGGCATGATTTCGCCACGAATCGAACTGGGCTGGCAGTTCCTGCCATCCTCAAAATTGGGGGGCGACCTATTTCAAGTCGTGCAGTGGGATGAGGACTATTTGGGACTCATGATATTGGATATGTCCGGTCATGGGATCGGACCCGCCTTACGGGCGGTGTCGTTGGCGATGGCGTTTCGTCCGGAAATTGTCCGGCAACGCTCTGCGTCGTTCGATCCCGGCGACATACTGCAGGGATTCAATCGCGACTATCCCGTCACCGATCAGGGAGAGTATTTCACGATGTGGCTCGGAAGCCTTCATCGTCCGAGCCGAACGCTTCGCTATGCCGCTGCTGGTCATCCGGCGGCGATTCTGGTCCGCGCCGATCGGTCCTTGGTGCGGTTAGGGGCGCAAACATGGCCGGTCGGATTTGGCGTGAATGAAGACTATGCAACACGCTCGCAGCAAGTCGAACCCGGTGATCGCTTGTATCTCTATACGGATGGTCTGTACGAAATATTTTCCCCATCGGACCACATGTGGGGCAAGGAAGGATTGGAGCATGCCTGTACGGAGGCTCATGAACAGCCGCTGCATACCGCACTGCCTTGGATCGTGGATCGAGCCCGCCATTGGCAACAACGGCAACTCTTTCGGGATGATGTGGCGTTGGTGGGGATCGACATCCAAGCCTAATCATGGAGCACGCCGCGATGCTGATCACTGTTCGGCAACGGCAGCACATCGTGATTCTCGAATTGTCAGGGCGATTCGACTTTCGATCGAGCAAGCCGTTCCAGAACGCCTTGCTCGACGCTCAACAGGAGATGGCTCGATATCTGGTCATCGATCTGGCCAAGGTGTCGTTCATCGACAGCGCCGCGTTGGGATTGTTGTCCATGTGGCATACGCGATTACGTGAGGAAGGGTGCTGCTGCGATTGGCCGGTGCTACGGGATATGTGCACAAGGTGTTCGAGTTGTTTCGCATTGGCCAGTTGATTCCCACATATCCGACGGTGGAAGCGGCGATTCGTGCCACACCGGTCTGCAAAACGACCGAACAACCGGCGTCGACGGGAGCAAGCTGATGACCGCGAAAGCATCTTCTCCCCATATTTTGGTCGTGGATGACGATCCGCTCAACCGGCAGGTCCTCGCTGAATATCTCGAAGAGACCGGCTATGAACTGATCGTCACGGAGCACGGGGCTGCGGCATTGGCTTATGTGGAGCAACCGGCAAACCGTGTGGATGCCATTTTGCTGGATTGGATGATGCCCGAAATGGACGGCATGGCGTTTGTCCGCCGAATGCGGGACATCGAGGCGAGACGATCGATTCCCATCATTATGCAGACGGCGCTCGGCGATCCGGACCGCATACGGGAGGGGTTGGAAGCCGGCGTCTTTTATTATCTGGTGAAGCCGTTTGGAGCGGAGATTCTCAAAGCGGTGGTCAACGCCGCTCTTCGCCGATTTCGGGAACATGAACGCCAAAGGCTGGATCTGGAGGAGCAGGCCTTTTCCCTGACGTTCATGGAATCCGCGACATTCCGCGTGCGAACTCTGCCGGAAGTGCATGCTGTGGCCCTCTTGTTGGCTAAAGCGTGTCCTGACCCCGATCGCATCATCATGGGCCTCACGGATTTGTTGGTCAATGCGGTCGAGCATGGAAACCTTGAAATCTCTTATGACGAAAAAACTCGCCTCCAAGAAGAGGAACGATGGGAAGCCGAAATTGAACATCGACTCACCTTGCCCCGTTATCGAGAAAAGTCGGTGACGGTCGACTTCGAACGCAAAAACGGCGAAATTCAGATCACGATTACGGACGAGGGCAGCGGATTCGACTGGAAACCGTACATGGAGTTGCAACCCGAAACTCTTGTCATGGGTCACGGACGAGGGATTGCTATGGCCAAGGCGCTGGCGTTCGACTCGATGGAATATCGCGACAAAGGCAATGTCGTCGTGTGCCGAATATCGGAAAGGGCTCTCCGCTCGGGAAGACCACATGACGCCGCTTCAACCGCAAGCATGTCCGGTTGAGAAGACTCCTATGCTCTCGCGCCTGGGCTCGACTCCTTGTCTGACAGGGAATAGAAACCGGCTTCCGTGCCTGCAGCCCAACCTATCACGATGCCAGATTTTTCGCGGCCAGGTCATGGCTCGGCTTGTACTGCACCTTGGACGGTGATCGGTCTCTCGGCCATCCGACATCGGCGGAGAAAAATCCATCGCATAGAGCCGATGCCAGGCAATACGCAATGGATGCTTGTTTTGTTCGTGCACGTCGCAGGTGTGGATTATCTGTGAATCCTCTGGAAAACACCGAGTCGAGAAACTGTCGAGCGATTCGATGTTCTCTCGTGCCATGAACCAATCGACGACGGTCCCACACACAACGCAAGCCGATCGCGAGACATCCGCTGGTTCGTCGACCAACGAGGGCGAACGGCAACCAATCGTACGTCTCGACGGCGATCACGCACGGGATCTTCTTGATTGGATTTTTAACCATATGAACGAAGGGGTATGTCTCGTCGATGCCCACGGCAATCTCGTGATGTTGAATGCGCAAGCCGAACGTTTGCTGGGTGCGAAGGCCCAGGAACTGCTCCATCAATCCTTTGAATCATTGATCATTTCCGACGACATGGGTAGTGGCGAGAGTCCGAACTCGGAGCCCGCATCTAGCCACACATCGCCTGCCGTCGGCCGCCTCCGAACCATGCGCCGTTTGGATGGACGGCCGATCCGTCTTCGTTGCCGACGACGACCTGTGATATTGAGCTCCGGAGAGATGGGCGAGCTTCTTCTCGTTGATCCGCAGGAGGAAGCCATTTCGGGGCAGGATGGCACGGTGTCTTTTGCTCCCGTCGGCCAACAGCACGCTCCCCCGCCGTCATGGCCTCCCTCGAGGGATACGGTCGATCGATCCAAACGCATGCAGCTTCAGTTTTTAGCGAAAATCTCCCATGAGCTCCGGACTCCCATGCATGCCATCCTGGGGTTCGCCTCCTTGGCGATCGAGAAGTGGGGACAGATTGCTCCGGAAACACTCCTGCGGTATGTCGCCTTGATTCGAGAAAGCGGAGACCGGCTCGTGCGACTGGTCAATGCGTTGTTGGATCTGTCCAAGCTCCAAGCGGGACACATTCATTTGAGGCTGGAGGAGACGGATTTTCGCCCTCTCGTAGAGCAGGTGATTGTGCAGATGGAAAGCTTGTGGCGCGAAAACGGTTTATCGATCCGTTGGGAACATTCGTTGCCGACGGCCACGGTGACCTGCGATGTCGATCGCGTGACCCAAGTGGTCTGGAATCTGCTCTCGAACGCCGTCAAGTTTTCTCCACAAGGAGGCACCATCTTCCTTTCTCTCGTCGAGGATACGCTTCCTGCCGGACGACGAGAGGACGATTATGACTGGTTGCCCGCCGTTCGATTGTCGATCCGAGATCAAGGAGAGGGCATTCCCCCGAACGAGTGCAGCAGCATTTTTGATCCCTTTGTACAAGCATCCGGACACAATAGGTTCGTGAACGGCACCGGGTTGGGCTTGGCGATTTGTCGAGAAATCGTCCTGGCTCATGGGGGGAAGATCTGGGCCGACAATCATCCCTCCGGCGGCACAATTGTTTCGGTCACGCTTCCGCAATGGATGCCTGGCTGGCTTCGCGACACCGGGTTCTCTTCCTCTTGTCCGCAAGCGCCCAAGCAGGATACTTGACCTGCACGACGATCTCCCGGCACGTATGTGAATCTTCTGGGTGTTCCACCGTTAAGTTGGGAACTCCCGTTCCCGAAATGGTGCAGTATGGATGTCGCAAAGGACGACACGAGATCACCCCAACGTGCGCAACGGGTCGTTGCGCAGCAGTCAATCGCTTTTCGTCACGGTCAGAAAGCCGATATGGCGAGCTCGCTTCGGAGCTCTGGTGATCCAGCCATGACGAATGTCCTGCTCGAAGCGGAGATCGGTGCCTGTTCTCTCTCGTGCGCTATTCGTGCGAGAACATGGAGCGCGCATGTCGACCGTTGATGTGGATAGAGAGCGGCGGCGAATTATTCTGCGCGGAGGCGTCACCATATTCAAGGTCGCCGATCTCCACGAGGCGCTTCTTGCGCTTTCTCGCAATGACGCTCCCATCGACGTCGACCTGTCCGCCGTCGATCATCTCGACAGTGCAGCCATTCAGGTGCTCTTGGTGGCTGTCCGGTCTGCCCCTGTGACCGTGTGCGGGTTGTCGCTGTCCGTGCGCAAACGCTGTCGAATGATCGGACTCGAAACACTTTAACGCGGGAAAGCAGTGACCAAAAAAGACGGACCTCCGTCGATCGGGTTTTTCGTATCGTGCAATGAGCCACTGAGTCGGAGCTGAGGATGGGTATGTCTTCTTGGGGAACGATGATCGGCGCGTTTGGAATCGGCGCCATACTGGCCTATGGATGGGAGCGCTGGCGATATCGCCAGCTGCTTCATCACCTGGAGCAGGAACGGGAACAACTGATTGCACAACAGGCGAGAGCCGAGGAGCCGTGGAAAGAATTGGCCCAATGCGTCACCGTGGTCTTACCGGTGCTGGTCAGTCAAGTCAAAGCGGTAATTGCAGAAACAGAACGTGCGGCTGCCTGCCTGATCGAACAATTCCAAGCCATTGCACGACGCGCCAAAGAGCAAGTCGATCAAACGGAACGGTTGCTCGTTCACCAAGATGACGATCATGACCAGCGAGAGATCGTGACCGTCGACCGCATATTAACGGTCACGCAAGAAACAATGGAGATTTTCGTCAAGCAGGTCATGGCGACCAGCGAAGTGACGATGAATGCGGTCTCGGTCATGGAAACCGCCGTCGAGGCGACCTCACGCATTTCGCAAGTCGTCGAAGAGGTCGAGTTCATCGCTGATCAAACGCGGCTCTTGGCTCTCAATGCCGCCATCGAGGCCGCACGAGCGGGCGAACATGGACGAGGCTTCGCGGTCGTGGCGGACGAAGTGACTAAACTGGCGAATCGCTCAGGTCAGGCGGCAGATACCATTCGCGCGCTTGCCAATGATGCGACCGGCAGCACACAAGGAGCGATGAGGCAAATGGAAGAGTTGGCCGCGATAGACCTGACAGAAACCATGGAAGCCCAACAGCGAATCCAGCGCATGACGAAAACGCTAGCGGACAACAACGCGGCACTGCAAACCTCCGTCTCCGAGAGTCGGGATGCTGCCAGGACGTTGGATGAGGATATCTCGCGCATTGTGATGTCCATGCAGTTTCAAGATATTACCCGACAAAAATTGGAACATGTGTGCGTGCCGCTCGAACGTCTGCACGAGACGCTTCAGGTGCTGAGGGAACCCCATGCCGACAGGAACCGTCTTCGGGAAATGCTTGGACGCTTGCGCGATGTGGAGCAGTCGTACACGATGGAGTCCGAGCGCGAGACGATGAAAGCGGTTCGAAACGGGGAACGAGGAGAGTTCGTGGGAACCACGGCGCAGACCGATGAGGCCGTAACGTTGTTTTGATCGAAACACCGGCTGAAGCCGGCATGAGGATTCGGGGGTTGCACGTCGAGAGCAGCTCGGTGCAGCCATTGCGTAAGAGAGGGTGAGTATGAGCAAAACAATTCTTGTCGTTGATGATTCAGCGTCCATGCGCCAAATGGTGGGCTTTACCTTGAAGAGTGCGGGGTTCGACGTCATCGAGGCCGCAGATGGCGAGGAGGCGGTCAAGAAGCTGAACGGCGGAGCGACGCCCCACCTCGTTATTACCGATTTGAACATGCCCAATATGGACGGCATTGCCTTGATCAAAGCCATTCGGGGCATGGCTAAACATAAATTTACTCCTATTCTCATGTTAACCACGGAGTCGGCAGCAGAAAAAAAGAAAGAAGGACAAATTGCCGGAGCGACGGGATGGATCGTCAAACCGTTCCATCCCGAGCAAATGCTGGCCACGATCAAGAAAGTGCTTCCAGGATAAGTTGCGGAGGAACGCAGCTATGGCAGTCGATCTCTCGCACTTTCAGCAAGCCTTTTTCGATGAATCCGACGAGCACGTGCAGACCATCGAGATGGGTCTGCTCGAACTGGAGCAGCGTCCAGACGATTTGGATCTTCTGAACCGTATTTTTCGTGCGGCGCATTCCATCAAGGGCAATTCCGGAATGTTCGACTTCACCGAGATCGGCTCGTTAACTCACAAGATGGAGAATTTGTTGGATGCGCTTCGGAACGCCCGAATGAGGGCCACACAGGACGTGATCGATCTCTTGCTCCAGGCATTGGATAGGCTCAAGACCGTGTTGGCCGCCACCCGACAGGGGAGCACGGTCGATCAAGATGCACTGAGGCAGATGGAAGAACAGCTGTCGGCATGCCTAGAAGGAGGATCTTCCGTGTCACAGGAGCAGACGGTCCCTTTGTCCGGTCGGGACGCCTCCTTGATGCCACGCGGGATGCGTCATGTGACGATTGAGTGGACACCGTTACCCGAATTGTTTCAGCGCGGGCTCGATCCGGCACATGTGTTTCAAGAACTCCGGACGCTCGGCGAGATCCGGCAACTCGTTCTTCACCAAGAACGCTTGCCGACGCTGGCGGAGATGGATCCTGAACGCTGTTATTTGTCGTGGACGATCGAGCTCGAATCCGATCAACCGCTCCAGGCCATCGAACAGGTGTTCGAATTTGTGCGCGACGGAAGCGAACTGACCATCGCGGAACAACTTCCCGACAACCAACAGGGAGGATATCGCCGTCTCGGCGAATTGTTGGTAGAGCAAGGCGCCACCACACCGGAGTGTGTGGAGGCGGCATTAGCCAAACAGAAGCCATTGGGTCAGATCTTGGTCGAAGACCGGGCCGTCACCCCTCAGCAGGTCGATCGTGCGCTGGCCATACAACAACAAACGAAACGTGGCGAAAATGCGACGATTCGGGTGGATACGGATAAGATCGACAAATTGATCAACCTCGTCGGGGAATTGGTGATTACCCAATCCATGATCGCCGATCTGAGCGAAAAGTTCACCATGTCGCAACTCCCGACATTGTTGGAACGGCTGGCCCAATTAGAGAGGAACACGCGCGAATTGCAGGAACGGGTGATGTCCATTCGCATGGTGCCGGTCGGTTCGGCCTTTCAGCGATTCCCGCGTCTCGTACGCGATTTGGCCGCCAAGAGCGGCAAGCACATTCAGCTGCTGATGTCGGGCGAGGAAACGGAACTGGATAAAACCGTGATCGAAGCGATCGGCGATCCTTTGACCCACTTGGTCAGGAATTCGGCGGACCACGGGCTCGAGACTCAGGAGGAACGACGCGCGGCCGGGAAAGCTGCGGTCGGCACGATCCGCTTGCACGCGTATCATGACGGGGGAAGCATTTGCATTGCTGTCGAAGACGATGGGCGAGGCCTGAATCGCGGGAAAATTCTTGACAAAGCCATCGAAAAGGGACTGATCGCAGATGGCGACGGCCTCACGGATGAAGAGGTCTGGCAATTGATTTTCCGTCCGGGATTTTCGACAGCGGATCAGGTGACGGATATCTCCGGTCGCGGGGTGGGTATGGACGTGGTCAAGCGCAATATCGAGGGGCTGGGCGGCAGCATCGCCATTCACAGCCAGGAGGGCAAGGGGACACGGATGACGCTCAGGCTGCCGCTCACCCTCGCCATTATCGACGGCATGACCGTTCGAGTCGGCCGGGAGCATTACATCATTCCCTTGCTGGCAGTGACGGAATCCATTCGTCCGGCACCGCACGAGGTTCAAACCGTCGTCGGCAGAGGCGAGGTCGTGAACCTGCGCGGTGAATGGGTACCGCTGGTGCGGGTGTACGATCTATTCAAGATCGAACCAGAGTATCGCAATCCCGCCGAGGCGCTCTTGGTGATCGTGGATGTCGAAGGACGGCGATTTGCATTGTTCGTCGATGAATTGGTGGGCCAGCAACAGGTGGTCATCAAAAGTTTGGAACGCAACTATCGGAAGGTCGACGGCATTTCCGGCGCGACGATTTTGGGCGACGGCCATGTGGCGTTAATCCTGGATGTGCCAGGATTGGTGAAATGTGCCAAAGCCGTCACAGCCGCTGCTTAACACAGAACAGGAGGAACGGACACGATGACGACGACAGTTGCCGAACCCGGTTTTCAACCGAGTGCCGAACGCAGCGCAGACTGCCAAAAGGTCCTGACGTTTCAATTGGGGGAGGAATGCTACGGGATCGATATCTTGAAAGTCCAGGAAATCAAAGGCTATACGGCCGTGACCCACATTCCCAATTCTCCCCCATATGTCAAAGGCGTGCTGAACTTGCGCGGTACGATTGTGCCCATCGTCGATCTTCGCCTGAAGTTCGGGATGACCCCTTGCGAACCGACCATGTTCACCGTCGTGGTCGTCGTTAACGTGCGGGAACGCGTGATGGGGATGCTCGTCGATGCGGTCTCGGATGTGTTGGAACTGGGGGAAGGCGACATTCAGCCGCCACCGGAACTCGGGGCGAGCGTCGATTTGGCTTTCATCGCCGGAATGGGAAATAGTCAGGATCGACTGGTGACGATTCTGGACATTGAGCGCGTATTCGCGGAAACCGACGCGACATCAGATGATTCCCTTCCAGGTTCCACTCGAGTCTCGTCATGAGCGCAGAATATTTCGGACTACCTCAGTCCATACGGACATGAATCGTCGATCCACGGCTGAACAGCATTGCCTGCACGGGTTCGTTGCAGCGTCGAAAAGGAGGATTACATGGATCAGGTGAAATTGAAATTTAATCAATGGGGAATCACCGCCAAATTGGTGATGCTGTTTGTGGTCTTCGGGCTGATGCCCATGGCGGTCGTCGGATGGATCGCCATCATGGCCAGCCACGATATGGAAGAGGGAGTGGGCCAGAAGTTTCAAATTGCCGCAACGGAAATCGCCGACAAGATCGACCGGAATTTATTCGAACGATACGGAGATGTCCAGGCCTTCGGCTATAACGACGTGCTCCATCGCGTGACGCATTGGTACGACCCAACGGAAGCGAACGCCATCAGTCAAGTCATGAACAAATATGTCGCCGCCTACGGCATTTACGACCTAACATTGTTCGTGGATACCCGCGGTGACGTGATTGCCGTCAATACGAGAAATGCCAATGGTCAGCCGATCAACTATCGATTCCTCTATGAGAAGAACTATGCCGATGCGCCGTGGTTCAAGGCATTGGCCGAAGGGCGGTATACCACACGACAGCCGTTTACGGCTCCGGGCAATGATGTCTCCACGGGCACGTTTATCGAAGACGTGCATATCGATCCCGACGTCAAGAAGGCCTTAGGGAACGACGGGTTGGTCCTCGGATTTTCGGCTCCGGTCTACGACGATACGGGAACAGTCGTGGGATATTGGAGCAATCGGGCGAACTTCTCGCTCGTCGAGGATATATTCCGGGAGGCGTATCACGCGCTCAAACTCTCCGGATTCGCCGGAGCCGAACTGACCCTGCTCGACGGAGACGGGCGTGTGATCATCGATTACGATCCGGTCAGGGTCGGCACCGAAGATGTCGTGCGCAATTTCGATGTCCTGATGAAATTGAATCTCGTCGAAAAAGGCGTGGAAGCGGCAAAAGCCGCTGTCGCCGGACAAACGGGGTATATGAATGCATTCCATGCCAGAAAGAAGATTATGCAGGCTTCCGGATTCACGCATCTCAAGGGCGCATTGGGGTATCCCGGCATGAATTGGGCCGTGCTCGTGCGGGTGCCGGAAGACCAGGCTATGGCCGAGGCGTGGGCCATTCAACGAAAGGTGATGATGGCCGGACTGGTCTGCCTGGGCCTCATCGTTCCGCTCGGCTGGTATGTCGGCCGCACGGGTGCACGACGCGTGAAAGCCGTCCAAGAAGCGGCGGACAAAATGGCTGCCGGCGAATATGGGACACGCGTGGACGTGAAATCCCGAGACGAAATCGGTCAATTGGGCCAGGCGTTCAATCGCATGGCGGAGGAAATCCAACAGAGCATAGCCAAACAAGAGGAGAACGCAAGGCAAATGGCCAAAGCCAACGAAGAAATGTCGGTCCTCAAGGCAGCGATCGAAAACGCGAGCACGAACATCATGATCTCCGATGCTGACGACAATGTGATCTTTATCAACCATGCCGCGCATTCGACTCTCAAGAATCTTCAAGGAGAATTGGCCAAATACTTGCCGGGCTTTGATGCGGACAAGATCGTCGGCGGGTCGATTCATCGCTATCACAAAAATCCGGATGCCGTTCGGCAGATCCTGCGGGGGTTGGGACCGGGGGATGTGCGGCGTGGCGAGATTACGCCCGGAGAGTTTGTCTTCAAACATGCCACGCGCGGGATCTTCAATGACAAAGGCGAGAAGATCGCCCATATTGTGGAATGGACGGATGGGACAGGGGAAATCAAGGCCTCTCGTGAAGTTCAACGGTTGGTCGAAGCGGCAGCGAACGGCCAATTGAACGAGCGACTCAATATGGACATTCTCGTAGGCAGCTTTCAAACGCTCGGCTCCGGGATCAATAAATTGATGGAAGCGGTGGTAACGCCGCTCACCGAAGCCCAACACGTGTTGAGTGCCATGGCGCAAGGGGATTTGACCCAGGAGATGACCGGTCATTACCAGGGGGAATTTGCCAAGATAAAGGACAGCCTGAATACTGCCTTGGCCAATATTCGCACGGTAGTGCAGTCGGTGCGGGAAGGGGCCGATCACGTGAGCACGGCCGCCGATGAAATCACCAAAGGGAATGAAGATCTGTCTCACCGGACATCCGAGCAAGCCAGTGCGTTGGAGGAAACCAGCGCATCGATGGAGGAAATGACCAGCACCATCAAACAAAACGCCGATAATGCCAAACAGGCCAATCAATTGGCCGTCGCGGCGCGGGAAACGGCGGAAAAAGGCGGCGAGGTCACCGTCAAAGCCGTCGAGGCCATGGGAGAAATCAACAAAAGCAGCAAGCAAATTGCGGATATCATCAATGTGATCGACGAGATCGCCTTCCAGACCAATCTCTTGGCGCTGAACGCCGCCGTGGAGGCTGCCAGAGCCGGCGAACAAGGCCGAGGCTTTGCCGTGGTGGCATCCGAAGTCCGAAATCTTGCCCAGCGATCGGCCACTGCAGCGAAAGAAATCAAAGCGCTGATCAATGAATCGGTGAGCAAAGTCAGCGCCGGGAGCGAGTTGGTCAACGAATCCGGTAAACGGCTCGAAGAAATCGTGAGTTCCGT
Source organism: Nitrospirota bacterium (assembly GCA_003695915.1). Lineage (GTDB taxonomy): Bacteria > Nitrospirota > Nitrospiria > Nitrospirales > UBA8639 > J017. The sequence continues at coordinate 59,093 of RFGF01000041.1, forward strand.
CAAACGAGTGACGGATATCATCATGGAAATCAGTGCAGCCTCGCAGGAGCAGGCCAGCGGGATCGATCAAGTGAATAAGGCGGTTATGCAGATGGATCAAACGACGCAACAGAATGCCGCATTGGTCGAACAGATGGCGTCGGCTTCGCAGTCCATGCGGCAGCAGGCTGCCGACTTGCTGCGGCAAGTGGCCTTTTTCAAGGATGGAAAGGAGCCGCAAGGCCGCGGTACGTCTCATGTTTGCGTACGAGGCGTGACCTCGGCCGATCGAGCTTCATCGCCAAGCGAAGGCGGGGGGAACCGGGAAACGGCAGGGACGTCGACCTCGTCGCGTTCGATGCCTGTTCTCCAGTCGGTCGGCGTCGGGCAGGACAACGGCCATGAACGGCGTCATCGCGAAGATGATTTCTTCGAGGAGTTTTGACATGCCGCGAGTCCTCATCTGACGAGCAATTGGAGCGATATTCGGGATCAATCATTGCAAGGAGAACGTTATATGAAACGGTGCAGCATAGGTGATCGAATCTCGAAAGTGGGCATCGTTATCGCAGTCATCATGGTGCTTGCCATGGGGTCGTGGACGGTTGGTCAGGCCGTGATGACGAAGGATTTTCAAGCGGACAAGGCGACGTTCACCAAATATCTGCTGGCCACCGCGCGAGCCGCCAGAACGGTGTACGTCAAGGCCGTGATGAGAAAGGCCAAGGAAGCGGGAATGCGCCCTAGCGAAGCCTGGGTCAAGGAAGACCATGCGTTGATGCTGCCGGCGCAATTTATCAAAGCGTTGGGTAAGGAAATTCCAGAATATGAATTGGGATTGATCGGCACCGATCCGTTGTACGAAGCCAATGCCCCTCGCACACAAAAGGAACGGGAAATGCTGGCACGGCTGGCTTCGGGAAAGGAAAAAATGGTGACCTTCCAAGACGGGATGCAATTCAAAGGAATGGCTGCGGATTTTGCCATCACGCAAGGCTGCGCTGACTGTCACAACCGGCATCCGCGCAGCCGCAGACACGATTGGAAAAAAGGCGACTTCATGGGCGCGATCATCGTGCGCATGAGAGGGTAAGGCCTTCGCGTCCGCTCGACTCTGACTCAGGCGAGAGACAGCACGTCTCACCGTATATGCGCCGACTGCAATCGTCGCTGAACCCTGCATCGACCAGGCATCTGTGTCGGGGCGTGAGAAGCACGGAGGTCTTTTCGCGTCTCCTTGTTTGGATGCCAGCTCGTGGCGCGATGCTATCGCGTACGCCGATTGAAGCGCCGGGTCGTTCACGATGACGAGTCCGGCCATTACGCCACAGGCATTCGGACGGTTTGCCGATCTGATCTATCGCCACGCCGGTATTGCGCTCAGCGAACAGAAGCAGGCGCTGCTGGTGTCTCGGTTGGGCAAGCGTCTCCGGCAATTGTCGCTGGCATCTTTTCAAGCATACTACGAGTATGTCACCGGTGAAGGCGGGGAGGAAGAACTCACGCACCTGTTGGATTTGATTTCCACGAACAAAACGGATTTTTTCCGCGAGCCCGCTCATTTTGCCTTCCTGCGTGATCGAATTCTTCCTGATCTTGCGATAGAGCGACGTATTCGCATTTGGTCCTCGGCATCGTCATCAGGCGAAGAACCCTATTCCATTGCCATGACGGTCTACGATGCCGTGCCCGATATGACCCGTTGGGATGTCAAGATTCTCGCGTCCGATATCTCGACGCGGGTGTTGGCGAAAGCGGCATCCGGCATCTACGACGAACAACGGGTCGCCTCGCTCCCTGCCGATCTTGTGCGCCGACATTTCTTGCGGGGAAGGGGCAATCAGGCCGGAATGGTGAAAGTCAAGCCGCATCTTGCACGCATGGTGGTGTTTCGGCGCATCAATCTCATGGACGAGGCATTTCCGATTCGGACAGCGCTGGATGTGATCTTTTGCCGGAATGTCATGATTTATTTCGACCGGCCGACGCAATCGCGCTTGATGGCCAAGTTTTACCGTTACATGAAGCCCGGTGGGTATTTGTTCATCGGCCATTCCGAGTCGCTTCAATGGATCGAGCATCCGTTCACGTACGTCGCCCCCACGATCTATCGGAAGGACTGAGCAGGAAGATGGGCTCGAACGCGTTGATGGAATTCGGCCATATTCGACGCATGCGCGATAGGCGATTCCCCCACGAGATCGCGGTTATTATGCCGGGCGAATATTTCGTCAGCGCAACACCGATGATCGTGTCTACCGTGCTGGGATCGTGTGTTTCGGTGTGTCTGCGCGATCCGCTCGTCGGCGTGGGTGGTATGAATCATTTTATATTGACGGAGCCGTCATCGCATTCATCTGCCGATGCCTGGATCGAATCCGGCCGCTACGGCAGTTACGCCATGGAACTGCTGATCAACGAAATCCTCAAGCGTGGTGGCCGAAAGCCGCGATTGGAAGCCAAGGTGTTCGGCGGAGGCCGCATTTATCAGGGAGCCACCGATATCGGGGCGCGGAATGCTGCCTGGGCGATCACGTATCTTGAGCAGGAAGGCTTGTCGATCGTGAAGGCCGATGTGGGAGATGTCTATCCTAGGAAAGTTTATTTTTTTACGGATACTGGCCGAGTGTTGTTGAAGAAACTCGACTCCCTTCACAGCCGCACCCTTCAGCGTGAAGAAGAACGGTACCGTTCCTCGCTTATGCAAGCGACGGTTGCCGGCGAAGTCACACTGTTTTGAGACGGATCGGTCGCTATGATTTCTATGTCTCAGGTATGACCCGATGGGACGTGAGCATGAGGGCCACCGATCCCGGTCGGCGTAAACGGTCCTCTCGCGTCATCGGTGGGAAGAGAGGAGGCCATCATGGCAAAGCGGATTCGTGTTCTCGTGGTGGATGATTCGGCGCTCATGCGCCAAGTGCTGACGCACCTGCTCTCGCACGATCACGAGATCGAAGTCGTCGGCTCAGCCTCGGATCCCTACAGCGCACGCGACAAGATCAAAGAGCTGAATCCCGATGTGCTCACCTTGGATGTGGAAATGCCCAAAATGGACGGGCTCACGTTTTTGGAAAAACTGATGCGGGCTCGCCCCATGCCGGTCGTCATGGTGAGCTCCTTGACGGAAGCCGGCTGTCAGACGACCTTGCGGGCGTTGGAGTTGGGAGCTGTCGACTTTTGCACCAAACCCAAGGTGGATGTCCGATATGGAATGGAAGCACAAGCGGATCAGCTCATTCGAAAAATCAAAGCTGCGGCCTTAGCCAACCTTCCTCGACGTTCCCGGTCAGTCGCTTCTCCTGCTCGGCCTGCGGTGTTAAGCGGTGCGATGATCAAAACCACGGATATCGTGATCGCCATCGGGGCGTCGACAGGAGGCACGGAAGCCTTGAAAGAGGTGCTGGAAGTGCTCCCTTCCAACGTTCCGCCGATCATCGTTACCCAACACATGCCGGAAAAATTCACGCGAACGTTCGCAGATCGGTTGAACCAGCTGTGCCGTATCGTGGTAAAGGAAGCGCAAGAAGGGGACAGTGTGATCGCCGGACAGGCGTTGATCGCGCCGGGCAATTATCACATGGAACTGCGCCGGAATGGAGCCCGGTATTATGTGACATTGACACAAGAGCCCCCCGTCAATCGGCATCGGCCGTCGGTGGACGTGATGTTTCATTCGGTCGCGAAATACGCCGGGGCCAACAGCGTGGGGATCATCTTGACGGGCATGGGGAATGATGGCGCTGCCGGGATGCTGGCCATGAAGCAAGCGGGGGCCTACACGTTGGCACAGGACGAAGCCTCATGTGTGGTCTTCGGAATGCCGAAAGAGGCGATCAAGGCCGGAGGGGTCGATAAAATCGTGCCCCTGGCGGATCTCCCGTCGATCCTGCTTGCGCATGTGCGCAGCCATAACGGGTCTTGATGTCGGATGTGATGTCTGAGATGTGAGCGCGCGGCGATGCCGACTCTGACAGCCAAACGAGATTATTCCATCGTTCGATCACTGGTGCGGGAACGCGCTGCGATCGTCTTGGAGCCAGGGAAGGATTATTTGATCGAGTCGCGCTTGGATAGCGTCGTGCGCGAGTTGGGCTTATCCTCGATCGATGATTTGTTGTCTCGATTGCGTGGCACACGATACAGCGTGCTGCACGAAAAAGTGGTCGAAGTCATGACGACCAATGAAACGAGTTTTTTCCGAGACCGCATCCCGTTCGAGATCTTTGCCAACGTATTATTGCCCGACGTCCTGGCCCGGCGCGATCGCGACCGTGTGCTGAGCCTGTGGTGCGGGGCCTGTTCGAGCGGCCAAGAACCGTACACGATCGCCATACTCTTGCGCGAGCGATTCCCTGAACTTCGGCACTGGCGCATCCGATTTTTTGCCACCGATATTTCGCCCTCCATGATCGCGCGATGCCGTCAAGGGTGCTATAGCGAGATGGAAGTCAGACGGGGCATGCCCGAAACCCTGTTGACCAAATACTTTCGGAGATGTGGAACGCAATGGGAAGTCGTCGACGAGCTCAAGATGATGGTGACGTTTCAGACGATGAACCTGATCGGGACCTGGCTTTCGTTTCCGCGGTTGGATTTCGTGTTTTTGCGGAATGTTTTGATCTATTTCGACCTGGAGACGAAGAAGATGATTTTACGAAAAGTCCGCAGTCAACTGGCGCCCGACGGCTATTTGATTCTCGGAGGGACGGAAACCATCGGGAATCTGGATGACGGGTTTGAGCGCCTAGATTATCGCGGGATTTCGTGTTATCGCGTGCGAACATGATCGGCATGAATGCGACACGATGCAAGAGGATGATGGGCCATGACTGATTCGTTCGAAGAGGACACCGAGGCGATGGGACGGGCACTTCAACGGCGGGCCAGTACCCGGGTCCGGGTGATGGTGGAAGCGGAATTAAAAGCGGCCGGTTCGGTCAAGATTACGGGTTGCCTGGGGAATGTCAGTCTGCACGGAATGTTTCTCAGTTGCGATGCTCGATTGCCGATCGGTACTCCCTGCCTCGCCAACATTCTGTTGTCCGGGACGGAACCGCCGATAACTATACACGCTCGCGGAACGGTCGTTCGTCACGAGGTGTCCGGGATGGCCATTCATTTTACCGAGATCGTCGACGAGGAGAGTCTTGTCCATTTGCAGCGTTTGCTTCTTTTCAACAGCGGGCAGGATGTCGAAGCGATCGAGCGAGAAATCCATTCCGCCTCCAAAGCGAGATAGGCGGTCAACCGACATCTAGTTTTCGAGGCTCTTTAGTTCCCGGGCGTTCCGCCGATATGACGTTCCAGTATCTGTTGGGTTCCTGTGTGCGGAGTGGTTCATCGGTATCGAGGCATTCGATCACATGGGTTACGTAGAGGGACGCCACACTGCACATCGGCGTCTTTCACTAGTCTAGTCCGAGGCACCTGTTCATCGAGGAAGGAGGTTGTTATGCAGGTTTCTGAACGACAGGAGGGGGATGCCACGATCGTGAAGCTGGAGGGACGGTTCGATTTCGCCAACCGCCGTGTCTTTAAAGACACGATCGATCGTGTTCAGAGTTCATCGAGCCAACGGGTCATTTTGGATTTGGAAGGGGTCTCGTTTGTAGACAGTTCCGCACTCGGTCTCTTGGTCATTGCGCATCAACAATTTAAAACGAGGCAGCAACGGCTGAGCCTCGCGCATCCCCAACCGTATGTGCGACAAGTGTTGGAATTGGCCAATGTCCCCAAAATGATCCCGGTATACAGCACGGTTCGAGAGGCGGTTGCCGCCGCGGGCGAAGCGATGACTGCGGTTCGCTGAGTCCGTGGATTTTCGCCTCGCAGACGGTCGCCGGTGGACAGCGCCATCCATCCGCTCACCGGCGCGTGACCCCTTCTTCCGCCCACGATTTTCCTGTCTCTGCGGTTTGCGCTGAATAGGTTTCCCGTTATCTCCGCCGCGAGGAAATGCGCATGCGTGTTGGACGGGTCACGGTCCAGGCGCACATCCAACCGATTCAGAACCCATTCTGCCTGATACGGAACGTATCGCCATGCACAGGACGGTCACGACCAACGCGGCTCGATCATCGTCGGACAATCATCTCCGAGGCTCGACAATCACACTATGCAGGATAATCCGTTTTCCACTGCCTTGGGGCAGCAGATGATAGACGCGATATCTGTCGGCGTTCTCGTACTCAACCCAAAGGCCGAGATCCAGGCATACAATCATGCGGCCATGTTGTTATTGGATTGGCAAAGCGCTGCCGTCATCGGCCGGACTGGTCATGAGATCTTGGATTGTGTCATGCCCGATCGCACACCGGAATCGACGGTGTGTCCGATCGATTATGTGTACCGCACTGGGAATCAGGTGTGGTGTCCAAAACTCCGGGTCCGGACTCTCTTAGGTCAATGGAAGTGGGTCGAACTGAGCGTCAAGCCGTTCGGGGATCTTCAGCCTTGTCCGAACCTGCTGCTTACCGTTCGCAATGTGTCGCACGAACTGGAGATGTTGGACACGGTCCAACGATTGGCGTCCATTCCGGAAGAGAGCCCGTTCCCCATCATCGACGTGGATGCGGGCTGTCATATTTTGTATGCCAATCGAACGATGATCAATCTGATGGCGCCCGGGGGGATCGGCTTGTCAGGATTTGCCCATGCCTTGCCGGATCGTTTTCCTCATGTGGTCCGCGAAGCGCTGAACACTCAGCACGTTCAGAAGGATCTCGAAGTGATGGTGGGGGACCGTGTCTATTCATGGGTGTTGGTGCCTCATGCACAGGACGGAATCGTGCGCGGCTATGGACTCGACATCACGGAGCGAAAAATCGCAGCGGACGAATTGGCGGCGTTTGCCGATATGGTGGAGGCCAAAAATCGCGAATTGGATCGGGCGCTGGTCGAGGCGGAAGCCGCCAAACGGGCCAAGACCGCGTTTTTGGCGGCGATGAGTCATGAAATTCGCACGCCCTTGAACGGTGTGATCGGAATGACGGAGATCTTGCTCGATTATCCGTTGACGTCTGAGCAACGCGAATGCGCCGAAGCCATCAAACATTCCGCCAATGGATTGCGAGCGTTGATCAACGACATTTTGGATTTTTCTAAAATCGAGGCAGGCAAACTCGAGTTAGAGACGATTCCGTTCGATCTCGAGGATCTTCTCGATGACGTGATGGAACTCGTCGCTAAAAGCGCCCAACAAAAAGGATTGGATTTTGTCTGGACGCTCGATCCCCATGCGCCCTCCGTATTGCTAGGGGATCCCACGCGATTGAAACAAATTCTGCTCAACCTGGCCAGTAACGGAGTGAAATTTACCGAGCGAGGCGGGGTGCGAATCGATGTCGCGGTTTCTCGATTTCCCGAGGACGTGCCTCCAGGGTTGCATCCAGCCCCTGAGCATCCCTCTTCGTCCCTCCATGCTGCGGATCAGCGGATCTATCTAACGTTCAGCGTCGTCGACACGGGAATTGGCCTTTCTCCGGATGCGCAAAGCCGCGTGTTCGAGAAATTCACGCAAGCCGATGCCTCGACGACTCGAAAATACGGCGGCACCGGATTGGGCTTGGCGATCTGCAAACAATTAGTCGAATTAATGGGAGGTACCATCGGTGTCGAGAGTCGACTCGGTCAAGGATCCACCTTTTGGTTTCGGTTACCATTCCGGACGCCGTCACAGAGTCCACTGCACAGTCGGCAGGAGCGCGATGGCGATGACATCTCCGATCGTCGAATCGGACTCATCAGCCTGTCTTCGTTCACCCAAGCTGCTGTGATCAATATCTTCGCACGGATGGGGCTCGCTGTTGAGATGAGCGATGAGATCGAACACGTCGTCCACTGGCTGGATCGACTGCAATCCATGGACCGTTTGCCCGATCTCTTGATCGTCCACACCGATGCATCGGAATCGGGTCAGCACAGGGTGCAGCATATGATGAAGGCACTGCATGCCCATGATACGTTTCGGTGTATGGGCGTTGTATGGTTGGTCCCGCGGGGCATCCGACGACCGAGCGTGCCAGAAGTCGCTCCCGGATCTGTTCGGGTGATCCATTGGCCGGCCCGTCGCAAACAGTTTGTCTCTCAAGTTCGCAGCCTGATTCGACGGTCGGATTTGGATTCCAGGCTTTCCGTCGTGGCCCGTCCTTCACCCCATAAACAACAAGTCGTGCAGCGCGAGCAAAATTGGGTTTCCCGTCATGGACATCCTAAACCACGGATCCTCGTTGCAGAAGACAATCCGGTCAACCAACGAGTGGTAGGCTGGATTCTCGAAAAGCTGGGTTGCGATGCGACCTTCGTGACCAACGGCCGTGAAGCGGTCGCGGCGACCGAGCAAACGGCTTACGACGCGATTATCATGGATTGGCAAATGCCGGAAATGGATGGATTGGAGGCCACCGCCTTGATTCGAGCCCGTGAACGCGAGCGAGATAGAGCATGCAACCAGAAGAATATGCCGAATGTGAAACAAGAAGAACCGAGCGGCATAGTGGACACGATCTCGGTTTCTCGCCCGTCGTCATGGGCTACCCAACGTGTTCCTATCATTGGGATGACCGCGAATGCGCTCGAGGGAGATCGAGAGATATGCTTGGAAGCGGGTATGGATGAATATGTGCCGAAACCTCTTCGTTCCGCGGATCTGAAGGCCGCCCTCCAACGATGGCTCGTCGATCCGCGAATATCGATCCCAGAAAGCGATGCATGCCGTACGCAATGCGCCGATGCCCCGCGCCCGGTACCGGGCGATTCCATGAGCGTCGCTCGTTTGACGGAGACAGGCACCCTCGTATCTCGAGAATCGTGCGATTACGATGTGAAGAGAGCGTTGCACGAGATGGACGGCGATGCCGAACTGTTGCTGTCGCTCGTTTGCGCTTTTCTCGTGACAGGCCCAGGGCTCATGGATGATCTGAACGCGGCCTATACGAAGCAGGATATTCCTGCATTTCGAACGAACCTGCATCGACTCAAGGGGTCGCTCGGGGCACTTCGGGCACACACGCATGTCGCGATGATCACACAGCTTGAGCAGGCAACTCGGTCGGCATCCTCGATCGAGGCTGAGTCGTATCGACCCCTTTGCGATGCGCTTTCGCGATTGCTCGTCACATTCAAAACTCTGCGTGATGAGTGGAGCAGGAACGCGCCTCCCTCGGAGTGATTGCCCGAATCCATTTCGACATATTCCTTCTTCGAGTCATGGGCGCTCTCGCCGTCATGTCTGTGAAGGAGAGGACCGTCGCCTTCGAGTAGTGAGGAGTTCTCGCGTTTCTCGATCGTAAAAGATGTTCGCGAAAAGCCGATTGACTGTTCGAGACGGCTCTTCGTCGCCTGTGTTCGCCCCTTTTTGTATGCGGCGTCGCATTCCATTTCATCATTTGTCGGTCCCTAATGCGAAGATCACGGCAGATCATGCTCTTTGAATCGACGATCGATGCCTGTACGGTATCGAGTGTTTAAGTTCACCAATGGCCACTCCGATAGATGAAGCATCGTTAACCAAAGGAAAGAGGTGCCATCATGAAAGACCTGCTAACGCTTCACGAAGTGTCGGAACTCCTGAAGGTTCCTAAATCCACGATCTATAAACTCGCGCGCGAACGTCGTCTTCCCGGACATAAAGTCGGAAAACATTGGCGCTTTGTTCGCGAAGAATTGGAAGCCTGGGTGCGGAATGCGGGGATCGAGGATCGGATTCCGGTCGGACACGGGGTCGAAGAGCGAACACCCTATCACTTGAATTAAGGCATCACCATTATTCGGTAAAGGTGCGCGTCCTGAACAAGACACGGTGTCCATGGCCCGACGCTCACTGAGAATGGCGGAGGAAGACGTATGTTGGATACGAGCATCAAAGTATTGGTTGTGGATGACATGTCGACGATGCGACGGATCGTCAAAAACGTGCTGAGACAGATCGGATACGAAAATATTACGGAAGCGGAGAACGGCCAAGATGCGTTGAATAAATTAAAAGGAGGCGGGTTCGGCCTCGTGGTCTCGGATTGGAACATGCCGGTCATGTCGGGGATTGAACTACTTCGCGCGGTCCGGGCCGACGGTGAGTTGAAATCGGTCCCATTTTTGATGGTGACGGCTGAAGCGCAGAAAGACAACATCATCGAAGCCGTACAGGCCGGCGTCAGCAACTATGTGGTGAAACCGTTCACGGCCGAAGCGTTGCAGGATAAATTGCAGAAAATCTTTGCGAAAAAGTAAGGCCACCGATGTGATCATGGTCAAGACCTCCGACGAAAGGAAGACAGTATGCTTGTGAACCGCGGATTGGATACCGAGGTCAGCTTAGCTCGGCCGGCGCCGAAGCCCACCGATGAGGACCGACAAATCTACGAGGAAATGGCCGAGCTCACCCGGTGCGTGGAGATGATGACGCAAACAATTCGAGAAATGGAAGCTCCCGTTTCGTCGACATCCGAACAACTGCCGCTCGCGAATTCGCATCTCGGCGAGTTGGCCAAGATGACGGAAGACGGAACGCACAAGGTCATGTCCTTGACGGAGGAGATCGAAACGAATCGCCGGAACCTCTTGGAACAGATCGACCGGCTGGCGGAGGGTGTGCCGCCGGAACAGACTCATCTCGTGAATCACATTCGAGATGGATTGAAAGCGGACGAGACCAGATTGACGGATATCGCCGTTGCCTTGTCGTTCCAGGATCTCGTTGCGCAACGAGTGGCCAAGCTGATGACGGTGTTGGATGAAATTCAACACAAGATGCTGCGCGTGTTGGTGATTTTCGGGATTCAGAAGAAAGAGGGAGCCGCAGCGAAAGACGGACGAGGCGACGAGATGCTCAAGCAACTCGAGGCGTCGAAGCATACCGCACTTCAGCAGGAAGTGGTCGACGACATTTTGTCGAAACTAGGGTGCAAATGATCGGATGTTTCGTTACGACATCTTGGTCACTCATTACGATGAGCCGAAACCTTTTACCCGATCAGCGAAGCTTGGAGTCCCGCTGCTATGGCACACATGAATGAAGAGATGCGAGAAATCCTCGAGGATTTCTTGTCGGAAAGCACGGAGATGCTCGAAGCTCTCGATCGATACTTCGTGCATTTGGAATCCGATCCGGGCAATATCGAGCTGTTGAACGAAATTTTTCGCTGTATCCACAGCATGAAAGGATCGGCTGGTTTTCTGGGATTTACCCGTCTCGTCGAAGTCACTCACCAAGCCGAAAACGTCTTGAACAAATTGAGACAGGGAGAGATGGTTGTCTCTCAATCCGTCATCGACATTATTTTAGAGTCCGTGGACTGTGTCAAAGCTCTGTACGCAGCCATTCGAGAAACTGGCGAAGATTCTCGCGTAGAAGTCGATTCCGTCGTCCAGAAGCTGACCCTTACATTGGAGGCTGCCCAGGATCTGGCTTCCGCACCTTCGCGTGTCCCTCCGACCGATTCCGTCCCTGACCCGGTTTCTCCGACGTCGGCTTCATCAGACAGTGCGACCGTTTGCGTATCGGCGGCGCCACCGGCATCTGCTCAGACAGAATCTGCATCAGCAACGATAGAGCGTTCATCGCCCATGCACGCACCGGCTTCTCAGGAGGCTCCAACGGATGGTTCTCCCGCCACCGCCGACGACGCATCGGCGTCTTCGCTGCCTCAGCCGGGATTGGCGGGTATGTTGGAGAAACTCAAAGCCGCGACGGCTCGAACCGCCGAAGCTGCCCAGCAAAAAGCCAAGCCGAGCGGAACTCGTGAAGATGAACTCACCGTTCGGGTGGAAACGCGTCGGTTGGATCATGTGATGAATCTCGTCGGCGAGCTGGTGCTCAATCGAAATCGCCTGATGAAGTTAGGGTATGGTCTGGAGGCGCAACACGAAAACGACCCGGTCATCCGTGAATTGGGACTGACCTTGGCCCAGTTGAACTTGGTGACGACGGACCTCCAATTGGCTGTCATGAAAACTCGCATGGTTCCGGTTCGCAAAGTCTTTGCACGGTTTCCTCGGCTCGTCCGGGATTTGGCCTCCAAGCTCAAGAAACAGGTTCGATTGGAGGTGGTTGGAGAAGAGACGGAAGTCGATAAATCCGTCGCCGATGAATTAATCGATCCGTTGGTTCACCTCGTTCGCAATGCCATGGATCATGGATTGGAAACCCCTGTGGAACGCGCTGCACAGGGAAAAGGCCCGGAAGGACTCATTCGCTTGACCGCGGCCCAGGAAGGGAACAGTATCGTCATCCGCGTTGAAGATGATGGACGCGGGTTGCAAGTGGAAAAAATCAAAGCCAAGGCGTTGGCCAAAGGGTTAGTGACCGAAGGCGATGTGGCATCCATGAGCCCGCGCGAAATCATGAATGTAATATTTCTCCCCGGATTCAGTACGGCCGATCAGGTCAGCGATGTATCCGGGCGCGGCGTGGGGATGGATGTCGTGCGGACGAACATTAGCCGCATGAACGGCAGTATCGAACTGGATTCGCAACCTGGCCTCGGCAGCCTCGTGACGATCAAATTGCCGCTAACGGTGGCCATTATCCAAGCCTTGATGGTGGAAGTCGAACGGAGCACCTTTGCCATTCCCCTGGCATCCGTGATCGAAGCCCACAAAGTCACGAACGATGAAATCAAAACCATCAATGGGCAGGCGGTTCTGAATTTGCGGGACCGCATTCTCCCGCTTTTGTATCTGGCCGAACAGTTCCATCTGCCCCATAACTCCGAGGCACAGGAATGTTATGTCGTCGTCGTGGCCGTGGGTGAACGTCGCTTCGGTGTGGTGGTCGATCAACTGCGCGCACAGGAAGAAGTGGTCATCAAATCGTTGGGCGATTTTCTGACGGATGTGCCCGGCGTCGCCGGTGCCACCATTACAGGCGATGGGAAAGTCGTTTTGATTTTGGATATGGCCGATCTCGTTCAGGAAGTACGAAGCACCAGTATGACGATGTTGGGGTAAGAGATCCTGCTTCCGATCCAGTGTCGGTCATGGCAAGGTCTCGGAGAGCGACGCAACAGCACAGGACAAGATCAGGAGAAGCATGATGTCGAAATGGATGACCGAGGTCGATCAACGTACGGGATTGGCCGGTGCCAATAAAATGGAACTGCTCATGTTCCATCTGGAAACCGATGAAATTTACGGGATCAACGTGTTCAAAATCCGGGAAGTGATGAAAGTCCCACCCATTACCAGTATTCCGGACACAGATGCTCGCGTTTTGGGCGTGGTGAACCTCCGCGGCGAAAATATCGCCATCGTTGACCTCAAGCGCGCCATCGGATTGGGGCAACTCTGTTTGGCGACGGCGAAATTGATCATCACGGAATATAACGATAGCAAGCAAGGCTTTTTGGTCAGCGGAGTCGATCGCATCATCCGAATTTCCTGGGATCGGATTCACATCCCTCCTCCGATGGTCCGAACGAGTCGGCAAGGCGCGGTGACGGCCGTGACAAAATTGGACGATGGGCGGATGATCCTGATCCTGGATGTCGAGAAAGTCTTGGCGGAGATTCATCCCATGACTGACGAAGAAGTGTATGTCGGCATCGAGGCGACGAAACATCTGGAAGGTAAACGCGTGCTTGTCGCGGATGACTCGAGTGTCGCGCGCAAACAAATTGCGAAAACACTCGAGCGGTTGGGCGTGCAATGGGAGGAGGTCATGACCGGTCGAGAAGCCTTGCGCCGTCTGCGGCACTGGGCGGCGCTCGCCGAAGAGTCGGGGAAATCGGTGACCGAGTTCGTGGATTTGGTTTTGACGGATATCGAAATGCCGGAAATGGACGGCTTCACGTTGACGAAATCCATTCGCGAAGATGCACGACTTCATCGCCTTCCCGTGCTGATGCATTCGTCCCTCTCCGGATATTGCAACGTCGAAAAAGGCAAAAGCGTCGGCGTGACCGATTATGTGACGAAATTCGATCCCAAGGAATTGAGAGATAAGTTGGTTCAGGTTTTGTCGTGAAGCCCGTTCATTTGTCCATCCAGCATCTGCCGATGTGATACCGACAGTGAAAAGTAGAGAGAAGGAGATTCTGCTATGAAACATGCCAGCATTTCGGTTCGGTTTCTCGTCTCACTCGGGTGCCTCGGTGCCGCGATGATCGGAGTCGGCTTGTGGTTTCTCTATTCCCAGGAACAAGAACGGCTCATGAACTTATTGGAAACCGAGGGCCAAATCATTCAGGCTCAAGTGGAGGAAACGCGAGCGTATATCGCCAAAAACTATGTCGGCAAAATCAAGCAATCTTCGGTCGGCGAGGCCATCACCATTGCCCGGGAGCATGCATTCGATCCCAATGCCATTCCGTTTCCTGCCACGGCGACCAGGGAGATCGGAGAAGCTTTGGGGAAACGAAGGGTATTTCGTGCCCGGTTGATCAGCGACAATCCCTTGAATCCCGACAATGCTCCCAAAAGTGAATTCGAACGAATGGCCGTGCAAGCGATCATGAGCGGGGCCGATGTCTACTCGATGATCGATACCAGCGGCGGTGAACCGGTTTTCCGCCGGGCCAGTGCCGATAAAGCTTCGGTGCAGGCGTGCGTCAATTGTCATGTGGGCAAACAAGTCGGCGATGTGGTCGGCTTATTGTCGCTTTCGATTCCTATGGGACAGGCCCAAGCCGGTATGTGGATGGCATTACAGCGTACCGGCGGGTTGTTGGTGGCGGTCATCGTGGCCAGTTTGGCGATCGTGTATGTCCTCTTGCAGCGGTTCGTGCTGTCACCACTGAATCATCTAACGCTGATGGCCAAAGATATCGCCCATGGCGAAGGCGACTTGACCAAGCGCGTCCCGATCACCCGCGACGATGAGATCGGGACATTGGCCCGGTATTTCAACGTGTTTATCGACAAGATCCAACACATGATCGCCCATGTGGCGGAAGCCACGAATCAACTGGCCTCGGCCTCTGCCGAACTGTCTGCCACGGCCGAGGAACTAGCGAAAGGATCGGAAGACCAAAATTCTCGCATGCTGCAGTCCGCCTCTGCTGTCGAGGAAATGACGATGACGGCCAGCGAAGTCGCCCGGAATTCTACGGAGGCTGCCAAGATTGCCGAAGAGACATCTCAAACGGCAAAAAGTGGATTCGAAGTGATGTCTCGAACCGTCGCGGGAATGCAACAGGTATCGGAAGCCGTCGGTCAATCAGCCAATATTATTACGGCCTTGGGGCGATCTTCGGATCAAATCGGTGAAATCGTGCGTGTCATCGAAGATATCGCCGATCAAACGAATCTTTTAGCCCTGAATGCCGCCATCGAGGCGGCCCGAGCCGGCGAGCAGGGGCGCGGGTTCGCCGTCGTGGCCGATGAGGTGCGAAAATTGGCTGAACGGACGACCAAAGCGACGAAGGAAATCGGCGACATGATTCGGCAAATCCAGCAGGATACGAAGAGCGCCGTGGCCTCGATGGAAGATGGCACCCAACAAGTGATGAGCGGGGTGGAGCTCGCCAATAAAACCGGTGAGGCGTTGAACCGGATTCAGACGATGGTTCAACAAACCACATCCATGATTCAACAGATCGCTCAAGCCGCCGAGGAACAGTCCACGGCCACGAAGCAGATCGCCGGAGACCTCGAAGCCGTGGCGCAAGTGACCAGGGATACGTCGAGCGGAGCCTCGGAATCCGCCAAGGCGAGTCAGGAACTCAACGCCTTAGCAGCAAAGCTTCAAGGGCTCGTTTCGTCGTTCAAAGTGTAGTGGCTGAATGAATCCAAATGTGTCAAAAGACAAAGCAGCCGCTTTTTTGAGGATGTGTTCTCTGGCGATCGAGCCGATGTTGAACGAATGAAAAGAAATGAGAGCCGCCTCTCTGTATCGGTCGACGCAGGCTGTGGGTATGGTCTACTCCTGACCAGGATTCTGTGTCCGTTGTTGCTGATAATGGACGACCACTCGCTCTAGAAGAGCGACAGAATCTTTCAACACATCGGCTGCGCAGGAGAGGGTGACATTAAGTTGTTTCATCGCCTCGTTCCATCGCCCTTGTTGTTGAAGCTCTTGAAAACGACGATGATGTTCCTGCAAGAGCGCTTTTTTCGCATCGAGCAAAAGACGGTCAGCTTCGGAATGAAATTGGTGGTTCATGATGAATCCTCATAAATTTCTTCCTATCAAGCATATACGGAACTCTTGGCAGCCTATCAAAGCGTGTGATGGGTCGCAAGGACTCAGAGGAACCGATTGTTTATGGTTGCTGCACGTTCGAGGCCGTTGTTCCGGCCATTGGGACGATGGTCGTCGGTATCGAACGCGATCTCGAGCTGACCGTTGGATTCGGTGATGACACATGACGATCTGCAATGCTCGGGAGATTCGTGTGCTGGTCGTCGATGATTCGGCGTTCATGCGCAAATCCCTTTCTTCGATGTTGTCGAAACATTCAGGCATTCGCGTCATTGCCACAGCGCGAGATGGACGAGATGCCATTCAGAAAGTTCATCGGCTCGATCCGGACGTAATGACGTTGGATATCGATATGCCCGGTATGGACGGCTTGGCCGTCCTCGAGGAGATCATGAAGAGCCATCCGCTTCCTGTCGTCGTGGTCAGCGCGTTGACGGAAGAAGGGGCGCGAGAAACAATCCGAGCTTTGGAGCTTGGGGCCGTTGATTTTCTACCCAAACATCTGAACGGATCGGCGCTCCGTATCACGCATATCGAACAAGAATTGGTCGACAAGATTCTTGTGGCAGCCCGAGCCTCGATGCCCGCAGTCGCCCGCCGCAAAGACGAGGCGGGTAAGACGTCCGATATGCGGTTGGGCGAATTGCCGTTCAGGGATTCCCATAGCGTCGATTCCGTGAGTCAGAGGCTTTTGCAATCGCTACCGAGCGCGGCGGCGCTGGTTGTTCTCGGATGCTCAACAGGAGGTCCTCAAGCGCTTCGACAAATCTTACCTCACGTTCCCCCAGGGTTTCCTGCCGGTTTCGTCATCGCGCAGCATATGCCGAAATCGTTTACCAAACCGTTCGCCCAGCAATTGAATATGGTTTGCGCGATCGACGTTCGCGAAGCGGAAGAAGGGGATCGCATCGAACCGGGCACCGTCTATATCGCTCCAGGAGGATATCATATGACGCTGCAAAGAGATCGAGCCGGGCATGTTTTTGCACGGATCTCCGATGAACCGCGACAGGTGATCTATCGACCGTCGGTCGATCTCTTGATGCAATCGGCTGTGGAGCTCTTCGGTTCGCGAACGATCGGAGTGGTGCTGACGGGCATGGGCAATGACGGTCTCGCGGGCATGAAAGCGATTCACGACAAGGGAGGACGCTTGGTTGTGCAGGATGAAGCCTCCTCTCTGATTTATGGAATGCCGAAAGCTGTCGCTGAAGCAGGATTGACAGCTCAGCGCGTTACCCTTTCTCGCATTCCGGAAACCATTCTTGCGTTGACTCAATCCATCTGCGGATAGCGCGCTCGAATCGTCCTTCGTCAGCATGTCCGAAGACAACGATTTCATAGGGGGAGCAGCATGGTCCACGATCATGAACAGGCCGTATTGACCGACGACAGCGAAGAAGGCAAAGGCGACATTCTACAATTGGTGAGTTTTCACGTCGGCGATGAGGAATATGCCATTGACATTCTCGACGTGCAGGAAATCATTCGCATGGTGGAAATTACGGCCGTGCCCAATGCGGCGCCCTATGTCGAGGGCGTAATCAATCTTCGAGGAAAGGTCATTCCAATTTTAGATCTTCGGGCGCGTTTCGGCCTGCCTTCCGCTGAACGAACGAAAGACACGCGGATCATCGTCGTGGATATGGCGAACGTGATTCTCGGCTTTATTGTCGATTCGGTGTCCGAGGTCCTTCGATTGCCGGAATCGCTCATTGAACCGTCGCCAGTCACCGGAAAATCCGGAAGTGCGGAATTTCACAAGGGGGTAGGACGGGTCGATGGACGGCTCTTGGTGATCTTGGATCTGAAAGAGCTGGTTCATCGGCAGACGTAATCATCACGTGTTTGCCGCCGATGCCGGCCGATAAAAAGCGATAGGCCGATCATGGATATTCTTTCGATACTGGGAATCATTGTTGCCCTTGCCTCGATTTTGGTCGGGCAAGCATTGGAAGGCGGGCATGTCGGCTCTATTCTTCAATTGACCGCGTTTCTGATCGTGATCGGAGGGACGATCGGAGCGGTCATGCTCAACTATCCGTTGCCAATTTTCATGAAAGCTCTCGGAAGTTTAAGTCTGGTGTTCGGGAATGTCCACGTCGACGTCAAAGCCACCATCGCGAAAATCGTGGAATTGGCCAACATCAGCAGAAAGCAAGGCTTGTTGGCATTGGAAGGTCAGATCAAGACGCTCCATGATCCGCTTATGGCCAAAGGGGTTCAATTGGTCGTCGATGGCACTGAGCCACCGAAGATTCGGGAAATCCTTGAAGTGGAAGTGGAAATGTTCGAGGAGGAATACACATTGGCAGGGAAAGTGTACGAATCCTTGGGAGGGTATGCGCCGACCGTGGGAATTTTAGGAGCCGTGCTGGGGTTGATCCACGTCATGGAAAATTTGGCCGATCCTTCGAAACTAGGAAGCGGGATCGCCGTGGCATTTGTGGCGACGGTCTATGGAGTGGGGTCGGCGAATCTCTTGTTTCTTCCGATGGGCGGGAAAATCAAGATGAAAGCCAAAGAATTGGTGATTGCCAAACTAGTGGTGATCGAAGGGTTGGTGTCTGTCGCTCAGGGTGAAAACCCACGAATGATCGAGGAAAAACTCAGCGGCTATCTTCCTGAATCGCAGCGCAAAAAAAGTTGATCGTCTTTGTAAAAGAAGCCTCGGCTCACCGATGGAGAACGTCTTTTTATTCATTTGTGTGTATGTTCACCTGATGCGTGGATCATGAAAAAAAAGCACGAGGAGCACGAAAATCACGAGCGCTGGTTGGTCTCGTATGCGGATTTCATCACCCTGTTGTTCGCCTTTTTTGTCGTCATGTATGCGGTGTCATCCGTCAACGAAGGAAAATATAAGACCCTCAGCGAATCGCTCGTGAGCGCGTTCACGAATCATAAACCCATCGGCCATCTCTCTCTCATCGAGCTTCCGTTCGAAAAACACGTCAAAGAAGTGGTCGAGGAGCCGCCGAAGGTGACGGATCCGATTCGAGCCTATTTGAAAATCGCCAATGTCATCGAAACCATGCCGACACCCGAAGGCGTAGTCGTGAAAACGACTGCGCGTGGGCTGAATATCCGGATCAAAGAGGATGCGTTGTTTGCGAGCGGGAGTACCCATATTCAGCCAGCGGTCAAGGAGTTTCTCGATCTCGTGGCCGGATTGGTGAAAGACTTGCCGAACCATATCAGCGTGGAAGGTCATACGGATGCTCGACCGATCCATACGCCGACCTATCCGTCAAACTGGGAATTGGCGGCTTCGCGAGCCACCACATTGGTTCGCTATTTTACGGACGTCCACGGTCTTGACCCGCAACGGTTTTCGGCGACCAGTTTTGCCGGGTATCGACCGGTTGCCCCGAATGAGACATCCGAAGGGCGGGCAGCCAATCGACGCGTGGAAATCGTCGTGCTCAGAAATACCACGATCCCGGAACCTTCTCGCAATCCTCTGCTCGGCTGAAGCCCTGTCCGCCCGAATGGTTCCTCGTTGATAGCGGTCTCGCCGTTCCATCGCCACTGCATGTCAACGATTGGTCTCGTTCCCGCCGCTCAGGAGACTCGGTTCTGCGCGATTCGAATCTCGGTTGTGACCGGCATGGCAGATTGCCGCCCTCAGCTCCCTCGCCATGCCTTGCGAGCAACAGACGATTCTTCTGAATCTGTCGTGACGAAACCGGGCCAGTCCGGTAGACCGGCAGGTTCTGCCTAATCACGGGGCAAAGGGGAAAACTTGGCCGACCGTGGTTGGGACCATTCCCTGAACGCGTTGTCATCTGTCACTTATGACCGGTGCGAGAACACGGCGAGAACCGTTCGTTGTGTTGGTTCAGGTCGTCTAAGATCCCCATGCCTCACTATGGCATATCGGTTGCTAGCGTCTTGGCAACCGTTGAGAGACGCGAGCACGAACGAGGGAGTCGCACATGAATCGAGGAATCTATCCTGCCCTAGCCGGTGCCATTATTCTCGAACGCCGTTTGGACGTGTTGTCCCATAACGTCGGAAACGTCCATACGACAGGCTTTAAAAAAGATGTTCCTGCGTTCGGGACCATTCTCGCACGGGTCGCGGGACCGCCACTTGCAGGCATCGATCTGTTCCCTCAGCTTGCCACCGTTCGTCCGGATTTTTCACAAGGCGCGCTCAGACAGACTGGTCATCCGTTGGATGTGGCGCTGGAAGGCGATGGATTTTTCGTGGTGCAAACGGCATCAGGCGATCGGTTGTTTCGAGGCGGGCGCTTCGTTCGCCATGCATCGGGCACGCTCGTTACGTCTACTGGCGACCCGGTTATGGGGAAGAAAGGGCCGATCACGCTTCCTCCTGGTGAAATGACGGTGGATCGCACCGGGACGATTCGGGTGAACAACGTTGTCGTCGATCAATTTCGGCTCGTACGTGCACCGGAAGGAACCATGTTGCAAAAAGCCGGTGATCTCTACTGGAGGATGCCGGAGCAAACCGAACCGGACCCCGCAGTTCAGGTCCATCAAGGCATGATCGAACAATCGAATGTGGATGCAAGCCTCGACCTGGTCGAAATGATCAAAGTGACGCGCGGCTATGAACAGATGCAAAAAGCGATACGGACGATGGATGAGATGACCGGACAAGCCATTCAAATTGGGCGTATTCAGCGGTAAAGGCGAGGTAACGGTTCAGCCGATGTCAGCTGATCTCGATAACGACATGAAAGGATAGTCTTATGATTCGCGCAATGCATACGGCCTCGACCGGTATGGCCGCTCAACAGCTGAATATCGATACGATCGCACACAATTTAGCCAACGTGAATACGACTGCCTTCAAGCGGAGTCGGGCCGAATTTGCCGACCTCCTGTATCAAATTCAACGGTTGCCGGGAGCGAATGCTTCGAACGTAGGCGTGTTTCCCGTGGGCATGCAGGTCGGTGTGGGCGTGCGGCCGGTGACCGTAGCGAAAGAATTCGTCCAAGGGAACTTACGCCAAACGTTCAATGAATTGGACCTGGCTATCGAAGGGGCTGGGTTCTTTCAGGTGACTCGCCCTGATGGGACGACGATGTACACGCGCTCAGGTTCGTTCAAACGCGACAATACCGGAAATTTGGTCACGGGCGATGGCGATACGTTGGTTCCGACGATCACGATCCCGTCCGGAGCGCTCAAAATCGATATCGGTCAGGACGGCACAGTTTCGGTCTTATTGCCAGGTGTCGCGCAGGCGACGCAAGTAGGACAAATCCAGTTGGTGCGATTCGACAATCCATCGGGATTGGTGGCGCAAGGCAACAATTTGTTTATGGAAAGTACGGCGTCCGGGCCGGCTCAACAAGGTACTCCAGGGTTTGCTACCGGATTTGGCCTCATTCAGCAAGGATTTTTAGAAACATCCAATGTCAACATTGCCGATGAGATGGTCAATATGATCATTGCCCAACGAAGTTATGAATTGAACGCCAAGGCCATTCAAGCTGCCGACGATATGATGGCGGTGGCGAACAATCTCAGGCGATAACCGATGACCAAGCGACATCTCTTTCTCCCAATTCTTTTGATTGGTTGGCTCATGGGGAGCGCGGGGCAGGCTCAACTCGCCGAAGCGAAGCGTCCAGCGGATCATCACGGGGAACATCGTGCCGTCGTCACGCTCGTGCAACTAGAACAAACCTTGCATCGCTATTTTGCAGAACGACTCGCATCACCTGACGTGACGTTGACGGTGCGCGTGCTGCATCCTCGGGACCCCATTGCAGTCTCCGTGCCGCGATTTTCGCTTCGAATTCCATCGACGGAATTTCTGATACGAACCGGGCGCCGTGCTGCACGAGTCGATATCATAGCCGGCGATCGGCTAGTCCAACGCATTCCGGTTGTCGTAGAGGTGAACGCGACGATGGATGCCGTCGCACCGGTCCGGTGGATTCGCCCCAAGCAGGTTCTGACCGATGGCGATTTGACCGTACTCCGAGTCGCACTTCCAACGCTCAACGCGGATTATCTTTCCACGATCCAAGAAGCGGTGGGTCAAAGAGCGGTGCGCCCGTTGTCGCCACGCCAACCCATTCCTCGCGCTTGGGTGAGCGCTCCACCGGTCATTCGAAAGGGCGATCGGGTGATCATCCAGGCCAAACGTGCCGGATTGCTGGTCCAGGCCGTCGGGATCGCCAACCGATCGGGAAAGCCAGGCGAAACGATCTCGGTCCGAAATCAAACGTCTGGACGCGAAGTGCTCGGGACCGTGGTTGAGGCGGGGTTGGTGGAGGTTGCATTTTGAGTCCGTCCCTCTTCTGGACGAGTCCGCTGCTTGCCGGGGTCTCAGGTGCGTTACTCATGGTGCTGGGCTGTGCTTCATCCGAGCCGCAGAAACCGCCGATTTCTCAAGCCGTCGAGCCGGTGTTCCCGCCGCCATCCAATTCGCTCGGCTCGCTATGGGATGAACACAACGGCCGTGCATTTATGTTCGAGGATCGTCGAGCCAGCCGCGTGGGCGATATCGTGATCGTACGTATTGTCGAGCAACACAAAGGGTCGAAGTCGGCCCAGACCCAAGCCGATCGAAAATCGACATATCAAAATGAAGTCGGCGGCACATTTTTCGGGCTGAACAATTTCATTTCGGCTATTGTGGACGGCGTGAAGGTGGATACCAGCGCAGAAAATAAATTCAAAGGAGAAGGCAAAACCAGTCGGGAAGATACCCTGACGGGTACCATTGCGGCACAGGTGACCGAAGTGTTGCCAAACGGCGATTTACGGATACGAGGCCGACGGGAAGTGACCGTCAATAGCGAGCGTCAAACGATGACCATTTCCGGGATCGTTCGACGCATCGATCTCGATACGCAAAACACCGTCGTCTCGACGGCTATTGCCGATGCCAAAATCGAATATACCGGACTCGGTGTCGTGGACGATGTTCAACGACCGGGTTGGTTGGTTCGTATCTTCGATTGGATCTCGCCATTGTGATGACGATGAGATCTGTCGTGCCGTCCACCATACGAATGACCCGGGCACGAGGCCGCTGTGGGATGCGGTATCCGGCAATCGGCAAGGCAATCGTATGTCTGATCGCGATCGCGATCATGAACATCCCGGCGCATGCCGCGCGGATCAAAGACATAGCGTTCGTCGAAGGGATTCGAGACAACCAATTGATCGGGTACGGCCTGGTCGTCGGATTGGATCGAACGGGGGATTCTGTCGTCGGCGGTCAATTCACGGCCCAAGCGATTATGTCCATGCTGAATACTATGGGAATCAACCTGAAGGTCGATCCGATCCAATTGTTGACACGGAATACCGCCTCCGTCATGGTCACAGCCAAGCTTCCTCCGTTTGCCAGACCGGGGATGAAATTGGATGTTCAGGTGTCGTCGTTGGCCAATGCTAAAAGCTTGAAAGGCGGAACGTTGCTGTTGACGCCGCTCAAGGCCGCCAATCAGAAGGTCTATGCCGTTGCCCAGGGACCCATTTCGACGGCGGGATTCGAGGCCGGGGCCGCAGGGACAACCGTGGTGAAGAATCAGCAGTCTGGCGGCATTATTCCCGGTGGGGCGATCGTGGAACGGGCCGTCGATCTCAAAATCGAAACGTGGGACCAATTCTCGCTGGCCATTCAGCAAGCGGACTTTACGACGTCGTTGCGAGTCGCCGAGGCGATCAATGCCCATCTCGGCCCGGACATTGCCGAGCCGGTGAGTTCGGGACAGGTCGTGGTCCATGTGCCTGACTCCTATCGTGGGAAAGTCGTTCAATTGATCGCGGCCATCGAAGGTCTGGATATCGATGTCGATGTGCGAGCCAAGGTAGTGATCAATGAACGAACCGGCACCATTGTGATGGGAGAACATGTGCGTCTTTCCTCCATGGCCATCTCTCATGGAAATTTGACCGTTAAAATTACGACGACCTTCAATGTCTCTCAGCCAGAAGCGCCCGGTTTAATCGGTTCAGCGGCAGGCCAAACCGTCGTCACGCCGGAAGTGGAGGCGAACGTGGAGGAAGAACCGGGTCGGGTGATACAAGTGGATCGGACGGTGACATTGGGCGAGTTGGTGAAAGCGCTGAATTCTGTCGGTGTGACACCGCGGGATCTGGTTGCAGTCTTGACGGCTGCAAAAGCAGCGGGAGCTCTTCAAGCAGACCTGGAGATGATTTGAGGTAGAAAGCGCCGAGCCTTTCCCGGCAGGGAATGGGTGCGGAGAATCGAGAGGAGATCATGGAGATCACAGGAGGATTATCGCTGCCGGTCCGGCCGGCCGAGACAGTGTTTGATCAAGGACGTCAAGCAGTGGAAACCGCGATCGGGAAGCGCGATCTCGTGACCGCGGCTCACGCGTTTGAAAGTTATTTTTTAACCTATGTCATGAAAGTCATGCGCGAAACGGTGCCCAAAGGAGGCTTGCTCAACAATCGGATGGGAGAAGTTTATTACGCCTTTTTGGATCAAGAGATCGGGAAACGGGCAGCGGAGGGAGGAGGAATCGGGTTGAGCGAAATGATCCTGTCCGCCTTAGCCGACACGGTTCCGGATGAGCCGGCGAATCGAGTCCCTCGTTAAGTTTGCCTGTCACGCCTCCGATAACAAGAAGTAACAACAAGGAGGCATAACGCTATGAATATTTCTGGACCTGACCCTAGTGGGGCATTGGGAAAGCTGTTTTTCCCTGTTCACCAAAAAGAAGGGACGAACGATGAACTTCGCGTCACGCATTCGGTATCCCAGAATGGGACGAACGATGAAGTATCGCTTTCGTCGTTCGCGCATGAGGTGCGTAATCTCTCCGAACGAGCCAGGCATGTGCCGGATGTGCGCACGGACCGGCTGCAGGAAGTGCGGACGGCGCTGGATCGCCAGGAATTGGCCTCATCGCAACAAGTGGCTGATGCCATCGTTCGCGACACAGTTCTCAATTCCTTGTCATTGGCGTAACATCCGGTCTTTGGGCCGGTCGCTCGTCAATTCGTCGAGGGCTGTGGTGCCCGTCGATGGTGCCGGGGTACGATGCCCGGGTCACTCCTCGCGGAACGGTGGGCAAAAGCACGAAGGATTGGGGCGATGAGTTGGGACGATCTCCGACGCACCCTTTGTGAGGAACGCCAGGCCTATGCCGCCTTGGTGAATGTGCTCATCCGTGAGCAGCAAGCTTTGCGGCGCATGGACCGGTTGGCCCTTCAGGAGCTGAACGAATCGAAAGAGCGGCTTTTCGAACACATTGCCGCTTACGAACGGGAACGGATGAAGTATCTCAAAGCCTTGACCGGGTTGGACCATCCTCGAGACGCGCTGACGTCCCTCCTTCATTGCTCCCGGACAGAGCGTTCAGCGCTCCACGTCATCGTTGCCGAATTGATGACCGTGGCTGTTCGTGCGCACGCGCTCCTCGATCACAATCGCATGTTGATTGCCAATGGCTTACAATTAGTGCGCGGCGTCATCCAAGCGGTCGCGGAGAGTTGTGCAGGGCAGATTTACGGGATAGGCGGCTGCCGCTCGAGTGCGCCTATCGGGCTCGCCCTGAATGTGCGTGGATAATCGTGTATGGTCGGCATTGACAACATTTTTCAGATTGGGCGTGTCGGCATCCAGGCCCACCAGCGTGCGCTTGCGACGATTGCGCACAACATCGCCAATCTCAGCACGGAGGGATTTGCTCGTCAAGAAGCGGTGTTGGAGACGGCGATCCCTGAAGGCGGCATCGTGGGATCGGGTGTAAAGGTCGAACAAATCCGCCGTCATGTGGATTCGTTTATCGAACATCGATTGACCGACGTCCAGGAGGATGTGGGGCGTCTCGCCGCTCGGCAAACCGCTTTGGAGCGGACCGACGGCGTGTTGACAGAATCGGACAATCACGGCATCGGCTTTTCCCTGTCTGAATTCTTCAATGCGGTGCGAGATGTGGCGACGACGCCTGAAAATGCCGTGCAACGAACAGTGATGTTGGAAAAAGGACGAGCATTGGCGGACGAGTTCAATCGAGTCGGAAAGGAATTGGATCGAATCCGCCGGGATATCGATGCCGAGATCGGTCGACATCTTTCCACGATCAATGCAACCGCCACACAAATCGCCAGCCTGAACGATCAGATTTTCGTCGCCGAGGCGAATGGTGAGTCGGCCAACGATCTGCGCGATAAGCGACAGGTGCTCGTGAACGATCTTGCAGAATTAGTGGATGTCGAGGTGGTTCCACAAACGGATGGCCTTGCGGTAATGGTGGGCGGTCATCTGTTAGTCGGCGGCAATACCGCCAATGCGTTGGCCCAAGTGGCGGATGCCGACAATCCGCCGATGAACGACGTGGTCTTT
Organism: Nitrospirota bacterium; assembly: GCA_003695915.1. Lineage (GTDB taxonomy): Bacteria > Nitrospirota > Nitrospiria > Nitrospirales > UBA8639 > J017. The sequence goes on from RFGF01000041.1 coordinate 85,522, forward strand.
GTCCGAAGCGATGGCACGAAATTGACGATTACCTCAAAAATCGGTGACGGAAAAATCGGCGGGCTTTTGACGGCTCGCGATATCGACATCGCAGGATTGCAAGATCGCCTGGATCGCACCGCAGCGGTTCTCGTCAACGAGTTCAATCGCCAACATCAAGCCGGATACGGGCTCGACGGGACGACGAATAACGTGTTTTTCGCTGCGTTGAGTCCGGAACCACCGGTCGCTTCCGATGCCAATACCGGAGGAGCAGCCGGAACATCCGTCACGATTTCCACCCCATCGTCCCTCACGTTTCACGAATATGAAATCCAATTCACCAGTGCTACAGCCTACAACGTGGTCGATACCGTCACGGGGTCGACGGTGATCAGCGGCGGCGCGTACACTTCGGGGGGGAGCATCACGTTCGATGGGTTGACTGTCGTGATCACCGACAATACCGGAGCACCGGCTTCAGGCGATGTGTTCACAGTCAATGCCCATAAGGGCGCAGCGGAAGATCTCGCCGTCTCCCTGAGCGAGACGGATAAAATCGCCGCATCGTCGACCTCGACGGGTGTACCGGGAAACAATGTCAATGCGTTGGCATTGGTCGATATTCACACCACACGGCACTCTACGCTAGGGAGCGTGACGTTGAACGATTACCATGCGATCACCACCGGCAATGTGGGAAGTACGACTCGCGAAGTCCAGCTCGCAAAGATTTCTACCGAGGCGGAGTTCGATCAAGTCATGGCGCTCCGAGAAAGCGTCTCCGGTGTCTCGTTGGACGAGGAATTCACCGATCTGTTGAGTGTTCAGCGGGCGTTCGAAGCGTCGGCCCGGCTGATCACCGTTGCCGATGATTTGCTCCAGACTTTAGTGACGCTCGGCCGATAAGGACAGTAGGCATGCGAGTCACCGACCGCCAACATGTCGATGCCCTGCTTGCTGCGATTCAGGGATATCGTCGGGATATCTTCGATCGACAAGAGCAAATTGCATCGGGGAAACGGGTGAATCGGCCGTCCGACGATCCCGCAGCGTATCAGCGGATCGAGCAATTTCGTTACGTGCTGAAGACCGCGAATCGTCGGCGAACGTCGGTGGAAGAGGGGCAGCGGCGACTTACGGTGTCCGATGGTGTGCTCGATTCGACGAGCAACCTGTTGCAGCGCGGCAAAGAGTTGGCGATCCAGCAGCGCAGCGATACCAATACGGCGACCGAACGCACCAACGTGGCGAAGGAAGTCCACCAGCTGTTTCAACAGGTGGTCTCGCTTGCCAATACGGAGATGAACGGTCGATCGCTGTTCGCCGGATTTGAGACCGAGACGGATGCCTTTGCGCTGGATGCGGCCTCGGCCTCGGCCTCCTCGTCGAATACCGGGGGTGCTACGGTCAGTGCATCGGTCGCATCGGCTTCGGCCCTGCAACCGCATGTCTATGAAATCGCCTTTACCAGCTCAACGCAATTTGACATCACTGACTTAACGACTGGCCAACTCGTCTCTTCAGGAAATACCTATACATCGGGATCTCCGTTCAGCTTTAACGGACTCAGCGTCACGATCACGAATGGATCGGGACCTCCACAGACTGGAGATCGCTTCTACGTGCGATCGGAATATAGTTACCAGGGAGATGACAATTCGATAGCCGTGGAGACTGGCGATAGAGAAACCGTGGCCACCAATGTGCCAGGCAGTCAAGTCTTTTCCGGGCCGACGGCGAATGTGTTGACCGTACTCCAAGATTTTCATCAAGCGTTGGTGACCAACGATGAGGCAGGAATCGAGACAGCCATCGGGCAATTGGATGCGGCCCTGACGCAGGTGACCAACGCCCGCACCGAGGTGGGAGCCCGGATCAAGCGACTCGATGTGGTCAGGGCGAGCCTAGATCTTCTCTCCCTCAATACGGAGTCGCTTCGATCCGATTTCGAAGATGCGGATTTTGCCAGAGTCGCCTCCGAGCTCGCTGCGCTGCAAACGCAACTCGAGGCTTCTATGGCGACGTTGACGCGGCACTTTCAAACTTCGCTGTTGGATTTTTTACGATAATGCGCATCAGTTGAAGACAAAGGGACTCCTCGATGCGGGGCGATGAGTCGGTTGAGGCGATGGGAGACGACGATTCGATGCGGGTACTGGTTGCCGACGATGACCCTGTGACGCTGCATATGGTGACGTATCGGCTCACACAGCTCGGGTACGAAGTCATTGGATGTGCGGATGGGCCACAGGCCTTGGCGGCATTAGAATCGAATGACCCACCCCGACTGGCGATTGTGGATTGGATGATGCCCGAGCCGGATGGATTGGCCTTATGTCGATACATTCGCACTCGGTCGGCAGGTCCATACATTTATACCATTTTATTGACAGGGAAGGATGAGAAACAGGATCGCCTGATCGGATTGCAAGCGGGTGCCGACGACTACCTGACCAAGCCCTTTGATTTGCAAGAACTCGAAGCCCGAGTGCGGATCGGACAGCGGATCGTGGACCTCGAAAACAAATTAGTGGCCGCGCACGAAGCGCTGAAAAAACAGGCGATGCAGGATCCGCTGACCGGAGCCCTCAACCATGGAGCGATCCTGGATATCCTCTTTCGCGAGCTGGCCCGGGCCCAGCGAGAACATCATCCGCTGAGCATCATTTTAGCGGATCTCGATGAATTCAAGCGGATCAATGATGTGTATGGTCATCTGGTGGGCGATCATGTGCTAGTCGAAGCGACTCGTCGCTTTCAACACAATTTGCGGCCCTACGATGCGGTTGGACGATATGGGGGAGAAGAATTTTTGATCGTCCTGCCGGCTAGCGATCCCCCCACCGCTATGGGACAGGCGGAACGCATTCGATTGGCCTTGTCCCAACACCCCTTTCTCGTCGGTGGAACGGAGTTGACGGTGACGGTGAGCCAAGGCGTATCGACATGGATGGAACCGCAGGATCCGGATCTCGTGGGGTTGATCAACGCCGCGGACAATGCCTTATATCTGGCGAAGAACAGCGGACGCAATCGTGTGGAATATCTTGCCTATGATGCGAAGGCTCGGCCATCGATTTCGATCTCTCTCCCGACTCCCTCATTTTATGATCCGTAGTGAGGGTACGCATTCTGCTTAACGGACAAGAGACCATGCAGATCGATCTGCTAGACCTGGTGTTCGAAGACCATGATGGTCCCGTGGCACGCTCATTCGGCATTCGACAGGGCAATTGAAGTCATGGAACCTCAGGTAAATATCTGCAGGCGTATGACGATGGGGTTCCCTCATTCGTTCGACCTTCGTACACGGGCTCTTGGTGCATGGCTGAGGTCCCTGTTTCATGTCGACCCCGCTCTTCTTGTTGTTTCGAGAACAAGACCTATCGATCATGAATCCTGTCTCGAAGGCCCGGCTCCTGTCGCGCCTCCTCACGTGCCTCGCCGGATGTTGCATGCCGCTTATCATCTACTCGCGTGCGCGGCCAACACGTCCTCGTTGGATCCGCCTCCTCCTTGCGAGAATGGAATGAAGAAGATGGATTCCGATTCTTCTTCGCCTCGTCCGCATATTCTGGTCGTCGATGACGACGCCATGGTCGCGTGTGTCACAGCGGAATTGTTGGCGGCGCTCGATTACGAGGTCACGACGGTGGCCAGTGGCAAGGAGGCGATCGCGTACTGTCGAGCCTGTCTGACTCCGATTGACCTTGTGATTCTCGATTTGCTGATGCCGGACATGGACGGCACCATCTGTTTCGCACAGCTCCGGAAAATTCATCCATCTCTCAACGTCTTGATCTCCACAGGCAGCGACGATGACGATCGAGCGGTCAACGAACTCTTACAACGGGGGGCAATCGGCGTGATTCAAAAGCCGTTCGATATTCACGAACTCTCCCATGCGGTGGGCCGGGTTTTAGGCCGGCGGACGATCAGTTGTGCCTCGTTCGTTCCTCCGCCGTCTTCGAGCCGACAGGTCAATTGACCCATGACACTGATTCAGGTTGACACGACGCGGTTCGGGCGCATCGAAGTCTCCGAGGATTCTATCTTGACGTTTCCTTCCGGGTTAGTGGGATTGGCGCACTGTACCAGATTCGTTGTCATCGAGGAAGAACATCATCCGACCTTTCAATGGTTGCAAGCCGTCAATGAACCGGGGTTGGCGTTCGTCGTGGTCGATGCGACCGTGATCAATGCCGACTATCACGCGGAGATTCCCGTTGATGCTGTCGCGGAACTTGAATTGACCGAAGGGGATCAGATTGGGTTGTATGTGATCGTCACCATTCCGCCGGGACGTCCGGAACAAGCTACCGTCAATTTGCGAGGACCGATTGTGCTCAATCTACGGACGCGAAAAGCTAAACAGCTTGTGCTTCATGAAGCGTGGCCTCTGAAATTTCCTTTATATCACGAGAACGAGACCGATGGTGATGCGTCCCGTAAGGGGGCTGACGATCATGATGCGCGTGTTTATGCCCATGCGGCTCCTCGACCGAAGCACGTGAAATCGTTGAATGAGTGAACTCGGTCTCCCGGTGCTCGAAGGAGCGCGGCATCGGTTAGTCGACAAACGCCACGGATGGCTCCATGCTCATTTTAACGAGAAAGATCAACGAAGCGATTCGCCTGGGCGATGACATTCGCATCGTCTTGGTTCAAGTCAAAGGCGGCCAAGTACGAATCGGTATCGAATGTCCTCCGCATATCCGCGTCCTGCGGGAAGAACTGTATGAAGCCGTGAAAAAAGAAAATCTCCGTGCGCTGTCTCCCGACGTCGAACATCTGCGGACACTTGCCAGCCGCCGCATGCGTCCGCCGCATGATAACCGTTCCATCGATTCTTCCTCCTCCTCTGAGCCCTCTTCCTAAGCCTCGCCTTTGCGGTCTGAAGCGAGAATGCCAATCCATCTGAGCGGTGGCTCCATTCCTCTCTCCCGATGTTGTCCCTATTCCTTTCCGTCACCGTCATGGACGGATCCATTTTGCCTCGTAGAGCACGATTTGCCTATCCGCCGTCTATCGAATGAAATGGTCTTCTTTTTGCAAGCCCGAGTCACGAAAATGAATCCCTTCGTGATTTGGCAGAGTTTATGACCATGGGTCTGCCTGATGGACCGTCAATACTTTGACGTCGTTGTCATCGGGGGAGGCATTATCGGATGCGCCCTGACATGGGAGTTGGCCAAGCACGGCTGCCAAGTGGCGTTATTGGAAAAGGAACGCGATGTGGCGCTGCATACGAGCGGGCGCAATAGCGGCGTCGTTCATGCTGGGTTCAATGCCAAACCTGGAACGCTCAAGGCGCGCTTATGTGTGCAAGGCAACGAAGCTATTCGCCGCTTTGCACACGAGCATCGGATTCCTTATGAACAAGTGGGAACGTGGGTGGTAGCGACGGAAGAAAACGACCTTGGCGTGCTCAACGCGCTCAAGCGCCAGGGCGATCAAAACGGCGTGCCTGGTTTGGAATTGGTCGAAGCGCGAGACATGCTGCGGGCCGAACCACACAGTCGCGGGCTGCTGGCGCTCTATGCACCGACCGGCGGGATCATCGATTCCGCACACTTGACTCGAGTCGTGGCGAACGACGCGCAGCGACATGGTGCGGTCTTGTGTTGCGGACAGCGCGTTCTCGGTATACGCGAGCACTCGCACGAGGTCGAACTTGTCACGCCGACCCATCGATTCGGCGCGGCCTTGATCATCAATTGCGCAGGGCTATTTGCAGATCGATTGGCGCACACCATGGGGGTCGGCCGGGCCTATCGTATCGTTCCGTTTCGCGGGAGCTATTTTTCCATCCGCCGGGCTGGTCCCCCGATTGTGAACTCGATGCTCTATTCCGTCCCTCCTCCGCAGCTTCCCTTCTTGGGGGTTCACCTGACCAGAACCGTGCATGGCACTGTCCTGGTAGGGCCAGATGCAATGCCGGCCATGGGCCCCGAAGCCTATGCCGCCTCCCTGAGGAATCTGCACGAGTTCTGCTCATTGGTCAGCCGACGGGTGATATGGAAAATGATGTATCGCTATCGACGCGTCTTGGTGAGCCAATGGGGCCCTCGGCTCTGGCAGCGCAAACGACGATATTTTTGCCAAGCAGCCAATCGGCTGGTGCGCGGATTGCAGGAGCAAGAGTTGGTTTGTGACGCGCGGGTCGGCATCCGTCCTCAGTTGGTGCATACCAGTGGAGAGTTGGTCGAGGATCTCTTGGTAGAGCGAACGGAACGGAGCCTCCATGTGCTGAATACAGTGTCGCCTGGCATGACGTGTGCACTCGCCTTCGCTCAATGGTTGGCTGATGGCGTTCGTGGCTCGTTTATCGATGCCGCCGTCACGGCGTAAGGGATCGCGCTTTTTATTTTTGCTCGGGAATGTCGAGGGTATGGCAAAACCTTCAATGAAAATCTTGGTCACAGGCGGAGCGGGATATATTGGTTCCATTCTGGTTCCCGCGTTATTGAACCGTGGGTTCGCTGTGACCGTACTCGATAACTTTTTATACCGGCAGGCCAGTTTGTTGGATTGTTGTGCCCATCCCTCCCTGACGATCATCCGCGGAGATTGTCGAGACGAGCGACTGCTGACCAGGCTTTTGAGCACGCATGATTGCGTGATTCCGCTCGCAGCCATGGTCGGTGCGCCTCTGTGCGATCGCGACGTTGTGGCGGCGCGAACCATCAATTACGATGCGATCGCCTTGCTCTGCAAGTTGGCCTCCTCCTCGCACATGATTCTCTTTCCGGTGACCAACAGCGGGTACGGCATCGGGGAGCCCGGAAAATTGTGCACGGAGGATTCTCCGCTTCGGCCGCTGACCCTTTATGGCGAAACGAAAGTCAAGGCCGAACGCGTCGTACTGGATCGGGAGCGGAGTATCTCGTTTCGATTGGCGACGGTCTTCGGGGCTTCACCGCGGATGCGCCTGGATCTGTTAGTGAACGATTTTGTCTATCGGGCCGTGCACGATCGAGCCGTCGTCGTCTTCGAAGGTCAGTTCAAACGCAATTATATCCACGTCCGCGATGTGGCCAAAGCATTTCTCCATGCCATCGACCAGTTCGAGACGATGAAAGGTCGACCATATAACGTTGGACTCGAGAATGCCAACTTGTCCAAGATCGAGTTATGTCGAACTATTCAACGCCTCATTCCGAACTTTGTGTTTTGCGAAGCGCCGGTAGGCGAAGACCCGGATAAACGCGATTACATGGTCTCCAATGCACGAATCCTGGCGACCGGCTATCGGCCTGACTGGTCGTTGGAAGAGGGAATCCTCGAATTGAAAAAGTGCTATGAAATTTTACGGGCGAATCACTATGCCAATGTCTGATGCTCGATGGACGAAGGATGCCCATGTTCCCTTCGATGCCGTGATTTTGTGCGGGGGGCTGGGAACCCGATTGCAGTCGGTGCTCGGCGATGTTCCCAAACCGATGGCGCCGGTTGCCGGGCGCCCTTTTCTCGAACGGCTATTGATGAAGCTTCAGCGATCGTCATGCACTCATGTCGTGTTGTGTGCCGGACCGAACCTGCAATGTATGTGGAAGTATTGTCAAGACGGCGAGCGATGGGGGCTGCATATCGAATATGCGAAGGAGCCCGAGCGGTTGGGGACCGGAGGAGCCCTGCGCTGTGCTTTGCCGCATCTGCGAACCGACCCTGTGGCGGTGCTCAACGGTGATACGTGGTGTGACGTTGATCTTTGCACAATGGTGCGGTGGCACGGTTGGCGCGGCGCCCGATGTACGATCGCGCTCACAGCCGCCCCTGATGCCGATCGCTACGGATCGGTGCGACGAACACCGGAGGGAGCGATCACACAGTTCGCCGAGAAACGCGGGAGGGGGGAAGCGGGCTGGATCAATGCCGGCGTCTATGTCATCGCACAGGAAGTGATTCGATCTATTCCGTCCGACCGACCCGTTTCGTTGGAATGCGAGATCTTTCCGCAGTGGGTTGGACGAGGATTGTACGGCTATGACGGCGTTCGGCAATTTCTCGACATCGGAACGCCGGAGTCGTACCGACAGGCCACGCGGTGGTTTCCTGAACCTTTCGCGGTGAGTGACGGCGGACCCCGTGGAATGGAGTGAGTTCGGAATCATGTGCGCTCTGGAACGTCTCCGATGATCATCAGTCGAACGCCGTTTCGTCTTTCATTTTTTGGTGGAGGAACGGATTATCCGGCTTGGTATCGCAAGCACGGCGGGGTCGTGTTGGCCGCCTCGATCGATAAGTATTGCTATCTGACCTGTCGGTATCTCCCACCGTTTTTCGAGCACCGGATTCGTGTGGTGTATTCGCGGATCGAAAGCTGCCAGACCGTCGACGAGATTCAGCATCCTGCGGTACGGGAAATTCTGAAAGCGTTGCACATCGAGCGCGGCGTGGAAATTCATCATGATGGTGATTTGCCGGCGCGCAGCGGTATGGGGACAAGTTCGGCATTTACCGTTGGACTGCTGCATGCGCTCTATGCCTTGAAGGGCTATATGCCGACGAAACAGGAATTGGCCATGGAAAGTATCGCGATCGAACAGGACCGCTTGCACGAAACCGTTGGGTCGCAGGATCAAGTGCTCGCGGCCTACGGCGGATTCAACCACGTGACGTTTCTCACGAACGGACAGATCTCCGTTACACCTGTTGTGGTATCTGCCGAGCGCTTGAAGGAGCTGAACGATCATTTGATGTTGTTTTTCACCGGACTTAAACGGACGGCGGCTACGATCGCCGATACCTATGTCAACGATCTCGAAGCCCGAAAACGCCAATTACGGATCATGAAGGATCTGGTCGATGAGAGTTTATCCATTCTCAATCGGGGAGGAGATCTCCGAGGATTCGGCGAATTGCTGCACGAAGCCTGGCAGGCCAAGCGCACGTTGAGTGCGAAAGTGTCGAATCCGGAGATCGATGACATGTATGCACAAGCTAGAGCCGCAGGGGCCCTGGGAGGAAAACTCACGGGAGCCGGTGGCGGGGGGTTTTTCTTGTTGTTCGTCCCGCCGCCAGCTCAACCACGCGTACGCGAGGTTCTTCGACGGCTGTTGCTCGTACCGTTCAAATTCGAGTTTGCCGGAAGCCAAATCATTTTTTGCGATCGCGAAGAGCCTTACACAGAAGAAGATAGAATACGAACGATTGATGCGATCCGAGGCGGCAAGGAAGCTGATTTGCTTTCCATTGGATCGATCTGAGTCAGCCAGCATCGAGGCGCTATGGAGCATACAGCCACAATTTTTATCGCTGCGAGCAATCCGATGATTCGTTCGGCGTTGCAGCGCGCATTGCGTCTTCGAGGCTATGTGCATTGCGTCGATCAGGATATGGTCCCTCTCGATCTCACCGATGCGCGGGAGGTCGATCGCGTCTTTGCACGGTTTCGTCCGGATTATGTGTTTTGTGCAGGTGGACCATCGGCCGGGTTGGCCGCCAATCGATCCGAACCGGCCGATTTGTTGAAGGACAACTTGCTCGTGCAATTGCATGTGATCGATAGTGCGTGCCGACACGGAGTAAAAAAATTGTTGTATCTCGGGAGTTCGTGCAGTTATCCCCGGTCATGTCCTCCTCCCATGAAGGTCGACGATCTCATGACCGGGCCGTTGGAACCAACGAGCGAACCGTATGCCATGGCCAAACTCATGGGGCTGACCATGGTCCAGGCCTATCGTCGACAATACGGGCTGAGGGCCATCGCGGCTATCCCCGGCGACGTCTTCGGTCCGCATGATGATTTTTCCGATCGCGGGCATGTCCTCCCAGCGTTGATGCGGAACATTCATGCGGCGAAGGAGCAACGGCAGCCGTCGGTTTCGATTTGGGGAACCGGAACGGCGCGGCGGTTTTTTCTCTACGCCGAGGATTTGGCCGATGCCTGTCTCTTTCTGATGCACCACTATGAGGGAGAGCGGCCGATCAATCTCGGCGGCACCGTCACCGTGTCCATCAAAGAATTGGCGCAACAACTCAAACGCTTGATCGGCTACGAAGGAACGTTGGAGTTTACAGGCGCCTATGGCGATGGCATGCCCGATAAGACGTTGGATGTGAGACCGTTGTTCGAGTTGGGGTGGCAGCCGAAACGGACGTTTCGGGAAGCCTTGCAGCTGACCTATGCCTGGTTTTTGGAGCATCACACGACTGTAGCAAATGCTGCAGCGGAGTCATGGCATAAATGTTCGACGGGAATGCGAACGTGAGCATCACTCGAAACACACCGATGGCGATCGAGCACAACGGATCATGACATCGATGCACGAACGGATGCCGGTTTCTGATCTCGTCTCGATGCCGCACGATGCCGCGACGTGGACCGATCTTCACTGGCCGCTGATGTACAATAACGTCACACGCCAGGATCTCGATGCATTGATCGAATTTTTACATCACGATATTCCGCGATTGACTCAGGCGGAGCAGGTCGAAGCCTTTGAGCGTGAATGGTCGACGTGGTTGGGCGTCAAGCATAGCGTGTTTGTCAATTCCGGATCCTCCGCCAATCTCCTTACCCTAGCTGCGCTTCGTGAACACACCGGTCCGGGAGAGATCATCGTTCCAGCTCTCACCTGGGTCTCGGATATCGCCGCGGTGTTGCACTGTGGGTTTACACCGGTTTTCGTCGATAGCGATCCATCGACTTTGGGGATGGATCCCGAGCAAGTCCTCGCCAAGGTCACCTCGAAAACCCGAGCGGTGTTTCTGACGCATGTTTTGGGATTGAATGCATTGACCGACGAGTTGGTCGGCGAGTTGACTGCTCGAGGCATTCCGTTGATCGAAGATGCATGCGAATCGCATGGTGCGACCTTTCGCGGACGAAAAGTTGGGACATTCGGCCTTCTGTCGAACTTTTCCTTTTATTTTGCCCACCACATGAGCACGATCGAAGGGGGAATGATTTGCACTGACGATCCGGAGCTCTATCAAACCGTTCGCATGATGCGGTCACATGGGTTGGTTCGCGAATCGACCTCGGAAGAACTCAAGCGTGCGTATGCCCGCCGCTATGCCGATTTGCATCCCGATTTTATTTTTGCCTTTCCGGCTTACAACGTTCGGAGCACGGAATTGAATGCGGTGATCGGTCGATCGCAACTCAGGCGGCTGGATGCGAATATTGCGATTCGTCGGCGGAATTTTCAGCTTTTTCTGGATCATTTAGATCCTGATCTCTTTCGAACCGATTTTCAGATCGAGGGGAACTCCAATTATGCGCTGATTCTCGTTCTTCAGCGGCCCGATCCTGTCCTGCGCGATCGCGTGGCCCAAGCCCTGCGCGGCTGCGGCGTCGAGTATCGTCAGGGATTGTCGGGCGGAGGCAACCAACTCCGGCAACCGTATCTTCGACATCGATGTCCGTCTGTGGACCGCCTCAATCTGCCTGTTGTCGATCATCTGCACTTCTATGGATTCTATCTCGGAAATTATCCCGAACTCCCGCCGGACCATATCCTGACGTTATGTCGCGTCCTCAATGGCTTGGGCAGCACGGGGATTTGTACGCGTCCCATGATCTCGTCCCTTCCGAAAAAGGAGAGCGTTCATGTCGAACACCGTTCAGCCTGATGTGGTTCTGGTCAATCCCGGCAATCGCCTGCAAATCTATCAATCGTTGGGGGCGACGCTGTCGGCGATCGAACCTCCCGTTTGGCCGGCTCTGATGGCCACGTTCCTTCGGCGGCGTGGGTTTTCCGTCGAGTTGCTCGATGCCAATGCCTTGGATCTCACTCCCGAAGATACTGCACGCCAAATTGTGGATATGAATCCGCGCCTGGTCGTCGTAGCAGCGTATGGCCATAATCCCTCTGCCTCGACGCAAGTGATGCCAGCGGCCGGGGCGGTTTGCCGGGCCGTCAAACAGGCCAAGGACGACGTGAAGATCATAATGCTCGGTGGACATGTCGCCGCGCTGCCCGAACGGACCCTACAGGAGGAAGCGGTCGATTATGTGTGTACAGGCGAGGGACTTTTCACGATAGCCGACTTGCTGGAATGTCTCAAGGCGAATGGTAAATTGTCCGCTGTTCGTGGATTATGTCATTGGGAGCACGGGCGACCAGTACGAACCGCTCCGGCACCCAATGTCGAGGCACTCGACGAAGAAATACCTGGCATGTCATGGGATCTTCTCCCCATGCATGAGTATCGGGCTCATAATTGGCATTGTTTCGGCTTTTTGGACCGCCGTCAGCCCTATGCCTCGCTTTATACCACGTTGGGATGTCCCTATCACTGTACCTATTGTTGCATTCAAGCTCCGTTCAAGGAGGGCGAACGGGCATTGGGTTATGTGCCGCAGGTCAATAGTTATCGATTGTGGAGTCCGGAGTCGGTCGTGGCGCAAATCGATCAGGTGGTCAATACCTACGGCGTTCGGAACATCAAGTTCGCTGACGAAATGTTTGTCCTCAACAAACGACATGTGAATGCGATCTGCGATCGCCTTCTCGAGCGAGGCTATGACTTGAACATCTGGGCGTATGCCCGCGTGGATACGGTCAAGGACGGCATGGCCGAGAAACTTCGGGCGGCGGGGTTTCGGTGGCTGTGTTTTGGAATTGAAGCAGGAAGCCGACGTGTGCGCGACGAGGTCTTGAAATCCTATGAGCAAGAACAAGTGTATCGGACCATTCAAACGGTCAGGCAGGCCGGCATTTCCGTCATCGCCAATTATATTTTCGGCTTGCCCGAAGACGATAATGACACGATGCAGGCGACGCTGGATTTGGCACTCGATCTCAATTGTGAGTTCGCCAATTTTTACAGCGCCATGGCGTATCCGGGCTCGCCGCTCTACGAGCAGGCGATACGCCATGGCTGGCCGCTTCCTGACACATGGTCGGGCTATTCTCAGCATTCGGTCGATTGCTTGCCGCTTCCGACTAAATATCTGTCGGGAAGCGAGGTGTTGGCGTTTCGTGATCACGCCTGGAACACCTATTTTGAGCGTCCCGCTTATCGGGACATGATCGAGCGGACATTTGGTATCGAGACGCGCCGGCATGTCGAAGACATGGCGGCGTATTCGTTGCCCCGCCGCTATGCGAATGGTGTCGGGATGCCCGTACGATGATCCGGCTCATGAGAGCAAGCACTGTCGATAAATTGGTTGCCGAAGCCTCATATCCCACAGGAGCTGTCCATGCCGACGAATGTGACGATCGAGGACCTACAGCGAAAATCGCATTGGTTGCGACAAGAATTGTTTGAACTGGTCATGCGACGAAAAAAGGGTCATCTTCCGTCATCCTATTCCTGTGCCGAGATGGTGATCGCCTTGATGTACGGGGGATATATTCGAGGCTATCCTTCCGCTCCTCGCCACCCGGATCGCGATCGGTTGATTGTCAGCAAGGGACATGCCGCTATGGTGCTCTATCCCATTTTGGCGGACCTCGGGTATTTCCCCAACGATGAGTTGGACAAGTTTGCGACGCCCGAAGGGCGCTTGCGCTTGTACGCCGATCACACGATTCCGGGCATAGAAACGATTACGGGCTCCCTGGGGCACGGGTTAGGAATCGGATGCGGCTATGCGTATGCCGCGAAACAGGACGGCAAAGATGCTCGCACGTTTGTGCTGCTGTCGGACGGCGAGTGTTACGAAGGGTCGGTGTGGGAAGCGGCGATGTTCGCTGCGCATCATCGATTGGACAATCTCATCGTGATTGTCGATCGCAACGGTCTGTGTATTCTCGATCGGACGGAAGCCTGCGTGAAATTGGATCCGCTCGACGACAAATGGCGGGCCTTCGGATGGGAAGTGCTCACGGTCGATGGTCATGCGTATCGCAGCATTCTTCCGGCGTTGGATCGTGCCGTCGCACATCGTTCAGGGCGGCCGATGGCGATCGTGTCGCATAGCGTCAAAGGAAAAGGTATCTCGTTTATGGAACATCAAGCATTGTGGCACAACACAATGCCCAATGAGGACCAGATGCAGCAGGCACGGCGCGAATTACTGGACAACTGCATCGACGGGTAAAGGATCTATCGATGAGCGTAACGCACGAGCTTCCACGGGATGTGTTTATCGATTGCGTTCACCAAGCTGCCCAGCGTGACAAGAATATTTATTTCCTGAGCGCGGATTTGGGGGCGAAAGCCTTGGATCGGTTCCGTGCCGAAAGGAACGGACAGTTCATTCATGCCGGGATTTGTGAGCAAAACATGATCGACGTCGCGGCAGGATTAGCGCTCGAGGGTAAGATCGTCTATGTCTACGCCATGGCTCCATTCGTCACATTACGATGCTACGAACAGATTAAAGTCGCGCTGGCCTCCATGGCGCTTCCCGTGACCATTATCGGAGTCGGCGTGGGATATAGCTATGATGACGCCGGTCCCACGCATTATGCGACGGAAGATCTCAGTTGCATGCGTGCATTGGGTGGAATCGAAATTGTGACGCCTTGTGATACCCAATCGGTTACGATCACCGCCCATGTGACCTATACGCAACCGGCATTGCGGTATGTCCGCCTGGACCGGGTCTTTCTCCCATCTGTGTATCTGCCGAACGATACGAGATTTCTCGCAGACGGTATGGCGGAAATCGAGCACGGCGATCAGGTGTGCCTGATAACGACGGGCTATATGGTGCACAGGGCGTTGGAGGTCAGCAAGGTGTTGCAGGGTGCGGGTTACCGTATCGGAGTCGTGGATCTGTATCGAATCAAGCCCATTGACGTATCCGTCCTGCGAAGGGTCGTGGAGCGGTACGAGTGCATTGTGACATTGGAGGAACATTTTCTCAGCGGAGGATTGGGGAGCGCCGTGCTCGAAGCCTGTGCCGATGCCGGCATTTCTCGGTCGATTCTTCGGCTCGGGATCCCGGATCAGTATCGTTTCGAAAACGGGGGACGGGACTATCTGCATCGCCTGGTCGGTCTCGATGTGCCCAGTTTGACAGCCCGTATTGCCGAGTTTTTATCACGAACGGAATGATCGATTCATGTCATACGACGATATCGTCATTGCCGTTACCTCGCATTCGTTTTCTTCCGATCCCTATCTGCGAGAACGGTTGCTCGTATCGTTCCCGCGAAGCCGGTTCAATGGCGAGTCGCCCAAGTTGTCCAACGCCGAACTGAAAGCCTTGTTGCACGATGCGGATGGCGCCATCATCGGAACGGATGTTATCGATGCGAACGTGCTTCAGGTCTGTCCCCGCTTGCAAGTGATCGCCAAATATGGGGTCGGCGTCGACAATATCGATTTTCACGCTTGTGCCGATGCCGGTATCCATGTGGGATGGACGCCTGGCGTGAACCGATTGTCCGTTGCCGAGCAAACGCTGGGATTCATGCTCTGTCTGTCGCGCAATTTATACAGTTCGTCGCTCTTGTTGAAGCAGGGGATTTGGAAGAAACAGGGTGGCATGCAGCTCAGTGAAAAGAGAGTGGGCATTATCGGATTGGGCCATGTCGGTCGAGAGGTTGTGCGACTGCTCCAACCTTTCCGGTGTTCGATCCTCGTCAACGACATCATGGATCGCTCGGAGATTTGTCGTCGATATAGGCTGATCTCGGCGAGCAAAGAGCGCATTTTTCGGGAAGCCGATTTCGTAACGATCCACACCCCGCTGACACCTGAGACGCGGCATCTCGTGAATCTCGATACCTTGTCCCTGATGAAACCCAGCGCGTTTCTCATCAATACCTCGCGCGGAGCGGTGGTGAACCAAGCTCATTTGAAGGAGGCTTTACAAAAAGGCGTCATTGCCGGCGTCGCTATGGATGTGTACGAAGACGAGCCGCCAACGGACAGAGGATTGTTGAGTTTGCCGAATGTCTTTTGTACGCCCCATATTGGTGGCAATGCAAAGGAGGCGATCCGCGCCATGGGGCTCTCGGCTATTGAGCACGTAAAAGCCTTTTTCGGCAGGTGTCAACCGCTATGAACGTGCTTGTTCTCGGGGGATCAGGATTTTTAGGAAGCTTCGTCGCCGATGAATTGACCAAACGAGGGTATGGCGTGACCATCTTCGATCGCCGCCCGTCTCCGTATCGGCAACCGTCGCAGCGTATGATCGTTGGCGATCTTCTCGATCGTCAGGCAGTGCACGAGGCCGTGGCCGGTCACGACATCGTCTACAACTTTGCCGGATTCGCCGATTTGAATGCCTCGATCAACAATCCCCTTCCTGTTCTGGAAGTCAATATTCTCGGCAACGCCCATGTCTTAGATGCCTGCGTGACGCACGGCGTCACTCGGTTTGTGTACGCCAGCACGGCCTACGTCTTTTCGTCGAAAGGGTCCTTTTATGGCGTGAGCAAGCGCTGTTCCGAGAAGATCATCGAGGAATTCAGCAGACAGTACGGGTTGGCATATACGATTATTCGGTACGGCTCGGTCTATGGTCCACGATCCGATGAGCAAAACCGAATATATAAGCTCCTGAAACAAGCCCTCGTTGAACGAAAAATTACGTTCCAAGGAGATGGCGAAGAGGAGCGGGAATATATTCACGTCCAAGATGCTGCGGTGTTGAGCATCGAGATCCTCGCCGACCAGTATCGGAATCAACATGTCATACTCACCGGTGTGGAGCGCTTCAAATATTCCCAATTGCTGAACATGATCAAAGAAATCTTCAACAACGAGATCGAGATCGAATACCTGAAAAAAGACTATCAGGGGCATTATGTCTACACGCCGTATTCCTTTTCTCCCGAGCCCGGAAAAAAAATGATCTGCAACCCGTTCATCGATTTTGGCCAAGGTCTGCTCCAAACGATCGCGCATATTCATGAGCGTATGCATGTTCAGTCTTCATCACCGTAACCGAGGAGAATCTACCTATGCACGATATGGCGTTTTTACGAAACCATTTTCAGAAATGTTGCCGTTTGTTGCTGGCTGCAGACGTGCACCATGAATTAATTCGATTCAAGAACCTGCTTGTCACGGCCCGACAAAACGGCAAGAAGATGATCCTGGCGGGGAATGGCGGGAGTGCAGCAATCGCCAGTCACTGCGCGATCGACTTTAGCAAAGCCGCGAATGTCAGATCAGTGAGCTTTTCAGACCCATCGCTGATCACCTGCTTGGCCAATGATTATGGATATGAATGCTGGTTGGAAAAGGCCTTGGAATTGTATGCCGAAGAGGGGGATATCGTTGTGTTGATCAGCTCGAGCGGACGTTCCGCTAACATACTTCGTGCTGCCGATTACGCCCGTCGGCACGGGCTGCTTGTGGTGACCTTTTCGGGGTTTGCCGCCAATAATCCTTTACGCACTCGCGGACATCTGAATTTCTGGGTCAAAAGTCGCTCGTACAACCTCGTGGAAATGCTTCATCAATTCTGGCTCTTGTCCGTTTGCGATGTTCTTGTAGCGGGAAAGACAGCAAGGTCGAGAAGACAACCGCGCGTGGTTTTTGGAACACAAGGCGTTTCCTCCTCCATTTCTACTGCAGCATAGCGATGCTCAGTTGAGCCAAACGATTGAAGGACCAAGCCTTTCGATCGTGCTCGCTTCTCATCATTGATCCCGTCAGATTATTGGCAGGATGCCGACCTTTTTGACGTGACGATCATCGCGCCGTCAGTGTGCACTGTCCTAAATCCTTCGTGTTGTTGAGCAGGTGATCTTGGACGCCGTTGGCCTACGATTTGCACCGGCGCTAATTCCAAACGGGGTATTCGGAATATCAACCAAAGCCCTCTTCGCATGACGATCAGCCCGATGCCTAAGCGTGTTCTTGTCACAGGTGGCGCCGGTTTTATCGGAAGCCATCTGGTCGAACGGTTGCTCCACGATGGGCATGAAGTTTCCGTTCTCGATAATTTTTCGACCGGTTGCATCGAAAACCTCTCTCATTTGTCGGGTCATGCGCGTCTCCATATCGAAGAGGGAGACGTCACAGACAGCCGGTTGCTGGCCGAGCTCCTTCAGTCCATCGATTGGGTCTTTCATCTGGCAGCCTTAGCGGATATTGTCCCTTCGGTGACCAAGCCTCTGGATTATTATCGGGCCAATGTCACGGGAACGGCCACCATCGTCGAAGCCGCCCGTCAAAACAGGGTTCAACGGTTTGTCTACGCAGCCTCTTCTTCATGCTACGGAATTCCCTCCATCTATCCCACGCCCGAAACGGCAGATATTCGACCACACTATCCCTATGCGCTGACCAAATATCTCGGAGAGCAGTTGGTCATGCATTGGGCACAGGTCTATGGGCTGCCGGCTGTTTCCCTTCGTCTCTTTAATGTCTTTGGTCCTCGAGCGAGAACGACGGGCTCGTATGGCGCCGTGTTCGGCGTCTTTCTCGCCCAAAAATTAGCAGGTCAACCGTTTACCATTGTGGGTGATGGCACGCAGACTCGTGATTTCACCTTTGTGACCGATGTGGTCGAAGCGTCATCAAGGCAGCGATGTCGACGATCACGCAAGAAATTTTCAATGTGGGATCGGGGAACACGTACAGCATCAATCAGCTTGTCGGATTGCTCGGTGGCGAGGTCACCTATATTCCCGAGCGCCCAGGCGAGCCTCGTTGTACCTTTGCGGATATTACGAAGATCCGGCGTCTGTTGGGATGGGCGCCAACCGTCTCGTTCGAGGAAGGAGTCAGTGTGATGTTGAAGGGGATTGACGCCTGGCGAGGCGCACCGGTTTGGGATCCTCAGTCGATCGCCGAAGCTTCGGCTGAATGGTTTCATTATCTTGGGCGCGCAGAGCACGTTCCTTCATCCCGGGTCGCGTAACTTGAGTCATCTTCTTGCTTTGGAAAAAATTCATCCGCTTGATGAGTTGGTTCCTATCCTTCAGGATTTTCGTGAGGAAGGAAAGGTTATTGTCCATTGTCATGGGGTGTTCGATCTGCTGCATGTCGGACACATTCGCCATCTCGAGGAGGCGAAATCTCTTGGCGACGTCTTGGTCGTGACGGTGACGCCGGATCATTATGTCAACAAAGGGCCCCATCGCCCGGCTTTCCAACAAGAACTGCGGGTCGAAGGACTGGCACCTCTAAGTGTCGTCGATTTCGTCGCCGTGAATTATTGGCCGACGGCTGAGTACACGATTAAATTGTTGCAGCCCGACGTGTATGTCAAAGGCCCCGACTATCGGGACGGCCGGCTCGATCTGACGGGAGCGTTGAAACGGGAGCAAGCTGCGGTGGAATCCGTGGGTGGACGATTGGTCACCACTTACGATGTGCAGTTTAGTTCGACCCAATTATTGAATCGATATCTTCCTCTTGTTCCGTCCCACGTTCATAGTTGGCTGGAGCGTTTCCGGGCTCGCCATACGGCGGAGGAGCTTATTGGTTATCTGGATAACATGCGCTCTCTTCGCATTCTGGTCGTGGGAGAGGCAATTTTAGATGAATATGTGTACTGTCATGCGCTTGGAAAGTCTTCCAAAGAACCCATTTTGGCTATGCAGTTTCATTCCAAAGAGGTCCATGCGGGAGGGAGTGTCGCTGTTGCCAATCATGTGGCCGATTTCTGTGAACATGTTGATCTGGTCACGTATGTCGGAACGATCAAACCGCAAGAAAATCTCATTCGGCAGCGTCTGAAATCCAATGTGTCGCTATCGGTTATCTATAAGACCGGCTCGCCTACCATCGTAAAACGTCGTTTCATCGAATCCTACCAGTTTGCCAAAGTCTTTGAGATGTACGAAATGAACGATGCTCTCCTGACCGAACGCGAAGAGCAGGAATGCGGCGATCTCCTCGATGAAAAAATCGGAAACTGCGATGTGGTGATCGTGTCCGATTTTGGTCACGGATTGATGACGCCGCGCCTTATCAATCTCGTCGTGCAACGAGCACCGTTCGTTGCCGTCAATACACAGGCGAATGCGGGCAACATGGGATTTCATACGATTTCCAAATATCCGAAAGCCGACTATGTGTGTATTCATGAAGGAGAGCTGCGACTCGATCAACGCGGACGACACGATCCTATCCGGCCCATGATGATTTCGCTTGCCGATCGAATGCGCTGTCCGACGATCCTCGTCACTCGAGGAAAGGAAGGTACCATCTCCTATCATCGCGAGGGCGGGTTCGTGGAAAGCCCTTCGCTGGCGACTAAGGTGGTCGATCGAGTGGGAGCGGGTGATGCTGTGTTGAGTCTGACATCGCCGTGCGCGGCACTGGGCATGTCGCCTGAGATGATCGGGTTTATCGGAAACTTAGCCGGAGCGCAGGCTGTGATGTGCGTCGGGAATCGAGATTCGCTCGATCGCCTTTCATTGATTCGGAGTATTGAATCGCTCCTGAAATAACCGGGCATCATATGAAATCTATGCACGATGAGAGCAACACGGTTCTTGTCACCGGAGGTGCGGGATATGTCGGCGCGGCTTTAGTGCCGGCATTACTCGCCGCTGGCTACCATGTCAAAGTCCTCGATCTGTATCTGTATGGCGAGGACGTATTCGGACCCGTTCGTCATGATCCGAGGCTTACCGAGATCAAAGGCGATATTCGCGATTGCGACCTCCTTCGCGCCATTCTTCCCGGTTGCGATGCCGTGATCCATCTTGCCTGCATTTCCAATGACCCCTGTTTCGAATTGGATCCAGAACTCGGACGATCCATCAATTATGAGTGTTTCGCAGACCTCGTGGATTTGGCAAAAGATTCCGGCGTACGCAGATTTATCTATGCGTCGTCTTCCAGCGTGTATGGGATCAAACATGAGCATCACGTGACGGAAGAGTTACCGCTCGAACCATTGACGCACTATTCCCGATACAAGGCGTTGTGTGAGGACATCTTGCTCGGCAAGCGCGGCCCGGGATTCGAAACCGTGATCGTACGCCCAGCGACAGTGTGCGGATATTCACCGCGACTCCGGCTGGACCTGACCGTGAACATTTTGACCAAGGATGCCGTCGTGAAACGAGCGATCACGATTTTTGGCGGGGAACAAAAGCGCCCCAATATCCATATTCAGGATATGGTGCGAGTCTACGAGGAACTTCTCCGCCAACCCCGAGCGCGTGTGGACGGCGAAATCTTCAACGCAGGATATGAGAATCATACCATTAATGAACTTGCCGACATGGTCCGAGTCCGTGTGGGATCGGATGTCGTGCTGACGAAACAAGCCTCCACGGACACACGTTCATATCATATTTCGTCCGAGAAACTCGCTCGGACCATAGGATTTCGACCTGCCCGATCGATCGAAGATGCCGTCGATGAACTGAAGACAATCCTGAGCGAGCCGCGCATGCAGCGGTCTTTGGACGATAGTCGTTATTACAATATCCGTCGCATGAAAGAGGTCGCGCTTGTTTAACGCACCGGTAGAGCCTCTGACATCGCCGCATCATCGCGGGCTTGCGGCATTTGCTGGTTCATCGTGGCGCCTCCCGCCTTCCCGATTGCTCGACTTGTACCGTGCGATGTATCGGATACGTCTGATCGAAGAGGAAATTGCCGCGCGCTATCCCCAGCGACAAATGCGGTGTCCCGTTCATTTGTGTATCGGGCAAGAAGCGATCCCTGTCAGTGTCAGCGCGCATCTCGGTAACCATGATTATGTGATGAGCGGGCACCGATCGCATGGTCATTATTTGGCAAAAGGCGGTGATTTGAAGCTCATGATGGCAGAACTGTACGGGAAAGCGACCGGGTGCGCCGGTGGCAAAGGGGGATCCATGCATCTCATCGACCGGTCGGTGGGCTTTTTGGGTGCCATGCCCATCGTCGGAAGCGCCATTCCCGTTGCTGTCGGCGTGGCGTTCGGCTCGATGCTGCAGCAGCGAAATCGTGTCACGGTCGTCTATTTTGGTGAAGCCGCGACCGAAGAAGGAGTCTTTCATGAAAGCGTCAATTTTGCGGTGCTAAAACGACTCCCCATCATTTTCGTTTGTGAAAACAATTTTTACTCCGTGTATTCGTCACTTTCGGTTCGCCGGCGAGAGGGACAACGACTCAGTGACCTGGTTCGAGCGTATGGAATCGCCAGCGAACATCTCGACGGCAATGACGTGCTCGAGCTCTATACCTATGCTGGGGAGGCCGTAGACAGGGCGCGCAATGGGCACGGGCCGACTTTTTTAGAGTGCACGACCTATCGATGGCGCGAGCACTGTGGTCCGCATGACGACGATCACCTGGGATACCGGGATGCCGAAGAAGTTCGCTATTGGAAGGACCGGTGTCCGATTCGGCGATTGGAAACGGCATTGTTCAATGATGGGATCTTGACGGAAGAGGATATTCATACCTTTCGTGCACAGGTCTTATCAGAGATCGAGTCCGCCGTGGAATTTGCCCAAAGGAGTCCCTTTCCAAGCTTCCGTCAACTTTTTACGGATGTCTTTGCCGAGTCTGCCAGGGAGCGCACGTGATGACCAGACGCTTGCGGTTTGTCGAGGCAGTGAGGGAAGCCTTGGAACTCGCGTTGCTTGAAGACCACTCCGTGTATGTCATGGGACTGGGCGTGCCGGACCCCAAAGGAATTTTTGGAAGTACAGTCGGGCTGCAAGAACGATTTGGAACGCACCGCGTCATGGATATGCCAGTGTCGGAAAACGGGATGACCGGTGTAGCCATCGGCTCCGCACTTGTCGGCATGAAACCGGTATTGACGCATCAACGCATGGATTTCGCCTTATTGGCCATTGAGCAAATAGTCAATCAAGCGGCGAATTGGCATTACATGTTTGGCGGACAACAAAGCGTTCCCGTGGTGATCCGCCTTGTTATTGGACGAGGTTGGGGACAAGGTCCCCAGCATTCGCAAAGTCTTCAGGCATGGTTCGCGCATATACCAGGATTGAAAGTTGTCATGCCGACGACGGCTTACGATGCGAAGGGATTATTGCTCGCCAGCATCGCTGATCCGAACCCGGTGTTATTTATCGAACACCGATGGCTGCACGATCTCGTCGATGACGTGCCGGCTGGGCGATATGCCATCCCCTTGGGACAAGCGAAGATGCTCCGCGAAGGGCACGATGTCACGATCGTCTCCACGTCATTCATGACCGTCGAAGCGCTGCGCGCTGCGGCCAGGCTCATGCAAGCCGGCATCTCGGCGACCGTCGTCGATGTCCGATCGCTCCGGCCACTGGACGAACAATCGATTCTCGCCGCCATTCGAAACACCGGACGGGTAGTGATCGCCGATACAGGTTGGAAATCATTTGGTGTGAGCGCCGAACTCTGCGCCATGATCGTCGAACAAAGCTGGAAAGACTTACGCCATCCCCCTGTTCGTATTGGATTGCCAGATTGCCCCACTCCTACTAGCCATGCCCTGGCCAAATATTTTTATCCGACGGCCGACGACATCGTGCGTCATGTCTTAAATATGTTCGATAAGGCTGACGAGATTATGGCCGACGAGGGGGAACGGGATTCGGCCCTGCTGGATGTCCCGGATCTGAGCTTTGCTGGACCGTTTTGAAGGAGGAAAAGCGATGAGACGTACAAGATCGGGTTGTGTGTCGGAAACGCCCGAGATGCGCAAGATCGTGGTGCTGGGCAGCAACTCGTTTTCGGGAAGTGATTTTATCGATCTCCTCCTGGAAGACCCTCGTAATCAGGTTGTGGGAATCAGTCGGTCTCCGGAGAAGCCTGCGCTCTTTTTACCGTATAAACGCCACAGCTCGCACAATTTTACGTTTCATCAACTCGATCTCAATAAAGAGCATCATCGGATCCTCCAATTGTTGGATGACTTCCAGCCGCACTATGTCGTGAACTTCGCGGCGCAAAGCGAAGTAGCACCCAGTTGGTGCTATCCAGAACACTGGTTTCAAACGAACGTGGTGGCACTGAGTCGATTGACCAATGCTCTCCGAGAGCGCGCCTATCTGAAGCGTTATGTCCACATTTCTTCTCCTGAGGTCTACGGAACTTGTCGGACCCGGCTTACGGAATCGGCCCCGCTCAATCCCAGCACTCCGTATGCCGTATCCAAGGCAGCCGGGGATCTCTTTCTGTTTACGCTCGTCAAACAGTTCAATTTCCCGCTGGTGATGATTCGATCGACCAATGTCTATGGGCCGCATCAGCAATTATTCAAATTGATTCCCCGTACCATCATCGCGTTGAAATTGGGCGAAACAATTCAGCTTCATGGAGGAGGGAGAGCTGTCAAATCCTACATCCATATTCGGGATGTATCCCGCGGCGAGCTCCTCGCGATGGAGAAAGGCCGAATCGGACACATTTATCATCTTTCTCCGCCTGCCGGTATTGCTGTGCGAGATGTGGTGCGCAGGTTGTGCATGCTTCTGGGGAAGGACTTCGAGAAATCCACCGTGGAAGTCGAAGAGCGATGCGGTCAGGACGCGGTATATCAAATTGACTCGACGCGCAGCGAGCAGGAACTCGGGTGGTTTCCCAAAATCACCTTTTCCGATGGTTTACAGCAAACGATCGAGTGGGTGGAAGCCTATTGGCCCGAAATCGTGCGCAACCCCAGAGAGTATCGTCATGTCGCGTGAGCATCGGTCAGCGAGTACAAACCAACGGTTGAGCGAATGATGCATCGAGGGATTGAGAGGGGGTGTGAGCGATGACTGATGTGATCACGATGGGCGATCCCAGAGTTTCGACAGCGCAGCGATGCGCTCTTTGTCAAAGAGCGAGCGTGGTACCTTTGATCGATTTACCCGCGCTTCCCCTCACGGGATTATTGTGCCCTTCGGGGCGAGAGCGTGCGGCGTGTGAGGGGATCGATCAGGAATTTCTATGGTGTGAGCAGTGTCGACATGGTCGACTCAAACACGAAGTGTCGAGGGAACTCCTCTATGGTCGACACTATGCCTTTCGCACATCGATGACCACGACGGCTCAAGACGGCATTCGGCATTTTGTCGCGTTCCTTCGTGAGCTTATTGGACCGGGACGCTTTCGTACGATACTGGATGTTGGATGCAACGATGTGCATCTGACCAGGCTGTTGGCCCCCTTAGCGGAACGGTGCATCGGCATCGATCCTGTGTGGGCCGATCAAGACGGAAAGTTTATCGAGCCGAATATCCAGGTCCTCGGTGCTTATATCGAGGAGATCTCGGATGTTCCTTTTTCCGAAATGGCTCCTGATCTCATCGTCTGCCGGCATGTGGTGGAACATCTTTCCGATCCGCGTGCGGTGCTCCATCAGCTTATGCAAAGTGCTGCGCCTGACGCGCTGTTTCTTGTCGAAATCCCGGAATTTTCGTCCTTGCTGAAACGATACCGATTCGATCAGATCTTTCACGAACATGTCCAGTATTTCACCCTGCATTCCCTTCTTCGCCTGATCGACGAGGTCGGCGGGATCTACCGTGGACATCGAGAAAATTTTCATCACTGGGGATCCGTCATGGTGGCCTTTCAAAAAAACACGACAGCTACGAGAGACACTGTTCAAGCCCTGGATACAACTTGCTTGACTCCACAAACGATCGTCAATCGGTATGCCTCATTTAAACAGCACCTGCGTCTCACTCGTGACGTGCTTGAACGGGAATCCAACGATCTTCAATTTGGATATGGTGCCTCTCCCATGTTGCCGGTTCTCGCCTATCATCTCGAAACGGATTTCTCGTATTTCCAGGCTATCGTCGACGACGACCGGACGAAACATGGAAAGAGCTATGCCAATTTACCATTATCCATTTGTTCGCCCGATGATCTCCCGTGGACAACGTCCACGGTCATGATCACGGCACCGGAGAGCGGAAGGAGTCTCTTGCATCGGAGCTTCCAAAAAGGCGCGCGACAGGTCGTCTATCCCCTGCCGCTCGTCAGTTGACAGGACGAGGATGTGCCATGGAACTGGGAATACGCCAACGACGAGCATTGATCACGGGTGCAGGACGAGGTCTGGGACGGAACATTGCGGAATGTTTAGCCCAAGAAGGCGTACAGATCGCTGCGATATCCCGGACTCAGCGCGATGTAGATCGTCTTCTATCAGCGATCGCGTCTTCGAGAGGCGATCACGTAGGCGTGATTGCAGATTTGACGGAGGAGGATGCGCCCTTACGGGTAATGGAGGAGTTGAGCCGTCGTTCTTTTTCCCCGATCGATATCGTGGTCCACAATGTGGGCGGCACGCTGGGTGTTACCGATCCGTTCTGTTCTCTTCGAGAGTGGCGCCGGGTGTTTCGCCTGAATCTTGAGATTGCCATTGAGCTCAACCTGTCCTGTATTCCGATTATGCAGCGTCAGGGTTGGGGACGGATCGTATTGATTGGATCGATCGCGGGCATGGAGAACCATGGTCCTGTTCCGTACTGCAGTGCCAAGGCCGCGCTGATTGCCTACGGCAGGAGTCTGGGGCGCGTACTCGCGCGTGACGGCATCGTGGTGTCCGTCGTTCTCCCGGGTGCGGTGTTTACGGAGGGTGGCTATTGGGATATGGCGTCAATGGAAAAGCCCGAGCATGTTCGCGAGTATCTGGAGAAGCGGATGGCGATCGGACGATTCGGGCGGCCCGACGAGATCGGCAAAATGGTTGCGTTTCTGTGTTCCAATCATGCGTCCTTTTGCATTGGTTCGGTCATTCCCATCGATGGAGGACAAGGACGCAGTTATTTTGGTCACATTTAGGACACATTATGCGGCATAACAACGATCTCAGACGAACTATTGTCGAGATGGTCTATCGAGGCCGAGATGGACATATTCCCAGTGCGTTTTCTATTTTGGACATCGTTCAAGTGCTCTACGAACGCGTACTCCGAGTCGATCCTCGATCTCCGAATTGGCCTCATCGAGATTATTTTATTCTGAGCAAAGGGCATGGCTGCTTGGCGCTGTATGTCGTGCTGGAGCGTCTCGGGTTTCTTTCCCGAGAGGATCTCGATCGCTTTTGTCGATCTGGCGGGATTTTGGGAGAGCATCCTGATTGCACACAAGTGCCCGGAGTGGAAGCCTCAACGGGATCGTTGGGGCACGGGTTTCCATTTGCGGTGGGGATTGCGTATGGGCTTCGCCTACGCCAGATGCCCAATCGAGTGATCGTCCTGGTTGGCGATGGAGAATGCCATGAAGGGACGATTTGGGAGGCTGCGCATGTCGCGGCCAATCTAAGGCTCGGCAATCTCTGCGTGATTGTCGATTGGAACGGTTCGGCGGCCCAATTATTGCCACAGGACGATCTTCCGCTCAAATGGAACGCCTTTGGATGGTCGACACGCGTCATCGATGGCCATTCTCAAGCGGACATTGTTGCCGCGCTCCAACATGTGTCGTTTCAAGGAATAGGCACCCCCTCTGTTCTTCTTGCAAAAACGATCAAAGGCAAAGGCGTGCCATTCTTGGAAGGGCACGGGCACTGGCATCATCGTATCCCTGATGAACGTGAATACCAAGCAATAATGGAAGCTCTCGCATGACCGCGCCTTCGATTCGGGAACAGTTTGCCAAGACAATGCTTCAACTCGGGCAAGCGGATGAATCGCTGGTTGTGCTTGTCGGCGATATTAGCCATTTTCTGTTGCAGCCGTTTGCCAAACGGTGTCCCGGGCGCTACCTCAATGTGGGCATTTGTGAAGCCACCATCGCGAGCATGGCAGCCGGAATGGCGAAATTGGGATTCCGACCGGTCATCCATACCATTGCCCCTTTTCTCGTTGAGCGGGCGTTCGAACAAATCAAATTGGATTTTGGGTATCACCGGCTCGGTGGCAATATCGTGACGGTGGGCAGTGCATTCGATTACGCCAATCTCGGCTGTACGCATCATTGTTATGGCGACTTTGCGCTGTTAAAAACGTTGCCCGGCACGCAAATCGTCTATCCCGGGAGCCCCGTAGAATTCGACGTGCTGTTTCGCCAAAGTTATCGCAATTCGTGCATGACCTATTTTCGCGTGCCTGCTCATGGTCATGGACAGATATTTGAGGAACAAGATCTGACGTTGGGACGCGGGATTCGCCTCTGTGCAGGCACAAATTTGACCCTTGTGACCACTGGTCCACAGCTGAACAATGCGTTGGTAGCACGATCGCTGCTCCAGAACGATGGATGGGATTCGGAGGTTGTCTATCTTCACACGATTCGTCCGCTCGATACGGAACTGGTCCTGAACAGTGCCAGAAAGACCAAAAGAGTCTTAGTGATCGAAGAACACATGCGCAGTGGAGGGCTCGGAGACGATATATTGCGGGTTCTGAGCATGGAGACCGGGATTCAGATTGATAACTTGGGAATACCGGACGAATTCGTAAGGGGTTATGGATCCTATGAGGACCACTGTCGTGGCTTGGGACTGAGTGCAGAAGGTATCGTCAATCGAGTGAGGAGGCAATTTGGGACGCCTCGCCGGGCTCGCTCTGCGGAAAAAGTTGCATGTCTGTAACGGCTAAAGAAAAACAGAATCAAGCACAACTTGATCGGTATTTTGCACAAGGGGGAGTTCAACTGGGCCCTTGGACGAGTCATCTTTGGCGGGATGACCCGAGACACCTCGGATTCCTTTTGGCCAGATATAAATTTTGCGCCAAAATGCTTTCCGGCAAACGTCGCGTCTTGGAGGTGGGATGCGGCGATGCCTTCGGCATGAGGGTTGTACAACAAACGGTTGAGTCTATCTGCGGTATCGATCTTGAGCCGCAGGTCGTGGCGGATGCCCAACGTCGATTGGCCGTTGAACAACAACAAGGCGTTACATTGAAAATTCACGACATGACGGAGAGCGGGCTAGAAGAGAAATTCGAGGCAGCATATTCCCTGGACGTCATCGAGCATATTCCCAAGGAACGGGAGCATCGCTTCATGACGCATCTCTGTCAGTCGCTTATCCAACATGCGGTATGCATCATTGGAACGCCCAATATCACGGCCAGCGTCTATGCGAGCCCGTTCGCGGCCCAAGGGCACATTAATTTGAAAAGCGCGGAAACGCTTCAGACGTTGTTGGTCCCATACTTTCGACACATCTTTTTATTCTCCATGAATGACGAGGTCGTCCATACCGGATTTTATCCCATGGCACATTATCTGTTGGCAATGGGTGTGGAACTACGTGTCTAAACGAACCGGCGTTGTAAGAAAAGGCCTGCTGCCAGAATCAACGAAAATCAACCGAAACGATCGATCGCTTGGTCAGAAACAGCTGGAGAGCGAAATCTGTGGTCCGACGAATCAGTTTTGCTGATTTGACGCATACCGGTCAGTTGGTCGCCTCAAATACCTTTCCGTATGGTGTGTGCCTGGTTGCTGCGTACGCTGAACGGTATTTCGATGGCGCATTGGATATCTTCGTCTGCAAGTATCCATCCGATTTCAGCGAATATTTGGATCAAGGCATTCCTCATATCGCGTGTTTTTCCAATTACTCATGGAATTGTTCGTTGGCCTATGCTTTCGCTCGTCGACTGAAACAGATTGCCCCTGACACCGTCGTCATTTTTGGCGGCCCCAACTATCCGCTGACGCTCGATGAGCAACGAAGATTTCTGGAGCAACATCAAGCCATCGACTTTTACATTCAATTCGAGGGAGAGCGAGCTTTGCTAGCACTCTTAAAAGAGCTGGAGAGTTGCGATTGGAATGTTCAGGTCTTCAAACAAACCCATCGCCCGATCCCCAGTGTGCATTATCTCGTTCACGGCACGCTGATTCACGGCGAGCATGCCGGCCGAATTACACAGTTGGATGAAATCCCTTCGCCCTATTTGACGGGCCGTTGCGACAAGTTTTTTGACGGGGTGCTGATCCCCATGCTGCAAACCAATCGGGGGTGCCCATTTCGGTGTACGTTTTGTACAGAAGGCCAAGATTACTATAACAAGGTCCATTGCTATTCTTCTCGACGGGTCATCGATGATTTGACCTATATCGCGGAACGCGCCACGGTCCCCGACCTGATCATCGTGGATTCGAACTTCGGGATGTTCAAAGAAGATGTGGCGGTTGCCCGGTATCTTTCGGAGCTTCAACACGTCTATGGATGGCCTCGCTATATTCATGTGTCTACCGGAAAAAATAACAAGGAACGTGTTCTCGAGGTCGCGGAGTTGGTGAAGGGAGCCATGAGCTTTTCGGCAACCATACAATCTTCCGATCCGCGAGTGCTCCAGAACATCAAGCGATCCAATATCTCGATTGATCAACTGATCACGGTAGCCAAGAACGCTGGTCGAATCGGCGCCAATAGTTACTCCGAAATCATTTTGGGACTGCCCGGAGATTCGGTGTCCGCCCATCGACACTCCATTCTGTCGATGGCTGATGCGGATGTGAATGTGATCCGCATGTATCAATTGATGATGTTGCCAGGATCAGAATTAGCGCGTCCCGAGTGTCGCCAGCGTTACCGGATGAAAACCCGATTTCGCGTGATGCCGAGAAATTTCGGCTGTTATCGCTTCGCTCACGAACAGTTTGCGTGCGGCGAGATTGAAGAGATTTGCGTGGCGAATGACACATTGAGCTTTTCGGATTATGTGACGTGTCGAGAATTTAATCTCACCGTTGAATTATTTTATAACGGTGGAGTCTTCGAGGAGCTGATTCAATTCCTCAAATGGAAAAACGTAAGACCCTCACAATTTCTCGAAGCTGTGCATGAACATATTCTGACCGAAGCGTCGTCGGTCTTAACCGAAATATATACCGGCTTTCGAAGGGAAACCATCCACGCTCTGTCCTTGTCGCCAGAGGAGTTGCTGGATCAACTCGCCGATCCTCGAGCAGTCCAACAATACATTTCCGAAGAAAAAGGCAATAATGAGCTTTTTAAATATCGTGCGCTCGGATTTTTTATCATATGGACGCACTGCACGATGCGGCGTTTTCGGTTGCTGAAGGCGTATTGATGTCAGCTGCCTCTTTAACGGATTGCGATGCCGTGTATCTTCGTGAATTGAAGCAATTCAGTTTGTACAGAAAATTGTGCTTGATCGACACCGAACCCGAATATGACGCAACATTTCACTATCGATTTTTGGACTTTGCCGCTGATCGGTTTGATGGGGACCCGCATCTCTATGCGCAAGGACAGGAAACAACGTTGCATTTTCATCACACGCCGGACCAAAAGGGAATGATGGAAGGCTATCTGCGACAGTATGGAACCTCTTTGACGGGACTGGGACGAATATTGCTGCGAAGTCATGTTAAACGGTTGTATCGGACGGTATCGATAGGCAAGAGAACGGAGCGTGTTGCCCAAACGGCTGCATCGAGGGTACCCGTGGTTGCTTCGTGAGGGCTATCGATGAAAACAGTGTTGATTGTAGTCCCGCCTTTGGTTCTCCAGCATGACACGGAAGAGACAAGTTTTTCTCGGCCAGATATCGAGTCCTATCGGCTCGTGACCCCTGTCGAGCCAGTCAGTGTGGCGACGGATTTGCAGCTTCGTGGATTTGCGGTGAGTTTCCTGGATCTGGGTATTTATCGACATGAACGGTTTGAAAAGCTGGCTTTCCGACTCAAAACCATTCGCCCTGATGCGGTTGTGATGGTTCAGTCCATTTTGACATTTGCCACCGCTCAAGATTGGAATGGCAAGTACGTATTTGACCTGGCCAGACAAGAGAATCCATCTGTGGTCACGATTTTGACAGGTGGCCATGCGACGAATTATCCAGGAGAAGCGGTGAAAGCCGGCATTTGCGATTATTCGATTAGAGGGGAAGTCGATTTCGCCGTAGGACAGCTTTTGGAAGCCCTTCGGGACGGAGGAGATCTAAGCGGTATCCCAGGCTTATCTTATCGCAGAGGCGATGAAATCTCTACTACCTCATCGTATGGTTCGGTGGACATCGCCGCCATACCCATCCCGGATTATGCCGTTTTGGATCAAGAGCATCGCGACCGTTATGCCGCTGTGCTGGAGTTTGGAAAAATTCGCTATCCGGAAAAGAGTGCGCGGTATCGGGATATCATGACCTCTCGTGGCTGTCCTCTCCGGTGTGCCTTTTGCAGTGTGGCGCCGCTCCGTGGAGAAAAACAACGATATCGGCGAAAGCCTATGGAGCGGGTGATTCGGGAGATCGAATCAGCTCTTGACGAGGGTGTCGAGGAAATTCATTTTTTTGACGATCTCTTTGCAGAGACGGAATCGCAAGTTTTGGATTTCACCAATGCCTTGGTCAAACACAACCTCAAATTTCATTGGTTCGTCGCACAAGGCATGCCATTGTGGCCCTTGACGCCTACGTCGCTGGCGGCGATGAAAGAAACGGGTATGTATCGTCTGATTTGTCCGTTTGAATCGGGCAATGACCGAGTGCTCAAGCGCATCATTGGAAAAAAGTATTCGACCGTCGATCATCACCATCGCGTTGTCGAATGGGCCAGTCGTTTGGGCATCGAGCTGATTGGAATGTTTGTCGTGGGCATGCCCGGAGAAATGCGAGCCGAAATTTTGGATACGCTGAATTTTGCCGAACATCATCCGCAGCTCGATTACTCCGTCTTTTCCATCGCGACCCCCATGGTCGGGACCAGATTGATGAAGCAGGTGATGAACCGGCAAGAAGGCTTCGATCAAGAGGCTATCAATCGGGTAATCAAACGCACCGTCGCTCTCTATCACACCGAGGAGTTTCAGCCCTATGAATTGGGTGTCATTCGAGCATTCGATTGGGATCGTATCAATTTCGGGACAGAAGAGCGCTGCCGGAAATATGCCCAAATGGTTGGGCTGACCCTTCAGCAGCTCGACGAGCTTCGGGACCATGCCAAAGAAACGTTTTTCAGCTTTTTCCCGAATTATCACGGGCCGTTTTCATTTCATGAGCTCATTCACTGCCCCCGCTTGTATCGAGAAATGGAGCCCCGCATCGCCTGAGGTGGGGCATGATAGCGGTTATCGGTTCTCAGGGATTGCTTGGTCGACATGTCATGGCGCATTTGGTGCGCTCCGGGTATACCGTCGTGACAAGTTCGCACCGCCCTGGCGCAGATGTCTGTATCGATTTGCGCGAGCCAGTAAAGCCATTCCCATTTCGCTTCCGTAACGTCTCATGGGCAGTGTTGTGCAGTGCGATCTCGGGTCTCGATCAGTGTGCTCGAGACGTCGCAGGTTCATATCGGTTCAATGTGGTGCACACCATCGAGTTCATTGAACAATTATTCCACCACCATGTTGTCCCGATTTTTTGTTCCTCAGATCTCGTCTTTGCAGGGATCTCGGGGAACTATGCGGAACATGATCCTCGGAATCCCAGCACGGAATATGGACGACAGAAGAAAATCGTCGAAGATTACTTGCTCGGTCAGGACCGACCCTGGATCATCTTGCGGCTCAGTAAATTGTATGCAACTACGCCGGACGATCGCTCGCCGATCGGTGACACTGTCAGACGACTCCAATATGGAGAGCGCGTCCGCTGTGCGGTTGATCAAATGATCACTCCCACGTATGTGCAAGATGTCGCGCGCATCATTGAGTGGTGCATACGAACCAATCGGCGCGGGTGTTATCACGTTGCGGGACCGCAGTCCATGACTCGCTATGAATTAGGATTAAAAATCGCGAAGCGGTTACAGGCCGAAGCACGCATTGAACGATGTTCGATCGCTGAGTTGAACTTGTCGGAAATACGCCCGCTCAATAATACGCTCGATACTCACAAGCTCCGGTCTGACTACGATGGATCGTTGACGACCCTTGATGAGTGTCTTTCCGAGATTCTTCAATTGCCCGTTGAACGATGACTCGCTTCTTGACACGCCGTTGCGTCAGGCTTCCGCTTTCTAGGGAACAGAGGATGAAGGGAATGCCTGCGTCACCGCGTCCACGATGTTCATGACTGCAACGACATATCTAGAACAAGGCCGTCAGGCCCGGCGACACGGGAATGTCCAATTGGCGCTAGCGTGTTTTCAGCGAGCCATTGGCGAGAACCCATATCAGATTGAAGGTTATCGAGAGCTGGGTTCGACGTTAGTAGGTGTCCAGCGTTTTGCTGATGCCGTGGCTGTGTATCGGCAGGCGATTGCCCATGGGGCTACGCATCCTGATCTTTATCGATCTTTAGGATTCGCAGAATATCGCAATGGGGAGTATGCGGCCGCCGCCGCATCGTTTCGCACAGCACTGACGTTCAATCCTGACGATGTGTCGGCTGTGCAAGGCTTAGCTGAGGTCTATCGGGTTCAAGGGCGCGGTCGCGAAGCGTTGGAAACGATCGTCAATGCACTGCACCGCCAACCAGGCAATATCACCCTCTGGGAACTGTGTGCCCAATTGGGTCGCCTTCTGAAGCTGGACGATGTCGCGCGGACCGCCACGGAGCAAGTCCAACGTCTCGCCGGTAGTGCATCGGAAGCAATCGACAGCCACCGTCTCGATAACATCAATATCGAAATTACCACCTATTGCAACTTTTCCTGTGCCGGCTGTTATCGCACCATCTTGATGAATCAAGGACAGTGGAAAAATCGGCATATGGCCGTCGAGGAATTTCGGCGGATTGTCGACGGTCTCCCGCCGACTACCGATGTCTTGCTCTATGGAGTCGGGGAACCATCTTTGCATCCTCGATTGCCTGAGCTCATTGCTATCGCAGCAAAGGAGACCAAGTTTCAAAGAGTCCTTCTGACAAGCGACATTTCTGCACGGCAAGTCGAATACTACTTGGAACTGTTCGACAAGGGCCTCGCCTCGTTGACGGTGTCCGTGGATTCATTGGATCAATATCTCGCCGCTGAATTGCGAGCGGGGACCAAGGTTCGGGAATTAGCGGAGCGGCTCCGCGTACTGGTACAAGCTCGTCCCGGCCAAATTGAGATTCGAACCGTGGTCAGCACAAAGAATATCCATGCTATTCCCGACCTGTTTTGCACCCTCGATGCTCTCGGACCGTTCACGGTTCATTTGCAACCCTACGATGATCTCGGAAACCCCGAGGGATGCATTCCGTGGGAACAGCGGGCATGGTTTGTGAACGAAATCCCAACGGTCGCCAGGCAGTTTCCCAATCTACGAGTACGTCTGGGCGAGTTTTTCCCCTCTCCCGCATTGTGCCAAAAGCCTTGGAAAGAGCCATTCGTGACGGTCGATGGCCATCTGACTCCGTGCTGCCGTATTACCAGTTCGGCGATCATTTCATTTGGCAGCCTTCTGGAGGCTCCTTTTGGCGAAGTGTTCGCTTCGGAACAAGCCCAACAATGGCGTGCTGCCTTTTTGAAGGCTTCTCCAGCCGTTTGTCATGGGTGCCCGATGCACATCGCCCGACGTCCACCTCGCTCAGGTGAATGCGTAAGCCCATAGGATATGAGCACTCAAGGGAGGCGAGTCTGTCATGGCTGAAGTCAACCTTCTTGATCGTTATCCGCGTGTCAAACGGCCGGTCGAAGAACGCGGCCAATGCATTACCGAGCAGCACCGCGGTGTGGCCCGTCATTTTGGAAAGGAATATTTTGATGGCGATCGTCTGACGGGATATGGCGGTTATCGATATCATCCAAAGTTCTGGCAAGCTACGGTGAGGCGATTTGCCGAATTCTATGATTTGGCTGAAGACTGCAGTGTCTTGGATGTCGGGTGCGCCAAAGGATTTATGCTTTACGATTTTCAAGCATTTTTGCCGCAGGCAACGTTTGCAGGTATCGATATCTCCCCATACGCCATCGCTCATAGCCCTGCATCCATCCGTCCCTTTCTGTGTGTTGGAAATGCCAAGGCCTTGCCCTTTCCTGATCGCTCCTTTGACCTCGTTATCTCGATCAATACCGTCCACAATCTCCCGATCGAGGAATGCAAACGTGCATTACAGGAAATTCAACGTGTGTCCAAACACCATGCGTTCGTCACAATGGATGCCTGGCGAAATGACCGAGAACGAGAGCAGTTGATGAAATGGAATTTGACCGCGCTGACCTATTTGCATGTTGAGGAGTGGATTGCGTTGTTCAACGAGATCGGGTATGGCGGTGATTATTATTGGTTTCTTGTTGACTAAGTGAAAACCTTGCGCTGGTTCTGATCTCAAGCGAATCACCTTCCCAGCGCATACTTGGAGGGAGACAACACGCGCATGGAGGTTTATGCGGCCGTTCTCGTTGAACCAAAGAGGCCATTGCGGATCGAGCGCTTGGGGCTCCCTGCCTTGAAAGCCGGTCAAGTCCTGGTAGAGATCGCCTATGGCGGTCTCTGTGGCACGCAATTGTTGGAAATTCGCGGTGCGAAAGGCCCCGACCCGTATCTCCCGCATGTTCTTGGCCATGAGGGAGTGGGGACAGTTTTGGACGTCGGGAAACAGGTCACCAAGGTGCGCGCTGGAGATCGCGTGGTGTTGTCATGGATACAAGGGTGTGGCATGGATGCCGAGCCCGCACAATATTCCAGTGCACTCGGTCGAGTGAATGCCGGGAAAGTCAGCACCTTCATGACGCACGCCATTGTTTCAGAAAATCGGGTTACACCAGTGGCTCAATGGGTGCCGGTCAAGGAAGCCGCGATCATGGGTTGTGCCATGTTGACGGCCATGGGCATGGTCGATCGGGCCCTGGGTGTTCGATCGGGCTCGACATTGGCGCTTTTCGGATTAGGCGGTATCGGGTTGAGTACGGCCATCATGGCGCGAGCGCGAGGGGCCATCGTGTTTGGCGTCGATGTTCGCGAGACGAAACTCCACCATGCGCAGGCATTGGGCGTGCAGCATGTTGTCAATGCTGCAAAGGAAGATCCGATCGCTCGCATTCGGGCCCTGACATCTGATCAGGGGGTGGATTATGCCATCGAGGCAGCAGGAGACAAGCAGGCCATGGAAGCAGCGCTGGGCGTGACTCGAACGAATGGTGGTGTGTGCCTACTGGCTGGCAATGTTCCACGAGGTATGACTCTACAAGTGGATCCTTACGACCTGATACGAGGAAAGCGACTGTGCGGAACATGGGGAGGCGGGGCGGAGCCTGACGCCGATCTTTCGAAACTCGTCGAGGTCTACCCCATCATATCTGAACAAATGTCACGAGTCATCACGCATGTGTTTCCCTTGCACGAGATCAATTGTGCCGTGGTATGCGCATCAGAAGGTTTGGCTGGACGAGTCTTGCTTCACACCGTTCATTAACGGATTGAAAAAGGAATGTCTGTAATGAGCAATCCCTGTCGATTTGTCTTCACCTCGTGCGTGTGGGGGAAAACCTATACCCAGTGGTTTATGCAAGTCGGATTGCCCTCTCATCTTGCGCCAGGCAATCTCGGCTTGTTCGGCCAATCGCACACTCTGCAGGGGGAATACCATATTTTTACCACAACGAACGATGCTGCGGTCATCAAAATGTGCCCTGCTTTTCGGCAATTAGCGAACATGGTCCAGCCCTACATTCATCCAATTGACAATCTCATTGCTCGCTATGAAGCTGAGGCTATCAGCAAATACGACGTCATGTCGCTCTGCCATGCGCACAGCGTCCAACGGGCGGCACAAATCGGTGCCGGATTAGTCGTGCTGGCACCGGATCTGGTGCTCGCAGACGGGGGTATGCAAACCTTGCTCGATCTCGCCTCGTCAGGGAAAAAACTCGTCCTTACAGGGAGTTTGCGCGTGATCGGTGAATCCTTCATCCGGGAAATCCACCCATGCGCCGACAAGGGACACGATGTCTCCTTACCCCTGCATGCTCGTGAACTCGTCGAGTTGGTGTTCAAACATTGGCACCCTTTCAATCAGACGTATCTATGGAACTCCGAATTTTTTAATCGACGTTGGCCTGCATTCCTTTTTTGGTCCGTACCCAATGAAGGGCTGGTTCAACGAGGTATTCATTTGCATCCGCTGCTTTCGTTCCCGACAACCGGCCAGCAATATCGATGGAGTAAAGATCTAGGGATCGATGGACTGGACTATATGATTCGTGTGTGTCCTGATCAAGACGATCTCCATGTGATCGGTGATTCTGATCATGTGTACTATGTCAATCTTGATCCTCAGTGGAATGACGCGTTACCGCGTCACAAAGCCAGCGCTCTTGATATTGCGCGATGGGTGATTCGGCAGACGTGCGACCATCATCGATGGTCGATGACGCAGCCGATACGCCATCACATGGGAGCCTGTTCCTCGGCATGGCTGTCGGTCGAAAAAGAATCCGAAAGCGCCATCCATACCATTCTCAAATATGTCGAAGTCTTCGAACAGCATGCCGATCTCTTACAGGAGTTGGAAGGGAGGTTCGCGGAGCAGGAAGGGAAAATCCGAGAATTGATAGGTAAATGCGCGTTTCTCGTTCAGGATGGTGCGAGGCTCCGGAATCTCTTGGGTGTGGAATATTATAAGGCTGGTCGGCTGCCGGAAGCCAAAACATTCTGGGAGACCGCGCTTCGCATGGATCCGTCTTGTGTGGACGCTCAGGAAAACTTATCGGTGCTCGATCAATCGTCCAAAAGCATGGCCTCAACGCCTCCATCGTTGAGCCATCACTGACTGGTTGTGCGCCAATCCCCTCGCTTGTCTCGTCAGACAATTTTTCCCCTATTCATGAATTCTTGACCTTCCTAGGTTAAGAAATACCAAAAGAGAGCATGTTTGCAAGTACGTCTGTGTTAAAGAAAAAGCAAGAATCTGTCGATACAGTAACTAACCACCACCAAAACCAAAAGCGATAGTATGCCAATCTTTCATCATGCCGTGAACCGTCTGCGAGGGCACTGATGCACATTCTTTTGTTATTTCCGTCATGGACCGGGGCCTATGGCGGTCTCGTCAGCTATTTCGCCCGACGGTCATCGACATGGCCACCGTTGAATCTCGCCTTGCTGGCAGCGATCGCTGAGCAGCATGGCCATCGTGTGACCATCATCGATGGCGAAGCGGAAGGGTTCTCCCATGAACAATTGGTCGAAACCGCGTTGTCCCATCAGCCGGATCTGATCGGGCTGACGGCTACGAGTCCGTTCTTTCATCTCAGCAAAACCGTCGCAGCACTGGTCAAAGCACGAGCGCCACACTTGCCGATCGCCATTGGCGGACCTCATATCACCATCATGAAAGAGCAGGCATTTTTGCCGGTCTTCGATTTCGCGTTCGTGCATGAAGCCGAAGAAAGCTGGCCTCAGTTCCTGGCCCATTATGAATCGGGAAAAGACCTGGCCGAGGTCAAAGGCTTGCTCTTTCGCCGAAATGGGACCGTAGTGACCACGGGTATGCCCGACACCATTTCCGATCTCGATCGGTTCCCATTCCCTGCCAGGCATTTGCTTCCGATGGCCAGGTATAAATTGGGCACCTTGCAGGGACGGAAGAATTTCACGTCGATCCAGACAATGCGGGGATGCCCCTGGAAATGCATCTTCTGCGCCTCGGAGGCACTCAAAACCACCTCAATGCGCGTTCGTTCGCCACAGTCGGTCGTTCAGGAAATGGCGGAGGTCGTGGAACGGTTTGGCATCACTCATTTCTATATTGTCGATGATGTCATGACGTTGTGGCGGGAGCATATCGTGGAAATCTGCGATCGCCTCGATGCCGCCAACCTCTCGATTACCTTCGAAGGGAGCACACGCGCGAACCTCGTGGATGAAGCGCTGATCGCTCGACTGGCCAGGAGCGGATTGATCCGGCTGTCCTTTGGTCTGGAATCCGTCAATGCTCAGATTCGCAAGACCATGAAAAAACAGGTTCCGCTCGAACACTATGTACGTGCGAACGCCATCTGTAATCGATACGGAATCGAGGCGTTGAATTCCGTCATGATCGGATTGCCTGGGGAAACCCGAGAGACGGTGCGCGAAACGCTGGAATTCCTGGGACGGTCTCGCGATGTGAAACAGGCGAATTTTGCCATTGCGGTCCCGTATCCAGGAACCGAGTTTCACGAGATGGCACTCGCAGGCTCACACGGCGTCAGTCTGATGACGACAGATTTTTCGGAATACCGGAGATATGGAAGCGCGGTCACGACCGTGAACGGATTGACGCCTGACGATCTAGTGGATTTGCAAAACGAAGGATTTGTCAAGATTTATTCTGCGCCGTGGCGGTGGAGACCCATGCTCAAAAAACAAGGTCTGCTTGGCGGAGCGCTGACACTCGCTCGTGTGGCTCGATTAGCTCTATCTAAGTTGGCCCGCCATCGGCTCTGCCATCGCGCTCCGCATTTTGAACGATCACACAGACAGGATTCTGGCGCCTTCAATCTTGAAGAACGCCTTATCCATGATTCTGCGCGATCTTCTATATCGGATGTGCCGACACCTCCGGCAAGTGGTTCCCCTGAGTTTATTCACATTGGATCGACGAAGAAGGCTGCACATGCCGGACACTATGGCTCCCCCAACAATCCCCATTTTGCATAGCTTATCCCGAGAAGCTGGAGAATGGCTTGGCAGAGTCTCCTGCAACTCATGATGCGCTTGGAAAGCTCGCCATGAAGGCGCTCCTCATCCAACTTGAATTTTTTCAGTGGCACACGGCTCGGCCATGGACTTATCCCATGCATGCTGGTCTTGTACGGGCATTGGAGCAATGGGGGATGGAAGTGGTCGCAGTACCGGCCATTCCTGAATTGGCGGCTTTTCCCTCGGCGAATTGGTTAACGAAGCTCCGCCGTCTGTACGACAACACTTCGTTCGATCAAGTGTGGCTTTGGTTGCTGCATTATCCGTACTCGCCAGAATTTCTTGCATGGGTGAAGACAGTAGCTCCGGTGCGGATCGGCTTGTTGGCAGAATCGATGCGATATGACGAGCAGACCATTCGACGCTATCCATCACTGGCAGAACGGCCAGGCCTCGTTCTGGCTCAGTGCGAGGCGCTGACGCATGTCTTGGCCTGCGATGAAGCCGATGCCGCCGAACTCGGCCAGCGGCTGGGCATTCCCACGATGTGGCTTCCTGGTGTGGTGCCACAGGCGCACATTGTCACTCCGGATAGTCGCCCCAAATACACGCACGCTGTGTTTCATGGCGCAGCTTATGGAGACAGGGAATTCCTGTTGCACCACCCAGTGCTAGCAGGAAAACTTCAGTTTGCTCAAGCACCCTCGTCGGCTTTTCCCAAGTTGTTCGATGACCTGCAACGCTGTATGGCCCATGGGCTGGCGCGCGGGGAATTTGGAACAACCGCTGATCTTACCCAGTATGTCAAAATGCTTCACCAGCTCCGATACGGAGAGTTCATGCAGTGGATAGCCGAACTGCGCACATGGCCGGTGGTGGTCAATCTCCCGACGTTGGCGAAATTTTATGGTGGAAGGGTCTTCGAAGCCATGGCTGCTGGCCGCCCGGTCGTTTCCTGGGCCATTCCAGACCGGCCACTCAATCGCGCTTTGTTCGAAGACGGTCAGGAGATTGTGCTGTTCGAATCTGGCCGCATCCAAGATC
Source organism: Nitrospirota bacterium (assembly GCA_003695915.1). Classification (GTDB taxonomy): domain Bacteria; phylum Nitrospirota; class Nitrospiria; order Nitrospirales; family UBA8639; genus J017. The sequence goes on from RFGF01000041.1 coordinate 126,725, forward strand.
TTGCTGATCGCCTCGAGTGGCTGTTGTCTAACCGGGCTGCAGCACAGGACATAGCCATGAAGGCCCAAAGCAAACTTCGCGAGCACCATACATTGGAGCGCCGGGTCGAAGAGATACAGCGCTGGATCCGATCGACTGATGGGACGCACACAGCTTCTCCTGAACCCTACGACCAGCACGGCAAACCGCATACTCTCGAGATTCCCTCCCGACGAATTCTTCCCCCGGATAGCGGTGCCCCGGCCGAAGCGGGCGCGGAAGTTGTGGGTTCGGCAGAACCGGAAAGGCAGGCAGCGCCGATGGCCGACGTCACCCGCTCCTCCATACGCACGACGGTCTTTGTGCTCACGGTCGATGATCTGACGTTCCCGGCCTGCATGGAAAGTCTCCGCCGGCAGCGGGGTATAACCTTCATTCTCGACGTGATTCGCGGTTACCGGCCGATGAGCGCCGCCCTGCAAGAAATGTTGCATCGCTGTCGCACCCCTTATGCTGTGCAGGTGGATGAGGACATGATCCTATCCCCCGAGGCGATTCAGACGATGGAGACGGTCATGAGCACAATGCCGCAGGACGTCGGCATGGTCTGTTTTCATCTGTTCGATGAGGATCTCGGCCGGGCGATTCAGGGTATCAAGATTTATCGCATAGAGCCTCTCAAAGATTTGCAGTTTGGCGATGTGATGGCCTGTGAAATGGACTTTCTCGAACAACTCACGGCCCGCGGACTGCGATGGGCGCTCCATGACAAGATTCTAGGCAAACATGGGACCGCCTACACACCGGAGAGCATCTATCGGCGGTACAAGAGCATGTACGAAAAGGACATTCGGGAATGGAACGTCGTGACCACCGACCTGCGGCGCAAAGCGGAGCGCTATCGAGCAACGGGGGATCCCTTGCAGCTTTTTGCACTGCTGGGAGCGATGGATGGCCTGGTGAGTGCCCCCTTCGCCGAAGATCGGGAAAAAGATGCCGCGAGATATCTGCTCAAGCAACTCGAGGTCTTGCAGCGCGTGATGAATGCCGCCACCTTGACGATTCCCTACGAGCCCAGCGCGATGCCGAAACGAAGGCCGATTCCTCCGCTCCAGCTTTCGGACAACGGTGGAGTATCTTCGCCTTTATCTTATGAAAACAATCGCCGCGATCCGAACGACTCGGTAGCCGATACTGTGCCGACGCAAGCCCATGCTGCGTCGACGATCGGGAAGCAAGCGAATCATCATCGAAAAAAAATCCTTCTCGTCACGCCGTTTTTCCCTCCGTCGGTTGGCGGAGTCGAAATCATGGCTGAAAATCTTGGCATACAACTCGCTGAGCATGGCTATGACGTGGAAATCGCGACGACAGCCTTACCGCAGCAGAGGCAACGAGCTGTGAACGCATTAACGGTTCACGCTCTTTCGATGGGAACTCAGCAGGAACGGATTGATGCCCTCGATCGGCTGCAGTCGTGCATGGAATCCGGTGAATATCGAGCATGTTTGATGGTTAGCGATCCTCGACATCCCTTTTTCAAAATCTTGGCCGCTGATTGGGTGCTTCCTGACTCAACGTCCCTGATCATTCTGCCGCAAATCAATCAGTACGACTATGCCGAGTGGAAGCATGACGCCACACTTCAGACAGTTATGCGAGCTGGCATTCAAAAAGCCCGAAGTATCGTTTCGTTGACGCGCGATGGCCTCATTTCCGAGATCGTCAGGCGTTTCGGGGGAGATCCTCAATTTCTGCCAAATGCCACTTCTGCGTTTTCCGGTGTCGATGGCCAAGCGTTCCGCCGGCAATGGGGGTTCGAAGCCGACGATTTTGTCATTGTGCATCTGGCCAATCTACTGCCGATCAAAAACCAACTAGGGTTGCTGGAAGCCCTTGAACCACTGCCGCGTCATTGGCGGGTGATGTTGATCGGCTATCCACCGGTGGAGGACCCGGCTGCACAAGGCTATGCGCAAACGGTCATCCAACGATGTAGCGAGTTGCCACAAGTGCGGTATATCCATGGTCTTCCACATGATCAAGTCGGGAAAGCGCTTGCCGCTGCAGATGTCGTGGTGCTTCCCTCCAAAGCTGAAATTGCTCCGGTGACGATCCTAGAAGCGATGAGTCTCCACCGCCCATGGGTGGCGACACCTTCCTGTGGTGCGTGTTGGGACTATGCGGGTGGGATAATCGCTGAACTTGAACAGTTTTCACAGGTTCTCGAAGTGCTGGATCAGCATCCGGAACTCCGGGATCGGTTAGGTCAGGCCGGTTACCGGCATTGGCGGGCCTGCTATCGCTGGGAACGTGTCGTCGAGGAATGGATCAATTTGATCGAATACGGACAGGTGCAGGCGCGGTTCGAGATGCCCGAAGAGGTTGTCCGTGCCATGAATGATCTTGCACGAGATTTTGGAACCCAGCTACAGCGACAGGGACCTGGCCTGGAGGTCTCCTCAGCCAATGGGGAAGCATTACAGAGATCCTCCGACATCGTGACTTCCCAGTCATCGACCATCGCGTGCAGGGACGAGCGGGTCACAACCAGCGGCCGAGTCGATCTCGGATTAAGAGGGGGTGTCTCACCGTCCATACAAACCACGAACGATCAGGGCGATCATTTCCAAGAAACACAATTTTATATCGAGCTCTTTGTGCGGAACCCCGTCTGGTCGACGCCCACGCCCAATCAGGATGAGCAAGCTCGCTGGACAGTCATACAACGCTCACTCGATTTGTGGAACACGCTCACGAGGTTCGGCGGTCGGGGTCCCGTCCGTGTGTTGGATGTGGGATGCGGTCGAGGATGGTTGACGAATCTGATGCAGGTGTACGGGAAATGCGATGGCGTCGAACCGGTCGGGCCGGTCGTGGAGTATGCGCGCCGTCTTTTTCCGCAAATCACGTTTTATGCCTGCTATCCGGACCAGTTGATCCGAATGCCGGACTTCGAACCGTACGACTTGGTCGTGAGTTCCGAGGTTATCGAACATGTTCCAGATGAAAACAAACCGGCGTTTGTCGCCACGCTCAAGCGCTTGCTCAAGCCTAAGGGCTGGCTCATTCTTTCGACGCCGCGCGGAGAAGTGTTCGAGCAATGGAGCAAGGTGAGTCCGCCTAACCAGCCTGTCGAGGACTGGATCCGGGAGATCGATCTCTTGCGACTCGTCGAAGCTGCGGGTTTCGAGGCCATGAGATGTGAGCGGATCTATTTCAATCTTGAAACCTGGACCTATCTTGATCCGGCCGGAGAGGAGGTTCATGAGTCGACATCTGTAATTCCGTTGTACCAGGTTTGGGCGTTTCGACTTCGGTCATCGGTACCAGCCCGCATCGACAATGACGCTCTCGTCTGTTCTGGCGCGACCTTGCGCTTGTCATCATGCAATCCCATCGAAAGGTGAACCCATGGAACAATGCTCCTCTGCCTCTATCAATGCCCTGGATACGAACAGGCGTCGCAGGCGGTCACCCGGGGATTCGGATCCCATGGTGTCGGTGATCGTGCCGACATGCAACCGTCCGGAGACATTGGCTGCCAGCCTGGAGAGCATCCTCAAGCAAACATTCCAAGATTTTGAGATTCTCGTCATTAACGACGGTGAATGTGAAGTCGAAGTCATAGTCAATCGCTACAATGACCGTGGCAGGATGACCTATATCAAACATGGACGGAATCGCGGGCTCGCTGCGGCCAGAAATTCAGGCCTTCGCTTAGCGAGAGGCAAATATATCGCCTATCTGGACGACGATGACCGCTTTTATCCTCATCATTTGGAAACGCTCGTGAAGGCCTTGGAGCAAGGCCAAGCTCCTGTGGCGTATACCGATGCCCATCGGGTTCTCTATCACAACAACGGCGATCGCGATGTCGCCATTGGGCGGGATGTACCGTATTCGCACGAGTTCGATCCTCGGCTGATGCTGGTGCACAACTACATACCCGTGCTGTGCGTCATGCATGCGAGATCCTGCCTCGATGAAACGGGTCTGTTCGATGAATCGCTGTCCTCTCATGAAGATTGGGACTTGTGGATTCGCATGAGCCGACGATTTCCCTTTCTTCACATTCCAACCGTCACCGCGGAATTCGCCTGGAAGACCGACGGCAGTACGATGACCAGCCGCATGCAGTCCGAATATTGCGCCAATGTGAAATTGATTCATCGTCGCTATCGGCACTGGGTGGACGGAGACCAACAAATCCTCCAGGCTCAAGAGGCGTTTGTGCGCAATCTCGAACGCGATCGCTCGACAAGCGAAGTGATGTGTTCGATCATTATGCCGGTTTTAGGCCAGGATCATCTTCTCAGGCAGTGCCTGCACGGCTTGTCTCAGACTCTGGGGACGATCCCGTGCGAAGTGATCGTGGTCGGCAATCAATCGACAGATACGATCGCAACCCTGGACGGGCTGAACGGGAATGTGCGGGTGATCCGCGAGGAGGCGCATCTGGGGATCGCGCAGGCCTATAACCAGGGAGCGAAGAGTGCGCGAGGACGATATCTCGTCTTTCTCCATCCCGATGTCATTCCACAGGCTGGATGGTTAGAGCCGTTGCTCGCCGAATTGGAAACCCATGAGGAGGTCGGCGTGGTGGGCAACAAACTCCTGAATGCGAATGGTCGGATCCGGCATGCCGGTCTCGTGATCGCGCGCGAAGAATGTGCTCCCTATCGTCTGTATGCCGATGCGCCGGCTGATGCGGATTATGTCAATCATCGTCGAGAACGTTGGGCGGTCACAGGGGCATGCATGGCTGTGAGAAAGAGCGTTTTCGATCGCCTGCGAGGCTTCGATGAAGGCTACCGAGACGGCTTTGAAGACGTGGATTTTTGCATACGCGTGTGGGAGTTGGGCTATCGCGTAGTCTATCAACCACAGAGTGTGGTGACGCATCTAGAAAATCAGATGGTGGGACGCAAAGATCACGATGCCGAACATCTCGCACGGTTTCGTCAGACCTGGAAAGATCGCCTCATCGAAGATGAAGACCTTGCGTATTGGGAAGATGGATCGGTCGTGGTACGGGATATCGTGGATGGACAACCACACCGAGAGACTCGGGCGTTTGCTTCCGATCAGGAGCGCCAATGTTGGGCAGAGGTCGTGGCTGTGCAACGCCATCGCTTGCTCGATCGTTTGCGCACGATGCGAGAACTGTTTTCGGATCCGAGTAGTTGGCCGACGATCCCTGAAATTCTGAGCTGGGGCGCTGAGCTCTGTTGCAAGGTCGGGTTCACCAAGGAAGCCAGACAATTTTGGGAGCACGCTCTGACCATAGAGGAAAAAGCCGAGATGCGCCTACGATTGGCGACTGTCGCCCTTCGACAAGGCGACATGCAGGAAGCTCAGCGCTATCTCGAGTCTGTCATCGAACACGATCCCGACAACGGCGACGCACAAGTTGTACAGGGGATCGTCGCTATGCAGCAGCATGCCTATGGCGACGCGCAGGCGAGTTTTCGACGGGCTCGGGCCTGCGGCGTCACAGACCGACGGGTGGATATGGGGGAAGGTCTGGCGGCGTTGGGCTTGGGAAAGTCCGACGAAGCTTGGGAAGCGTTCACGCGGGTGTTGCAGCACAACCCAGACGACCATGAAGCCGTGCATGGCCTGCTTCGCGCAGGAACGGCAATGGAAGCGTGGGAACCGTTACGAGAGCGGCTTATGACGTTTCTCGCGCGCAATCCATCGCGCTGTGACGTGCGTTTTGCCTTGGCAGGCGTGTCGATGCGGGCCGGTCGGTTCGCAGAAGCGCACAGCGAATATCTGAAACTCAAAGCCTTACAACCGGATTTCGAAGGGCTCGCTGATTTGGAGGCTGCCCTGGCTCGTGTGCAGACGGAAGCTGCGAGCCCGATGGCATCGGTCGCGAGATGATGCATGAAGAACACGTTGCCTACTGCTGGGACAAATGTGCCGCGTGTTCTGGTCCTGCAGTTCGCGCGCCTTGGCGATCTCGTTCAAACCCTTCCCGTCCTGACCGCGCTCAAGGCCTATCATTCCAACGTTGAGATCGACCTTCTCTGCCCGGAACCGCTCGTCCCGCTGGCCATGATGTTCCCTTGTGTTGCGCAAGTGTTGCCTTGGCCGGCCGAGGCCTGGCATGCGCTCGCTCGTGCACGGGATGGAGAGATATCGAAGGTCCTCGGCCGGGCCGAGAGGCTTTTAACTCGGTATCCGGATGCGCCTTATTCTGTGGCCTATAATTTGAATAACCATCCGCGAGCCGTGTTGGCGGCGCATCTCCTGAGCGAGCGGGTCTACGGGGTCGGAAGCCGGGGCCCCTTGGTGGACGATCCCGACCCATGGATGCGGTATCTCCACTATATTGCACGGAAACGCGGACAGAATCCCATTCATCTGATCGATGCTTGGTGTGGCCTCTGCGGCGTTGCTCCGCCAGGGCATGTTCCTCGAATCCCCGAGGTGCCGGTCGCCCTTCCGCGAGATCTTCGTCAATTTACGACGAGCGATGCGCTCCGTGTGGCGCTGATCATCGGAGCCGGGGATGCCAATCGACGCATTCCGCTTGCCGTGTGGAAAGTATGGATCACGACGTTGCTCGCGAGAAACGAGCATGCGCGTGTCGTGGTTCTTGGAAGCCGTGGAGAACGCGCACTAGGGGTTTCGTTACTCGATGGCCTTTCTAGCGACTGTCTCGGGCGAGTGTGGGATGCCTGCGGGCGAATAGGGTTGGCCGAACTCGTGGCTGTGCTCTCACGGTGTCACTGGGTTGTCGGGGCAGATACTGGGCCATTGCATGTCGGGGCTGCCTGCGGGGCGAGGGCGATGGGGTGGTACGTGTCGCGCGCACGCGTGCACGAAACCGGACCCTATGGTGTCGGGCATTGGATTTGGCAAGCAGAACCCATCGAGGCATGTGAACGATCTGACCGATGCGACTCAGTGGAGACGAGACCCGACACCTGGCCGATTGCGGAGAGCGTCGATCTAGTGCTGGGACAGACTTGCTCCGTTCCGCCTTCCGGATGGAGCCTCTGGGAGAGCCGTCATGACGAGTGGGGGGCATGGTACGAAAATTCCGTCACAGGAGAAACATTCCGAGATCGACGCCGCGACATTTGGGCTCACTTGAACGGGGTTTCGGAGGTTGACTGGCGATCGATGCATCAGCTGATTGGCGATCGAGATCCTGCCGCGGCAAGGAATATGCACAGAGATGAACATTCTCATTCTCGGATTTCCTATTCTCAAGTTGGCGTTTGAGCAGCTTGGGCATAGCGTGAAAACGTGCACCACGGATGGGGCTGGGGATCTCTGGGTTCCCGAATTTCCGACCACGATGGACCAGCTCATGAAAACGCTGCCGCTGCAGTGGAGCCCGGATGCCATTGTCCTGATGGATGAAAGCACTGCACCCATGTACCTAGGACTCGAACGGCTCGAGATGCCCGTCCTGTGGTACACCATCGATTCCCATCTCCATCTCCACTGGCATCGTGCTTACAGCGCCGTCTTCGACATCGTCTTTGTGGCGCAACGTGATGCGGTACCCCACTATGTCTGCGATCCGTCCCGCCAAGAGGCACGATGGTTGCCCCTATTTTGTTGTCCGGAGCGCGATCGGCCGCTGGCCTTGCCGAAAACGCATGATGTGAGTTTTGTGGGGACGATCGATGATCGGTGGAAGCCGGAACGCAGCCGATGGCTCCGGACGCTCAGCCGGAGGATTCCGTTGGTGATTGCCAGCGGCGAATACGTGACGGTGTTCAACCGCTCGAAAATCGTCTTGAACGAATGTGCGGCCAACGATATCAATTTTCGGGTGTTCGAAGCCTTGGCCTGTGGAAGTTTTTTGCTGACCGAGCGCGTCGGCAACGGATTCGACGACCTGTTTCGCGATCGCGAACACCTCGTGCTGTATGAAAAAGGCGAGGTGGATCGTCTTGTCGAGTTGGTGGACTATTATCTCCATCATGAATCCGAGCGCATACGCATTGCGCAACAGGGGCGAGAAGCGGTCCTCGCGGCCCATACGGCTTTGCATCGAGCTCAATCGATCGTGACGGCACTTCGATCTGCCGATCTCGATGCCATGGTTCGCGCACGAACAGAAAGTGCAGACCGTATCGCCGTGGCATTGGATGCTGTCTACGGCTTTATGGCGCAGATGTATGCATGGGCCGCCCGGCGGTATGAAGAAGGGTCGGTTCAACAAGCTTTTTGTGCTCGTGCGCGAGCGGTGTTCGAACATGAACGGACTGCCCTGCATGTATGATGGCTGACAACGATCCAAGAAGCGTGGCATGACGGTTTTCCGCGACAATCTGCGAATCCTGGGCAAGACGAATCCTCGCATCGCCCAGGCCGTCGAAGCCTCGAAAGGGGGCTGGCTGACTATCGAGCAGGCCAAAAACGGGACGCCGACCGCCCGCCTCGGAGACCGATGGATACATAGTGCCTATGATCCGCAACAAGAAGCATCTTGCTGGGCCGATCAGCAACGGGAGGCTATCCAGTCATCCGACACGATTCTCGTCTGGGGCATCGGACTGTTACATCACGTAAAAGCCTTCAATCGTGGTTTGCCTGAGCATGTGCGGTGTTTCGTTCCGGTGCCCAGTCTCGATGAATGGCGCGACGCTTTGTCTGCAATCCCGCTCGAAGGTTGGGGAGAACGGATTCACTGGTGTCATGGTTCACCGGAAGACGTGGCCAAGCACATACTCGATCGTATGAGCCCCTCGCAAAGCTTGCACATCGTCCGCTACGAGCCTGCAGCAGTCCTTCATCGCGAGTTTTACGCCACACTCGAGGATGAGTTGCGCACGGCTTTGGCTCGGCAACAGAGCGGCAGGCTGAACATTGTGGTTGTTGGTCCGATCTATGGCGGATCGCTACCCGTGGCGCACTACACAGTCCGCGCCTTGAAAGCATTGGGGCATCAAGTCCAATGGATCGATCATAGCCTCTATGAAAGGGGCTACCACTCCCTCGACGTTTTCCGGGATCCCGCGCTCTCTCTGGCGATGAAAAGTCGCCTTACGGATACTTTGGGCGTGATTACCCTGGCCCATGTCGCTGAGCAGAAACCCGATCTCGTGCTCGCGTTGGCGCAAGCGCCTTTATCACTTCCCGTCCTGGAACAGTTACATAGAAAAAAATTCCTCACTGCTATGTGGTTTGTTGAAAACTTTCGGATCCGGACATATTGGCAGCAAGTAGCGGCTGGCTATGACTTTTGGTTCGTGATGCAACAGGGGCCTTGTTTCGAGGCGCTCGCACGAGCCGGTGCCCGCCATGTGAAATATTTGCCGTTGGCCGCCGATCCCACAATCCATCGGCCTTTGGTGCTCTCGGACGAGGAACTCAAGGAGTTCGGTGCCGATGTCGCGTTTGTCGGCGCTGGTTATACCAATCGGCGGATGATCTTCCCTCGTCTGCTCAATCGAGGGTGGCGTTTCAAGATTTGGGGCAACGAATGGGATGATCCGGCAGATTTGAAAGCTGTCATTCAGCGGCAGGGAGCGCGAATCGATACGGAAACCTGCGTCAAAATCTTCAATGCCACATCCGTGAATCTTAATATTCATTCCTATGTCCAGGAGGGCTTCGATCCAGAAGGGGATGGTGTCAATCCACGAACCTTCGAACTTGCTGCGTGCGGTGCGTTTCAACTGGTGGATCACCGGATCTTGCTTCCTGAGCTGTTCGAAGACGGGATGCTTGCGCAACTGCGCCGGCCGGATGATCTGGTCAAGGAAATCAACCGCTATCTCCATGAGCCCGAACTGCGACAGACCATGGCCGCACAAGCTCGCGCACATGTCTTAGCTCATCATACGTATGAACACCGCATGAAGACGATGTTGACGGAAATCGGGCTTCATACGCCGGACCGGATAGGGGAGATCCTGCGCGGCGGTCGGAGTCCGCAAGCACTGATGGCAAAAAGTGCGGTCACTCCTGAACTCCAGCCACTCTTTCAAGCCTGCTCGGGCTTGCCGCGCGTCGAATTGGAGGACTTGGCCGAGGCGATCAAACGCAAAGGACCGACGGCGCAATTGAGCCGGGAAGAATTGCTGATACTCATGATGGATGCTTATCGACAGGAAACAAGAGATTTGGTGTGAATCTCATGGAGGCTATAGAAGGGAACAAACAGGTGCTGCTGGTCAACATCACCCGCATGGGTGATCTGATCCAAATGATCCCGCTGATCAAGCGATTAGACCGAGAATGGCCCGGAGTGTCCATCGATCTGGTCATCGATTCGGCCTTTACCGACGTTGCGAGATTGCTCCCGGGTCTGCGACATGTCTGGACGTACAATTTTCAAGCCTTGATGGACGACAGCCGGGCCCGTGCGCGCGATGTCGTCGCTCTGTATCGGGAGATGGCTGCATGGGCCAAACCCATCCAAGCGATCGGCTATGATCGCGTGATCAATCTGACCTTCAACCGGCGGAGTGCGTATTTCGTTGCCTACCTCGATGCTCCTGACGTGCGGGGGTTGACGACGGCACCTGATGGAAGCGTCATCGTGCGCAACCCGTGGCTCGGGTATTTTGCGGACCTTCATGCTTACCGGCGGTTGAATCGATGGAATCTTGTCGATCTCTATGCCTTAGGAGGAAGCGGTATCGGGCCGTTTGACACGATCACGCTCACGGTGCCTGAAGAAGCACGAAGCTGGGCGTCGGCGTTCCTGCACGCGCAAGGCCGCGTGTCACGATGGATCGCCGTCCAAGTTGGCGCCTCCGATGTGATGAAAGCCTGGCGGCCCGAGTCTTTTGGACGTACCATGGCGATGATCGGTCGCGCCGCCGATGTCGGATTTATTTTGATCGGATCACCACAAGAAGCTGGTGCGGCGCGCGAAGCGGTAGCGACGTATCGAGCGGCCGGAGGGACAGCCGTCCTGGCTTCGGCTCTTGGTCGGACCACCGTCTCGCAGTTAGCCGCGTTGTTGTCGCACTGTGCGCTGATGTTGACCAACGATACCGGTCCCATGCACATAGGAGTCGGTGTCGGGATTCCGGTCGTGGCGCTGTCTGTCGGGCATGTCGATGTGTGGGAAACCGGGCCTTATGGCCCTGGTCATTGGGTGATCCAGCCAGATATTGCCTGTGGCCCTTGCGGGTTTGATCAAGTCTGTCCCCATCAGACGTGTAAGGATCATGTGCTGCCCGAGCAAGTGGCCGCCGTGTGTCTGCACGCGCTCCAGTACGGTCCCATGCCTACGGCGTGGTCTCGGGCACGCCTGTATCAAAGCGGGATCGACCGAGACGGCTTAGGAACCTTTTTTCTTCGGGCGGGCAGCGAGAACCCGCTGTTTAATTGGTACGGTCGATTCTGGCGACGGGTCTGGTTCGAACTCTTTACCGGCCGATCCAGCGAAGAATTGCCACCCGAGGAGCATCCTCCGGATTATCACCATGCGCGTGAGGTGTATGAGCATCTGTTGCCCATCCTGGGGTCCTTACGACTCACTGCTGAAGAAATGACTCGAGTTTGTCGCCAACGTCGCCTGCCGGTGGAAGCGCTCAAAGACTTGCACGCACGCATGACCACGTTGATCCATGATGCTCAGCGCTTTGGACGCGAGTGCCTGGCCTTCTCGCCGGTTACCATCGCCCTTATGCGAGAACTGCACAATTTGTCATCGGTATCGTTAGAGGCCATGATACGCGAACAGGAACAAGCCATCGTGGAATGGCAACGCCGCATTCACGTTATCGGACGGCGTTTTCACTTCCATTCCTCTACAAGGAGCGCATGTTATGCAAGTACAGCTTGATGAAGAACGTTGGGAGATGGAGGACTCGACCAGTTTGCATGATGCGTTAACTCGTCTCAGTGATCTGGCGCATGCCAAGGGGCGGTTGATCACTTCATTGCGTGTCGGCAATCGCACGTTCACGGATCGCGATCTGTTGCCGGCTGTGCTGTATCGACCTCTGGGGGATGTGGGGATGATTGTGGCCACCAGTGAAAGAATGGATGCCGTGATTCTCCGAGGAGAAGAACCGGCCACACACTACGGCGCGGCATTGAGAACAGAAGCCGAAACATTGGTGAAAAGGCTGCGTCGAGGCGAGCGGCGTTTTCGGCAGATTGACGACTGGCTCGGGCGGCTCGCGGATTATATCGAGTGGGTCGAACTAGCCAAACCCCTTGCGACGTCGTCGTTACCGCCATCACCTGCCGAATGGATTCCTGAATTATTGAAAGCCAGGGAAGCGGAAGACACTGTGCGATTGGCGGATCTCTTGGAATATGAAGTGCTTTCTCGATTGCCGAGTGCCCAGGCCGAAGGCACTCTCGTTCGCGACAAATGTTCATGAACGATGTGAACACTCGTGGCGCAGGAATACAGTGAAGAATCAGGCTGCGGCTCTCAAGTCTTGCAAGACTTCTCCGATGAATGAATCGACTCCCCACAATGTGGCGAGCTTAAGAATAGGAGAATGTCAACCGAAGGATTCTTCACCGCACACTCAGAGCATGGAGACTCTGAGTCCACACCATCAAGGAGGATTCTATGCCGCTCATCGTTAACAACAACATCGCGTCCATTACCGCCCAACGCAACTTGGATGTCAGCAGCAATGCGCTGAGCGGATCGGTCGCTCGGCTTTCGTCCGGATTGCGTATTACCCGTGCAGCCGACGATGCTGCAGGACTCGGTATTTCGGAAACATTACGGGCTCAGATTCGGAGCATCGTCCAGGCCACGCGAAACGCGAATGATGGCATCAGCTTGTTGCAAATTGCCGACGGTGGGGCCGCCAATATCGGCAATCTGTTGACGCGGATGCGGGAATTGGCCGAGCAATCTGCTAGTTCCATTCTGGGAGCGACCGAACGATCGTTCGTCGATCAAGAGTTTGTCGCACTCCGATCGGAAATCGATCGAATCGCGTCCGTGACCGAGTTCAACAATGTGAAGCTGTTAAGCGGTTCAGCCAATAATTCGTTATCGATCCAAATCGGCTTCCGGAGTTCAGCGAACGATACCCTGAGTATTGCCTTGAATGATCTGACGACGACGGACTTGGCCATTAACAGTGTCAATGTGTCGACGGCGGCTAATGCGGCCAGTGCCTTAGCGAATATCGATAGTGCCATTAGCGCGGTCGCCAGTGCGCGAGCCACAATTGGATCGCTTCAAAACCGAATTGATGCTGCGGTTCGAAACCTGCAAGTGGCCAACGAAAACGTCTCGGCTGCGGAATCACGTATTCGCGATGCCGATATAGCCTTTGAAACGTCTCTCTTTGTCAGGAACCAGATCTTGGTTCAGGCTGGAACCTCAATTCTGGCACAAGCGAATCTGCTGCCACAGCAGGCGTTAGCGCTGCTCCAGTAATGACCTAATACACGGCGGTTGTATGGTGGGACTTGCCCGTCCCACCTGCCCGCTGGGTGGCATCGTGGAATAGCCACAGGACATGACCATGATTGAGGTCATCTCAGCTGCATCCCATATCGCAAGCTTCCTGACGCAGGCACTACGGGATCGGCCAGAACAGGCTCTTGATAACCTCTTGGCGCCATCTGATTCACCCGGCCGCAAGCGAGAGGTGTCGCCGGTCGTGAGTTCGTCTCTCAATCCCGATACCCAGAATCAGATGGCCAATGAAGACGAAATTCAGGAAGCCATCAATCGAGCACAAGACGCATTAGACGAAGTCGATCCTCGTGTCAAGCTCACCGTCGATCGTGATTTAAATCGCGTCGTCATCAAAGTCGTGAATTCAGATTCTGGCGAAGTCATTCGACAAATTCCGCCAGAAGAAATGTTACGGATTCAACGATTTTTTCATGATCGGTCAGGATTGCTCTTAAAAGAAGAAGCATGATCCGCGATAGATGGATGTATCGGGGAACACACAAAGCACTGAGAACGTTCCACTGGTAATTGGTTGCCGTTCTCGGCGGTGTGTCCAGCATGAGCTAAGAGGCAAGGTTTCTCCTGGGTCATAAGCGATGAATACGATCAGTTTCGGTGGACTGGGAAACGGTATTGATTTTGGACCCATCATCGATTTTCTTGTTCAGACGGAACGCATTCCCATCGATCGTCTGACCGATCAGAAATTGAAAACCCAAGAAAAGCTGACCGACTATGGGACACTGGGAACGAAGCTTTTAAGTCTTCAAAGCGCGGCAAGTAGCTTACGATCCCGAGTGAATTTCGATAAAACGAAGGTCGATGTCAGCACAGCAAGTACTAAAACGCTCTTGACGGCAACATCCTCGTCGACGGCTACGGCCGGAACGTACACCATTACCGTCAATCGACTCGCCGCCGCTCATCAAATCGCGTCGAAATCGACGACTGCCGTGTCATCGACCGATACCGATATCGTCAGCGGGGATTCGGCCACGTTCACGTTCAAGGTTGGAAGCGGCTCTAATCAAACGGTCTCGCTTGCCGCCGATGCTACCTTGGAAGATCTCAAAAATGCCATTAACGATCTGGGGGCCGGAGTCTCGGCTTCGCTGTTGAATTCCGGCACCGAAGCATCTCCGCAATATCGATTAGTGCTCACGTCTACCAACACTGGGGCAAGCAATGCCATAACCGTCGTAACCGACTCGACGACCTTGGATATGGTTACGACTGGCATCGATACGTTTCAAGCCGCACAAGATTCACAAATCGTTTTGGGAGCACCGGGCAGTGATCAGGTGACGTTGGATCGATCAACCAATACGATTACTGACGCTGTGACCGGTGTAACGCTCAATCTTCAAGGCGTGGATGCCAGTAATCCTGTCACGATCACCGTCTCCCAGGATCTCACGGCTGTAAAAGACGGCATCAAGTCATTGATCGAAAAATATAATGAAGTCGTGACGTTTATCAACGAACGGACGGTGTTTGATCCCGAAACCGAAGAACGAGGCATATTTGTCGGAGAAACCCTTCCACGGACCGTATTGGATAAGTTACGGCAAGCCTTATCGAACCCCGTTAGCGGTGTCACGACGTTGACGGGCGGAGGACAGATTGGATTTGAAACCCAAACGACCGATGGCACTATTGTCTTGGACGAGACCGATCTCGATAAGCAGTTGAACGAGAATTACTCAGCTGTTCGGGATTTATTTATTGAGAATCCAACCACTGGAACCGTCGGCATTGCCGAACGGCTTTTTGACGCAGTCGATGACCTTGACGATGTCGAATCCGGCTTGCTCACGCTCCGGCAAAATACACTGACGGATGAAGTGGATGATCTGGGTGACCAAATTGCAAAAATGGAAGCCGATCTCGTTCAATTCGAAGAACAGCAGCGGATCAAATTTGCCAGACTGGATGGATTACTGAAGCAATTGGATTCGCAGCTCAATATTTTGAATTCGCGATTGTAAGGTTCGGCGAGACCCGCGCCTAAGGAGGGGCATGTAGATGATTCAAGGTGTTCGGCAATATGCACAGACGCAAGTCCAAACGGCTTCGGGCGTCCAACTAATTGTGCTGTTATATGACGGGATGATTCAAGCAATGAAGCTCGCCCAACAAAGTATCCGCGACAACAACTCTGCGGACAAAGCCCGATTTCTCGATCGGGCCTTACGAGTCGTGGGTGAGTTGTCAGCCGTGTTGGATTTGGATCGCGGTGGTGTGATCGCTAAGGACTTACAACGCATTTACGAATATGTGCAATATCAATTGTTACAAGCTAATCTTGCGCACGATGGTCGCCATCTTGATGCCCCTATTAAAAGTTTGAGCGTGATTCGAGAGGCTTGGCAAGAATTAGCGGAGCGGGGCGTTCGGCATGAAGCTATTGGACAGTGAACGATGATGCGCGTCAGCACAGATGAGCACAAAGTGTTAGCGCTTACCAAAGCCGCCGCTCTGGCGAGCGAGGAGGGGCGGTGGGATGATGTGCTCTCATTCTATGCTCAGCGCGAATCCGTTGCATCGTTAGCACAACTTTCACCGAATACTGCACGGCAAATTATCGAATACGACTGTGCCCTTCGTGCACGGATCCGGATCGTTCAAAAAGCCATCCAACAAGATTGTGATCGCTTAGCCGCACAGCGTCGCGATTTACTGCGCTTGAAACAGTCTTGGTTCCAATCATCCCCGCCACATCCACGGTTTATCCACGCTGTGTAGCGCGCTAGCGGCATGTTGATCGTGCCGTATCAATGACGGCTCCTGTCAAAATTCTCTCAACGTCCAAGCAATGAACGGGCACCTTTGCCACCTTTTTCTGTACATGTTTCAAAGAGAGATTGGTCCTCGCAATCCCCGATGCGGCATAAAGCTTGCAAGCCTAAACATGAACAGGTCTGATCTTCCAAGGTCCGTCCACGTTCGCATCGGGTGATTCAAGAATCTCCTAAGATCATGGCGCTCGAAATCAATGGCACAGAAGATATACGTGTCTTCTGTACGCAAGCCGCTCACAGGGCTGCAAATAAAATTATTCCAATTCTCATGTACTCAGAATTAGCTCTTTCACATTGCACCGATCCGCAAATTCAGAAATATTTAGAATACATTCGAGGGTCGGCTGAAGAACTTCGAACTCTTGTGGTCGAATGTAAACAGCGCCTTCGAGATGAACAGTCTTGAGTCTTTCGTTGTGCAGCATCGGCCAGTCTTGTCAGTCGGTCATCAATCGCAAAAAGGGGGACTTGCATGAGCAACGAAGATGAGCAGCGGACTCCCCAGGACGAGCGTCGTGGCGCTTTTCGCACCAATGTGCCGGCCTGTCTTTCTGTTGATGTTCCGTTGGCATTTTTACACAACGCGGTCTCAAGTGAGGAGGCCACCCTTGCGCAATGGCAATGGGATGAATTGGCTATCACTCCGGATATGGTGAAAGCGATGGTTGCCGAACGGGATTTAGCGATGCGAGATCCACTACTAGTTCAATTACTTACTCGCATCGATTGGATGCTGACCACAGTGCTGAAAACCCTGGGAAAAGTAGGCGGCAATGGACAGACCCTCCCTCACTTTACGACCGTGAATTTGAGCGCTTCAGGGATTCGTTTCCTCACGGAACACGAATATGCAGTTGGGACCATGTTGATGCTTCGCTTGATCCTTCGCCCCTTTGTTCCGATTCAAGCAATAGGTCGGGTCGTGCGTATTCGTGCCAAAAAGATGGGCCAGATGCTTCAATATGAAACCGCCGCGGAATTTACCCAGATTGCCGAAGATGACCAGGAAGCTATTATCCGGCATCTTCTTCGCGCCCAAGCACTTACGCAACGATTGCGTCAACAGGCGACGGCTCCGTGTGGCGAGTGATCCGCGTCTCCTCCCGTTCATCGCATTAGTAGTCATTCATCTCTGCTACGCGTGCACCTCATCGTCCTCTTCTGTTTCTCCGTCCGATGTGGCAACCGACCTTGCACCCTTACCAGAGACTCAGACGAGCATCCTCCCCGGACCTTATTCCATTGCCATCTTCCCATTCGACGATTTGACTGACAATCCGGCATTGGCTTGGCTTCGCCATGGCTTTGTGGAAATGCTGACAACGGATCTCGCGGCCTTTTCTTCCCTTCGTGTCGTAGCCAGACAAGCCCTCGAGGACGTGTTACGGGAACAATGGTTGCAGCATCGAGGAATATCCTCCGAGTGGCCTGCGGTGCGTGTCGGTCGGCTCGTCGGGGCTCGCTATTTATTAAAAGGTAGTTACCATCTTGATCATGTACGTCTTGTCCTCGACGTGCATCTGATCGATAGCGAGCAAGGAACCGTTGCGCGGTCAGCACGAGTCGTGGGTGAGTCTGAGGATATTCCAGAATTGGAGCGACGGCTCGCGAAGCAAATCGGAATGTGGTTTCGGGCCCAACAACGGAGGCATGCTCAACTGAAGGATACCTCGGAACTTTTACCGAGCGAGGATACTGCGGCCACGTTCAATGATCCCTTCGCACCTGCTGACGATGTCAATCTGTCCCACGAATCCTTGGCTCCTTCTCGGTATTCCCACCCGCTCATGACGACCGGTTCTCTTTTATATCTCGATCGTATCCAGAGAAGACGGGAAATGGCTGTAGCGCTTGCCGATCATGTTTGGATGTCCAGCATGACCATTACGCTCGGGTCGATGACGTATCGTACGCTTTCGTTTGGCGAAGGAACCTACTTGGTGATGCCGGTGCTCGTCCTTGCGGTCACGGCGCATGTCGATCTGAGCTACCTAGAGACAATGCACACCCGGGCGAAATGGATCGTTGCCACAGCACGCCCTGGATCTTCATGGCTTCGTCTTGTGTGGCAAGATGCAGATGCAGGAGCACAAACATTATTCCAATCGCGCATGCTCGAACCTCGACGGTTGTTTGTGCGTGCGAGAAATGCGAAGGGCGTGGTCGTGGCGGCTTCGTCACCTTGGGAGTGGCGTATGGACCGCTATGTTCAGAAACAAGGCTCTGGAGTGGCGCTGCGCATCGATCATCCACTCGTTGCCGGTGAAGCGTATTTTCCAATGGTGAAACGGGCGAAAGAAGGGAGAGCCCTTTCTTTTGATGCCGTGATCGTGCGTGTTCCACGAGAACGACGAATTATTAAAGTTGAACCAGTAGAGCCGTCGGATGACCACGTGGCTCTCCCTCCTTCCACGATAGAAACGATGACAGCCGGTCTCCAAGACTGGTGGCAAAAGAAATGGAAGCCGTATATCTGGGAATCGATTCCAGTTTCGGGCTACTTACCAAGCAACCGACGTTCGGCTGTGCTGATCGTTTCAGGGATTCAGAATAGGGTTTACCGCGTCCGCGTGCTGCGACCTTTTTCCGAGCCGTTGTTAGTTCAAGAAATCGAACGTCTCAGTGAGGAATTGGTCGGCACGTGCCTCAGTACCTGTGAACCCGATGGAAATCGTTCCTCACAATCAATGGCCTTCCGTGTCCAGCTTGATGTCATCAAAGATGTTCATGCCCTGGGACTGGGCGGATCCGGCGCTCCATGATTTGCTAAAACAGGCTTAATGTGTGGTTGTCGAGGGGCACGGTTCGAGGAGCCCGTGGTCGCGAAGGACGCGCTCGGCAGCGATGGCAAGGTCTGAATCGTAGAGATGATGGCGAGAGAAAATACGGAATTGGACTATCCAGGCAGGGAGGTACTCGAAAAAGCGCTGTAGGCTCTCTTTTTCTACGGTACGAGTTCCTGCGTTGTAGACGAATATTTGATAATTCCCCATGTTCAACAGGTTGATCGGGCGAGGATCCTGATGGGCCAGGTCGATACGGAATTCAAGATCCTTGAGCGCTCGCGGAAGCGCCTGCCGAATATGTCGCTCAAGGTATTGGGAAGTCATAAAACGCGCTCGGTGATCGTTGGGGATTGGTAAAGTGGTACCATAGGCCATTTTCCATTTCACGGAACGATTGAGGACATGAGCCCATTCCATTCCTAAACGACGCTTGATGCGATGGTGTTCGCGCCGCCATGCGCGCACTGTCTCGATAACGGACCAGTCTGTCAATTCCAGATACGCATCGAGGCGGTCAAGCGGATTGTAAGGGAAGAGGTAACGCATGGTTTTCCCAAAAATCTCTTGAAGATGAATATCGATGGCTCGCGTCGTCCGATGATAATAGACATTAGAGTAGAGATACATTCTGGCATTGAGAAACATCTGAAGAGCTGGAAGCCCAGCGTGATGAAGCGTGAGGCCCGACGGGGTTATTAGCGTGTAATGGATGAGCCGGTCGATGTCGATGGGTCCCACAGCCACGCCGCACATATAGGAGTCGCGAAGGACATAGTCAAAATTATCAGCAGTGTAAACTCCACCCAGAATGGGTTGCAGCATGGTAAGCCATCGTGGATATCCCTTCGTAGATTTTCTGGGGTCTTTCAAGATGAGGTAGGCCACGTGGTCAGGATCGAGGCGCTCTCCGGATCGAAAGTCGCCGGATGGACTTCTGACGATTCGTTGGATAACGGATCCCAAGCATGAACGAATGATCTCTTGCCCAATCCGTTCATGTGACAAGCAGAAACGCGAGAGATAGTGATGGTCAAAAAAATGGCAAAACGGCCCATGGCCAATATCATGAACCAAGGCCGCCACCCGGAAGAGTTCTTCGAGATATGGTTGTGAAGGAACGTCTCGAACGATTTGGGCAAGCGTGGGATACAGATGGATGGCGAAGCGTCCCGCTAAATGCATTGCGCCCAATGAATGTTGAAATCGGCTATGCTCGGCAGCAGGATATACCCAATGGGCGCTTTGTAATTGGTAGATATAGCGGAGCCGCTGCATCCAGGCGGAATCAATTAAATCCTTTTCCGTTTGCTCCTGTTGGTCGGGGATCGCATAGGGAACCGTAAACGAAATATAGCCGTGAATAGGATCCGCAATGAGTGCTTGACCGTCGTAAGGTTGGGAGTGACTCCCGAGAGACAGCTGCGTATGCTTAGACCGAGTAAGCGCGCGTGGATCGTTCGAAAGTCTGTGGTTGGTCACAATACCTGAATCACCAGAAGTGGCAGATGCTGCGAGGTGAGACGCATGATCGAAAACGTGGGCAACGCGTAAGGAAGTGGCGGAGGGGGTGGGATTCGAACCCACGGTGGCTTGCACCACTCCGGTTTTCAAGACCGGCACGTTCGTCCACTCCGTCACCCCTCCTCATACAAAAGTCAATATAGAGGTGCTGCCCCATTTATTTTCAGCTGACTATTTTAGCACTTCGTGAAAAGAGTCGTGAGTCATGTGGAAAAATTTGGCAATTTTTGGCACGGCATCGACACGGGTAGCGCTGGCGACGTGTGCATGGCGTTGCACCAACGCGAGCGATATCCATCCCCCAAGGTCTTGCACGGCTCTAAGATCAATGCCGGCCATGACTAAGCAGGAAGCAAAGGTATGACGCAGGGTGTGAGAAACCTGTGTCTGCCAATCCCACTCGCTCTACAATGAATTGCGACTGAAAGTTGCTGGACGAGGAGCCGTCTTCCTTATCGATGGCGATTTTTCCCCTTGTACGATTGTAGAGCGCAGATAATGCTTCGAAGACTTTGGCGTTCAATGCAACACGAGTGCATCCGCTCTTGGCATAGGCTGCTGGGACAGTGAGGGGTTTTCGGGAAAAGTCCACGTCATGCCAACGGAGAGCAAGAGCATCGGATCGGACGCGCCGTCCGGTGTTGACGGCCAGCACCATGGGTTCTTTGAGCGGCGAGTACGCAGCCTCAACGGGCAGGCGTTCTTCATCTGGTTCCAAGAATCGGACGCATTGTGGTGGTTCTTTCAGTCTGGTGACAACGGAAAAAGGGTTATGGCCTTCAGAGAGCTCCCATGGAGCGCAGAGGTTGAACGGCCGGCAATCGACCGCAAGGTCTCGGCTCACCCGGATGCATCCATTAGCCAAGATCCGGCATTGTTCGTGTTGTTTGGTAGCAAGATGGGAGATTCCCCTCGATTGGTTTCCATGAAAGAATGCAAGATGTCGTTGTATACATGCTCGGTAACTAATAAAAGCGCGTGGCTTCCAATTGGCTGCAGCCCATCGCATGAATTCACGGCAAGCATCTTCAAAGAAAGGGTAACGTAATGTTTTGATTTCAGATTCTGCGCGTACAATCGACGATCGTCTAGCGCGGGCAACGTCTGCAGCAACTGATCGAGAGAGCCTGCGGCCGATTTTGACAATGTGCCGTTTGCCGCCCTGACGGAAATCGGAATACCGGACGGTTCTATTGCGATGGAGATAACTTCCAGATCGCGGCATAGCAGGCGGTAATTTAGCATACATAACTTGTGTGCTTCATCAATTTTTGCCGCCCTAGAGATCTCGGTCTGTAGGCTAGGGGGGGCGCGGCATGCTCGATGGCGGTTGCGATTATAAAAGGTACGCATGCATATCGCTCGATAAGCGGGCTATGGAATGCAAGTGTAGCAACGCCATGGACCGCGATCTGAACGCAGCGATGAATGTCTTGGCGGTTGGGAAGACCGTGACTGTGCATGAAGACGGCGTAAGGCTTGTCTCGTTTTCGGGTGCAACAGGCGGCTGCCTGTGAAGTGCGAACCATCCTGATGTTTCCTGTGTCAGGAATCCCCGTCCTTTTGGGCGTGGACGATGTCAATTTCAATGCAAAGTTCGGGTTTTGGGAAGTGGGGATGCGGAGTGTGCTCTGGGATACGCTGGTCGTCTTCTTTATGGTGCCCTTGAGTGTGGGCGCGATCGATAAGCTCATTCCCATTTTTGGGAGCACCCAGCCCACATTCTTCGATCAAGTCTTTGCCTTGATTTTGGCCGGGACGTTTACCTTAGGCATCAATCTCTTGATCGCCCTCAACCTCGGCCGCTGCTATTTCGGCGAAGTCCCCAAGATGGCGATTCGCCATCTATACGGCGGGATCGTCACAGCCAATGTGCTTAAAGTGCTCGTCCTCTTTTTGGCTTACCATTTGGCCTTCGATTTCTTGACCGAAGAGCGCATCGTCGCCTTCTATGAGCTGCTCTGGCGCGTTGGGCGTGGTGTGCTCGGGGAAGATCTCATCCTGGCCTTGGCCGAATGGACATTCGATCTCCGGATCGTGCTTTGGAAGTCGGCCTATGCCGTGATTGCAATTACCGCCGTCTCGCTCCTCATTCCGTTCGTGGTGTTTCTGATCGGCAAATACAGCGTCCAGCGGGAATACGCACTCCAGCAGCAATACGGGCTGAACTGACCACAGCCAACGTGCCGAAACGGTGCGATAGAGTCCTCGGTCCGAAGGGAGCAGGGGATCCGTGCGTTCGATGGCGAAAAAACGGGCTTGGATTTTTGCCAGAGCTTATAATAGGCAGAAATCCATCAACTGCAAAGGAGGAAACTGCGATGAGATCGATGTCGTATCGGACAATCGGCATGGTGGCTGTGAGTCTGGTGCTCGGAGGACTTGCAGCCTGTAGCAGCCAACCGAGTTGGGTCAAGACCGGATCGACCGAGTTTCACCAGGATGATGAAACGGCGTTTTATGGCGTGGGCGCTGTGGCCGGGGTCAAGAATGCGCCGCTTGCCTGGAAAGTGGCGGAAAACCGTGCCCGGGCAGAGTTGACCCGGCATCTCGAAACCTATATGGCCTATTTGATGCGCGATTATGCGGCGGCAACGGGCACCGGCTCGATCGAACAGACCACGGAAGAGCAGGACATCGAGCGGGCCATCAAAACGTTTACCGCGCGCATCCTGCATGGCGTGCGTCCGGCAGACCGGTACTTTAACGAAGACGAAAAGAGTTATTACGCGCTGGTGAAATTGCTGTTGGAGCAGGTGAAAACCGAACTCGAACGGGATTCCTCGCTACCATCCGGCTTGCGCTCGCATATCAAGCGGCATGCAGAGGAGGCGTTTAAGCGGTTAGAGCAGGAAGAAGCCAAACGGGCGCGCAAGGAAGAATAAAAGAAGAGGGAAATGGAAGCCAAGAACGATGTCCTGCCGGAGTTGCTCAATGGATTGGTCGAGTGACTGGAAAAGTACGCCGATCTGGAGCCGTTCGCATCATTCGAAGATGCCTTCGAGACCGTTGTCGATGCGTCACAGGAAACATTTTCCTTCTTGACAGCCAATATAAAGTAGCTACAATAGCTACCAGGAGATACTTGATGAGCGCCGTTGGAGTTAAAGAATTAAAAAATCGACTCACGTACTTTCTGCAACGAACCAAGCAAGGTGAAGAGATCATTGTGACTGAACGGGGGAAACCCATTGCCCTTCTGCAGCCTATTAAGACTGCGCAGCACGCCGCTTCGATTGAAGCCCGCTTGGCGCGGCTCGCGGCCCTGGGTCTTGTGACTCAGCCCTCCCGTCGGACTCGAAAAACACCAAAACCCATCAAGATAGCTGGCCCTCCAATTTCACAAGCCATCCTCGAAGACCGCCGGTGATTTATTTCGATACGAGCGCCCTTATCAAGCTTTTCGTAAAGGAAAAAGGTAGTGAAGGTGCGCTGCGTTTAGCCCAAGGCCAATTTCCTCCTGTCACCGCTGCCATTGCTTATGCCGAAGTTTATTCCGGATTCAATCGGAGAAAACGGGAAGGCTATATCTCCGATAAACAATACAGGGCGTTGAGCAAACAATTTGAGGAGTATTGGGCTACCTATGTGAGAATTGAATTGACGAGTGACGTGCTGGTATTGGCCAGGATCCTTCTTGAACGTCATCCGCTGCGAGCCTTGGATGCGATGCATCTTGCTTCTGCCATGAGCTTCCAAAGAGGCATGCAGGAAAACCTGCACTTCGTAGCAGCGGACAATCGATTGCTGGATGCAGCCTCGGCCGAACACCTGTCGCCTTTGAACATCGAGACCGACAGATTCGAGTAATCATGCGTTCGGGTCACTGAGCGCTTCAGCGGATAATGTGGTGTGAAAAAACCGTGCAGCGATCTGGTCAGTGGGGATGAGATGGGATGCAGGGCATGGGGTGAGCGGTCAGGAGGAGCAACCCACGCCTGAGCGCAGAGTGATCCGCCGCCTGCGGAGGGCGAATACGCTGCTCGAGCCGAAGGCCCTGCGGATTTTATCTCAGCCGCGGGCCGTTATGCCGCTGTAAGGTGCACATGAGGCTGGACAGTCAGATAGTTGGGAACGCTGGCCTGTACTATGCTTGCTACCGCCTTTCACTCCTTGGGTGGAATACGATGCCTACCGCGCGGAACGCACGCGGCATCGACGTTGTCGCATACAGCCGTGATGGGAAACGCTACCTCGGGATTCAAGTGGAGTCGCTCAGTAAGCGAGCGCCAGTGCCGCTTGGGACATCTGTGGAACGGCTTATGGGCGACTTCTGGGTGATCGTCAACAGGGTCACCTCAGAACCAACAGCGTTCATTCTTACGCCTGGCGAGGTCAAGCGGCTGGCGCACCGAGGAGAGAAGGATGGTAGAGTATCGTTTTGGCTTTGGACGAACGCGTACGAGATCGATGAGTTCCGGGAAGCCTAGGACAGAATTGGTCGTGGCGATGTCACCGCATAACAAGGCGCTGCAGCCGACCACCGTCGGCGGGGCTGAGCTTTGTTGTTCATCCCGACCGAAGCCGAATAAATGACGAAGCACGGGATGTTTTCTTTTTAGTGGAGAGATGAGATGGGATGTAGGGTATGTGGTGAGCGATCTAGAGGAACGGCTCGCGGCTGAGTGCCGCGTGTCCTTCATCTGCGGCGGGTGCGAGAGTGGAGAGATTAGCGGTTCCGTTCAGCTCTCAGTCGTTAAGAATTTCCAAAAATTGGTCAATGAACAGTGCCATGACCTTTCGCAAAACTACCAAATATTTAGGACGAGCTTTGCTACTGCTCAGCATGGTGGTATTTTCAAGCAGTTGTGTAACGATTCCTACGAAAAAAGCGTCCGTCAAGTATGAACAGGTGAAGGAAGCCGGTCTTGAAGGCAAGGAACTCCTGTTCGAAGGCTTGGTTACCGACAACACCACTAAGGCTCTGTCGGGTCTCACCCCCGGGGTATTCCTTAACATCGGGTTCCCGTTGGTGCCGGAACGTGGACCGGTTGATGATCCCATCGGTCTCTCACGCGATGCTCACGAAGTCCTGCGCCGCATCAACCCGGAAATTCGCCTTTGGGGAACCAACTACGGTATTGCCGTCGAACGGCGTGGCTGGTCCCAGACTTATATTGCCGGTGATTCACAGGCCGCTTGTGTCATCTTGTATGATTTCCGCGTGGATGTCCGCGATGTCAGCCTGGGCCGCAATGGACCTTTTGGACGGGTGCCGGGCGCGCAATGGTGGGTCAAGGTGTTGACCCGGCAAAGGCATGGCAAGGACGGGCTCTACATTCTTGTCGTGACTCAGGTGCACATCAACAAGGACCGCATCGGCCAACGTTTCACTGAAAACCATAATCGCGTACGTGCCGCACGTCAGCGTGGCAATCGACCGATCACCATTCCTGCTATGCCGCGCTGGTTCATCGTTGAACACGAACTGGGTCATGTCGAGCAGATTCGCACCGCTTTCCGCCGGGTCATCGACAATGTGGTACGAAACAATCGCCTGTGCAACCCCAACCGGCCTATCAACAGACACAAGGCTCTAGTCGAACAGCGTTTCACCCAAGAATGGCAACGGCTAACCACCAGCGGCATAGGTGGCAGCCATGAAATGAGTGGTGGGTATCCCAACAACGAGATCGAACGCGAGGTACGAGAACGCTCCTGGCGCTTATGGGATGCGCGCAATCCGTGACCGCGCCTTCCTGCTTCATGAAACGACACAAACTTTATCTGACCTGAATCGTTTCTCGTGTTAGAGACGATAATGACCATATAGTGTGAGCAAAATGGGGACAAATGCGGATTAACCTCTCATTGTCGGTCCAGTGGGCCGGGCAACATCTGGGCGAAATTAACCTCTATAGCCGCTTAAAGTTCCAGCTTCTTGGAGAAGGGGAAAGTCTTTACTGTAGGACTCTATAGGGTTGCTCACAACATGCTATCTTTTTCGATAGATCAAGGCCTGACACATGGGTGGAGCTGACATGGTATTCCACCGGCGGCGCTCCATACCACGCATTTCACCCTCAGCGTGCGGCAGCAAGCGCTTTGCAAAGCCCCATAGGAAACGGAGGTTCGCAATCTGTCAAAGGATAGTTAATGTAAACTAAACGATCGCCGAGGCATCGTTGGCCGTGAGTCGTCTCGTGTGTGAAAGCCTTCCATTTCGCCAATCCTAGTCCAGCCTGAGCCATCCTCGGACATTTTTCCATCCCGAGGACACTGCAAAACAGCATAAAAGACATCGACAGCCGCTTCACTCCACAAAGCGACGGGGTACGCTCGTGTTTGCAGTTGCGGTCATGCTTGCGCGGGTCCTCCTCTAGGAAGCGAATCTAGGACGCGAACATCGGTGGCGGATATGTGATCCGTTTCTCAGTGATTCGCGCTCCATATGTCAGCACATGTAGCTGGGGCTCGCGATCCGTCACCATGTGCCACACCTCGACGCCGCTCGCAACGAGCGTATCGCTGATCAATCGGCGATGGCATCGCCACCATAGTCGTTTCGCACACATGATGGCGACAGGCTGCGATTGCGCTCTTTCGATCAACGCCTCGAGGGCCCGTCGAAACACGTCACTTTGCATGTACGCGGCATACGTTCGAAAGAGGCCTTGTCAATAGGTGTGTCAATGGACTCAGGCAGCGGACTCCTGTCGGGTGACCATGGTTGACTGCTTCACGCCGTCGACAAACTGAACCCCGGC
>RFGF01000042.1 GCA_003695915.1 Nitrospirota bacterium
TGCTCTTTACGCCCAGTAAATCCGAACAACGCTCGCCACCTTCGTATTACCGCGGCTGCTGGCACGAAGTTAGCCGTGGCTTCTTCTGGAGGTACCGTCCAGGTGGTAACCCACCTTCTCTTTCCTCCTGAAAGGGGTTTACAATTCGAAAACCTTCATCCCCCACGCGGCGTCGCTGCGTCAGGCTTTCGCCCATTGCGCAATATTCCTCACTGCTGCCTCCCGTAGGAGTCTGGCCCGTATCTCAGTGCCAGTGTGGCTGATCATCCTCTCAGACCAGCTACCCGTCGTTGCCTTGGTAGGCCATTACCCTACCAACAAGCTGATAGGCCATGGGCTCATCCCTGAGTGCCGCACCCACGGTGCAGCTTTCCTTCCTAGCCCTTGGACCAAGAAGCGTATGAGGTATTAGCCCGCCTTTCGGCAGGTTATCCCTCTCTCAGGGGCAGATTACCCATGTATTACTCACCCGTTCGCCACTGTACTACCAGGTTGCCCTGGATTCTCGTACGACTTGCATGTGTTAGGCGCGCCGCCAGCGTTCGTTCTGAGCCAGGATCAAACTCTCAAAAATTTTCGAGTTTATTTATTCACTCACGAGGGCCGCCACTTCAACACACTTTTTTTTCACGTGGCTGTTTTCTATTCAATTGTCAAAGAACGCCATAAGCGAAATTGTAAAATAATCAATCATCGAAGAATTGTCAAGAGTCCCTCTTTGACTATCTTCCATCGTTCGTTAAAGACTAGCACAAGCATACCAGGATTCATAATGTATGTTAGCGTGATTTTGATCTACGCTTTGGTCAATCACAACGTTGCTTTGTTTGTAGCTTTAGTATTCCCACGTTCTATGGTGTCGTGGGGGCGGATTGAAAAATCGAACATGAGGGTGCTTGAAGAGCCCGACCAATAGCATTCCGGCTATGAATCCGCCGATGTGAGCGAAGAATGCTACTCCTCCACCTTCATGTCCAAGGCTCATTCCTCCACTTAAAAGTTGCATGACAAACCATAATCCGAGCACGAGCCCAGCCGGGACATACATCAATCGAGTAAAAATACCTAACGGAATGAGAACCAAAACATGGGCCCTGGGATATAAGAGTAAATACGCACCAAGAATTCCTGATATGGCCCCGCTAGCTCCTACCATTGGCACTTGGGATTCTGGATCAATAAGCGCATGACTTAAAGCAGCCAGAACTCCGCATACACAATAAAAAATAATAAATTTCACGTGACCCATAACATCTTCGATATTGTTGCCAAAAATCCAGAGATATAACATATTTCCAATTAGGTGCATCCAGCCCCCATGGAGAAACATGCTCGATAGAAGAGTGGCCATTGGTGGCAATGCCACCATATCAGATGGAAGATCAGCATATCCAAATATTACTGCCGGGATCGCTCCATATTGATAAATAAATCTTTCAGCCAAACTCGGAGGCAGTGAAACTTCATAGAGGAAGACCAACACGCAGGCAATAATTAACGCGACCGTGACAACAGGAGTCGTTTCGGTTGGATTATCATCATGCAAAGGAATCATAAGTGCTCGGGGCTATATAAACCATCGATGATCAGACCGCCTATCATGAAGTTGATCGGGAGAGAGAAGATAAGCGCAAATCGTGGAATGGATCAAGAATTGCACATTGCTGAGAGGTAAGCTGCACAGAGAAACCGGCCGCATGGGTATGTCCTCCACCACCGTATTTGGCAGCAATCGCCGCCACCGAAATCCCATTCGCCCGCGATCGTAAGCTAAAATATCGTCGCTTGTCTCGTTGATGCCAGATCACCCCAAACGCTGACATCTGCGCAAACCGTTCACCGATTTGGCTCGTCAAAATGGGGCTGTAGACTGATGGCACCCGTTCTCCTTCAAATTCTACCCAAATAGCTTCCTCAACGATTTTATCCACAAGCATGTTTTCGTAACGCAAAATTGCTCGCCCTTCAACCTCCAGGATCTCGCGTTTCAAGTTATCCCAGACCTGAAAATCGTTCGGGTACGAAGCAAGTGCTGCATTGATTTCTCGACTTGCCGGAAGCCGCCACCGCCAAAGATCCTTATCTTCGATATACTGAATCAACCACGGCACTGGGGTACCATGAGCCCATTCCCAGGCCAAGGTTGCCCCACTTTTCTCCAGATCGAATACCGCGTAAGGAAGATCAGAAAGCGTCGCCTGCGCCGTCACATGATGATCCAAAATAGTCAAACTTGCCGACTGCTTGGCCAATCGTTCAATGATCTCCCGTGGATAACTAAAATCCACAATGACGACGTGCTCACGATCAAGCCCTGGCGGGGGAGGATCGCCGTGCTTGACAGGGATAAATCTGGCCTCTGGAAATCGCTTCCATAAGGCCCATGCAGCCCCAAATCCATCCGCGCAATCAGCATGATACAACACAACCGTTGGCGCGTGTCCGTGTGCGTCCCATTTTTGAAGATCTGGCATCGGGTTGAATCCTTTACAAGAAAGCCCGCTATGATAAAACTTTTTTAATCTGATGAAACATTTATCTTACGCCTCTAGCTCTCCTTCTACAGAGGACCTATTAGAAGACAGATACCGACATGCTTCCTGTGTTTCGCATTCTTCTGATGAAAGTCAACGATCAGGGCGAACATTGATCCAATCGATCAATTGGCGAAGGCGTCCCGCATCTTTCCGATTGTAGCGAAACACTAAGCGAGGAAGGCGAGCAAGATCCGGCTCATCGCGTTCTTCGGCTAATGCCGAACTTGACTCAAACTGTCCTTCGGTCAACAGATCACGAAACTCTCGATTCACACAAGCCAGCTCATCCGGCGTCAAGGGCTGACGCAACCGCATGACCAAAAGAGGCCCAACATATCTAATCGAATGATACCGTCGATAAAAGGTTTCAATTTCTTGAACGGCCGAATACTCATCGTGTACGATTTTAAACAAAGCAAAATCGCTTGTGCTGATCAAGCCTCGGGATAATAATTGATCGGCGAGAAATTCCGACCATCGCTCCCAATAATCACAGCCCGGTGCTGCAAGACACACGACAGGCGCCGGGTTTGTTTTTCCTGTTTGTATCAACGTCAAGACCTCGAAGCCTTCATCAAGGGTCCCAAACCCGCCGGGGAACAAACCCGTGGCATGGGATTCTTTCACGAATAACAGCTTGCGAGAAAAGAAATATTTCAGGTTCACTAGTTTTTTATCTTCTGCAATCAGTGCATTCGGCGCCTGTTCAAAAGGCAGCATAATATTTATCCCGAAACTCTGCTCTTTTCCCGCCCCCTCATGAGCAGCCCACATAATCCCCGGTCCCGCACCCGTGATCACCATGAACCCTCGTGCGCTGAGCAACCGCCCAAATCGATATGCCAGTTGAAAATTCGGGTCATCAGGTGATATACGCGCGGAACCATAAATGCTCACCTTGGGAACATGATGATACGGACGAAACATTTTGAAGGCATATCGTAATTCTTTGATTGCCCGATGAAGAATTTTGACATCAAGGAGATCGACATTCGGATCGGACAATTTCACTACGGATCGCAACATTTCCTGCAGTAATGTGGTCTTGAGATCGCGAGCAGGTGCCGTGAGCAGCTGCTCAATTTCCTTAAGAAGCCGTTGACCGTTTTCGAGTTCGCCTCCCGGCCTCGCTGAAGAAAGCGGGGCGGTCGCGTTCGAGAGATGCTTATCCATCGTCCCTCGCACAATCATTAGGATTGTATTGTCGTCGCGGTTGTTCTGCTATACTCAGGGCCAACGTGCTCATAAAGCTATTAAGACGTGCTACCTCACACGGTAGCACAAGCAGTGATCGTCAACAATGCTCTGTGTTTTTCGGCAGCCAAAATTGGCAACTCAAGCATTCCCACCCGATGTATAACAACTCGACCTCAGCATGAATTTTTGGCAACACCTCGAACAACCAATCATTGGTCTCGCACCCATGGACGGTGTGACCGATGCCGTTTTTCGCCATATAGTCGCTCGCTATGGCGGCCCCGACGTCATCTTCACGGAATTCACCAATGTGAACGAGTTGTGCCAGGGACAGAATCGAGCGCTCCAAACGCTCTACTATTCCGAGATCGAACGACCCGTCGTTGCACAGTTATACGGCAAAGAACCCGAGTGGTTCTATCGTGCTGCGCACATTGTATGCGCACTCGGATTTGATGGACTCGACATCAATATGGGGTGTCCCTCGAAAAATGTCGCGGCATCGGGGAGCGGAGCTGCGCTCATCCGCACACCCGAGCGTGCATTAGCCATCGTGGAGGCGGTAAAACAAGGGGTCCACGATTGGGCGGCAGGACAATCGCTTACCGACGTAGGGATAAAACCGGCACTGATTCAAGCCATTCACCACTTCAATGCCCAACGCGGGGACACTGGCTTTGAGCGGCGTCGCATGCCCATCCCCGTTTCCATTAAAACACGATTAGGCTACGACACCGATATCATCGAGGAATGGAGCGCGTGCTTGATACAAGGTCGCCCTGAGACCATTACGATTCATGGGAGGACCTTGACGCAAATGTACAAGGGACAGGCCAATTGGGAATCGATCGCACGAGCTGCAGCCCTAATCCGCAAGCAAGGGATTCTGGTGTTGGGGAATGGCGACATTCAGTCCTTAACAGACGCCTATGATCGCATTCGCCAGACTGGTGTGCATGGCATATTGATTGGTCGAGCCGCTCTGGGAAACCCCTGGCTCTTTCAAAGTACAAGAGCATTTCGCCATGCGTATCGATCTCGCAGACGAGACGGTCTTGTTCGGCCAGCTATCATGATGGAGGATCGATGCCACCTTATGCTCACACATGCTCGCTTGTTCGAACGAGTCAATGGGCAAGAAGCATTTCCTAGAATGCGCAAACACTTAGGATGGTATTGTGCGAATTTCCCTCATGCAGCAGCGATGCGCGCACATATGGTCAAAACCAAGACCAGTGATGAGGTGGCTGCCATTCTTGAAGCCTACCGACGAAGCCGACATGATGTTCCCAGCTCTCCTCCATCAAGCCTTATCAGGATCTAACATCGGACATGCGTATCATTTTGGCGTCAACATCCCCCCAGCGAAAGGCGCTGTTGGCCTTGCTGCATTTGCCCTTCGACATTGTCGAGCCGATATGGGAGGAACCTACAAATCGGCGTGGCTCTCCACGAGCACTCTGCGCACATCATGCCGTTCAAAAAGCACGATCCATTGCCGCCAGATTTCCCCATGCCTTGGTAATCAGCGGAGACACGGTCATAGAATTGGATGGGCTCCCCTTGGGAAAACCCCACGATATCGACGAAGCTCGAGAGATGTTGCGGCAACTGAACCATCGCGCGCACCAAGTCCATACGGCAGTGGCGCTGGTGCACAAGGTGCGACAGATCGACGTTTCGTTTATTGAGACGGCTACAGTGTGGATGAAGCCTCTTACCAACGACGACATCGCCACATACGTAGCGACCGGAGAAAGTTTGGGGAGGGCTGGCAGCTATTGCATCCAGGGAGAAGGCGCCAAACTCATCTCCCGTCTCGCAGGCGATTATACAACCGTGGTGGGATTTCCGCTCTGGAAACTGGTGGACTACCTCGAAGACCTCGGACTCGAACCGCCTATCAATCTTCCTGCCCTCTATCACGACCGTCCTTATCCCAATTGGGATCGATTTTGAGTGTGCCTCTCGACGAAAAGACAGGTGTTTCGTCAACCAGCGACGAGAATTCCTCTCACAAAAAGGGGTTGTCGTCGGACATCCGTCGTGCTTGCGAAAGCAGGCATCCCAAAATTAGGAACCATTGGCTTTCCGAGCAGAGGGTATAAAAGCAAAATTTCTGCTAGACGTGGAAGGAGTTTGCGGCAGGTGCTACATAAACTTCATGAATTTTTCTTTAGCTTCATCCATCAGCTCAGCCGTGATGGACGTCGCCCCCCGTTCCTTGGCGAGCCGTTCGATTTCTTTCCTGGCCATAGGGCGAATGAAATCAGGGATATTCTCCAACCGTTTTTCGGCTTCCGATGTCCAAGCAATGCCATCCGATGCGTTTTTCGAATCATCCATCACCTGAAGCGTGATTTTGGTAAATCCGTGTTTCCGCGCATAAGCCTCGACACTGCTTCGGACCATGGGCTGGACAAAGGCAGGCAGACGATCCAAGCGTTCCTTCGCATCAGGTGTCCAGGTCAAGGATTCCTGGTCCGGCGTGCTTTCCCCGGTTCCCGATGACGTCAACCCCATCTGCGCCACCATGGCTGAAAATGGACATCCCCCAGATTCATTAGACTGAGTAGTCGCACCAGGGGCCGACGAGACAGTCGAATCTGCGGATTGCCCAGCCTGAATCTTTTCATTGAGATAAGCGGCCATTGGATTGCTTCCTGCTCCGACCTCTTCTTTGAGTCCGCTACGAGTCATTTCCAGAGGCGCCGCCGGTGCCGAACGTCCACCCAACTGTACACCCAGCGAACTCACCATCTGGGTTTCGCCAGGATTGGTCACCATGGAAAACTTGGCGTGACACGATGGGCATACAAAAAAGACGCCAAGAGAACCCTCCGCTGGCTTTTCCACTTTCTCAAACGTCATATATGTTTCACAGTTCATACATATAAATTTCATGGTTGCTCCCCTTTCGCACTCACCTGAAATCTACTCATAATAGAGGTTCTTAAACCGGCATCTTGACTGGAAGTCTACAGCTTTTCCGCAAGCACTTTCTTATATGCCAGCAACATCTGGATTTTCTCTGCAATCTCTTGGAATCGCTGAACAGTCGGGTACTGGTCGTCCAATAATGGCTGCCCTTTATCGAATGTGCGCGCGAACACCCGATCGAAGGGAATGCGTCCTAACAAAGGGATGCCCAACGCCTCGCACATCGCTTCCGTATCACCTTCGAACAATTCATGCTCAGCGCCACACGAAGGACATCGGTATTGGCTCATATTTTCTACAACACCCAAGACCTTGATCCCCAATTCCCTGACATACGCAATGGATTTTTGGACGACATTGGAAGCGACTTCTGACGGCGTTGTCACCACAACTGCTCCAGCTAAATCTGGGATAAATCCAGCAAGAAGCGGGGGTTTATCGGCTGCCGCGCCCGGCGGCAGATCCGCCAGCAGATAATCCAATTCTCCCCAAACAATATCCGATAAAAATTCCCGAATTACATTCATTTCTGTAAGCCCAAGCCATACTGGGCTTAAGTCCATCGGCCCTTTCCATCTCACGGGCGATTCCGGATTTAACAAAAAATCCATTGAGGCAACTTTAACGCCGTACGGACCAACGGGGGGAACAGCACCTTCCTCACTTTCACCAAGCGGCTGGCCTCGCATCCCCAACATCTGCGGAACACAGGGGCCATTGAGATCCACATCCAGCAGACCTACACGCTGCCCGCGCCGAGCCAACGCCAAAGCGAGGTTTACCGTGGTCATGCTTTTGCCCACCCCACCCTTGCCGCTCATCACGACGAGCTTGTAGCGGATGCCGGCCATCCGGGCATGCACCACCCGAGTTTGCTCGGTGATCTGCTCGACCACCTTGGCGTCGTCTGTATATTGGAGTTTGCGCAAAATCGATTTCAAATCGGGTTCAGGTGCCATAGCGATAATACTTGTTTATTCTTTGTTATTTCTCGACAATCAGGCTATTCGGGCTCGACGATATCACACCATTCTTCAGAGGGTCAAACAAAGTGAGCCAATGCCCGCATTCATGGAAACCCGTTTCCCTCTCACTTTCCATCCCGGAATTTCCTCATTATGCCAATAAGCTCGGAACATCGTTAATGCACTCGATGGTTTCTCTAAATGCAATCTTTTATCCTATTATTTTATCCAAAGCGATACTTCCTTGTATCGCTATTGATACAAATATCAAAGCCTTACCCTCAAACGATACATCTGTATTTCCCTAACCTGTCGCTTCCTACCAACCATTGATCCATATCTAAGCGAAATTAAAGAAGATTCAGAATAATGTTTCAATTGTCCTAATCGTCCAAGCAATCGGAACAACTATTGCGGACTCACCACAGATAAACAGAACGGCATAAAATGACCGCCACCATTTAGGCAGGCAATCATGCATAGATATCATTCTTCCACGATAGGACGACTAGTGCGTTCCTATATCTTTCTATTTCTATCATTGGCGGAGGCTTTCCTCCGCCGCTCACTCGCAAGTAATCCTCGATGGCACTCTTGGCGGATCGCCTGGACAAGTAGTTGGCCCTGGAATGATTCCTGGTGGAAAGTTGTTATCCAATGGTGCCACCAAAACCGATCATCTCATCGTGCAGGATCTCGGAACCACCGTCGGGAACAATCTTTTTCACAACTTCCGCACATTCGATATCGAAGCCGGGAAAAGCGCGACGTTTACCGGACCAGACTCCATCGCCAACATCATCGGTCGTATCACGGGAGGCTCGGCTTCCACAATCAATGGCCTCCTGGCTTCAACCATAGACAATGCCAACGTATTTCTCATGAATCCAAACGGCGTCATCTTCGGTCCCCAGGCAACAATCGATATCAAAGGAGCGTTTTACACAACAACCGCCAATGTCATCAACCTAGGAGATAACGGCATATTCCACGCAGACACTACCATGACAAACGTCTTGACGACGGCGCCTCCGGAAGCCTTTGGTTTTTTAGGCCCGAATGCACCAACGCTTGATCCCAAAAGCACTGCAGCCATCGAGATCCAAAACTTGAACATAAAGGGAAGCGACCTCACGGTCGTCGGGCGAGACGGACTCGTTAAGGAAACCCTAGTGCCTAGCGTCAAAGTGGCGATGGCTCTCAAGACCGAAGGCGGAATCCTGACGATGGCGAGCGTGGCTTCTCACGGCAATGCTACGTTGGGCTCAATTAATATCGAGGATTTTCCCGCTCAAGGTCACATCACGATCAATAGCGGCGGGACAATCGATACTCGCCAGGTTAAACCATCTGGCATTTTAAACGGTGGAGATATCATGGTTCAGGGCGGTGTGTTCGTCATGGAATCAGGCTCCGCGATCGATACCGGAGCTACGGAACTCGCGGCTTTTGGTGGCGGTCCACCTCCTCCACCGGGAAGTCCCCCGTCTCCCCGCGTAGCAGCTCGCCACCGCCCACGGGCGTTCTTAGCCCACCTCCTCCGCCTGGCGCCGGACTCCCGCCGCCACCACCCTCAACTGCGGGATCACCTTCTCCTGGTCTCAGTTTGCCACCGTCTCCCGGTTCCGGATCGCCCGCTCCATCAGCAGGGGGAGCCGCTGCTGAAACCCGAGCGGGGAATGTCATCATCGTAGCGGCTGAATCAGTTTCGATGGATAGTGCATTGATCGATACGAAATTAATCAGAGCTAACGGCCAGGCGGGATCGGTCACCATCACCGCACCGACCATCGACATGTTCGATACGAAAATTAGGACCCAGGCTTTTGGAGGCGAGAAAGGCGATTCCGGTCCAGTAATGTTCATCGCCACCGGGCCGGAGACCATCTCACTCGTGGATTCGGAGATCGTGACCAGCGCAGAAAACGGAGCCCTCAATGCCGGCGACATCACAATGACGGGCCCGTCAGTGAACGTAGCAAACACGCAAATCAGAGCCGAAGCACAGGAAAGCAGTGGCGGAGTAGCGGGGACGATCATCTTTAACGTCGAAACGGTCACATTCACTGATCAATCTTTCGTTCTCTCCCGAAACGTAACTCGCACTGGAGGTCAAGCTAGCGCTATTCGTATTCAGGGGTTGATGGGGCCCAGCTCGGAAGCCCATGTGGTCGTATTGGACAAGCAATCGCGATTGCAAGTCAGTAATGAGGATGCCAGTGTCGGGCCAGTGGCGGCACAATCGACATCCATAGCCATATTGTGACACTCACAAACGGCGGTGCAGTGGACGCGAGAGCGACCAGCGGAGAAGGTGGGATCATCACCGTCACAGCTTCCGAAGCTCTCAACATTTTAGGGCAGTTGAGTCAAATCACTGCTGCAAGGAAGCGAGGTAGGGGCTCTGGAACGAGGGGTGCTTCTATCGAACTCAACACCATACAGTTTACCTTAACCGGTGGCGATCTCGTCGATGCTCAGAATAATCGAACCTTCCTTGGTGGAACCGTGACCATCCAAGGGCCTGAAGGCTCGGGGACCGAAGCCGAATCCATCATGATCACTGGCCAAGATGGATTCGGGAACCCGAGCAAAATTTCCACCGCGACCAATAGCCAAGGGCCAGGTGGGAACATCATGTTGCATGCGCAACAGATCGCTGTGGGCAATGGCGCATCGATAACCGCCTCCAGCGCTTCTCAGGAGATGCGAGCAGGGTCAGGCGGAGACATCGTGCTCGCCAGTTCAGGCTTCATCTTTATCGATGAAGCAACCATTACCAGCGCCGCTCAAGAAGGGACCGGCGGCAATGTGACGTTTACGGCGCAGGGAGGCATTGTCCTCGCCAACACCGCAACGGTCACCACAAAAGCGGAAGGTCTAGGAAATGCCGGGGACATTCATTTCAAGACCGCGGGTTCGATCAAGTTCGCCGACAGCCTCGTCTCCACCTTAGCCACACGAGCTGACGGTGGCAACATCAAATTGACCGCCGTCAATACCATCCGCATGATCAACAGCATGCTCACTAGCTCAGTGAGCGGTGGAGAAACGACGTGGGCGGCAACATCAGCCTCGATCCGCAATTCATCATTCTGCAAAACAGCCGGATTCTGGCGAACGCCTTCGAAGGGCAGGGCGGGAACATTTCCTTGATCGGCGATGTGATCTTCGTCGATCCCTTGAGCACGTTGGATGCGTCCTCGGCGTTGGGTGTGAGCGGGTCGGTGGATATTCAAGCCCCGATTCAAAACTTGAGCGGGACGATCGCGCCACTTCCTCAAAGCCCCATAACTGTAGCAGCGCTGTATGGCTCACGATGTGCGGCGCAAAAAAACGGGAAGTTCAGCAGTTTTTCAGCTATTCATAGTAACGGAATTCCCCAGATTCCAGGTGGGTGGCTGCCCAGCCCGCTCCCCAAAAGGTTGACACACCAAGATCTTGGAAACTCTCGATCAACCCGATACAGCCAGCAGAACCGCTTGGGAATTCCTATCGTTTTCGACCACGTTCAGATGGATGCACGAGCCACTCACTGGGACATTCTTTGTTCCTAAATAGAATGTCTCAAATCTTGCTCATGATCACGCTCGTTTAGCATCAAACTAGGGAACCTTGCGCTACTTCGAGTGTTTAGCCGCTAAAAAGGGAAGGCGAGACATAATGAATTCCTTCATGGCGCATCCTAAGATTGTTGTCCTGAGTGCTGGCTTATTTATTCTTCTAGCTTGGTCTTCTGCTGGATGGGGAGGAGCACCATGCACCATCGCGCCATATGTTTCGAGTTGTTCAGATACGAATTATTACTATCTTAATAGCACAGAAACATTTACCACTTCTGAGCATGGGCCACCCAGCTATAACCAATCACGCTTCGATCTTATCCCTGTTACCGGGATATATTATGCATGCTCTTACGGTTGGCGTCCCTATTCCGACGTTAACAACCATGGGGAGCAAGAATCCGTTACATGTCACAGTATTCCTGGATGGCCAGCATGTGCGCCCCAATGGTGCGAATATAAGGCCGAAACAGACTATTATGACCTAAATGGATACTTCGATACGGAATTACCGAAAAAGAATTACTACCGATAAGCAAACTCGGGAGCTACGTGAAAAAGGCCAGTATATCCATTGCTCTGACCGTTGAGCGTTCGCTCATTATACAAGAAAGGAGGGCGCCGTGAACCGCTTCTTCCATCGACCGTGTAGCCTTCCTATGATCATAATCGTCATCGGAGAATTTATCTTAGCCGGGTGTATTGGCACGGCTCCGCGCATTGTTGGATTTTCCAGCCCGCTCGAGCTTGACCCTACCATTCTTTGCAATGAAACCGTCAGCAAGCCAGACGGTACGAAACGAAATACCCCTTGTGTCAAGAACCGATCATCCTGCAAAGACATTCCCATACCTGGGAAAGGCGAAGAGGTTTGGCTGAAAGCTTCGCTCGACTGGATCGAACGAGTGAATCTCCCTAACTTAGGCGTCCCGAAAGGATACACCACCCAAGATGGGACACTCTCCAAGCAATTCGCAGCCGACCTTGTCGCCTACCAGCAATGCCTAAAAAGGGGGCGAAGCGTGCCGGGGGCCGGCTCGAAGCTTCAACACAGTGTCGCTTCATCAAGCCAATCCTCTACACCCACGAACGGCACAACATGCACCCCTCCACACAACCTGTAGAAGGGCGGACCACAACGATTGGTCACCTGGTTCAAGGTGAAAGCTCCCAATTGAATCACCAAAGATGGAACGGAACATGCCGTCACCCCTAGACCGTTGGATATTCAAAGACATGCTCTTGTGAGCCGGCATGGAAATGGGACCAGCTTGATGCGATCTCATGGGGAGAAGCGCAGCTCATACTCTTGAGAATATCTTTTGGGGTGCACACAGGGGGCTTGGAAAGGTTCCTAGACGTCTCAACTGTTCACGGTGTGCAATGACCTGTTCAAGCCGCAATCATTGCCAACGCCCAGTAGAAATTTAACTTTTTCATAGGCAAATCAGACCGTCGTAGGCTATATTGCGGATTCTTTATTGACCAAAGCGACGTTTCTTGTATATGTCCCGTATCGATTCGCAGGATTATTTATCCTCTTCACCTGATCGCCACAGACGCGAGATGGAGGCCGTCCGGCGCATCAGCCTCTCGCTTTTCCAGCATCGCCATGTCACCGACATCGTCGAACACGCTCTGAAAACGGCGCTGGAGGTGGCGAATGCCGAAGCCGGTTCCGTGCTCCTCGCCGATCCTGACCGCCAATCGCTCGTCTTTACGTATTCCATTGGCACCATTCCTGTTCCGGCAGGCACAACCATCCCCTGGGACCACGGCATCGCCGGGTCTGTGTTTCAATCGGCAGAACCTGCCTACATTGCCGATGTGCAAAGCGACCCACGCCATCTGCCCACAATCGATCAGGCTACCGGGTTCCATACACGCGAACGTTTGGCTCTGCCACTGAAGCGCTGGGAGGGTGATCCGATCGGCATCTTGGAAGTGTTGAACAAACGGGAAGGACACTTAGACGACGAAGACATCGAAGTGCTCACCATCATCTCAGCGCTCACTGCCTTGTCCATCGAAGAAGCCCGTCTCTACGAGGAGGCCAAATTGGCAGAAGTGGCCCGCCTGCTCGGAGACATCGGCCATGATATCAAAAACATGTTGATGCCGGTCCTGATGGGCTCGCAACTCCTGCGCGAGGAATTCCAAGAACTGTGCGAGGCGCTGCCGACCAACGATCGGGCGCGTGCTCAAAAGAGCCGGGCGCTGTGCGAAGAATTAACCCAGATGCTGCGGACCAACGCGCTCCGGATCCAAGAGCGCGTGCGAGAAATCAGCGATTGCGTCAAAGGCTTGAGTACCCCACCGCGTTTTGAAAATTGCCAAGTACAGAAAGTCATTGAGGACGTCTTTTGCACCTTGAACGTGTTGGCTCAGGAGAACCGTATCACGCTTTCGCACGAAGGACTCACACGATTACCCGTCATTCGCGCGGACGAACGGCGCTTGTTCAATGCGTTCTACAATCTCGTGAACAATGCCATTCCTGAAACACCGCCTGGCGGCTCCATCACGGTACGCGGAACGATGGAACCAGACGGGCAACATGTGAAGCTCTCCGTGAACGACACCGGTAGGGGGATGCCGCCCGAGATCCGTGACAGCCTGTTGACCTCCCACGCACGCAGCCGTAAAGCGGGCGGGACAGGACTGGGAACCAAGATCGTCAAAGACGTTGTCGATGCCCACGGTGGCACCATCGCCGTCGAAAGCCAAGAAGGGGTCAGGACAACCTTTATCATTTCTCTTCCCATCGCCGGCCCAGTTGAAGCCCATTCAACGCCATCAAGCAGTTCAGTCTAGCCTACTGATAACCCAGCCAGCGCTTTTCCTGTTTCTCCAATCTCTCTCCTGTTCTTTGACTCACGCGAGCAGTCTCTTTGTCCGGCCCGGTTTCACATATTGCTCGGTTCCACGCTAACAATCGCTTGACATTTTTAGACAATAATTTCACGCTATTCGTGCATAGGGCCAGGAATTTCCCCTATCTGCATTCACCTCAGCAGCAACGATG
Organism: Nitrospirota bacterium; assembly: GCA_003695915.1. Lineage (GTDB taxonomy): Bacteria > Nitrospirota > Nitrospiria > Nitrospirales > UBA8639 > J017. The sequence continues at coordinate 14,228 of RFGF01000042.1, forward strand.
GGCTTTTATCCTTTCATACCTGTTATTCATTTTTTTCACGGGATGCGCTGGCAAATCGAGCGCGATTCATGATCCCGACGATCTCCACCACGCCGGGATCATGGCCAGGCCCATCCCAGAAAGGGGAATCGCGCCATGGCCTCCTCGCAGGACATCCCTATCCATTTGGGCTGCGCTCTCACCGCACTGTTGCTGGTACTTGGACTTGATGCCGCCATCCTGCTGGAACGGATCACGTCAGTTCAGGCGCAGGAAGTGACAACGGCGGTCATCGCCGACGGCACTTTGGGCACCGTCGTCACTGCCACCGGCACCACACATGACATCACTGGCGGCACTCGCCCCGGCAATGGGCCCAATCTCTTCCATAGCTTTGGCCAGTTCGACGTCGGAGCCGGGGACATCACCAATTTCTTAAACGACTCCGGCCTCCCCACCACCAATATCTTGAGCCGCGTCACCGGCGGCGATCCCTCGCAAATTTTCGGCACGATTCAAACCACGGGCTTCGGCGGAGCCAATCTGTTTCTCATGAACCCGGCGGGCGTGCTCTTTGGCCCCACGGCCTCGCTCAATATCGGTGGCTCGTTTCATGTCACCACGGCGGATGTGATTCGGCTGGCCGATGGCACCCCGTTCATGGCCCTGCCGAGTGCCGCCGACGAAGTCCTGACGACCGCGCCGCCGGAAGCCTTCGGGTTTCTCAACGAGAATCCGGCAGGCATCACGGTGGACCGGAGTGCACTCCACGTCCTGAAGGGTGAGACCATGAGTCTTATCGGAGGACCCATCACGATCGATGGCACCTCCAAACAGGACCCCCCACTTGAGGCTGAAAGTGGACAGGTGCACTTAATCAGTGTGGCCTCGCCGGGCGACGTGCTGTGGAGCGGGGATATGGTTCAAAGTCTCCCACAGGTCGAGTCGTTTACAGAATTAGGATCAATCACAATAGTGGATAATAATAGCTTGGATGATCCGAGTGCGGTAGGCGACGCGATAAGCACTGCTGGTAATCCGGGAGGCACGATTGTGATCCGAGCCGGAAGGCTGGAGCTCACTGACGCTAGCTTCGTATCGTCGACGAGAGGCCCAGTGGATCACCCCGGCTTAGGATTCGATATCGAGGTTCAGGGAGACCTGATCATGGATCGGTCTGAATTCGGTTCTTCGACTTTCGGCGCCGGCAGCGCAGGTGCCGTCCGCATCACAGCCGGAAAGCTCCATATGAAGGGAACCTCGGCGCCGTTGTTCAATTCGAATATTGGTTCCCGGGCATTTTCTACCGAGCCTGATGCCGGAAACGGCAACGATATCGACATCACGGCCGAGCACCTCATCCTCGAAGAAGTGGCGTTTATCAATACCACCACGTTCGGCCCTGGCCATGCCGGCAACATTCGAGTGAACGTCAAGGAATTGGAATTGAACGGCCAGAAAGAAGGCGTTTTTATCTCGACGTCGACCCAAGGCTCGGGCAATGCCGGGTCGCTGGAGGTCAACGCGCAGTCCATACGCATGATCGGCGGTCCCCGATTTGCTGCGTTATCGAGCCAGATCGCTTCGGGAGGAACCGGGAGCGCCGGCGATCTGCGCGTCACGGCCCAGTCGATCGAGCTGCTGAATGGCGCCCAAATCGATGCCTCGGTCTTTTCAGGCTCTGGCACAGGTGGGAATATCGAAGTGCACTCCGAGACGCTAAAGATAAATGGCCTTGATGCTAACGGATTTGGGGCTGGCATTGCCTCTTCCGTCGAATTTCCTGCCAATGGCACAGCCGGTAATGTTCTCATCACCACGACTGGCGATCTCACGGTCGCTAATGGCGGATTCATCTCCGTTTTTTCCGGCGGCTTTGGCAACAGCGGCCAACTCGATATTCACGCGGGGAATGTATTCGTCATGGATGGCGGGGGAATATTCTCTTCGAATTTCGGTGCGGGATTTGGTGGAAATATCAACATTACCGCCAATAACGTCCGCATGGCCGGCCTAGGGACCCCGAGACGATTCCATGGGATTTTTGCACTCGGAGGGTTCTTTGCCCAAGGTGCGGGCAATATTTCCATCACCACCGGCACTCTCGAGCTATTCGATGGAGCCCTTATTACCGCCCGCACCAATGGCGGGGGACAAGCTGGTAATATTGATATCAGTGCCGACACGCTGCTGATCTCCGGAGCCGATCCGACATCACGTTCAGCACCCTTCGATGGCATTGAATCCGGCATCATTGCTTCGACCTGTGCTTTTGAGCCGCTTCCCGAGCGCGCTACAGGGGACGGCGGCAACATCCGCTTGAATATAAAGACAATGGAATTAAGTCACGATGGACGAGTTCAAGCACTATCCACCAGCTCAGGAAATGCTGGGAGCATCGAAATTGCCAGTGAGTCACTTAGTTTAACCACGCGCGGCAATATTTCGACCGCAAGTACCGGAACCGGCGATGCTGGGTCGGTAATGATCGAAGCCAATGACATCACCATCACCGGCGTTGCCACCTCCGCCAACCCGTTTGGAGAGGATTTCACGGGCATTCCCACCCGCACGGTCACCGGGGTCGGCGGGGACCTGACGGTCACCGGCCACACTCTCCAAGTGACGGACAAGGGATTCTTGACCTCGTCCACCGCCGGGGAGGGTTCGGCTGGTAATATCGATCTCGCCCTCACCGACACGTTGCAGGTCACGAACGGCGGCGCCATCAGTGCGAGCACTTCTGGCCCGGGATCCGGAGGCACTATTGCGATTTCGGCCGACTCGGTCGTGGTGAGCGGGGCTGGTCGGTTCAATGGTCCTGATGACGAGGGTTCCTCTGTCATTTCGTCGCAAACCTTAGTGGGTGGTGGAGATGCCGGGAACATCGATATTACCGCACACACGATCGATGTCTCGGATGGCGCGCACATCGCCGCTGACACGTTCGGGGCTGGTCGAGGGGGAAACATTACCGTCACCGGCAAGCGCATCCAGGTATCCGGTGCCAATGAAGCGCTCCGCAGCGCGCTGCGCCAGATTCCTTCGATTAGCGACAAGACCGTCGATCTTTCCCCACGCTCCAGCGTGACCGCCAACGCAAGCAGTTCTCTCATTGGCCCCTTGGCCACGGGACGGGCCGGGAGCGTTCAACTCATGGGTGGCATCGTGCACATTGCCGATGGCGGCTTCGTGAGCAGTGAAACGACCTCTGGCGCGCTGGTGGCTCGGTGGGTATTTCCGGGGATCAGATCACCTTGAGCGATGATGCTCGGGTGTCTGCTGAAAGTGCTGTGTTTCCCGCTGCCGGTCCTGCGGGGAATGTCGTCATCGCTGCAGGAGGAACCTTTGAAGCGAATGACAGTATGGTGACCAGTTCGGCTGAACTTGCTGCGGGAGGGAACGTAACGATCACTGCCGGGCAAGATCTCCTCTTAACCAATGATGCCATCGTCGCAGCCCAAACCCAAGGTCCCGGAGATGCCGGTGACATTCTCCTGGAGGCCGGGCAGACGATTCGCGTCACCGACAGTGCCGTGACCACGGTGGCGCAACAGGCCGACGGAGGAAATATCAAGCTCACGGCCAGCGACACGATTCACGTGATCGACAGCGACATCACGAGCTCAGTGGGCGGGGGCGCCGCGACGGTGGGCGGGAACATCAGCCTCGATCCGCAATTCATTATTCTTCAAAACAGCCGCATTCTGGCCAATGCCTTTGAAGGACAAGGGGGGAATATTACACTCATCGGGGATGTCGTCCTCGCCGATCCCTTCAGTACCCTCGATGCTTCCTCGGCGTTGGGGATCAGCGGTTCGGTCGATGTCCAAGCCCCCATTCAAAACCTGAGCGGAACGATCGCGCCTTTGCCACAAACCCCCGTACGTGTGGCGAAGCTCTATGCCGATGCCTGTGCAGCGCAAAAGGGCAGCAAGTTTAGCAGCTTCGTGGCCCGGAGCCAAGGCGGGATCCCTCCGCTCCCTGGCAACTTTCTGCCTAGCCCGTTGCGAGCGATCCCGAACGGTTCCTTGCACTCGAAGGTATCCGGAAACACTATGCGTGTGCAAGGGCAAATGGATCGTCTGGGGATTACCGAATTTTCTTTGAACCTGAACACGCGCTGGCAGGACGATTTCTCTCAAGCCATGGAAGGTTGCCGCTTGTCTTAGCTCCATGAATGCCGGCGATCATGACACGTTTTGGACTTGTACTTTAGTGGCTTGAATCATCGAGGAGAAAAAAATCTATAAGGCGGGAGCGACAACAAGAATGTGTTTGATGGAGCACGGCTCGATACGCTTCCACCCCGGGAAGGCTCGTGTTGATGTCCTCACCTTCCCGGGGCCATGGAGTCAGCATTCTGCCTATCGAGATTATCCAAGTTCGAATCCCCGTTCTTGCAGGCAGGCGTTCAGCGCTTTTTCTCTTGCCTGTTCTTCTTTCGCTATTGCTACGGCTGCCGTGAAGAAACCGGCGACCTCGCCGATGTCTTTCCCTACTCGTGCCCCGGTATCGGATTCGCTTCCGGTCAAAGCATCAGACGCAGATCCGGCCTTGTTCCCGACATTGCCAAATGTTTTTGTGGATTGATTCAACCGATCGAGATGCTCCTGAAATGAAGATGCCGGAACCTCGGCCTCACACTGAGCCAGGGCTTCGGAAGAAGTTCCAACTTGCGTGACCCCTTTCACAGGCTGAACGGTACGGGGCACAATCCCGCATCCAACCGTCAAAAATAACGGAATAGCGAAGGACACACTTACAGCGAAGGAACGTGACGCTGTTGATCTGGAATTGTACCGTCTCATGATGCCTCCCTCCTTGGCTAAATTGGTCTTTGTCCCTTTGCCAAAGCAAACCCTATACCAATAGCTACCTTTAAAAAAGCGGAAGAATATGAATGATTTTTCAAGTAATTCAAGCGCATTGACGATCCCCAAATTCTCGCATGAAGCAACGATGTGCCACGTTCAACGACCAAGACAGTAACGTTGTCACTTTGTGTATCCGTAATGGACAGGATCGAAGGCGTTGGCCTCGTAAACGAGCTGTTGAGCCCCAGCATCAATTAACGATGAGTGTAGGATTGCGGCTTCTATATCGGCCATGTTGTATACGACGGGACTGAGACACACTCGAAAAGACATGTTTTTCCAGATTCGACCGTTCCGCACGGGGGAGCATTCGGATCCATGGAAATGGCTCGGTAGCTACCTTGGTTGCCAGTATGACTCCGGCATGTTTTTGACAATGCCTGCCACGCACCGCCGCTGCCCCCGTTCTACTACTGAACATTCCACTTTGTCGAAAGCGAGACGAGTGCATTTTCTCATCTCGAGAGGAGGAACTCCTTCCATAAAAAATTTCATTGACTTCTATGACGGGGTTTTCAACAATGGTTCGGTAATCGTTTCTTTTAAGTCAGTATTCTTCTGCACCAACATTTTCAATCACGCTGGATTAACAATGCTGATCTCATCGATGCTCACGGTTCTTGGCATATTTATGATTTTGTCTTTCTTCATCACGTTCTTGTGTAAGAGTTTCATCCTAAAATTCATCTCTTTTTATAACTTTTCCGTAGAGGCCGAACATGAGCGCACCTTTCATGATCCTCACATGCCTCGATCACAGACGTACTTATTATTCCGTCCTTATCCTCTTTCATAGTTGTCTTTTCTGCTTTTTCCCATTCCTCGTTCCATTGGAAACATATGGTCAACCCTTGCCTCCTGTGATCGAACCTTCCGGACGGTCCAGCGAACCTCCGCCTGTGATGAAAGAGGAACCCCTTAAGCCGACGCCACCCCCCACTCAAATCCTTCCGCCGCTAGAAGAACTGCCGGGACTCGAGAAAGGTACAATTCCTCCCCTTCGCGTGTTCGTCAAACACATTCGAGTGGTAGGAAGCACCGTTTTTACATCAGAAGCATTACAAAAAATCACAGCCCGCTATGAGAATCGCTTGATTTCCACGGCAGAATTAGAGGAACTCCGACAAGAGCTGACTTTACTATACGTCAACAACGGCTACATCAACTCCGGCGCCGTCATACCCGATCAGACGGTGGAAGAGGGGACGGTCACCATCCAGATCATCGAAGGTCGGCTGAGCGAAATTCATGTTGAAGGGACGAAGATCTTTTTCCCATGGTATTTCGAACAGCGGATTCGTTTGGCCGCTCAACGCCCCTTGAATATCAATCCGCTCCGCGAGCGATTGCAACTGCTACTCCAAGATCCCCGGATTCAACGCCTCAATTCGGAACTCAAACCCGGCCTTCGTCCCGGCGAAAGCATCCTGCGCGTGCGCGTCCAGGAAGCCAGTCCTTATAAGCTTTGGGTGGAATTCAACAATTTTCAGTCTCCCACGGTCGGAGCAGAACGGGGTTTGGCGACTCTTCAGCATCAAAATGTCTTCGGCTTTGGCGATCAGTTCCGTTTCACGTTCGGTCGTTCCGAGGGCGTCAATCCGCTGATCGATACGGCGTATACCGTCCCTATCACCCCATGGGATACGACCCTGACCGCGCAATTCCGTCGCAATGATTTCGAGGTGGTCTCCGATCCGTTCAAATCGCTGAATATCGAAAGCGAAACAGAAATTGTCACCGTCACCATTCGCCATCCGATCTATCGCACACTCACGGACGAGGTGGGCCTCGCCGCTACCTTCGAGCGATTGCGAAACCAGAATTTTTTGGGTGGAACGGGCTTTTCCTTTACCCCCGGAACCACCAATGACGGGGAATCGATCGTCTCCGCGCTTCGCTTGATCCAGGAATGGATTCATCGTGAACCCGCCCACGTGCTGGCCCTTCGCTCCCGATTTACGGTCGGATTGGATGTACTGGATGCCACCAATGCACGAATTACCAGGACCGATCCGGACGGCCAATTTTTTGCCTGGTTGGGTCAGGCACAATGGGCGAGGCGGTTCGATCCTTCGGGAATGCAACTGTTGAGCAGTCTGGCGCTCCAGCTCGCCAATGACAGCCTATTTCCGTTAGAACAATTTGCGGTGGGCGGACGATACAGCGTTCGAGGCTATCGTGAAAACCAACTCGTGCGGGATAACGCCTTTGTCTTTTCGGTGGAAGCGCGGCTTCCCATTCTTCCCACGATCATCGGTCGTAATGTATTGTTTTTTGCCCCTTTCATCGACGTGGGGCGCTCCTGGAATGCCCGTATTCCAGTGACCACTCAGGAGACGATCGCCAGCATCGGCGCAGGTCTCCGCTGGTCGATTAGGGACCGCGCGCAGGCGAATGTGTATTGGGGCCATCAACTCAATCATATTCCCAAACCGGCCGGAGGCAATAATTTGCAGGATCATGGGCTGCATGTGCAGTTGGTCGTGAATATTTTGTGAGGAACGAGAAAATCGCTTCTGCGTAGAGCCTTCGAGTCGCTCTCACCAGGTGACGTGCAAGTTTCCGAGCCACGTTCGCCTATTGGCGTTCATTAGATTTATTTTTTGTCGGAGAGGATTCATTTCAGGAAGGACGCGAAACTGCTCAATCGAGGCCTCTTGGTCCATTCGGTTTCGTGGCGAGCCAGATTTGCTGATGCGATCGGAGAGGAGGATCATCGAAGAATGCCTGACGCAATCGAACAGGCATGCCAATCACCCGCAACCGGGCCAAGCATCCCCGTCGAGACTCTCCGATCGACACCAAACGAAAGACATGCGTCCTGCGCAGGCGCTCTTCCCAACACTCTGAGGAATTCGCCTGACATGCCGGTGTTTCGGCACCATAATTCACGATCCTCACCTTAGCCGGATGCACACCAAGCGCGATGAGATAGTCTCGTATTCCGCTCATCCGCCTCTGGGAGATCGCCATCGCGTACGACGCGCTCCCTCGCTGATCGCAATAGCCTTCGATTTGCAAGACCCAATCCTGTTTTCGAAACAGAATGACCCTGATCCGCTCGAATAAGCTCGCGAGTGTTTCGTCGATCCTCGATCGTCGATCATCTATGTAGACATCCGCCAAGGTGGGAGAAAGCAAGCGAGAAAAAGCATGAGGACGATGTACAGGAACGAGCGCCGGTTCTACTGGATCACGTGCGATGCGGTAGCCTTCGATCCTTTCGCCGGGCATGAATTCAGGTGACGGCGTGTGAGGCGGAGTCGACAAGACGAGGCCGCTATTCGACCCCGCGCGTTTGCCTCCCCATCCTTGCGACGTTCCCAGAACGACGACAACGCCGGTCAGCCATGCGATCCGCCATACGATGAACCATTTTCTCGATACGCACACGGCACAGGCCTAGCGAAGGGAACACGTGGACAAGGCTCACCGTGTTATCGGCCTGTTGAACGCCCATCTTTATGGAAGTGCCCCTGCTTGGAATGATGAACCGTCTTAGGAGATCCACCATCCCCAGGCCCTGGGATATGGACGGATCAGTGCCTGCAGATTGGAGGTAGAAAGGATACTTGTGTGCTCGTTTATAACGTGATCACTTGGCCTTCATGAAGCACATCAAGGGTCGGAAGATCCAATGCGGCCAATTGATCGATGATGCGTTCCCGAAAGGCGGGTTTGAGATGATAGGCGTACAGGGGAAGATGAGGATTTTTGAGTTTGTCAAACTCTCGGGCGAGCAATCGCGGCGTGAGGTGCTTGCTAGTCTGGGCAAGTTCCGTCATCTCGTCAGGGAAAGAGGTTTCGATACAAGCCATTTTCAGATTGGACAGAGCTGCCGCTCGGACCCATAGCGCTTCCGTTGCATACGTATCTCCACTCAACACCCAACTCGATTGGCCATCTTCAACGATAAATCCGACCGATGGCACCGAATGGTCAACGGGGATCGCCGTAATTTTCAGCTCACCGAACATGTGAGGTCGGTGAGGCTCCAGGGCCAATTCCCGGAAGATCGGGCGGCGAGGTGTCGGCAATACAAAGAAATCCGGAAGCACGATATTGTTGAAGATGTGCGCCTTCAATCCATTCAAGATCGATTGGAGACCGGCGACGACAATCTGATGATCAATGAGGCCACCTAAATTGACGGCCAATGCAGGCAGTTCTTTGATGTGATCGAGGTGAAGATGAGACAGAACGACGTACCGAATGCGCTGTTGCTCCTCCAATGTCAATCCGGATGCCGCGGTTCCGGCATCGAGCAGCAGCGCGTCATTGATCACAAACCCCATACTGCGAAAGACCACCGAGCTCGTCTTCCCAGGTTGTGACAAGTCGGATCCGTGACATCCGAGAATACGGATTTTCAATGATGGCGTCCCCAATCTCGTCTGACACGTTTCATCATTCTCTCCTTCTTTTCTTACGGGCCATTATAAAGGCTCGTGGTCTCATCCCGGTTATTCTGGCTCTATGTCGGCTAATCCGATTTGATTCAACAAGGCAGCTCGCATGCTCTGCAACTCCCCGCTTCCTCGCCGTGCCTCGATGCCATTGGAAACAGCGTCGACCGCATCATACCAAAATCCAGCCTCCGCGAATACGCGCGTCGCGTCCGCCGGATCCATGGCTTTGAGCTGACCTGCCAAGCTCTGAGGAAGCTCGCTGAGTTCGATCCATCCGCCGGTAATCACATCGCTGGAAGGCCGCTGCGGATCTACCACCAGAGACACCAACCATTGATACGCTTTGCCTGGCTCCAACGCGATACCGAATCGGTTCAAATCGACACGTTGAATGCCTTCACGAGAAGGCGGCGGAAGCTCAACTTCGATCAATGGTTCATAGCGATCTCGTTCATTGATCGTCAAGATGAGTGGTCGATCCGTAAGTTGCGAGAGGTACCAATATAACATCGGCGTGGGGTGAAAAGTCCGCCCGATATGATCATCAGGAGCCAATGCCGCAATCATTGGCAGTTCGTGTTGACTGCCCCGCGTTCCTCCCGCGACTCGATGCCCCGGCGCCCCTCGAAGTGGAGGTTTGTAGACCGGCATACGAGGTGGCTTCGACATCTTGCATGTTTGCTCCACAGCTCGATGCACATGTTGGCCGGTTCCTTCCCCTGCTTTCATGTTCGGTGAAGACGAGCCGATACGGCCAGTTTGAGATCGTTTCGCCACCTCAGGTTGTGGAGTCCTTTCTCCACTGGCTGGTACGATGCCTCCTACCAACCACATCATTATTGCGGTCATTGCTGTAGATATCATCATCCTAGAGATCATGGCCCACCTCCTGTCGAAGCACACTCGGCCGGATCCTATCCTTCCTCGACTCGATCAGACTTTCCTTGAAACGTCAATGGAGCGCTCCATTCTTCAGTCTTCCAACGGAATCCAATCGAAGAACGTTCCTTCCTGGCCAGTGTATTCTTCTCTTTCCACTCTACATCACCGACACTAGTCGCAACTCGCGCCGGTACAGTCTGAGTGCTTGGCCTGTTCTTCTCGTCAGCGCGATCAGCACCCTTTGCCTCTGCTTCCATAATCAGATGTTTATCGACGACCCTGACTTTCCAGATCGCATGCACGCCCAAGAGCGCCACAATAATAACACAGACAAGAAACGTAAGAATTAAGCCAATCATAGACATCTCATTTGTCTCCTCGTTGATTCCCAGAGGCTTCACCCGAAGCTCAGCTTTCAGGCATTCTCTCTTTATTCTTTATTCACATTCGCCGCACGTCGGGCGAGCCCATGCAGAATCGTCGTTCAAGGGACTCCACATTCCACATACCAACACACCCGCCAAGACCATGGTGAGAAGAAAGACGCTTCGCTTCATCGTTCGCCTCCTTTCATTTCATTGCGTTGACGTACGAACAGGCGTATTCATCTCTCGCCTGACATACATTCACGCCGTTTTCTCCTGTTTGAGCTTGACTAATTGTTGTTCAAGATCTTCGTACGTCACTCGCTTTCCCGACAAAACCTTGTCTTGTGCTTGTTCAAGCGCAGCAATGGCTTCAGCTCGTTTCCCTCTCATTTCCAAGACCACGACCAGGGTATCGACAATGTCGTAATTCGACCAATTCGTGAGTTGAACCGCGCGTTTCACATATCGTTCGGCTTTATCCAGATCGCGCAACGCCACGTCCGTGGTTTTGGCATACACCCACGCCAAATTGTTCAAGGTCTCGGCATCCAACGGATTCTGAGCAATGGCCTGCTCCCCGACTCGAAGAGCTTCGGCCCAATACGCAGGTCCCAATCCGACATACAACGACGCAAGCGTGTGGGTCGCTCGCCAATATTCGGTTTCCGGTGCATCCGCAGCAAGTGCAATCACTTGCTCTAAAAGATTTTGCGCACGATGGATATCATCTTCGCGCGAATGGGCCGAGGACTCGGTTCGCTTGACATACAATCCGCCGAGCCTCGCAAGAATTTGGGGGCTATGATGGCTTGCGAGGAGCGCTTCGTATTCTTGAATCGCATAATCCAGGTTGCCGGTCCGTGCGATCACACGCTCGATCGTGTGGATCTTGTCCCCGACTTCTACCTGGGCTAATCGAAGACTGAGAGTATAGGCGTAGCCCCCCAATATCGCCACGGCCACGAGTGGCACGAGAAAAATCAACAAAAATCGTCTGGCCAATGTCCGTTGAATGCTGAGGATATCGACGACCTGGCTCCGCGCGATCTTGGAATCCGTTGACGCTATGGATGACGATTTCTTGTTCATGAGATGCTCCTTTGACGATAACGCCTCGATGCTCAGACACCCTTTGGGAACATCGCCGGCAACAGAGGACGCAGAATTTCCATCATGTGGTCTTCCTGTGCGTTCGAGCGGTTTTTCACCTGTGTTGCCTCGTGCATAGCGCTAACAATCGCTCGAAGCCCCCAGCCCGACTCGAGGAAAAGTACAGCGGCAAGTAACATCGCCATTCCTAATGTGCCATTGCTAGCGTCGGCTTGCACAATCTTCCATGACCCCCATGGCATGACACCCATTGCGAAACACAACAGGACCCGAGAGATCAAAGAAAGCTGAGGCGTTGGATCTGCCTGGGTTCGGGGGTCGGTGCCGCGAGCGATCGGCAATCGCTTCGAGGGACGAAAGCGGGAACGGGGCTTTCGCAATCTGCGAGACCTTGCCGGTTTTCCCCTGTAGCCATTTGACCCTGCCATTTTCTTTTCCTCCTCGAAACCCTGTCGATCCGGACAGCTCCTGGGGACGAAAGGGTTGCCTTCCTACTTTCGTCTTAGGATTTCCAAATCAGATGAATCGATCCCAACGCGACGACAAGAGAAAGAAGAATGGCACCCACAGACATCATCATGATCCCGATTCCTTTTTGATGACCTTTGCGAATGGAACACGCTCATTTACTAAAGAAAGAAGGAAGAGCAAGGGCGATGCCATAGTATTTCGAGAAGATCCCTCAGATTGCCGTATCCATAACCGTTGATCATGCTTGAAGATTTTTGAACTCCGAGTCCACTATCTTGTTGTCACTCCGTAGCCAGCCATGTCTACGCATGATGCAGTTGTTTCCATCGTAGACAGTTTTGTTCGAAAGATTTGTGCAATAACTATTGTCCGGCTCCATTTCACCAGCCGGTTTTCTTCCCGGCAGAAAACATGGTTGCTCTGACAATACACCGTACATCGCGGTTGACATACATGCATACATTGTTCACACTAAATCCGTATCAGATTCGTGGCAGGCTTGGTTTCCAAGGAAATACCGATGCCTCCCTCTCGACACCATGCTCAGCACCACTCCGATCCCATCCATGTTCCCCTCGAGGTGATTCGCCTCGGCCGGCAACTCACCGCACAACCGGATCTCCCGTCCATGTTCCAACTGCTGGCTCGGGAAAGTGCCAAGCTAATGGGAGCGGAAAGCGCAAGCGTGTTGCTCTTGGATCCAGAGAGAAGCGAATTGTGGTCCCAGGTCTCGGTGGACGGAGAGGTCATTCGCTTCGATTGTCGCCTGGGAATCGCAGGGGCGGCTTTATCGAGCGGTCAACTGATCAATGTCACGGATGCTCGACACGATGATCGGTTTTACACCGCGATCGATGCCAAAACCCGAAAACAAACCCGCACCTTATTGGCGGTTCCTCTCCGAGCGAGTACAGGCACGATCTTTGGCGTCTTGGAAGTCATCAACAAACAACGAGGCGCCTTTACCCGATCAGACGAAGCGATTGCGCAAACTCTCGCCGATCATGTTGCATATCCCTTGGAATCGGCACGGCTGGTTCAACATCTCCGCCAGCATCAACGGGCCATCGAAGAAGAAAATGCGTCACTGCGGCGCGAGGTCACGGAACGCTTTTCGACCCAGAATCTGATCGGCAACAGCCTTCGGATGCAAAATATCATCCGATTGATCGATCAAGTCCGCGACAGCTCGGTCGATGTTCTCATCACCGGCGAGAACGGAACCGGAAAGGAGTTGATCGCCAAGGCGATTCATTTCAACAGTCCGCGTGCCCAACAGCCGTTCGTTCCCCTGAACTGCGCCGCGCTTCCCGAAACGTTGTTGGAAACTGAATTGTTCGGAATCGAAGAAAAGATTGCAACGGACGTCAAAGCCAGGAAAGGAAAATTCGAACAGGCTCAAGGAGGTACACTCTTTTTAGACGAAATCGGCGATTTGGGCTTTCCGGCCCAGGCCAAAATCCTTCGTGCGCTCCAAGAACGAGTCATCGATCGGGTCGGTGGCCAGAAGCCGATTCCCGTCGATGTCCGCGTTATCGCGGCGACGAATAAAGACTTAGAGGCCGCCATTCAAGCACAGACGTTTCGGATGGATCTTTATTATCGTCTCAATGTCGTGCGGATTCAGACCCCTGCACTTCGCGAGATTCCCGAAGACATTCCCCTGCTGGCCAACTACTTTCTGTCGAAATACTGTCGCGAATTCGGGAAAGAAGAGAAAAAATTCTCGGCTGGCGCGTTGCGGAGCCTTCAATATTACTCTTGGCCAGGAAACATTCGTCAGCTGGAAAACGAAATCAAACGCCTGGTGGTGATGCTTCGCCGAACGATCATTACCGCCGATGATGTCGATGCCCACATTCGAACCATGGCCGTTCCCACACCAGCCGATCCGCAACCAAGTGGATGGTCGCTTCCTCAAGCCGTGAGCGAACTGGAACAGAAAATGATCCGCGAGGCCTTGCTCGTGTGTCACAACAACCAAGTACAAACTGCCAAGCGGCTCGGACTCAGCCGACAAGGGTTGATCAAGAAAATGAAGCGATACGGTATTTGTGGCAGTTGAACGCTTCCGAAAACTTCTGGCGCTCGATTATTGCTCGTTCGACGATCTCTCCATAGTCGACCGAGCACATCGTGCTAGTCGATAAAGGCGATCGAAACCGCTGGCGGAAGTCCGAGCTTCAGTTCCACTTCCACATTGTTGAACGAAAGATCGGGCACTTTCTGTTTGATGCGCAGCGCCGCAGATAACGCTTGAAGAAGGGTGGCGAGCAACTCGTTATCGCGATGTTGTTCGAGCAGTTCATGAATCCTTTGTTCATCCACCGTTTCGAGCGATCCGACCAAGGTCGCATGGATCTTGGGAATCATTCCCATCTCGATGTGAAAATGCGTGATCGACAGTCCCATCGCCTTCGTCACCGCCACTCCCCGATTCAAGTCGTCCAACGCCCCGTCGATGGTATGTCCGACAGGCTGTGACATACCTTCCGCCTTCTCCGACAATTCCTCTGCTCGCCCCTTGAACGATCCGAAAATCATGATTATTATTTTTCTTTTTCATCTCACTCGGGACATGCGAAACGGCCTTCACCGTCTTACTCAGAGCAAGTCGAATGCCATATATTGTTTCTTGATCATAGAGAGATAATATTGGCGATCGATCTCTGCGCTTTCATTGAACATACGCAAAATGGCGACATTTCGAATAGGTGCTCAAACTTCATCGATAAAATGTTGTCGCCGGCGAAGACAAAACTGTCCACAATGGAGACACTGAAGAAGGCAGTCGAATGGAATACCGTTGGCGAGAAGTACAAAAGATTGAAAAGCAAAGGACAAAGGCAGTGGAAGGAAATGGCTGGGGGACCAGGAATCGAACCTGGGTTCTCAGATCCAAAGTCTGATGTCTTACCCCTAGACGATCCCCCAACCAACAAGAACCTTACGCATTGAGACGACTTCAGTCAAGATTGACATCAAGGTGGTTTGTTCCTTGATCGAATCCCATGCCTTCGATCTCAGGAAAAGCTAAAGATTCTCTCGTTAGAGACGTCCGGAGACGATCCAATGGCGATCGTCTACAACATCGACCAGCAGCCGCGTGAGATTCAGCTCGGCCAGATGAGCCGCCACTTCATCCTCCGTGAAGGCCGCAAGGAGCGATCGATAGAAATCCTCTTGCAGGCGTTTGGGTTCGTTGGCAGTATAACGCTCCACTATTTCTCGAGCCGCCTCCGCTGTAGCGGGACGGAGTAAATCCATGACCAGCACAGGCGATCCCGGTTTCGCCATTCTTTTGACGGCATACCAGAATTGCAATGGATTCCGAACATGATGAACAAGACTGTTCGAGATCACCCCATCGGCCGGTTCCGGTAGGATTACCTCCTGGAACCGCTGACAACACAGTTGAATACGCTCATTCAACCCTGCCCGTTCCACAGCTTGACGGGCAATAGCGATCATAGGCGGAGAGGCGTCGATCCCTGTAACCCGAACGGTATCCCGCCGTTTTGCCAGTCGAATCGGAATGTCGGCCGGCCCGCATCCGAGATCCACAATATGTGCATCATCGAGCTCGCCAGCGCACAGGAGGAACTGATCCACGAACAGCGCGTTTTCTTCGGAAAAATCTGCAGCCGCATAAATGCGAGCCTGCTCTGGATCATCCATGATCTCTGGTTCGAGTACTCGATCCATCATGCTGGATATCTCGAAGTCGGAATCATCAACATATGACATGCGAGTCAGAACCAGGCATAAAAAGGCGTACGCAATCGCCCTGATGCACATAGCCCTCTCGAAGCACTCGGGCATAGAGTCGACTCCATCCCGGATGAACCTGCTGAGAAATCCGACGGTAATCCCCGTTTCGAAACCATCGAGCATTCTTCCGGCAAGGGTCGCAATACGCGGTCAGCTCCAGATGCACGGTTTCTCCGATATGCAAATGGCAGCCAGGGCGCAGAGCATTCCATTGCAATCCAGCAATCGTCAAATTCTCCCCTGTCGCTCCCGGCGTAATCTCATGCCCTTCCGATTGAAGAGCCTGAATCAGTTCCAGCGAAAACACACACACCGCTCGATCCGGACCGCCATGAAGCACGTGATTGCGCTGCGCGTCACCCACAAGCCCGTTGCAGGATACCCAAGCTGTAGGGACCGATCGCTTGGGAACACCGCCAAGGGAGACATTAATTTGGTAGAGGATCGGATGATGAGGCATGACTGGCGATGTACCTGCCGTAACCAACGCAGTCGGCATGGTAGTCCTGCGCCTCAAAGCCGGTCAAGACTTAAGCGCACGACGCGATAGCTCCTTTATCGAATGACCCGGCGCACAAAATTCAGCACGCGCTCGTAGTATCGATCGCCCCCGACAACCGGCACCGTGTTATGGTCAGCGCCGGGAACGACCCACCACTCTTTGGGCCCCTGAACGGCTTCGTAGACTTTTCGCCCCAGTGCCATCGGCACAACGGCATCGCGTTCTCCATGAATGACGAGCGTCGGAATGGAGATTTGGCCCGCATAGTCCACGAGAGGAAACCGGGCATCCACCACCCATCGTGCCGGGAATCCCCAGTAATGGTAATCGGCCATGGCTTGAATGGATGGGAACGCCCCTTCCAAAATCAGCCCGGCCGCGGACCGCATGGTGGCCAATTTTCCAGCCACCGCCGCACCGAGCGATCGTCCAAAGAGAACCAGACGATCCGCTCGGATGTGCCGATGCTGCACCAAAAAGTCATAGACCGCAATCGCATCTTCGTACAATCCGGGCTCTGTCGGCCGACCGGTGCTTTTCCCATATCCGCGATAATCGAAAATACACACTGTCAGCCCGCGTCGATAGAATTCGGCTATCTGATCCAAGCGATGCGTCATATTCCCGGCATTGCCATGGCACCATAGGAGTATCGGCGCTGTAGCGGAGGCGACCACCAACCAGCCATGCACGCGCACATGGCTCGACACCGGAATCATCAACTCGTGCAGGGGCAATCCGCTGAGAGCCGCCCAGTCCCGCTCGACCCATGGCGAAGGAAAATAAATGAACAGATGATCTAGCATGATTTGTCTCCGCCCGTAAAATCCGGCAGAATGCCGACAGACTGACAGCTGGCCTGCGTGGTGCCAGGTCAGACGCTTGCCAGAAACGGCTTTAGGAGACTCAAGGCAAATCCGCTCATGATCACGTATGCCATTGGCGACGTGCAGGGATGTTATGCGGCGCTTCAGCGACTGCTCGAATTGATCCGCTTTGACCCCATCCAGGATCGACTCTGGTTCGTCGGCGATCTCGTCAATCGAGGGCCGGATTCGGATGCGGTGCTCCGATTCGTCAAACAACTCGGTTCCGCCGCTATCACCGTTCTAGGCAACCACGATCTTCATCTCCTTGCAGTTTGGGCCGGCATTGCGCGCCTTCGTCCGGACGATACCCTCCATTCGGTTCTTTCCGCTCCGGATTGCGAAGAATTGCTCACATGGTTGCGTCATCAACCCTTGATCCATCAAGAGGGAACATACCTGCTGGTACATGCCGGACTGCTCCCTCAATGGACCGCAACTCAAGCTGTGCATCTCGCCCAAGAAGTTGAACGGGTCTTGCAACAGGACGATTTCCGCCTCGCACTTTCCTCGATATATTATCTCAAGCAGGACGCGAGTTCCGTCTGGTCCGATGATCTTCCTGCCCCTATGCGGCTAGGATTCATTGCCAATGTGTTGACGCGATTGCGGGTATGCTCCCCGGAGGGTCTGCCATTGTTTTCCTTCACGGGGCCACCCGAAGCTGTTCCTCCAGGCTACCTTCCGTGGTTCGAGGTGCCAGGGCGCCGCTCCGCGCAAGATACCATCGTATTCGGTCATTGGTCAGCTCTTGGCGTGCTTATCGATTCGCATGTGCTTGCGCTGGACGGCGGATGCGTATGGGGACGCGAGCTTGTCGCGGTTCGCCTCGAGGACCGCCGTATGTTCCGTGTGCGCTGCTCAGCCTGAGCCGCTGCTTTCGCTTATTCCTTGCAAAGAACACGGACATGCCAACCTCGTTCGATCCATGTCCTTTGTCGGCTTAGACCAGATGATTGACGCTCCTGAATCCCTCACGATTCTTCGTTGTTTTTTGAAGTATCGATTCAGATACATCATTCGTATCTAAAGAGATTCATTTTTCCTTTACGAATAACAGGTTTTCTCACACACAACCGCAGAATCGCCCTCTCAATCTTCCGAAATCTCAATCTTCCGATAATTTCGTGTGACATTATTTTCATTTGCATGCAGATGGTGGCACTAGATTTGCTGCCTTTCCACAGGAAACTCAACAGTCAAATCGAACGAGGCCTTCACAGGGATCTTCTTTACCAGCAGAAGAGCCCACTAATCGATGAACGTTCGTCGAGCCTTTTCTTGGAAAGGATGATCACCATGAACAAGACCAAGAACATCAAGAGACGGCGTTCGCCTCTAGCAGCGCCACAAGAAGACAATCGGTCTTCCGCTCGTCGCTCTCGTCGAAAACGTTCCGTTCCGCCCCAGCGTGTCGCTCCCACTGCCTTTATACCGTCGATGCTCACACAATGTCCCAAATGTCACGGATTGCCTTCCATCATTCCCCAGGACTCTTCGCAACCTTTGGAAATCCGGTGCATCAATTGCGGATGGCAACCCCAATGGGGCACCAAGATCATTGTCGAAACGGAAGAGGCGCGGACCATGCGGCGACTGACCGTTCAATCCTCGACCCAAGGCCTGTCGTCGACTCGACGAATCATGAAACAGGCAGGGTGACGCCGCGTCGAAAAGGAAGACCTTATCTCGGACATCGAATCAGAAAAACAAAGTCTTTCTCTCTGCAAGGAGAAAGGCGAGGAACAGGGCTGTTTGATTGGTCCAGAGAAGAGACGGATTTGGGCAACCCAGCGATGACTTGCCAGCGATGACTTGAAAGAGAGGCAATGCGGCTTCTTGAGGAGCGAACCACCTCCTGTCTTCTTTCGTTTGCGCATGTTATGGATCATGCGTCATCCACAGCAATCGAATGGACACTGGCCCATCACCGCGCTGGTATCGATACAATTTGTACGTCCAATCCGGTCCTGTTCCATCAAACGCTCGTCGACGTATATGTGAGCACTCGACATGTTCCAGGCAGTTCGCTCCCTCACACGCTTTACGAGAACCAGGCTCCTGGTCAGGACGCCGCGCACCGATGCGAGAGACATCAACCGTTACGCAGACCGCGGCTTGACGAAATCCTAGATGTCTCCAAGGTCTTACAACAGGAAATACCCATGAACCATGCTGCGAAGCGGAAAAGTCGAGCGTACTCCTCAAAAGAGATCGCCTGCATTTGTTTTTTTCCGTGAAGCCATAGCTGGCTATGCCGATGAACGCAGCCCTGCCTCCTTTCCACTGGCCTCGGCTGGGCCTGAAGGCCGGTACAGTCTTATTGATCAGCGCCCTCCTCATCGGGGTGTGCTCGACGCTCAGTTGGTACATCCTTCATCGCTACAGGGAATTGATTGAGCAGTCGTTGCGAATCGAGGGTCTGTTTCTTCTGAATTACTTCTCTCATCTCAGTCAATCGAGCTTGATGAATCAGGCGAAGGACGATCTCGAGCGAATGGTCCAAGGGTTCCTGATTTCCCGAGACGTCGTGTATGTCAGGCTTCTCGGTCCAGAAGGTGAATTGCTCGTTGCCCAAACAAAAGGGACATTGGTGGATCCTCGGCACGCGATCCGTTCGCAGGAACAGCCACTGTATCCTGACCTTCATCGCGTCCAAGCCTTGATCCATTCATCCGTACAAACACCCTCCGTGGTTGCTTTCACTTCACTTGAGCGAGGCTCGACAAGGGTCGATCTCGGAGAAACCATCTATGATTTCGCACTCCCCATTAGGCCCCCATTATCGACGGCCTCCGCTTTGGACGGCTCGATTTTGGGTCCATTGCCAAACACCCATAAGGAGATTCTATCCCCCCTCGCCCAGGACCGCGTGTTAGGTGTCATACAAATAGGGCTAACTGACCTCTATCTTCGCCAGGCACAGGAACCGCTTATCTGGAACATCGTGGGGATCACCCTGGCCGTCATTGCGCTTGGCCTCGGCATCGCAATCCCGATGATGAATCGCCTGATGGCGCCGCTTCGTCAACTGATCCGAGCGGCCCCACGCATTGCAGCCGGGGACTTGACGTCGCTCCCCGCACCGACGTCGCATGACGAGATCGGTCAATTGACGCGTACTCTCAATCAGATGACGACGGCACTTGATCAACGCGAACGGGCGATCGCGACGTATCTGCATACCATTACCCGACAAGTATCCCAGCTCGAAATCTTGAACGAAACCGGCATGGCCGTTACGTCTTCGTTGGATATCGACGCGGTACTCAGCTCGGTCCTCACGCTGCTAGCGGACAAGCTCGGCTATACTCGTATGATGCTCGCACTGTACGAATCCGAGCAGAAAACGGCGCGCATTGCGTTTATCGCGGGCGTGACTCCAGCAGACGCACAAACGGCTCTTCAACTCTCTCTTCCTGTACAGGAGGGCCCTGGTGTAGAAGCCGAACTCCTCGTTCATGGAAAACCGATCATCGTGCCACACATTGCCGCAATTGCCGATCGCTTTCATCCTGCGATGTACGACCTCCTGGAGCGAATCGGCATCCGGTCTTTCGTCGCGGTTCCCCTTGCAATCCAAAACCGCATCCTCGGCTATTTGGGGATCATGGAAATCCGCGAGCAAGCCTATACCCGTGAAGATCTCGATGTCTTAACGCCCATTGCACGGTATATCGCCGTGGCGATCGATAACGCCTATGCTTATCAATCGTTGGCAGCATTGAATCAAGGTTTGGAACAGCGTGTGCGAGACAGAACTCAGGAACTTGAACACGCCAATGAGCGTCTCCTGGAACTCGACCGGCTGAAGTCGGCTTTTGTCTCGATCGTATCCCATGAACTCCGCACCCCCATGACGTCCATCAAAGGATTGATAGAAAACATGGTGGATGGACTGACCGGCCCGTTAGCGGATCGTCAATCGTTTTATTTGCAACGTGTCAGCGCCAACATTGACCGCTTAACACGGATGATCAACGATTTATTGGATCTTTCCCGCATCGAAGCTGGTCGCCTGGAGTTGCAGGTCGCACCGCTTTCGATGACGGAGGTGATCTCAGAGGTGACGGAAAGTTTTAAAGAAGCCGTTCAAGAGAAATCTTTACGTCTATCCGTGGATATTCCTGACGATCTCCCACTCGTTTATGCCGATCGCGACAAACTCGTCCAAGTCTTGACTAATTTACTCTCCAATGCTGTGAAATTCACGGACAGCGAAGGCGACATTCGCCTGGAAGTCGCGTGCACTGATACCGGACATGTGACGATTAGCATTCAAGATTCCGGCCGTGGAATTCCTGACCACGAACAATCCATGATTTTTCATCCATTTTATCGCAGCGGGACCACCTCTACAGATCGTCAAGGAGCAGGACTGGGGCTCGCGATCACCAAAAGCTTGGTTGAACTTCATCACGGCACCATTCAGGTGGAAAGCCAGGTGG
Organism: Nitrospirota bacterium; assembly: GCA_003695915.1. Classification (GTDB taxonomy): domain Bacteria; phylum Nitrospirota; class Nitrospiria; order Nitrospirales; family UBA8639; genus J017. Next base: position 35,911 of record RFGF01000042.1, read on the forward strand.
GGAAAGGCAGTCGATTTTCCATCATGCTGCCTCTTCGACCATCTCGATGATCCGCTGCTTTGATGCCCGATCCAGTGAGGCCACATTTCGATTCGCGGCCTTTTCCATAAAGCTCGAGGAAAAGACGCTTCTGCCGCTCAGGCGTATGGCTTCTTATGCCAAAAATCGAAGACGTTTGTATCCGTTTGTCCCATGTTCGTATCAAAACTGATACGAAACCACGCGGTACATTGTGCATCACAACGCGATCCTCTTACCAATCCATATCTTGTTCCCACGTTCACGGGACGACCTTGGGCATAGAGATTGCGTGATAACTCCACGAAGATGTACGAAAGCACAGGTCTTGACAAAATTCCCGGAACACGGATAGAGCGATGAGCCAAGATCTCTCTTCTCCTCCGACCATCCTCATCGTCGATGACGATTCGGACATCCGCATTGCATTGACAGATCTGCTGAGATCCGAAGGCCATCGCGTAAAAGCCGTCGAAACCGGTCGAGAAGCACTGCACTGCATCGAGCACTTTTCTATCAACACCGTGATTCTTGACGTCGGCCTTCCCGACATCGATGGCTTGGCCGTGCTCCAGGCCATGCACGAACATCATCCCCGACTTCCCATCATCCTGGTCACCGCTCATACGACGCTGGAACGAAGCCTCGGCCCCTTGGACTTGCACGGCGCGTTCGCGTATCTCACCAAACCCTATGATCGAGAAGAACTCAAATCCACCGTGCGCAAAGCCCTCGGACTTTCCGCGCTGGCATCCCGCACGGAACAGATCCAACGAGCCTTAGGGGGGAGCGAACTGCGCTTTCGCTCTGTCGTGGAATCAGCCCCCGACGCGATCGTGTTGGCCGATCAGAAAGGAAACATTACCAATTGGAATCGCGCAGCCGAACATCAATTCGGTTACACCGAAGCTGAAGTGATCGGTAAACCGCTCACCATTTTGATGCCCTCACAGTATCGCGACGCTCATCAGCGAGCGTTGCATCACGTAAGATCCATCGAGCAATCTTCGCTCATTGGAAAAACCTTAGAGTTAGAAGGACTCCGAAAGGATGGGAGCCGTTTTCCCATTGAGCTCTCGCTCGGAAGCTGGGTCACGGAAGAAGGAATCGCGTTCAGCGGAATTATTCGAGATATCAGCTGGCGAAAGCATATCGAACAGGAACTTCGGGAAAGCCACGAACGTTTACAAACCATCACCGACCATGTCAGCGATGGACTCGTGTATCTCGATCGAGCAGGGACCATCACATGGAGCAATTGCCAAGCCGGCCTTCTTTTAGGACACCCATCTGAAGCATTGGCTCACCGTCCCTTTAGGACCTTTCTTTCCCCTGAATCCGCCACACTCATGGAGCCCCGACTCGCGGGCATTCAGCGGAATGAGCCTGTACCTTTGCAAGAAGATTATCGGCAAATCCGGCCGCTCAGGCATTCGGTGTGGATCGAAATCAATGCAACCTTAGTGCAGAAAGACGAACAGGTAACCGGGCAATTGCTGGCCATGCGGGATGTCACCGCACACATCCGCATGCAACAGGAACTGCAACGCCGCCATATGGCCCAGCAAACGATTGCAGCGATTTCTCGACGATTTCTTCACGCTTCCCTCGAGACGATTGACTCGGAGATTGTCGCTACATTGGGTGTCGTCGGTGCCATGATGGACGCAGACCGCGTCTCGGTGATCCTCTTCGACCCAGAAGGGCAGGATGTGACGAATCCGTATATCTGGTGCGCACCGGAGACTCGTGCTGTCCCCTGGGAACCCGATTCGCTCAAATCCCTTTCTTGGGTCACGGGCCGCCTCGCACAGGGGGCCAGCCTCGATGTGCCAGCGCTTTCGGCCCTGCCTCCCGAGGCCGATCGTGAACGCGCGGTTCTCCAGACCGCCCAAGTTCACTCGCTCTTCGCCCTTCCCCTGATCTGCAACAACACGGTCATCGGAGCGCTTCAATTGGATGCCATAGCGCATCCGCACCGGTGGGATGGCGACGACCGGGCATCGCTGACCATGATCTGCGAGATCATCGTCAATGCCATCGAACGCAAGCGTCTGGAACTGATTCGGCAGCAACAAGACGCGCGGTTCAGACGCTTGGCGGAAAGAACGAATATTCTTCCCTGGGAGGCGGAATTCGCTACGAATCGCTTGTCATACATCGGCCCACAGGCACGCGCGTGGTTCGGCTACGATCCAGAGGAATGGTACGAGGATCATTTTTGGCGTGATCACATTCACGTCGACGATCGTGAAACCGTCCTGCGTGTTCGCCGCGAAGCCGCTCATCATCAATCCGAATATGAATTGGAATATCGGATGTATGCAGCCGACGGGCGAACCGTCTGGGTCCACGACTTCGTTCACGTACGTCGTGACTCAGAAGGACGTCCTTGCACGTTGCATGGGTTCATGATCGACATCACGAAACGCATGCAAACTCAAGAGTTGCTGCAGGCCGCCCGTCAAGAATTGGGAGCGATCCTCGCCAACCTTCCGCTTCCTGTGTTCATTCTTGATCGCGACACCCGAATCCTCTATGCCAATGCTTCGGCTCAGCAAGCGTTTTCACCGGGCTCGCGTCCCCTTGGACTTCTGCTTCAAGACGTTCTTACCTTGCCTCTGGAACCTTGGCAACGCCTCCAAACAGACATTGCGGCGTTTGCGCAGGCCGACCCCGGCCCTCCCGGAGAAGGAAAATTCCAAGCTCGGGGACGAACGTTCCAGTACCGCCTGTTCGATACGGGCATACCTTCCGCCTGCCTTTCCGGGATCGGCCTTGCCCTCTGGGACAGGACCGATTACCACACCCTTCAGGATCAACTCATTCAAAGCGAAAAACTTTCCGGGCTTGGCACGTTGGTCTCGAGCATGGCTCACGAGATGAGCAATCCCATGCAAGCCATTCTCGGCCTCACGGAACATCTGACCGAAGAAACTGACCCAGAGGTCATGCAAAGCCTCGCACAGGACCTTCATCGTATCGGGAAACATGTCACCGTCGTGTTGCGCGACTTCTTGGCGTACGTGAGACCGACGGCCTATTCGACAACAGTGCCGCTTGATGTCAATGAACGACTCCAAAAAGCTGTGGAGATGGTCCATCGAGGACCGCATTTCGGGCAGGTCCATGTCGTGACGGACTTTCAAAATCCTCTCCCTCCCCTCCTTGCCCGTCAAGCAGACCTGGATCAAATCTTTATCAATTTGATCACAAACGCCGTACAAGCCATGAATGGCCGAGGCCGATTGACCTTGGCCACCATCCTGACAGACACGACCATACGCATCCGCATTCAAGACGACGGCCCAGGCATTCCACAGGACAAACTCAAGAAAATCTTCGAGCCGTTTTTTACCACGAAACCAATGGGGCTCGGGACGGGACTGGGCTTATGTATTGTGCAAAAGATCGTGTCCAAGTATTGCGGAACCATCGAAGTGGAAAGCCAACTCGGTCGCGGAACCGCTTTTACGCTGGAATTCCCTCTAACTTTCCCGACAGCGTCGATGCAAGAGGACAGCTAGGCGGAACACTCATTGTATTCCGATCTGGCCCTCCGTCCGAACAGACGAATCAGTTCGTTTCTGCAAAATTGCCGGTCGAGTATGGTAGCGTCGGGCTAGCTCGATGATCGCGGTGGAGGAATGGAAATGTTTTTTTGTTTCAACAGGCGAGAGAGATACGTTCGCTGAAGACCCAAGAGTTCAGCGGCTTTCGTCTGGCTCCAGTTACAGTGTCGTAGTGCACGCTCTAAGACGAACCGGCTATAGCGTTCCATGCTTTCATGGTATGGCAGAAGCTGTTCATCAAAACTCGCCGGGCTCCCACCATTGAGCCCCAGGTGCTCTGCCGTAATCGTGTCGCTCGTTCCCAACACCACAGCCCGAGCAATGGCATTGTCCAATTCCCGAATATTCCCTGGCCAGGGATATCGGCCCATCGCCTCCACTGCATCCGTCGAGAACCGACGCGGCGACTTTTTCATTTCCTTGACATGGCGGTCCAAAAAAAATTCCGCCAACGGCACAATATCTTCCGGTCGCTCTCGCAACGGCGGCAACGACAATGGCACGACATTCAACCTGAAAAACAGATCCTCGCGAAACGCACCGTCCCGCACGGCTTGACGAAGATCTTTATTGGTCGCTGCAATCACACGAATATTCACCTTCACTGGCCGCGTACCGCCCACTCGAGGAAATTCATGATCTTGGAGGACGCGAAGAAATTTGGATTGCAGCGGGAGGGGCATGTCGCCGATTTCATCCAAAAAGAGCGTGCCGCCGTCTGCCTCTTCGATTTTTCCTTTTCGGAGACAATCGGCTCCGGTATAGGCCCCTTTTTCATGTCCAAAGAGCTCGTTTTCCAACAACGACTCCGTCAAGGCCACGCAATTGATCACGCTAAACGGCATTTCGCATCTCGCACTCCATCGATGAATCGATCGGGCAAACAACTCTTTTCCTGTCCCGCTTTCGCCAAGCAGCAATACTGTGGCATCGGAATCGGCTGCGCGTTTGGCCAATTCCACTAACGAGACCATCATCGGACTTCGACCGACGATCGTGCCATAGCGATCCTCCACTGCCGTACGGAGCGACGCCACTTGTCGTTCCAAGACCTGACGCTTGAAGGCCTTGTTCAAGACGATGGAGAGATGATCGAAATCGATCGGTTTGGTGAGAAAATCGTAGGCGCCGGCCTTCATCGCTTCCACGGCTTTTTCGATGGACCCAAAGGCCGTCATGACGATCACCGGCACATCCGGCAACCTCTCCGTTCTCGCAGAGATCCGTTTATCTCCCTCGAATTCGGGACGCCGTTCTCGATTGAGATATTGCAGAACTTCGAGCCCGCTCATTCGCGGCATTTCCAGATCCAACAACATCACATGCGGAGCATACTCTTCCAGGAGGCGGAGCGCGTGCTCGCCGTCATTGGCGGATCTCGTGTCATACCCCAATGCCTCAAGACGGTCGGTCAACAATATCACAATGTCGGCTTTGTCATCGACAACCAAAATTTTTCGTTTCATATGATTCCTCCCCTATCGAGAGAGGCTATTCGTTCAACCGCTCGATGACGGCTGCCGCGATCAAGGGGACCATTAGCTCATGATGCCCAATCAACGAATACCCGCATCCCCCCTTTTGAGTCGGTCGCTTCACCACATTGGTCAGCGGGCGGTAATGCGGCAAAAAATCCAAATTCACCGTCGTAATTCGTTTGAGGGCAGCCCCGAGATTTCTGCTCAGTGTGACAGTCTTCAAAAACACTTCCGGCAAAAGGACCGCTGATCCTATATTGATATATACCCCCCCTTCCATCTTCGAGACTACTGCCGCCAGCCTTCGGAAATCAACCAAAGAAGTTGCCCCCAACGCTGCGCCATCGGCCCGAGGATGCATATGAATGATGTCTGTTCCGAGTGCGATGTGGACGGTCATGGGCAATCCCAGCCGAGCCCCGGTAGCCAGAAGACTGAGCCGACGATAAGGAAAAAGGTGAGGATGGCGGAGCAGATAGCGACCCACGGCTTCCCCCATCCCCATTCCTGCCTTCCATCCTTCTTGAATCGCCTCGTTCAATATTCGTCCTGTTTCCTCAGCCATACCGAATCGACCGGAATCGATCTCGGCTTCCACTTCCTCCGAGGTTCGACCAAGATAGGCGAGCTCGAAGTCATGGATGACGACCGCTCCGTTCATCGCAACGGCCGTGACAATGCCCCGCTTCATCAGATCGACCAGAATAGGATTGAGGCCCACTTTGGTGGCATGAGCCCCCATTCCCAGAATCACCGGTTTCCCCGCACGGCGGGCACGAACGATCGCCTCCACGACGGCCCGAAACGTTTTTCCCGCCAGAATGTCTGGAAGTGAGCGGAGAAACCGCGCAAACGTACCGTGCCGTTTCCATGGATGTGCAAAATCGGCGACGTTGACCTTGCTATGACGCGATGCCAGCGGATAGGTCTGCAGCCGAGAGAGATCCAGTGGTGGAATCGATGGATGCGGGCGTTTAGGGCGTTTCGGCAAAGATCCGCTCTTCGATGATTTCACAGAGCACATGTCCGAGAGTCATATGACATTCCTGAATCCGCGCCGTCACCGACGACGGAACGATAAAGGGATACTCGACCAGTGTCGCGAGTTTGCCACCCGTGCCTCCAGTCCATCCCACAGTCACCAATCCGCGTGTTCGCGCAACCTCGACTCCACGGAGGACATTATGGGAATTGCCGCTTGTGCTGATGGCCACAGCGATATCGCCTTTGCGGCCATGGGCATGGATTTGCCGAGCAAAGATCTCGCTGTAATCATAATCATTGGCAATGCAGGTCACGGCGGCCAAGTCCGTCGCCAGAGCAATGGCCGGAAGCGCCGCTCGGTCACGATGATAACGCCCCACAAATTCTGCGGCGAGATGCGAGGCATCGGTCGCGCTCCCTCCATTGCCGAAAAACAGCACTTTCCGTCCTTCGTGAAATGCCCGGATCATGACTTGCGCCACATCGACAATACGTTGGGCATAGGTTTGGACAAACTGCCGTTTGACTGCGGCACTGGTCTCGAATCGCTCGATCACTTCATCTCGGTCCATGGCGGCAGATTGTAACAAGTCATCGACGTGTTGCATAGACACAAGGCCTTAATGACGAGCCAGACGATCTCGTTGTGCTTTGCCTTGCTGGGCTTGGAGCGTAATGATATAGTCGTAGCCGTGAGTACCGAGGGTTCCGTCAAAGCATTGCTGATCGCCGTGACCGACGCCCCCGGCCCTGTTATCGCGTGTCTCCGCCGTCTCACCCCTGAACTGCTGTGTTTTTTTCTCCCCGCGTCCCGTCAGGCCTGTGTCGATTCTGAGATTCACCCTACCCTCACCAAACTTCCCCAACGATGGGACTCTATCGTCACGCCCGATGCCAGCAGCTTTCCTTCATCTCTTCAGGTTCTCGCTGATCGCTTACCCGTTCTCCTTCGAACATGGACCGTCGCACCGGGAGAATTGGCCATCGACGTCACTTGTGCCACTCCAGCCATGGCCGCCGCGATGGCGTTAGTCGGGCTCCCTTTTGCCGGACGGATCGGAACATCAAACGTCCCCGGCCAAGACGAGATCTGCGATGATCGATCCCTTGATCGGACGATAACCTGGGCATACAGCAACCCCTGGGATCGAACAGCGGAATACTTCGGACATGAGGCGGCCGACCTCTTCAACCTGGGCAGGTATGCCGCGGCCGCGCAGGGTTTTCGACGTCTTGAGCACCGAGTGAGCGGTGGCTTGAAACCGCTGTATCGAGCCCTGGGCGATTTGTCCGAAGGCTATAGCCTTTGGGACCGATTTGGCTATCGGCAGGCCTGGGACAAGCTCAAAACAGCGCTCAAATCTTTGGAGCTGAGCGCGGCTTGGGGCGGCCCCTCTGGGTTGCAGACGGTCTTACGCCATGTCAAGGACAATTTCCGTTTCCTCGAACAGGTGGTCATGGATCCCCAAGCCGTCAAGCCTCATCTTGGTGCCGATCTTCTCGCACATGCCAAACGACGCGTGGAACGCGACCGCAACATCGAGGTCGGCACCCGCGTTCTGCTTCGAGCTCTCGAAGTTTATGCCCAAACACAATTGTTTACTCGCTACCACATAAAAAGCTGGGATGTGGACATTGATCGGCTTCCACAGGCGCTGAAAGAAACATGCCGGACTTGTTATCTGAGCGATGTCGACGGGAAATATCACTTGCCGCTGCATGCACAATTTCGAGTCCTCGCCGGGCTCGGCGATGCCATGGGACAGGCGTTTTTAGCCAATTGGGCAGCGATGAAGTCGCTCATGGACGCTGCCGATCACGCCATTCTTGGAGGAGGATTTACTCCTATTAAGCTCGAACGATTTTCTCAACTGTACGACATGGTGCTGAAGCTCTGCCAAGTTCGCGACGTCGACCTTCCGACGTTTCCCACCCTCAAACTGTAGTCTGTTCCGTGCACATTCGCATTTATTACGAGGATACCGACTGCGGAGGGATCGTTTATTAGGCCAACTACCTCAATATTTCGAGCGAGCACGCACTATGTGGAGGACCGTGGAATATCGGTTTCCGCATTGCTCGCGCAAGGACTGGAATTCCGTGTCACTCATGCAGACTTCACCTATCGGGCAGCCGCCACATACGGAGATATCCTCGAGATCGATACGCATGTCACGGCCCGCCGCGCTTCGCTCAGGTTTCATCACCTCATCCGCAAAACCACCGAACGGCAGGTGATTGTAGAAGGATCGGCCACTCTCGTCTGTGTGGATACACGAGGAAAGGTCGTGCGACTCCCGGCCTCGCTTCTTGCTGTCAGCGAAGAGCGGGCACTCACGCAGCACACGGTCAACACCAATACTGTTGCCAACGACAGAACGTGACTTGATTGCCAGACGCCAGACCCTTTTCAAATCTCTCGAGGCCAGGTAAAATTTACGTATGTTAGCCGCTTTGCCAAACCTCGTCACATGTGTCTTCGCTGCCTACATCTATGGCGGCCCGGACGTCAATTTACATCAATATCAGCCCTTGTCGAATCCCGATCCAGAATGCGGTTTCGTCGCATGGGTCGACGAAGATCACTTTCACTTAGAGCGGAACGGGTATCACGTTTCCGTGCCGCTTCCCATTCGTCAAGGCTGGTACCGCTTCCAGTATTACTGGGGGCAAGACTTTGCGTATTTTTCCAATCCTCATAGTTCGACCTGGTACGAGGTGCCGGTCCGAGCAGGGCCGAAAGGCTTCTACTAAACCCACCCGTCTCGGCTGACAGCTGTTCAACACTCTGCTCTGCTCTCCCTGTAAAAACGCTTCTAAGTCTGACGACGTCATTCGAAGCCCAGGCTCTTTTCCGCACTACAGTCTCGCCAGGGCGATTCCTAGAAACAAGATCACAAGACCCGACACGAGCGTCATCCGGGCCAGCCACGGCGAAAGGCGCAAAAGCGTGCGCTCGCATGGGGTCCACATCGAACGATCTTTCCGCGCAATCTCACGGACCCGAGGGCCGACCACACGGTCGTGAATGATCGAGAGACCGAGCAGAACGATCACCATCCCCAATTTCGCTTGAACGATCCCGGGCCATTGGAATGGGGAGACAGCCCACGACACATGTCGAGTCAGCAAAAACGACCCCGTCCCCACGAGCACCACGACCGCTCCCCACACCCATGATCGAAATCGGCGAGCGAGGTGGACAAACCACTCTCGCACCTCACCCGAACCCCTGCGAACAAGCGGAGCCGCCACCAACGAAAGAAACAACATGCCTCCCACCCAAAACGTGGCCCCCACGAGATGCAACCAGACTATAATGATCTGGTACCAGATGGTGTCAGACATCGTTAGAAAGGCATAAGATTGAGAGGAGGGGCGTTCGTTGTCAAACGGGACAACATGGCTCGACGCGAAGCGAACCATGCGAACAGACTAGCGTATAAGACAGGAGGCGACCTTCTCCGAAAAGAAGGCCGCCTATCTGACAGACCGGCCTCCAGGAAACGACTAGCTTTCGTATGCTGATTATTTTCCCTTGCCTTACTCTTGCGCAAGGGGTCTCGTGAACCCTGCGTGGTCACGCCCACACGCTAAAAAGCGATACCGACATAGCCGCCCACCGTCCCGAAATTATTGACGGTGTCCGTTTGATTCGTCGCCAGATGATATCGGCCATCGACGCCGAGGTGAAACGCTTTCCAAATACGATATTGCGCGCCGACAGCAAACTGCGCCCCGATATCCAAGACCGTGGTATCGTTGGACGGCGGACTGATCACGTGAAAATCCAGCCCGATGGGAATGATCCACGGCCGGAACCGGCTGCCTTCCAAGAACAAAATTTTGGGCGCGACATTGACCGTGAGCATCGTGATTTGGACTTTTTTGTTCGCACTGCTATTGACATCGCATGCGGTCAACGAATTATCATCGGCCAGAGCACATGTTGTCGGCACCGCCTGCGTGACGCGTTTCGAATCGAAGCGCTTGAACTCCACTCCCAGTTCTCCCATCACCCAAGTCCCGGGCATCATATCCCACAAGCTCTTGGATAGCACAAAATCCAACCCAGCTCCGACGTAGTAGCCGGTATTTCCATCGTTGGTTCCGGAAGCCCCAAACACATCGGTAAACACCTCGTTCGATCGATCGTTGGCCAGAAAGGCTGCGCCGCCTCGGAAAAACACCATATTGCCAGTTCCTTGGCTTTGTTGTGCTCCCGCCACGCTCGAGAGCATTCCTCCTAGCATGGCAAACACGATCAGACAGGCAACGATCCAATGATTGACTTTTCGGAACGAAACCATTGCGCCACCTCCTCTGTGTGAATATTCCGGTATTGCGAATAAATAAATTCTGCTCTCCTTCCTTGTGCGCGTTACCTCATGAGCATCTGGTTGGCGATGTTCTGCCGTTCAGCCAACGTGAGACGCGTACCGGCTAACACGAACACCACCGTTTCCTCGTGACGAATATGCGTCTGAAATTGACCGATCAACGTGTGAATTTCCTCAGGATCGGGGATTGTGTGCTGACAGGTCCCTTGCATGGCCTCCATGAGCTTTACGATCTTTTCTTCCAATTCGCGATGTTCCTGCACCAACGAATCGAGCGATTGGCCACCGCTTCCCAGCGCCGTTCGCAATCCTTCGAACAGGACCTGCTCTCTTCGGAAATGCACTCTACAATCGCGCATGAGAGCCTGCAGAAGAGCGAGACGGGTTTCTTTGTTTTCCACCTGCTGCTCGAGCAAGGCCAATTGCCCCAACAGGACAGCATGATCGTTCTTCAGCAGACTGACGGGATCGTCCATCGCAAGATCCAGCGATGTAGTTTCGTGAAGTCCGACGAGCCTCAGCGGCGCATCGTAGAGCAAGAAAGGTCGAGTGTCGTTGCGGAGGGACAAGACGTTTACTGATTCTGATCAAGTTCTTTCATAGGTCTTTAGGCCTGCCGGTTTGAGCTCTACTCGAGGCCTGTTGGCTTCAGAGAAACGGCAGATCCGCGTAACGTGTGGGTTTGAAGAAGGATGTCTTGAACAGCGTTCTCGCGACACTCTGCCCTTCACCTCGATGAGCTTTGGGGCAAATCGGCCTCGAAGACGATCGTGACCTCCCTGATGCGGGGAGGCTCAACGATAAGGAGAAAGGAATAGGCGAAAGGAGACTCTTACGGAGAGGAAAGACGGCGGGCCGCCCGTGCGAGGCGGTCCGCCTGACAGATGGTGATCTCGCGCCCGTGGATCTCGATGATCTTTTTGGTATGCAACGCGGTCAGAATGCGCACGGCGGTTTCCGTGGTCATTGCAGCCATTTGCGCCAATTCCTCGCGTCGGAGTTGAAGCGCAATCCGGATGCCCTGCTCCGCCGGCTCGCCGTAGCGATTCGCCAATTCCAGCAAGAGGCCGGCAATGCGCTCGCGGGCAGAGGCAAACGCCAACTGATCGGATTCCTCCAACGACGAACCCATCGTTCGGCTCAACAACTTGACGAGGCGAACAGCCAATTCGCCATGTCGTTCGAGAAACGCGAGATACTTCGTTCGATCCAGCACGCACACCTGAGAGGGCTCAATGGCTTCACAGGTGACTTCATGAACGGCACCGTCTTGAAACGTGTGCTTTTCGATGAGCTGCCCCGGATCGACAATGCCCACCAGACGGCATTGGCCGCGCGCCGTCGTCCGCGTCAGCTTGACCCGCCCCGAGCACAGGATATACAGCCCCAAGACCGCGTGCCCCTCGTAAAACAGGAATTGGCCTGGTCGATACACCAGCGTATGCCGAATGGCCTCGAACTCCGAAAAAAGACCGGGCTCCACATTACAGAGATCCGCGGTTTCCCGGCTCGGGCAAACTCGGCACTCGATCAATGCCGGCCGAGTCCATCGCGTGGTCGACCGATCCATGCTTCCAACTCTACCGTTTTCGCCCATGCCGTGGCGCTGTCATGAAAATTCAAACGAGACTCACGCGTTCGCACACCGCCCTCGATCATCTCGAGCGTTGGTGCGAGCGTTATTCTTGCTCCAACGGGAACGAAATAATAACGCCGCCCATGACATCGCCGAGCTTGAAATCCCGGCGTGAGCTGAGAATATGGGCATTGTGGCAGTTGACGCAAGCCTGCGATACGGCTCGGTCCGCGTAGATGGCCTTGAAGAAGCGCTTGCCGCCTCGCGTGATAATGCCGGAATAGACGTCGTCGGGATTATTCGCGACGAATTGCAACCCGGCTTGTTCGAAATCGTTCGCCGGACCATTTCGTTCATAAATAGGCCACAAACTCGCCAATCGGTAATGAAGTCCTAACCCGCGCGCCGCCACTTCCTGACCCGACATCAACAACATTTGTGCGGGAAGCGGAAGCGCGTTCCGTTTTTTCCAACCCTCGCTGGCCATGACAATTCCTAGTTCCTGCATGCGTTCTACGACATGGGTCGTGTAGAGCGTGCGATCCGCTTCGATAACAGCGTGAATATAATCGGCCACAATTTCCGGAGGAACTCCAAACGCCTTTTCCTCAGCTCGTACACTTGGCATGGCTGCTATCCATCCACACATTGCCGCACTCAGAACGATGACTTTCCAGAATGAAGGCTGAGTACGCATGACGTCCTCCTTTCTCTCGCCCGCGATTGACGAGAAGTCTACATGATTGATGCATTGCTTCGTGCCCCCATCCATAGGATTATTTGCCACTTGAGATGGCTTCGGGACACGTTGACTTTACTGTATTGTACGCTTTTGCAAGAACGAAATCGACAGATGCCCCAAACAAAAACGGAGCTGCCACTTCTTGCATGGCAGCTCCGCCATCGATGTCGGCATATGTCGATTATTTTTGTAGCTCGACAGTGGGAACGATCTTCGATCCGCCCAACAATTCCATCCCGAAACGGGTTTGCTCTTGTGCTTCGTTGACGTACAACCGACCTTTAGGCGCTTCGAATTCGATATCCAAGGTCGTCGTTTGATTGGGCTCGATCGTGACGGTGAACTCCTTTGTGAGCATGGGATGCCAGGCCACGACTTGGTACGTTCCCGGCGGAATCTCATCGATCACGAATTTTCCCTGCTCGTCGGTCAAGGCATAATACGGATTTTTCACTGCCACGCCCCAGCTTTCCATATAGGGGTGAAAGCCGCACTGCATGGCGAAGATATTTCTTCCTCGCCGCATCTTCACTTTTTCGATCATGATTTTGCCGGCACGATTTTTCACCGTTTTGCCAGCCATCAGATCCTGCTTTCGAAGCTTTGGGCTCATCGGCAGCGGATCGTTGAACAAGACCCGAGCCCCATGCTTGGACGTTTCGTACGCCTGGATGTCGTGCATGACCGGATCCATGTTCACCACTTTCACATTGCCCGGATCCCGAACGACTGTGATGTACGGCTCGAAACGACAGTCTTTCGCTTCGATCAGGGGCGGCGTGAATTTAAAAGGTTTTCCCTTTTCAACGCGCTTGAAGTAAATCACCACGTTCTGAAATTCGCCCTTGGGTCCCACTTGAAACGGCTGCAGCAATCGCCAGCCTTGTCCATTGGAAATTCGTCCGCAATACACCGGGTCGGGGAAACTGACCAGATTGTACCCTTTTGGCTTCGGCACCTCACCGTGCAAGGTCACCGTGCCTTGAAGTGTCCCGCCTTGTTCGACGGAAATTTCTTGATATGCCGCAAACGCAGGGGCCGCAACCAGCGCCAGCCCAACCACGATCGCAAGCATCAGCATGCGCACATTCATAATCTCCTCCTGTATCGAATATGTATTTTTATCATAGCAGGTATCGACCATGAAAAAAATGGGGAGCCGAGTTCGTCGGCTCCCCATCGTTGCGCAGGCCTCAGCGAGGAGACACCGCACGCTACTTCTGGAACGAAGCCGGAATCGGCTTGGTGTCCTCCGATGCTTCAACCAGCCGCTTCCCGGCTTTGGGTCCGCCCAGCGGAAGAATCCGGGAATCGTTCTCGGGCAAGACCCGGAGATACCCCCATTGACCGGATTGTGAGTACGGCAATCGTCCATTGCTCCAGACATAGTCGGCTGGAAGGGCATATTTTCCACCGGCCGAAGGCAGGAACACATCCAAGCCTTCGGAAGCCGCGAACTCGACGGTGCTGATCATATCGGCACCAGGCAAGAAGGGCTCGATCGGCCATTCGTGCTTTTCGATCGTGAACATGCCGTTCTGTTCACTGCTGGCGCCGAAGACATGGATCCGCACCGGATCTCCGGCATGCGCCTCGATGATCGGCGTCACCGGATCCTGAGGATTGTCGACCTGGCACGGCTGGAATACCCGACCGAGCGAGCAGCCTAGTTCTTCGCGATACGGATACGGTTCGGCTCGATAGTTCACACCGGTCAGTCCGGCCACATTTTGGACGTAGGGCATGAAACTCGTGCCGATGATGTTGTCTTCATCTTGGAAGAACAACGCCGCATCCCGATAGTTGCTCCGCTGCTCGTTGCCTTGGATCGTGCGATCCACGATCACATCCGCAATCCAGCTATTTTTCAAGGAGATATCCTCTCCAGTCTTGGGATCGCGATAGGTCGAGCCCTTCGGTCCGATGATGATCGCACCAAAGAGACCGTTGCGCGGATTGACGGCAACATTGCCCCAATCCCACACGATGGTCTGCGTCTCACCGATAAAGGGATCCGCGTAGTAGGTATAGGTCCGGCTTTCATTCGGCCCGACCGTTTGATCACCCGGATTGTTGCCTAGATTCAAGCCGAGCGAATCCTTCGGGTCGAACGCCAAGCCGATCGCCGAGAACGAGGCCCGGCCTTCTTTCATTTTGTTGGTCAGTTTCACCTTGATGCAGTCGCCGACATTCGCTCGCAATGTGAGCGGCATCGGTTGTGCCCCTCCGGCAACTTTCTGAATATCTTCCTCCAGCGCATAGATCTTGGCATCAGGATTGCGCAGCAAGATCTTACGCTCGAAGTCGACCTCGATAGCTTCCGGAGCATTGGGATTGAAATTCATGTCGGGATAGTCCATAGCCACGACATTGAACTTTTTCACTGGGGCATCAGCAGGACAGACCGGCTGTGGCGCAGGCATGCCCTCGGCCCCATAGGCCTTGTTCGGCAATGGCTTGAGGTCATCCACCGGATGGTCGAGGACCCGAAGGATTCCCCAAGATCCCTCCGAGAAATGTGAGGTTCGACCGTTGAAGAAAATATAATCACCCGGTCGATGCCGAGGTCCTCCAGCCTCAGGGATCACCAAGTCATAGCGTTCCGCAATCCCGATATGGATGGAGTATTTGCGATTCGCCTCTTGGGCATACCGCTCCGTCCAGAAAGTATGGCCCGACAGCGTGAAGACATTGCTTTCGTTCATGGTCACATCGAGCAATCGGAAGACGATGGCATCACCGAGATATGCACGCAACAGCGGTGTGCTCGGATCTCCGTGCACCCAACTGCTGAACAGCTTGGAGGCATCCGGGTTGTTCGCAAGCCGTTGGGCAAACGGTTCAGCTCGGAAGTTGAGCGCACCGCCCGTGGTATGCGTACCACCGTTCAAGAACGGCGACGGGGTCATTTTGATCTCTTCCGGCATGATGAAGGAGATCGTCTTCCCCGCCTCCAACGCCACTTCCACCGGCTGGCCAGGCGGATTGCCAGCGGTGACGATGTTGACGGTATGCGGAACGGTATCCTGAATGTGCACCATCAATTCTCTAAAGCTTCCGGCTACATCGTGCCCCACGCGTTCCGTGGCATGGATGTCCGCAATGGGCCCCGTCCGAATCCGTTTCCCGGTTTTGGGATCATGCCATGTGGAGCCGAATGGTTCAGCGATAATCGTTCCAATCGCACCGTGCGGCCATGTCGTACCGCCGAAGGCGTGATCGTGCCAGAAGACCGTTCCCACATCGGCATCTACCCAGAACCGCTGCCACACATATTCGACGGTCACGATGTCGCCGACTGGATGGTCATGTTTCAGCGGTTTGGTGAAGGTGAGGGTTTTGTCCCCGATCTTTTCGATCCGCAGGATTTCCCAGCCTCCGACATTATCGGCCCCGACCAGAATCGGAATGCCGACATGGTATTGTTTGGCATTCGTCACATGGATGGTACGCTCCCCTTTCTTGGCTGCTTTCGTGATCTTGGCATTCATCGGCACCGGCAACCCCTTATCCTTTTTCTTGGCGAACTGAATAAAGGGCCGCATCGATTGCTCATACGAGAGACCGGAGATCACACCATCGGATGCTTGATTGTCGAATTGCAAGAAATGGAAATGGGTGTTGATCTTGGACGATTGGAAATTCGTGTAATCGTCGTCCACCCATTCGTTGGTCAGGAGCCAGTCCACACAATCGTAGACATTGGCTCGGACCACCAATGGATATTTCTTGTCGTTATTCTGTCGCACCTCGGCTTCTTCTTCATGAACCACATAGAGCAGGCCATCTTTGTCCACGATCGGGTTTTCTTTCCCTTGTTTCGCGGACAATTCGATGGGGGTCCGAATGAAGTGGATGTTGTACATCTGCCGGCCAGCCCGTTCCGGGCAAAGACTCCATCGGCCGTTTTCTCCCGGCTTGGCAGGATAGACGCTAATCTCACCATCCTCATCGATCCGAATCGGCTCCAGCCATGGCGCACCGTTATGATCCCGAGAGAAGGGCGCCCGCTTGCCGAAATGCGGGGTCAACCACGGCCAGGCTACTTTTCCGGTGGTTGGCTCGAACCAAATGGGCCGACGCTCGCCGGGTTTATAGCCCTGCCACTCGGGGTGATACTTGGGGTTTTCACCCAAGGTGGCCTCTTTTTCGCTCATCGCCCGGTTGCCATCCCATACCCAATCGACCACCGTGGCATCGTACGCTTTGAGCTGACCCAGTTCATCTTCTGTGTTGCCCGGCAACCCTCGGCTGGGCAACTGAATTTCCACCCAATCCTTGATGTTCACAACGGCGGGATCGGATTTCCAATCGCTTTTCCCGCTCGCCACAATTTTGAATTTCTTGCCGAACCAATTGACAGTTTTGCCGACCAACTGATCCGAGGTCACCGGCTTATGAATCCGGCCAACGCGATCCGGCAACTCCCGCAGCGGCGGCATCACATCGTTTTGGAATCCAGGAACCTGCAGCGTGTTATAGACCCGCCAGTATCCCCACATACCGGCTACATAGTGATGGGCCACGTGGCAGTGGAACAGAAAGTCTCCGGCCAGATATTGGCAGAGCCCAGATCCGCACTCGGTCTCTAAATCCAAAGCTTCGGCCGGCCCGATTACTTCCACGTCGACCCGGTCGGATTTGGTCCGGACCACAGGATACTTCACCGGCCCACTCTGACCCGTCGTCCAGACGGGCATTTGCGTAGCCCGTGGACTCCGCTGCCATCGAATCGATCCGCCATGCGGATGATGAGAATGGAAGACCTCCGATCCACCATGTACAACCCGGAATTTCGCCGGATCGCCGAGATAACTGCGAGGAATGGTCGGTGCGGCATCGCCAAACGTATAGGCGCTATAGGCCATCGACTCGTCTTCGAAGCCAAAGTATTCATGCTGCACGTGCATATTGTTGATCCCGAAAGGCTCGCTCCGATAATTCAAGGCACGCGCCCCGGGACGATAGGCATCCGTGAGCGGGTCTCGTTGCGGAAGGAAGTCGCCGTGTTTGTTGACGGGACGGAAGGCTTCGTCGCCCACCTCATGATAGATCAAAACAAATTCGCGGAAATCCGGCCCTTTGGGCGTATCGATCATGACCTGCCACCCGCTCTTGGCTTCGGTGGCCGGCCCGGTTCCCAATGGTTCCAAATACTTAGATCCCGCGGGTTCCACCACGAACACTCCGAACAATCCCATCACCGTCAGCTCGCGATCATTGCTGTACGTGTGGAATTGCCGTCCACCTTCTTGGGTCGAAGGATGGATATACCATTCCATCTCAATCGTTTCGCCCTCACCGGCGACGGAATCGGGATTGGTGGTGGTGGCCGGCTTGCCGGTTTTGCTCATCACCATATCGGAGCCATTGATGTGCAAGCTGACCTCTTCGCCGAACTCTAGTTTGTTTCGCAGGGTGATCTTCACGCAATCGCCCTGGTTTCCACGAATGACCAACGGCTGGATCCATTGATTCTGGACGCCATTGATGACGCCGCCTGGATCCGAATGTCCTTCCTTCTCCCGGGCGGCAGCATTCTTGGCTTCCTCCTCCCGCACCTTGTCGATATTCTCGGTAAGCACATACATGTACCCGGGATAGTAATCGAGCCATTGATTCAAGGTGATTTCCACATTGATCGCGGAAATGTCGTAGTGCTTGACCGGTGCAGAAGCCGGACACCGCCCCCCTCGGTCGGAGACCGGCTCCACATCCGGATTCGAAGCCAGCAAGCCATTAGCTCGCCCGGCACCGTATTGGTGCATCATCGACATCGTACCGAACGCGCCGGTGGTGGACCGCTGATGCCGCATTTCCTTTTGAATCTGCTGCATCATTCGCTGATGCTGCAGCTCCACCAGTGCCGCTCGTTCGGCTTTGCCTTCCACGGCGTTTTCGGTAATGGTTTGTCCTTTGAGTCGCTCAGCCCATCCCAGGGAAGCGGTAGACGATGTCGCCACCTTTTTCACCTGGGGAGACGGCGAGGCATCCTTCGCACTCACTGACGGTGCACCGGTCAAAAACGTCGCACCTCCCAGCAGCGCGAAGAAGGCGGTAATGGTAAGTGGAGAAACTTTCTTGTAGACCATGAGCCGGCCTCCCTCCTTATGGTTAATAATATAATAATAAAAACGTCTCTCAGATAAGCTGCCTTCCCGAGTCTTCCATTTGTTGTTTTGCTGGTCACACAGCTCGACCCTACTCGACAACGTCCTGTTGTCGCACTGCATATGTTTCACTGTCGCTAGGTTCCGCGTGGTCGTCATGAGGATCCTAAAAACAGAGGGGGCCAGGAAGGGTGTTCCTCGCCTCTATTGAGAGGAGATCGGGGCATTCTGGAGGCCGGTCCATCACACCCAACCCTTCCTGGCTTGAATCTGCTTTGAGCAATACCAATGCCAACCTCCGCACCAAATGAAGCACAAGGGGAAATGAACGCATAGAACGCAATGTTAGGATCAGCAATCCGCGAAGGACGTTGAGATCAACAGCGGGAAGTTATTCTACAATACTAGACAATCTAGCACTATTTTGAAAAAAACATTCGTAAATTCAAATAGATTCGACTGTCCAAGCTCTTAGACATGAAAATGAGGATTTTGAGGAAAAACGGGACAGTTATGGCTTTTGCTAAATTCGAAATCGACCAGAGATCGTGAACGTGCATCGAATCCCTGCTCACGGTCATTGGCGGACATCGAGAACGGTTTGTAGAGGGAAAATTCTTGCCGTGAGGATCAACATACAGAGAAGACGCCCAAATGGCCTCGCTGGCTCGGAATCCCCCTCGTCAAGACTCGATCTCGCATGAGACGAGAGGAGACATCGGGTTGTTGTTACTTTATAGAATAGGCCTTGAGCTTATTGTATAAACTCGCCCGGCTGATCCCCAACAACTTGGCGGCCTGAGTTTTATCTCCACCAGTTTGGCGGAGCGCATCCAAAATCCTGGTTTTTTCCACCTCTCGGCGAGCAGTTCTTCCAATCTCCCTCAGACTGACCGGATTGCTTTCGCTCCTGTTGGGCAGGCAACCGAAAAAGTCATGGGCGGTGAGCGGCGTGCGCTGGGAGGTCACCACCACTCGCTCCACGAGATTTTCCAATTCACGGACGTTCCCCGGCCAGTGATGCGCCATCAAGGCTTCCATAGCGTGGTCGTCCACGGTCGGAACGTCTCGTCCGTGCTTGCGACAGGATTGTTTCAGGAAATAGCGGACGAGAAGCGGAATATCCTCTCGCCGTTCGCGCAACGGCGGAATCGTCAGCGGAAGGACTGCGAGACGATAATAAAGGTCCAGCCGAAACGCTTTCGCTTTCATCAACCCTTCCAGCGGACAATTGGAGGCGGAAATAACACGGACATCGACTTTGATGGAACGGTTGCTCCCCACCGGTTTGATCTCGCCTTCTTGGAGAACTCGCAAGAGCTTGGCTTGGAAGACCGGCGTCGTATCGGCGATTTCATCCAAGAAAATCGTTCCCCCTTCGGCCTCCTCGAATAACCCTTTGCGATCGGAGGTTGCCCCGGTAAAGGCACCGCGCACATGGCCGAAGAGTTCGCTTTCCAACAACGTTTCCGGGAGGGAACTGCATTCGACGACAACAAACGGACGGGCTCGTCGCCGGCTCTGTCGATGAATCGTTTTGGCGACAAGCTCTTTTCCCGTCCCGCTCTCACCCTGAATGAGGACAGTCGCTTCGCTTGCCGCCACCAGGCGAATCATCTCGATCAACTGTCGCATGGGTGGGCTTTCGCCCACGAGTTCGGGCAGGTCCGAGGCAATAGCGCGATCGTTTCGCGACTGTTCATCGCCTGCTTGCGCATTCCAGATCACGCTTGGCTGTCCGGTCGGCCCCATCATGACCACACAGCCCACACCTGTCTGTCCAACGATCGGCACGGCACGAGGCAAGGGGCACCGTTCATCGATCGGAGCGGCAGGCGATGCAGACGGGTCCCGTGGATTTTCTGCCAATTCTTTTGCCGGGCATGCCGGACAGGAAGATGGGCCAGCAGGAGGCGCGGGAGCGCTCGCTCCCGGCTCGACCAAGGGGCAGGTTCCAGCGAGTCGTTCGGCCGAAGGATTGGCGTAGATGAGCCGCAGATCGGAATCGACGATCACGACAGGTTCGTTTACTTGATGGGCGAGAAGGGTCAGACCTTCAATCCGAGCGGCAAGAAGAGGATCCTCATGATAAGGAAGATAAGGAATATGTGTAAACGATCCGGCCATCGTATACTTCCCATCTGTTGGCTCATCTGCCAGCATCCATTCATGTTCGGCTCACGAACGCCCTTGCCGATCTTCACGCATGACGCGCATTGCATGTCAGGGGCGTGATCGATATCGACACGGATGCAATGGACAAATGCGCCCAATCACATCTTTGAGTGTGCTGATTCGCACCGGTTTATCCAAATACACCGTGATCCCGCATTCTTTCGCCTTGGTCTTCGTCTGTGCATCGCCAAACGCCGTCATGAGAACAATCGGACATTGTGGGGCTGCGGCACGCAAATCTCTCAAATAGCCGAACCCGCCTACGGGCATCTTCAAATCCGTGATGATGAGATCGGGCAGTCTCGTTCGCACCTGCATCAACGCATGATCACCGTTATGAGACTCCACGACGCAACATCCTTGATCTTGCAATTCATCCGCCAGCAAGCTTCTCATTGCCGGATCATCATCGACGACTAAAATAAGGCATGAGCGATGTCGCATCCGAAATCCCGACCCGCGATCATGGACAAACACGAATAGCCTAGCTCACGCAAGCATATTAATGAGCAATATCCATGCCTTGTAACACTTGTTCAAAACTACAGTTGCTCGCAGAAAAATTTTAAAAAACTGTCGCAAAGGAACAAAGCCTAAGGCTCTGAATGTAGAAAAAATCCTCAAGATCGAGGGGCAGGTGTGTGGTAGGAGACCCCAGCACATGTAATCTATAGAGTGCCGCTGTCATCGATCTGAACGCCGACACAAAAACCGCGCAAAAAAATTGTCGTGTGTCATGAGGCCTATGGTCTCGTCAGACTTACACATTGACTTTCTGAATCTTGACGGCTTTCCGCACAACCAGCACAGAGCAGGGCGCATGCCGGGCCACGCGATCCGAGACGCTGCCCAGCAACGTTCTCGTCAGCCCGGTATGTCCGCGTGAGCCCATCACGATCAAATCCGGACGAAATCTATCCGCCGCGCGTAAAATTTCCTCCGCAGCATAGCCGACGGACATTTTCTCAATCGTGACAAATCCCCCGTGCAATCGATGCTGTGTTTCTGTCAACAAGGACACGCGAGCAGCTTCCACGCGTTGACGAATCTCTTCGCTCACCCGCTTCCAATCGATGCCAGCCGCCGCATCGAGCGACAAGGTCCGATAATCGTCCTGAACCACCGTATAATCCTTGGGCTCCATGACATGAAACAGAGTCACTTCGGATTTCGGCGGAAACCCCAGTTGACTCAGAAACCGCACGGCCTCCTGTGCATCGGGAGAGCCGTCCGTCGCGAGGAGGATCCGCAACCCTTCTGACGATGTTCGCTTTGCCCGTCGAGCCTGTCCACGGACAATCAGCACGGAACATGGCGCCTCTCGCAAGACTCGTTCGCTCACACTGCCGAGGAGGAATCGTTGAAGACCAGTCACGCCTCGACTGCCGCAGACCACCAGATCGGCGCCTTCCTGCTCTACTACCGACAAGAGCTCTTCCCGCGGATTCCCTTCTTTGAGAAGAATATGCTGCGTCATATCAGACCTGAAGCATGCATCGGCAATTCGGCTCAGTCGCCGACGAAGCCGTTCCATTAACCGCTCCCGGACCGTTCGAATCGCACGCTCGAAGTCGCCCGCACCGACCAATGCCTGAATTTCTTCGATTCCACGAATGACATGGACGAGATACAATTCCGAGCCGGCGGGGAACCTTAGCGTCGCGACACACCGCACGGCAGCTTTGGCATCCTGTGAAAAATCGATCCCGACGACAATCTTCATGCCTCGTTCTCCTCGGACACACGCTCGTCTTGCATCGATCCGCGCACGGTACGAAGCACCTGTCATGGATTCCATGACCGCCGACGCACGATGACCACCGAGCAGGATGCATGCCGCGCCACGCGATCCGAAACGCTTCCGAGAAGCCAACGACGCAAACCGGTGAGTCCGCGGGAACCCATCACGATGAGATCGGGACGAAGTCGGCGTGCAGCTTTGAGAATTTCCTCTGCTTCGTGTCCAAAAGCTAAAATTTTTTCGAAGCCGAAGTTTCGCTCGGCAAACGCGCGGCAGGTGGAATCCAAAAGTTCGGCTCCTTTTCGACCTCGCGGACCGAACAATTCTTCCGCCATAGTCGCCAATTCTTGGGGCGGGAGGTGGGGAGGCGCGGTGATCACCTGAGACGTCTGATGCACCATTTTTTTAACCACGTGCAGGACCGCGAGCGTACAGGGGGCAGGAAAGTCGAGTTGTTGAAGAAATTCAACCGCGTTCCACGCATCGCGTGATCCATCGGTCGCCAAGAGAAGGCGGAAACCGGATTTCGGTTTTTTGGGCCGCGCCCGTGGCCGAACGAGCATGACAGAACAAGGAGCATCATGCAGCACCCATTCGCTCACGCTTCCCATGAGGAACTCTTCGATCTTTGAATGTCCTCGGGCTCCGAGCACGGCCAGATCGATATGCTTCTGGTCGATCGCCGCTAAAATTTCTGCTCCGGGAATTCCTTCTCGAAGCTCCGTATGAAGCGCGATCGGAAAGTCGCGAAAGAGTTCCGCCGTCTGGGTCAACAATTGTTCACCGGCTACCGTCAATCGGCCGCGCACGACATCGATCTGCTCGGGGACGGACAGGGAATCGCCGAGCACCGATTCGTCGATCTGGTCGAGCGACAGCACATGCAGAATATACAGCTCGGATCCTGGAGGAAAAATCAGAGCTCTGAGAAACTGTGCACTGGCCTTGGAAACGGAAGAGCGATCCACTGCCAACAAGATTCGCATACTCGCTTTCCTTTCGGTTGGATTTTTCTAAGCCTAGACGGTCACGCGATACGCGCTTGACCCTGTCGAATGGATCGTCGCCACCGCTTCTTTACGTCCGTGCGCAGAAAGCTCGCTTTCATGCCCCAACTTCAACATCGCTGAGGGTCTCGAGCCCTGGCAACGGCTCTCCGCCGATATAGCGTAACGATGCTCCCCCACCCGTGGACACATGACTCACCTCGGTTTCCATCACTTCGGCCTTCCGGAGCGCGGCAATGGTGTCTCCTCCCCCGACGACGGTCATGGCTCCCCGCCAATACGCCAAAGCCATAGCACGGGCCACATCGACCGTTCCGTCGGCAAACTCGTCGATCTCGAACGCCCCGAGCGGGCCATTCCAAAAAATCGTGCCTTCGCCCCGCATCAACTCATGCGTATAGGCGAGGCTGGTTTGGCGACCGATATCCACTCCGCGAAATCCTTCCGGAATGCTTCCATGGACGATCTGAAACCCTTGACGCTGCTCCAAGCTCACCGCGATGACATGATCGACCGGCAGGGCGATTTTCTCTTGATAGAGATCGAGCATGTGCTTGGCCCATGGCACGGCCTCCTGTTCGACGGGAGAATCTCCGACGTCGACACCCTTCGCCGCCAAAAATGTATAGGCCAGCCCCCCTCCGAGAAGAATCCGAGAGGCTTTGGGGAACAACGCTTTGAGCGCAGCCAATTTATCTTGAATCTTCATCCCTCCCACGACGATCGTAAAGGGCAACACAGGAGATTCCCGAATTTTTGCTAGGACTTCCACTTCCTTTTTGACTAAAAAGCCCATCACCCGAATGGAAAAATGCGGTGTGACGCCAACGGTCGAGGCATGGGCCCGATGCATCGTGCCGAACGCATCGTTCACGAAGATTTCTCCGAAACTCGCCAGTGCCTGAGCGAACTGCGGATCGTTTGCCTCCTCTCCCGGATGGAAGCGCAGATTTTCCAACAATAGGACCTCGCCGTCTTTCAAGGCCTCCACGGCCTGCCTGGCCTTCTCTCCGATCACGTCGTCGACGAAGTGTACGGCCGGCACGCGCAAAATCGACGAAAGCCGTTCGGCCACAGGGCGCAACGAAAAGGCCGGCACCACCTTGCCTTTGGGGCGGCCCAGATGCGAAATGAGAATCACCCGTGCTCCCTGAGAGGAAAGGAATTCAATGGTCGGCACCGCTCGGCGGAGTCGGTAATCTTCACGAACCCGTCCATCCACAATGGGGACGTTAAAATCCACACGGACGAGCACCCGCTTCCCCATAAAGACTTGTCGCGGCAAATCCGAAAGGCTTTGTTTCATCGATGAATCCTCGTGCTCACGCTGAGTCGATAGAAAGGCAAGCCATAACAGCACCCTGCCGATTACGCCGAACGCCCCAAAGTCCGTTCCAACTCGATAACCTGGATAGTGGTTTTGCGAACCACGTCGGGATTCAACGACAGACTCTCGATCCCTTGCTCGACCAGAAATTGGGCACATGCGGGATCATCGCTGGGAGCTTGGCTACAGATGCCGATTTTACGGCCTGTCTGTATGGCTGCTGCAATCGCCATCCTGATCAAGGGTTTGACCACTTCGTTTCGTTCATCAAAAAGCTGCGCCACGATCTCCGAATCTCGATCCACACCCAACGTCAAGTGCGTCAAAACGTTCGATCCGATCGAATACCCGTCGAGCATCTTTGCAAACGCCTCGGCCGACACGGCCTAGTCGGCGATCTCGCATATGACATAGAGCTCGAGCCCCTGTTCACCACGTCGAAGCTCACGACTGGCCATTTCCGTTTGAGATTCGTCAATCCCATTTCATCTTGCACCTTTTTCATCGCGCGGCATTCCAAGGCCAATCCGTCTCGATAGCGCGGATGATATTATCGCGGTGCTCCTCGAAAGCCGAGCATGGGGTTTCTTCACCGGTTCATATCGCCCCCAGCAGATTAGCATATTCATTGGTTGTAAAGTCACTCAATCGCACGATCATGTCCTTGGGATAAAAGGCCGCGGCGATCATGACCACTCCTGTGCCGATTTGTCCACAAAAAATTGCGGCTTGTCCGTCGGCTTGAAGACAGACCATTCATCCGCGCGATCGAGCCTTGCACCACATTTTCTCCAAGCCCATAGGCCGCATTGATGAGAACCGCGTTCGGGAATCCGGGTTCCGTATCGATGGAAAACATTACCCCTGACGCTCCCGGATCGACCGCACCATCGAATACATTGCTGCAAGATCGCCCCTGTTCTGCGATTGACAAGAACGTTCGAACACCGCAACTCATTGGGACCTAACGTGCTCTGGACTCCGCCGTTTTGGGAGCACACGAACGAACCCACTGCCACGCCTCGGTCAGTTGATCCGGCTTGAAATACTTGGCTTCGGTTTTCATGAGCGGACTGAACGCTTTCGTGCACCATTCCAACCAGCGTTGATCGCCGACTACAGCGAACCGCTCAAAATCCCGCAAGTGGCGAAGGCCGAACTTAAAATCCTGCCAAAAGGCTTCGAGCTCCATGCCCTCGAAATCCGTCATGTCGCACAACAGACTCACGCGTCCATGTTCCTGAATGAGGTTTTCTAAATACGGGACCAGCACATCGTAATCTTCCTTGGTGAGTTTCCCCTCGACCTTGATTCCCACGACGTTTCCTGAACTCTCATCCAATACACGGTACATAATCGTTCACCTCCTCTGGATGAAGGGTCATCGCTCACGAACCCTCTTTTGGGGAATGTTCTGACCGTTCTATAATCGTTTTCGCAACTTGTCGGAAATATCCGGATCCCATCGCAGCGGGAAGGCGCTCTCTCTTTGTAATGACCCTGTTACTCCATCATCCCGTGACCCGGCCTTCCTCGCATTCTCGGCCGATGATGCCTCCCGTTACAACACGGAGCTCCCATTCTCCCCTGTCCATGCCGCGCTGCAAATTCCCGTTCGTAGCGCAGCACCGCCCAGATTTCTTCGTCCGAGAGCAGGCCGCCGAAGGGAATCATCCCTGTTCCCGGCGAGCCATATTTGATGACCCAGAAGAGTTCCCCTTCGGTACGATGCCGCCACATCCCATGGTGTCGAAAATTTCGAGGCGGCGGATCCAACGCAACTCCTCCTGGACCATCGCCCCTTCCCGTCACACCATGGCAATTGGCACATGTCCCTTTCCCTTCATAAATCGCTTTGCCTTGCTCCACGACTTCCGGAGTCTCCGGCAAGGGATCCGCCAAAGCCCGTGCTTCTTCCAGTTTGTCCGCTGGCACCCGAGGGTCCATGAGATGACGGACGTTACCGGCTTCCGTCATCGCTCCCGGCATCAACGAGATGCTGAGCCACCATGTGAAAGCAAACGCGATCCGCACGATTTTCTCCATTGTCAAGAAGCCCCGTTCGATGTTGAGTGAAATATGTCAGGCAACAAAGACTTTCTTTCTCGTGTCCCTCAAGCTTCTGTTCCTGCGATTCATGTGCCAAAAAAAGAAATGCCTGCTCCATCGTTGCGGAGCGTCTTGGGCTTTAAACCATCGAGAACAATCGAGCAGAAGAGATGGCGAGAAAAGCGACAAATCAAAAGGAGGGGCCGTCGCTGGATGCTACAGCGAGGGAACGCCAAAATTAGGATGCATGCTCATCGCCAAGCGCGTCATCTACGATGAGCAATGCTCCCAAAATGGCGACATCGACAGAGAGTGGTTTCGAACAGTTACGCCGACCCGCACTCGCTTTCTGCCCGGATTTGCCGTTCGGCCTCCAGCCAATCGTCGAGATCCTGGCCATGATGCCCGCCACGGCGTTCATAGAGTTCATAGGCTCTAATGGCCACGCGCGCATGAAAATCGTCGGAGGGAGAGGAGACCGTGGAAGAGGGAGCCGTTTGGCTTGCCGGTTCTTCCTGGGCAGGCTTCCGAGAGGCCTTGACTGTTCGAGCCTTGGAACCGATGGGATTTCTCGACCTCGATGCCTGCTTGGGTTGCGAGCGCCGTTCAGCGGACTTTGACGAAGTGCCTTTTCGTGGTTGTCGTTTCTCTTGCGTCATCGTGCTTCCTTTTTTCGAGCTATGGACTGTTCACCACATCGATACTCGATCCGGCAGCATTATATTGCAGGCTCGGTTCCCCCAGCAATTCATAGGGAAAGGCCGGTTCCTTCCCGAGCACGCGCAGCGTTTCGACGATGCGCTCGGGGCGCCCCCAATCGCTCCACAGCACATCCTGTAATTCAATGACACCGATCCCATCCGCCGCTCGCTGCAACAGATCGGACGAAAAGTTCCGGCATGGCATCTGAGCGTATATAGCCTTGAGTACGGCACCCTCTTGCGGCGTGCCGACTGCCTGTTCAAGCTGCTCGAATCGCTCCATGAGCTCCGGTAGATGCCGCCATCCCAAAGTCCAGAGCGTGTGCACATTCGCCGCGATGACCAGCGTATTCCAGAACGCCCCGTTGGCTAGCGCCGACAGCCCGCGCAGCATGTCCGGCTTTTCCAAAAAAGCCTGGACTTGGCGCATCATCGATCCACCGCACCATCCCAAAACTCTCCCGACTTCGATCCATCCATAATCGAGCATCAACCCTGTCGGACGAACCCCGAGAACGCACATTCGATCCGACAACACCTCGGTGGCCCGAACCGCACGCCGAACGGTTTCGATAAAGGGCGCTTCTGGATAGACGAAGTGGTCGGAAGGATACACGACCACCGTCGCCGTGGGGTCCCATGCGCGGACATAGGTGAGCGGAAGAAAGATTCCCGCAGCCGTATCCCGATTGCATGGTTGAAGCAGGAGCTGTCCGGTTTGTCGTTCCAGTTGAGACCATAGCCGCTGACGGTGATGCTGTGCGATGACAGTGATTTTTTGTTCAGGCGGTGCAACCTGATCCGCACGATCCCACGTATGTTGCAGCATCGATCGAGTTCCGACGAAGGCACAATATTGCTTGGGAACAGGGCTCCCCAGCCACCGCTCAATCAACGGGCGCGTCCGTTCCCCCTCCCCACCAGCCAGAATAATAGACCATATCCGAGATCGTGATCGGGTCGAAGTCATGGGACGCCTCCTTTCCTTCCGAGAGAATCCACTGTCATAGACCGAACCATGGAACATGCCAAACGCCTACCCTGTATGAGACAGGCTTTCCCATTTAGCCCGGCCCCTATTTGGCAGAACGACTTGCCGGATCGACAACTCTTGTTGCTCGATTGCTCAGTTTTGCTTGCAGGCGATTGTGCAGAATGTGATCATCCACCACTGCTCCGCAATTGACACATCGCCAGCTCACTGGCCAGCTACTGGCCGCACTTGCGAAACCATCGAATTGCAAGCGCGTCAGCACGAGATGCCCCTGACATCGCGGACATTCAGGTCGTGCGGCCACAGCCACGCGATTGGCTGGTATGGACTTCATTTTGCCAGGTTTCACGTTTGAACCAAGAAGCACATCATTACGCGATCGTGGTTAGGCAACCTGTGAGGGGACGACTCGACAAGGAGCGGGCTCCCCAAAGATCTGGCGACAGATGGACCGAAGATCATCCAAGGCCACAGGTTTGATGACGAAGCCTTGGGCACCCTCCTGGAGGAGAGATCGAAGGAATCGATGATCGGCCTCGCCGGACATCACCACGACCGGCACCCGTGAACGACGCCAGCGCAGCTCATCCAGCATGGTGGGTCCGTCCATCACCGGCATATGCACATCCAACACGATTCCGTCGACCTTCTGATCACTCAAAACATCCAGTGCCTCCGATCCGTGCGCAGCCGTGATCGCACGATATCCCCAACTTTCCAAGACCGCGGCTATACACTTCCTCACCAGTGGGTCGTCGTCTACAACCAATATCCGGCGGGGACCATCAGCCATCTGCGTCTCCATCGACCCAGGTTCATTGGTCCATCGACGGGCCACGGCTTTCAAACGAGTCAGGCATTGCGGACACTGCGCTGGAACAAAGGCGACCGGCGAAGGTACTCATTGCCAAGAACCTGGAAATGCGCACAGACCAGCCACTGAGATTGTTCTTCCAAGCCTTCCGCCATTTTTATGCGTTCACACCATGCACAGGCGGAGTACCTGCGGGAGGATGGAGCGCTCGGAACGGTCACAGCGTCGACCAGTTCAGCCCTCGTGATCAATCCTACAAGGCGCTGGGCTTCATCGGTCACAGCGATCTTCAACAGCCTCTCCGCAACCATCCGCTCGAGCACGCTTCGAAGCGGATCGTGTTCTCTGACGACGACCGGCGGAACGGTCATGAGATCCTCAACAAGCATCGCGGCCAAATCGCGTCCAGCACACACCGCAACCAACAGATTCCAATCGGTCACCATCCCGATGACCTGCTTCTCATCGTTAATCACCGGCCATCCGTTGAACCAACCCGACAAGAACTGCCAGGCCAGGTCTCTTCCAAGCGGCCCTTTGTCCAAAGGACAAGGGTGAGGATTCATGAAGTCTCTGGCTGGTAAAGATAAAGGGTCCATCGCCGCCTCCGCCGAAAAAAGATGGTCATCGACAAGCTCAACTCGCTCCCTAAGGAGTGCCAATAATAGGAATGTCTGCAAAGCCTGAAAACTGGGAAAGTCCCTAGGGTGATGATCAAAATTCACTAGGTCCCTCAGCCTGCGTGGGAGACGAGAGCGATTACCCTTTCGCGATCCCATGGGCGACCGCGTAGCGCGTGAGGTCGGCAGTGGTGCGCAAGCCAAGGGCATCCATCATTTGAGATTTGTGAAACTCGACGGTTTTGACGGAAATCGAGAGCAGACGAGCGATCTCTTTCGCGGATTTTCCCTCCCCGATCAAGGCGAGCACCTCGCGTTGACGGGTGGTCAGTGTCCCAGGTTTTGATGCTTGTTGCCCTTTTTCCCACCGAACCGGCCCCACATCCGGCTTGCGAGCCAGCAACGGCGTCACGTAGACCCTTCCTTGAAGCACGGCCTGAATGGCCTCGGACAATTCGGAGGCTGCGGAGCGTTTCAACACATAGCCCGAACCTCCGGATTGGAAGGCTTCCACGGCATAGATGGGATCAGCATGCATCGTCAAAAAGATCAACTTGGTCCGTGGGAGAGTACGGCTTAGCACTCGTGCGGCGTCCAGCCCGTTCAGAGACGGCATCGAAATATGTAATACGATAATGTCGGGCTCGGTGGCATACGCCGTCTCGAGCAAGGCGTGTCCATCTTCGACTTTTGCGACGATGTGACAGGAATGTTCGAGCAATTTTTCGAGACATTCCAGAACCAGTGGATGATCATCCGCTAATAGAACGCGTGCAGGATACATACTTGGGAATTCCCTTCGTTGTTTCTGTGATTCGTCACCGGAGAAGGTCCATATGGGCACAGCACCTGTGCCGCTGTTGTCACATTGTACCGAGCGACAGGCATACCCTACACTAGATTTTTCCCCAGGATTTCATGAAATCTTCCCGAGGAGCACCCGTCCAGTCGAGCAGCAACCAGCAAGGGATTTATTCAAGGGCGACCAGGCCGTGGGCCATGGCGAATTTCGTCAATTCGGCAGTCGTGTGGAGATTCAATTCCCGCATGATATGGGATTTATGAAATTCCACCGTCTTGATCGAGAGGTTGAGAATGGTAGCGATCTCCTTGGTCGACTTGCCTTCCGCCACAAGCTGCAGGACTTCGCGTTGCCGAGGCGTGAGTCGGGCAAGAGGAGACGAGGAAACCGCATCGGCATCCAGAAACGTCATCACCATGTTTTTGGCAATGGAAGGCGTAATGTACACCTGATCGCTCAGCGCAGCCTGGATAGCCAAGGACAGTTCCGCGGCAGCGGATCGTTTCAAAAGATAGCCAGAGGCACCAATCCGAAACGCTTCTCGGGCATAAGCCGTATCAGGATGCATGGTGAGGAAAATCACTTTCACATGAGGAAGAATTTTTTTGATCCGTCGAGCGGCCTCCAATCCGTTGAGCAAAGGCATAGAAACATCCGCGACTATCAGATCTGGGGCAAGACGCTGAGACGCTTCAACTAAGGCCCGGCCATCTTCTACCGTTCCCACGACATCATACGATTCCTCCAACAATTTTCGAAGCCCTTCAAGCACGAGGGTGTGATCGTCAGCAATGAGAATGCGTGGCCGTGCCATGTTCACGAAGAAGGACGAATCGGAACCCATGCTGACACTTTGGTTCCTTTTCCAGGTTGCGAATGAATCGTCAAACGTCCATCGACTAACCGGATGCGCTCTTGCATCCCGATGAGCCCCAATCCGCGTCTCGTCGCCCGAATCTGGTCGGGATAAAACCCGACACCGTCATCGACAATGATGAGGCTCACGCCTCCTTCGGACCCCGCTAGAGCCACGGTCACATGAGACGCATGAGCATGTTTGGCGACATTTCGCAGGCTTTCCTGCCCAATGCGGTACAAGCAAGCAGCCACGTCTTTGGAAAGATTCCGCAGCACTTGCTCCGCCATGAAGACGATATTGAGTCCCTCTCGCCTCGCACAATCATCGACAAACGCTCGGAGCGCCGCTTCCAATCCGAGATCATCCAAGATCGATGGATGAAGCTGATACGCGAGGCGGCGAATATCTTCTGAAAGATTGGCGATCGCCTCATAACATTCATGCAGCACAGCATAGGCCGGATCGGATGGGGCCATTTTCTGTTGGGCTGCTTGCATCGTGAGCGCCAGCACCGCCAATCGTTGATTCAGATCGTCGTGCAATTCGCGAGAGAGTCGCCGTCGTTCATCGTCTTGCGCCGTGAGCAATCGAGCCGTCAGCGCTTTCAATGCATCATGGCTTCGTTGAAGAGCTTCTTGATCGTGTTGACGTTCGAACGCCAACCCGGCAAGATGCGAAGCAAGATCCAAGAGATACGTTTCGTCGAGTTGCGGGGCTCTGGCTTCTCGATGGAACACGCTCACGACCCCGAGACAGTCACCACGTGCCGGAGAAAGAATGGGAATGGCCCACCAGGCCTGCAAGCCGAAGCGGGCCGCCGCCTCGTGGAACGGTTCCCAGCGCGGATCCTTCCCCTGATTCATGGCCATTGCACGAACGTGCCCAAGAACCACGTCGCCATACGGACTCGACGCCACATCCTTCGCAACGTTCCGGACGGCCTCCACCAAAGGCCCGGGAAGACTCGGAGCAGCTTGGACATTCAGCGCATCTCGCGCATAGGCGAGGATGGCACAAAGACTGCCGTCGCTTTGATCCTCCACGCACAGACAAATCCGCTCGAGCACGTCGTTCAAGGAGGCCCCGGTATGGAGCAGCGTGAGAATTGCCGTTTCGCTGGCCTGCAAGGTTCTGGCCTTTTGTTGTTCGGTCACATCCAATCCGATTCCGATGACATATTCGACTGCTCCCGAATCGTCAACGAGCGCGGTATCGGACCATGCGATCGCGCGACGCCCTCCTTCTTTTGTCAGCCAGTCATTTTCGTGTTCGTTCGGATACCGACCGCTTCGAAGCTCATCGAATACAGCTTTGACAAATGCGATTTCTTCGGGCGCGACAAACAGGTCCCAAACCCGTCGACCGTGCACCTCGTCAAAGCGATAGCCGGTCGCTCGCTCGCAGGCCCGATTAAAGCGCACAATGCGGCCTTCTCGATCCAAGACCACGATCAAGACCCCGGCCGTATCCAGTATGGCAGAGGCGAATGCGCGCTCTTTGGCCAAACGCTGCTCCGCTTGCACGCGATCGGTTATATCTCGATGAATGACCGTATAAAATTTCCAGCCCTCGACCTCGACGCAGGAAATGGCCGATTCCAGTGGAAATTCAGTACCGTCTGCCCGCAATCCCACAATCTGTCCCAATTTGCCCATCCGACGGATGGTTTCGCCCGATTCCCCGAACCGCTGCAAGTACTCGCGATGCTGGGGTCGGAATCGCTCGGGAATGAACCGATCGATGGGAGCGCCAAGCGCTTCCGAGGCCGGACACCCGAACATTCGCTCGGCGGCGGCATTGAACACGACAATCCGGTACTGTTCGTCCACGGTGATAATGGCGTCCATGGCAGAGGCAATGATGCTCGCCAAATAGGCATCCGAGGGAAAGGCTGAGCCAGAAGGGCGGCGCATTGCTGATGAGGTGTTCGGCTGACGCGGCATGGCTTCCTCAACTACTACTTAATTCCTCAACAATCGCCTCTCGCTCGAAGCCTCCGTTTGGGAGGTCATGCCTGTCGAGGCTGCGAGCCGAGGAAAGATGAGTGGACATGCGATTCGCTGTTGCGATCGTCCATTGTCAATGGACTCAAACGCCGAGCGGCCAGCTCGTCATGAGGGCATGTATCCAAGACTCAAAAGTTTGCTATTCCTTTCAGCCGCAAGCATCAATC
This sequence comes from Nitrospirota bacterium, assembly GCA_003695915.1. GTDB lineage: Bacteria > Nitrospirota > Nitrospiria > Nitrospirales > UBA8639 > J017. The sequence goes on from RFGF01000042.1 coordinate 69,993, forward strand.
GCCAATGTTCGATGCAAATAACAGTCCTTCCGAGTGGAGCATTCCCTCGCACCATTGAGAAGGCATGATATGATATTCCTTTTTTCCAGATAAGAGACAGGCATTTCATTATTACACGTCTTTGTCTTTATTGAAATCATTCGCTGGTGAATTCTGGGACACCGCCCTTTTACATTTGTAGCAAGGAGCCACAAATCCGACCGGCCTTTGTCTGAAAATTTATTTTCGGGCCTCCAAAAGAGGCACGCCGATATTCTCCTCGCAATAAATGTAGTTATAGTTTTCATCGTTCGCACCGAGAACCCATCATTTTCGTCAAGAGGAGATGGTCCTCACTTTGGCATCAAATTTGTTTCTCCACTTTGATATATGAATCTCGGGTCTACATATCTTCCTGCGAAAGGAGGTCGACGATGCGTTGCCCGCGTTGCGAAGGATTGATGGTGATGGATGCGTATCTGAATCTCGAAGGAGACGATGGGCAGGTGTGGATCGACGCCTGGCGATGCGTCAATTGCGGAGAGATCGTCGATCGCCAGATGATGCACAATCGTCGAAGACAGGCTCGGCTTCAGAAACCTGTCAAAGCTCACAAAAATAAACAGGCAGCCTAGTCCAGGAGGATTCATTGCGCGCTTTATTGGCTGTCGACGGATCAGAAAGCTCGTACGAGGCGGTTCGCGCTGTCCAACACTTTGCACCTCTCGATCAGCTTATCATGGTGATGGTCATCGAGGTGCCAGCGACTCACCACCGTACCCGTTGGCCCAGCCTTGATCATCTCGTCTTTATGATCGAGCAGGATGCGCGCGAGGATGCGCAACGCGTGCTCGATCGAGCCGCCGCGCTGCTCCCTCAAGATGCAGGACCGATCATCAGACGGATTGAAAAGGGCAAGCCCGCCGAGCGGATTCTGGACATTGCCGTGGCAGAATCCGTCGATGTGATCATCGTGGGAGCGCGCGGCCTCAGTCGGATACGCGAACTCGTGTTTGGAAGTGTGTCACACCGGATCATGACTCATGCGCCGTGCTCGACGCTCGTTGTCAAAGCGCCCTGTTCGCGCTTGGAGCAGGTGCTGCTGTGCATCGAGGGTCCGGAGGACGGCAGGCGAGCTGTGGCGTGGCTGGCCCAAAAACCGTTTCGCGTCCAGCCGCGGATCACCATCTTGCACGTGGTCCCGTTCGCCGAGCCTCCTTGGTTGGAAGGTGCCTTGGTTCCCGAGTCGTACCGTAAGGAATTGCTGGCCGCTGGAGATCAGTTGGTAAATCAAGTCGCATTCGACTTGAGAGCGTTCGATTATCACGCCACTCTGCATGTCATGGTGGGATCACCGACCGACATGATCGTACGATACGCCGAACAGGCCCCGCCAGATCTCACCATCGTCGGCTCTCACGGGCGAAGAGGCTTCTCGCGATTCTTGATGGGAAGCGTCTCCCATGATGTCGCACACCGCGTACCGGGGGCGGTGATGATCGTACGGGAACCGAACACTCACTGATGCAGAGCAAGGCAGGGAATTATCCGTGCAATCGATGGGGGAGTCGATGTAGACTTAGTAAAGAGACGCGGCATATCCCTGGACTATCCGGGATGGACTAGTGTCGTTTTAAACGGAGGTACCCCATGTGTAGGCCATCTCAATACATCAGCACGAGCGTCGATTCTCCCACTCATCGGACCGCCGGATCTCGCTCGCGATGGATCATCATGTGTACGAGCACCTGGGTATTGGTGTGGTTGCTAGCAGGATGCGTAACCAATAAAGATCTCGAAACGCTCCGAACTGACATCGGGCAGCAACTCGTCATGACGAAGGAAGAATTGGCCAAGCGAACCCGAGAGAACCAAGAGAAAATCGCTGCCCTCGATCAGTCCCTGCAGACGGTACACACTCAACTCCAGCAGCTTTCGGCGCGGCAGCAGACCGAATTGTCCGCAGTGCGAAAAGATGTGGACGCCGCCCTGACGCAGTTGGATGAACACCGGGCCACGTTGACCAAAGTTCGTCAAGAATTGGAGCGCGTGCGCACGGACCTGGCCTTGCTCAAACCCTTAGGCATTGCCTTGGAGAACGTGCAAGCGCGGCTCGACACCACGCATTCCTTGGTGAACGCGCTCAAAGCGGAAACGGAATCCCAACGCGAGACGATCGCTCAGCTCGGCGAGGAAGTGCAAGATGTGCGCGCGGCCCAGGAAGCCATTCAACAAGAAACCGAACACGTCAAAGCCGTCGTCGAAGAAATTGGAGCAGAACTCGTTCAGCGCCTGCGCTTGGAATTGAACTACGCGAGGGAGCGGCTGCATCAATTGGAACAAGTCTTGAATCGGTTTCCGAAAAAAGAACGGGCCGGAGAACCCAAAGCCATTCATGGCCCTTCCTCGTAAAGAGAAAAGGAGATTGCGTCAGGACATAGAAAGCGAAGGAGAACCGGCTCGTCCACAGAGGAGTGATGTGACACTACCATCGCTCTAACCCGACACACGGAAGGAGGTCTATCATGGACAGCATGCTCAAAGTGATCGAGGTTTTAGCTGAATCGGACAAAAGCTGGGAAGATGCCGCGCAACAGGCCGTGACCCGTGCGAGCAAGACCCTGCACGGGATCAAGTCCATTTACATTAAGCATTTCGAAGCCAAAGTCGAGAACAACGCCATTACCAAGTACCGGATCAATGCGAATATCTCGTTTCTGCTGGACTAGGCTGGCCTTTTCACCAGGTTTTTCGCATTGCATTGAGAAACGATGGCTTCTGATGCAGACGAGAACGGCATCACATCGCTTTCGTAGAAGATGACAATGGAACACGGAGCGATTCCCCGATGGGAGCATTTTCCACACGATGCAGATATCGGTGTGCGCGGGATCGGGACGACGAAGGCGCAGGCGTTCGAACAAGCCGCGCTTGCGCTGACGGCCGTCATCACCGATCCTCAGCGCGTCGATCCCAAGGAAGAGCGACGCTTTTCTTGCGAAGCCCCGGATGACGAACTGCTCTTGGTCGATTGGCTGAATGCGCTCATCTTTGCGATGGCCCACGAACACCTGCTGTTCAGTCGATTCGATGTCACCATCCATGATCATCGTTTAGAAGCAATAGCATGGGGCGAGCCGGTCGATCGCCAAAAACACGAGCCTGCAGTCGAAGTCAAAGGCGCAACGTATACCGAGCTCCGCGTGCAGCAGACGGCCGACAATGAATGGATCGCCCAGTGTGTGGTCGATGTGTAAGGCGATCGCACGATCTTGGCGAAGGCCAGGCTCCGGATTATAAAATAGTATTGCTCGTGCGGAATCATTCTCGGCCAAAAGTTTATCGGTCAAGAGGCCGGCGAGAAGTTTACGAGATACGCGCAAAGGGTGAGGAAGTCAGATGGACATCGGTGCATTGAAAAAAGTTTCCGATTATGAATGGCACATTCCCCAATCCGGGAATATGCGCGTGCCGGGCATTATCTATGCCAGCGAGGCGCTTCTCCGAGACATGGATCAAAAGGTCTATGAGCAAGTCGTCAACGTCGCAACGCTCCCGGGGATCGTGCAAGCCTCGTTTGCCATGCCCGATGCGCATTGGGGATACGGTTTTCCCATCGGAGGCGTGGCGGCGTTCGATCCGGATCAAGGCGGTGTCGTCTCGGCCGGGGGGGTCGGATTCGACATTTCGTGCGGCGTCCGGGCCCTCTATACTGGGCTCCGAGTGGAAGATATCGAACCGATCAAGGAGCGGCTGGCCGACCTCCTCTTTCGCAAAGTACCTGCCGGAGTGGGGAGCACGGGACGAGTCCATCTCAACCGCCAAGAAATGGACGCCATGCTCGCCGGTGGCGCGCAATGGGCCGTCGAGCGCGGGTATGGAACACCGGCGGATTTGAACCGGATCGAAGAACGAGGCTGCATGAAGGGTGCAAAACCCGAATGCGTCTCCGATCTCGCCAAAAAGCGTCAGCAGGATGAAATGGGAACATTGGGTTCCGGCAACCATTATCTAGAAGTCCAACAGGTCGCGGAAATCTACGATCAACGCATCGCCGAGGCCCTTCGTCTGCACCCTGGTGACATCCTTATCAGCATCCATTGCGGCTCGCGAGGGCTCGGACATCAAATCGGCACCGAATTTTTAAAGAAAATGGCCATCGCTGCAGCCAAATTCGGGATCGCGCTCCCAGACCGCGAATTGGCCTGTGCGCCCATCGAATCGGAGGTCGGTCAAGAATATCTAGGAGCTATGCGTGCCGCGATCAATTGTGCTCTCGCCAATCGGCAAATCATCACCCATTTGGTTCGGGAAGCCTTTTCGGAGATCTTTCCCCAAGCCGAGCTTCCGCTTCTGTACGACGTGTCCCACAACACCTGCAAAGTCGAAGAGCATCGCGTCAACGGACACTCCAAACGCTTGTTCGTTCATCGAAAAGGCGCGACGAGAGCCTTCGGCCCCGGTCATCCCGACATCCCTTCTGATCTGCGAGAGATCGGGCAGCCCGTGCTGATCGGCGGGACCATGGGAACCGCTTCGTACCTGCTCGTGGGGACCCCACAGGGAATGACCCTCGCCTACGGATCGGCGTGTCACGGTGCCGGGAGGAGCATGAGCCGCCATCAAGCCACCCGTCAATGGAAAGGGCAACAGGTGATTCAAGATCTGGCACGTCAAGGCATTCTGGTCCGGAGCCCTTCTTACCGCGGAGTAGCCGAAGAAGCGCCTGGCGCGTACAAAGACGTGAGCGCCGTTGTGGACGCGGCTGAGCATGCCGGACTAGCCAAAAAAGTGGCTCAGATGCGTCCGATCGTCTGCGTAAAGGGATAGAAATCCACACCAATCCTTATGTTCTAGAGCGAGGCGATCAAGGCTGATTCATGAGGAGATTGTCGTCTTTTGTATGTGGGATGTCTTTTGCGAAAGGGCTCACGTCCGTCAAGAACACGGGTTTCATACCGAAAGACGCTTGCCAGAAATTGCCGGAGGGCGAAGCGAAGGAAGCTGTGGCCAAAGTATTCAAGAGCCCGAGCATACGCTTCGGCTGCTCGATGCCGAATTGGGCGAATCGTAGGGATTTCGATCGTGCCAATGGACCTGGCCACCTCACGTCATGATGAGCACGGGATACTCGGAAGAGACAGGGCAAGAGCAGCCCGCTGCCGGAATTGCGGAAAGAAAATCTCTCTGCCGGTGCGGCCCCGGCCCCAAGAACACGCCAAGGCTTTCGATCCCTACGACGTCTATTCGCACATGGGAGAAAGAGCGCCATGCCCATATCGACCATCGCGCGTTTCCCATCTGTTACAGCATTCCACGAGATTCGGAACGTCGGCTATTCCGGTAGCGCCGGGAAAATGCTGATAATTTGATCGTCGATCATCGTTGCTTGTTATCGCGTTCCCGAATCGTATAACGGGGCGGCGCGATCATCTCGCTCCGACAGCGAGGGCAGCGGCTGGGCTTGGTGAGTTTCTTCCGATCGCGAAAGGTAAACCCGCAGTGCACACATCTCGATGGCAACACTAACAGGTGCTGCGTATGATTGCGTGCGAGCGAGCGGGCGATATGCTGGAGATGCTCCTCGACTTGACGTTCTGAAATCCCGACGCATTGCGCCAGATCGCGCGTCGACCAATCTCCTTCGCACAACAGGGCTCGAATCCGCTGGCGGGGTGTGTGTTCATCCATACGGCTCACTTCGTCCTTGTCCTTCCCCGAAACGGGCGGTTTCATATTTTCCTATCCGGTCACCTCATCTCTCTTCACCGGTTCCTCAATGGTCGGAACGCGTTGAATTGCGGCGATGGCTTTGGCAGGATGCAAGATCATGCCACTCGCCCACTGGGATGAATGTGCCGATCTCGCGTTGACACGGATCCGTGCGTCAGGCGCAGAGTACGGGGATATCCGAATCCAACACGGGGTCACCCAGCTTATCGAAGGCGAGGACCGCCGTATCGCTCGCATCGATGAACAAGCCGATAGCGGATTCGGGGTACGCGTTCTGTATCGTGGTGGATGGGGATTCGCTGCGAGTTCCATCCTGTCATTCGAAGATATCCCCCGTGTTGCCGATCTCGCCATCGCCATGGCCAAACAGGCCAGCCTGATGGTCCGCCCAATCCGACTCGTCGAGGAACCCGTCCATGTCGATCATGTCCGGACGCCTCGCTGCATCGATCCCTTCGATGTTCCTATCGAAGAAAAAACGTGCTTGCTCTCCGACATAATGGAGTACCTGCATGGCCAGCCCCGCATCGTTCGCAGTCGAGCGACACTCTGGGCCAGACAGGATCGAAAGTTGTTCGTATCCACGGAAGGCACCCATCTTGTCTTTGATTTGCTCGCCGTCCAAGGCGGATGCGAAGCCACCGCCGCTCATCACGGACTCTTTGCCTCGCGCCGCTTTTCGACTCCCCATCTTCGCACGGGCTATGAGTTGATCCGCAATACCGATTTTTTATCCGAGGCATCGCGGATCGCCGCTCAAGCTATCGAAAAAGTCAATGCTCCGCCGGTGGAAGCGGGGACCTACGACCTCGTCCTCGATCCCGAACATCTGGTCCTCACCATTCATGAAACGTGCGGACATCCCAGCGAACTGGATCGGGCCTTGGGCTACGAGGCCAATTATGCCGGCACGAGTTTCCTCACCCCTGAGCTTCGTGGGACTTTTCGGTACGGCTCACCATGCGTCACCCTCGTCGCCGATAATACCGAGCCGGAAACGTTAGCCGCCACGGGCTATGACGACGACGGCGTCGCCTGCCAACGATGGGACATCGTTCGCGACGGTCGGTTCGTCGGGTATTGCACGAATCGAGAACTAGCCTCTCTCATCGGCGACACGCGATCCCGCGGATCGAACCGTGCACAAAGCTGGGCCCATATTCCCATGATCCGCATCGCCAACATCGGGTTGGAACCCGGCCCCTACCATCTGGACCAATTGATCGGGGGCACCACCCGGGGCATTTACATCGAAGGACACGGTTCTTACAGCATCGACCAA
>RFGF01000043.1 GCA_003695915.1 Nitrospirota bacterium
AGCCAAAGCCCCGTGCATCATTTTCATCGATGAGTTGGACGCGCTCGGGAAGGCCCGTGGCGTCGGGCCCATGACGCACGAAGAGCGGGAGCAAACGCTCAATCAATTGCTCGTCGAGATGGACGGGTTCGATCCGCTCTCGCGGGTGGTCATTCTCGCGGCGACCAATCGCCCGGAAATCCTGGATCCCGCCTTATTGCGGGCGGGTCGGTTCGATCGCCAGGTTTTAGTGGATCGCCCTGATCGCCGTGGCCGCCTGGCTATTCTGCAACTTCATGCTAAAAAAGTGTCGTTGGCACCCGATGTGGACTTGGACAAAATTGCCGCGATGACTCCCGGTATGGTGGGAGCCGATCTCGCCAATGTGGTCAATGAGGCCGCGTTGTTGGCCGTGAGAAAAGGGCATGACCAAGTGACGCAGGCGGACTTCGAAGAAGCGGTCGAACGCGTCATTGCCGGGCTCGAAAAACGCAACCGGGTCTTGAGCCAGCATGAGCGGGAACGAGTCGCCCATCACGAAGTCGGACATGCGCTCGTCGCGCTCTCCCTACCTGGAACCGATCCTGTGCAGAAAATTTCCATTGTGCCTCGGGGCATCGCCGCATTGGGGTACACTTTGCAGCTTCCCACCGAAGATCGCTTTCTCCTGACCAAAAGCGAGTTAGAAAACCGGATCGCGGTGCTCTTGGGAGGGCGAACGGCGGAAGAGCTGGTCTTTGGCGAAGTGTCGACCGGCGCTCACGATGATTTGTTGAAAGCCACGTCCATCGCGAAGCGCATGGTGAAGGAATACGGGATGAGCGAGGAATTAGGAACCGTGGTGCTCGAGCCCCCACAACAACCCTTGTTTCTCCAACAGCCGGAAGCTGCCCATGGGCCTGGCGACTATTCCGAGGAAACCGCTCGCGCGATCGATCGGGAAGTGAGAGCAGTGATCGATCGACAGCGCCAACGGGTCACCGAATTGCTCAAAAGTGTTTATCCGGCTCTGCTTCAAGGAGCCAAACAGTTACTCGAACGCGAAGTGATGTCGGGCGAAGAACTTCACGGCATTCTTGAGCAGCATCGCATGGATCCGGCGAAGGTCTGAAACGGTAAAGTCCCACCGTTCCGTGGGTCGAGACTTTACCGTTCCCTGGGTCCTCTTACTTGATCGCGATTCTTCTCACCGGGGGTTTGGCACTAGGGCTTTTGGGAATCGTGATCGTCAAGACGCCATTTTTGAATGTGGCTTCGATATGATCCGCGTCCGCATCGGCCGGGAGCGAAATGATGCGCTGAAATGCGCCATAAGTTCGCTCGACGCGATGGAATTGCTCATCCTCGTCCGTCTTTTCGTATCGTTTTTCTCCTCGAATAATGAGCGTGTCATCTTCGACGCTCAGTTCCAGATCCTTTTCGTCCACCCCCGGCACTTCCACGGTCAACGTGTACTGTTTGCGGCTTTCACTGATATCCACCTTGGGCAGGATGAAGCCTGCCGGTGAGAGCTCGCCTCTAGAGATCGGAGAAAAAGGAAACCCGCGAAAGAAGTTATCGAAGAGTTGATCGATTTCTCGATGGAGACGGACGATCGGATTGGTCGTCTCCGTCGTGGTCACCGGCTGGACGCTTCGGGTTTGTTCCTCTTCCTTTTTGAACCAATTCCAGGGAGTGAGTAGATTTTTCAGTTCCATGGGCGCGCTCCTTTCTTTAAGAAGAAATGTTTGTAAAATAAGACTGATGGCTTCATGTTTCAAGCCGCGTCTTGAATGTCCCGAAACAAGTCCGTCGAGTCTGTTCCGTCGACGGACGTCGTTCTGCGTTATGCAGGCCTAGGCCCAGCGAGTGTCAGCGTGGCGGTGTGTAACGTGCCGTTTCGTTCGTATTCCACGACGATGCGATCGCCCGGCTTGTGTCGATCCAGGATATCGAGCACATCATCGACAGAAGAAACAGGCTTCCCGTCGATCCGTTTGATGATGTCTCCCAATTCCATCTTTCCGAACGGAAACACGCGCGTGCCTCGCAGACCAGCCTTTTCCGCGGGACCTCCCGGAGCGACTTTGTAAATGACCAACCCTTCGATTCCCCAACTGGCTGCGACTTGTTCAGGGACGAACGCCAGTCCCATGCTCGGCCGCATGATGCGTCCGTATTGAATCAGTTGCGGAACGACGCGATTAACGATATCGACCGGGACGGCAAAGCCGACACCCACCGAGGCACCTGCTGGACTGATGATCGAGGTGTTCACCCCGATCAAGCGGCCGAAGGAATCCAACAAGGGACCTCCAGAGTTTCCTGGATTGATGGCTGCATCGGTTTGGACGGCTCCGCGAATGGTGCGCCCGGTCATCGATACAATCGTTCGACCGAGTGCGCTGACGACGCCCGTCGTCAACGTCCAGTCCAAGCCAAACGGATTGCCGATAGCCAAGACTTTTTGCCCCACTTCCAACGCTTTGGCATCCCCGACGGGAATGGGATGCAGTTTGTCTTTAGGCGCCTTGACTTGGATGACGGCAAGATCGTAGTCCGGCGCCACGCCAACGACGCGCGCCGGGTATTCTTTATGATCCGCAAGCACCACATGAATGGTATCGGCCCCATAAATAACATGAAAATTCGTAATAATATGTCCGGACTCATTCCAAATAAATCCTGATCCATTTCCTTGGGGTACTTCGAAGAGATTGAGAGAAAAGGGATCGCGTTGAATGGCCGCATTGGTGATAAAGACGACAGAGGGCGAGACGTCCTTGAAAACAGCGATCGTGCGTCGTTCGTCTTCGCTCAAAGTCCCGTTGGCTGGCGTGATCGGGCGGGGTTTGACTTCCGGCCCGGTATACTGAGGCCCTAAGGGTCGGCCCCATTCGGCTGGCTCGGCCACCGAGACACAGGGCGAAAAGAAAAAGAAAAGTAAGACGAAGAGTTCGAGGCGGAGCCTGACAGAATGTGAGATGGACATAAGGCCTCCTTTGCGCATGCGCGCGGTTGGAAAAAGAAACGACCCCTCTTCACGACCGATCCTCTTCGAGAAGAGGAAGTCTTTCGAGGCGTGGTCGGATGTCTACCGATCGCCGAGCGCTTATTCTTCCAAAAGCGTCGTAAAGATTTTGGCGATCACGATGGATACGACGAGTATGATGCCCGCTACCAATGCGATGATCAGCAGTTCGCTCATTGATGGTGCATCCTCCCGGTTGACGAGATCGACAGATCAACCCTGGCGACAATCCATTCCATGTATCGTCGACCCAGCATTTCGATAGTTCTTGTGATACGACTGGATGCCAGCCAAGTAAGAACGAGCAAACAAAAAGTCAAGAGAAAAGACGCAAGGTTTTATGGCAGAATGGCCGACAGACTCAGAACCCTTATAGCACTGCCATCGATTGCGATGCCGAACTCGGGAGCGGTGCGTATTCCCGATGATGGCACGGTGCCGCCTCTTGACTCGAAAAATTAACGAATTATGATAAAACTCAACTTTTTAGACATTGACGAAGTTGTCGATCTCATTCCTCCGGGTAGTACGATCGATTCACACGGTGCAGCCGATCAAAACGCCGCGAGGCCTTTCGTTAGTGGATCGCCACCGCCAACGAGGCTCAGGTTACGGTTTGTATTGGTGTTCCGACGGCACGCCCCAACGGACTCTCGCAGTCGCGCACATCAGAATTGAATGAGAAAGGATATCATGCATGGGGCGCATGGTTGAAATCCAGGGCCTGCGGAAAGAATTCGGACCGATTGTCGCCGTCGACGGCGTCTCTTTTTCGGTCGCGCAAGGCGAAGTCTTAGGCTTTTTAGGTCCGAACGGAGCCGGCAAATCCACAACGATGAAAATGGTCACGGGATTCCTGACGCCTACGGCCGGTACCGTCAAAATCTGCGGATACGATATCCAGGAAGATCCGCTTGAGGCCAAAGCGCGTTTGGGATACTTGCCGGAAGGCGCGCCAGCCTATCAAGATATGACACCGGCAGCGTTCCTCAAATTTGTCGGCGAAATTCGAGGATTTCGCGGGGCCGAACTCGATCGCCGGATCGACGAGACCGTGGCCAAAGTCCATCTCGGTTCCGTGATGGATCAGACCATCGAGACCTTGTCGAAAGGGTTCAAGCGACGCGTGGGATTGGCCCAAGCCATCTTGCACGATCCGCCGGTATTGATCATGGATGAACCGACCGATGGGCTGGATCCCAACCAAAAGCACGAGGTGCGCTCGTTGATCAAGGCCATGGCGCGAGATAAAGCGATCATTCTTTCGACGCATATCCTGGAAGAAGTCCATGCCGTGTGTACGCGTGCCATGATCATTGCCAAAGGCAAAGTCATCACGGATGGGACACCGGGGGAACTCGAGCGCCAATCGCCGCTTCACAATGCCGTGACGCTCGCGCTCACCGGAGTCAATCCGCAGGACATTCATGCGGCGTTGGGAATGGTGCCCGGCGCGGGCAAGGTCGAAGACCTGGGACACGAAGGCGACCTCTGGCGGTTCCGCGTGTATCCTGCGCATGGCCAATCGATCGTGACCGAAGTCAGCCGTTGCATTCGCGACCATGGCTGGGATGTCGTGGAATTATACGTTGAGCATGGGCACTTGGATGAGGTATTCCGGATGTTGACCGAGCCCAGACAAGCCTTGACGTGAGCGTGCCAAGCGCGAAGCCCGTCGTGATCGAGGCCACGCTTCCCCCCCAGCACATCCGAACGATAAGCGATTCAAGCACCTGAGGACGCACATGAACATTGGACGAATCGGCGTTATTTTTCGACGGGAACTAGCGAGCTATTTTGCGACCCCTATTGCGTCCGTGTTTCTCGTCATTTTTCTCTTGTTGAGTGGCGCGTTCACGTTTTACCTCGGCGGATTCTTTCTACGCGGGCAAGCCGATTTGTTGCCCTTTTTCGATTTCCATCCCTGGCTTTACGTTGTCCTGATTCCAGCCTTGGCGATGCGCTTGTGGGCCGAGGAACGAAAAAGCGGTACGATCGAATTGCTCTTGACCATGCCCGTGACCATGGGCGAAGCGGTCATCGGCAAGTTCCTCGCAGCCTGGTGTTTTACCGGATTGGCTTTGATCCTCACCTTCCCCATGTGGGTGACGGTCAATATACTCGGTGAACCGGACAACGGCGTAATCCTCGCTGGCTATGTAGGAAGTTGGCTGATGGCCGGGGGATTCTTGGCCATCGGGTCGTGCATGTCCGCACTCACCAAGAGTCAAGTGATTGCGTTCGTGGTCAGCGCGGTCGTCTGTTTGGCGTTTATCCTGAGCGGCTTTCCGTTGATCTTGGATTTTTTCAGCGGATGGACGCCGCATATGATTCTGAGCATAATCAGTTCCTTCAGTTTTCTGACGCATTTCCAGTCGATCAGCAAGGGAGTCCTGGATCTTCGGGATCTCGTGTACTTTGTCTCGCTCATTGTGTTCTGGCTGTTCGCTACGGCGATCCTGATCGACATGAAAAAAGCGGAATAGACTCCTTCGGGCCATCGATAAGCCGATAACGTATGAAGCGACAACTGTTGACGGGAACCGGATTGGTCGTCGGGGCCGTACTCTTTGCGGCGGTGAACGTGCTCAGCGATGTCACATTGCGGGGAGTACGGTTCGATCTCACCGAGCATCATCTGTATACCCTCTCCGACGGCACGAAGAATATCTTGAAAAACCTCGACGAGCCGATCACGCTTCGGCTCTATCTTTCCGAAAAACTGGCGACCGGCTTGCCGGGCATCAAAAGTTACACGGTGCGCGTCAAAGAAATGCTCGAAGAGTTCGAAGAATTGGCCGACGGCAAGATTCGGTTGCAGGTCATCGATCCCGAGCCGTTCTCCGAAGAAGAAGACCGGGCCGTGGCCTATGGCCTGCAAGCTGTCCCGCTGGACGGGGGGAACACGCAGTTTTATTTTGGGCTCGTAGGCACGAATTCCACCGACGATCAGGAGATCATTCCGTTCTTTCAGCCGGAGCGCGAGCAGTTTCTGGAATACGATTTGGCCAAACTGGTCTATCGCCTCGCTCATCCCAAGAAGCCGGTCGTGGGGTTGTTAACGTCCCTCCCATTGGAAGGAAGCCCTTCGGTCTCGTTCCTCCCGCAATCGGGCCAACCGCCCTGGTTGATTTTGGATCACATCCGACAATTGTTCGATATCCGCACGATTCAACCGCGCGTCCGCGAGATTCCCGAGGACATCGATATCTTGATGATCGTCCACCCCAAAGACCTGAGCGAGTCGCTGGTCTACGCCATCGATCAGTTTATCCTGCGCGGCGGGCGGGCCTTGATTTTCGTCGATCCCCTGTCGGAAGCCGACATGGCCGGTGCCAGCCGGATGAATCCCATGGGCGCACAGGGGCCTCGTGATTCCGATCTCCCCAAGCTGTTCGAGGCCTGGGGGATCGAACTGGTGAAAGGCAAGGTGGTGGGCGATTTGCCGTTGGCCAAGAAAGTGCAAATCCAGCAGCAGGCACGGATTCAGGTTGTCGATTATCCGATCTGGATCGGCCTTCGCCAAGAACATTTCAATCCGGAAGATCCGGTCACAGCGCAAATCTCCAGCCTGACCATGGCGTCAGCCGGCGCGCTGCAAAAGAAACATCCGTCGTCGGAAACGACGGATCCCTCGACGTCGAAGCCCGACGATTCTGATGCTAACAGCGAGCGTTATCCCCAATTCATTCCCTTGGTCCAGACCGATGACCGGGCCATGCTGATCGATGTCTCCCAGGTCTCGTTTCTGCCGGATGTGCCAAGTTTGTTGCGTGCCTATCAACCTTCGGGTGTACGATACACGCTTGCGGCCCGCATCACGGGCAAAGTGAAGAGCGCGTTTCCCGATGGACCGCCGGCACGGGAAGAGAGCGACCACGAGGACAACGCGGATCCTGGCGACACGAAGAACGAGAAGGAGACGGACAGCCCCAAAGAACATCTGGCCGAATCCAAAGACCCTATCAATGTCATCGTCGTGGCCGACACCGATCTGCTGCAGGATCGGTTTTGGGTGCAGGTCCAAAATTTCTTCGGACAGCGCATCGGGATTCCCACGGCGGGGAACGGCACTTTTGTCGCCAATGCGCTGGACAATCTCGGCGGTAGCAACGATCTTATCAGTATTCGGGGACGGGTGGGCTATTCCCGGCCGTTCACGCTGGTTCGCGCACTTCAGCAAGAAGCCGAGCAACAATTTCGCCAAAAAGAACAGGCGCTTCAGGACCGCCTCAAAGAACTGGAGCGGCGGATTCAAGAGCTGCAAAGCGAGAAGGATCAGGGAAGTGCGTTGATCCTCAGTGCGGCGCAACAAGAAGAAATCGCGCGATTCCGCAGAGAACTCGTCCAGGTCCGAAAGGAATTGCGCCAGGTTCAACACGAGCTGGTGAAGGATATCGAGTCGCTGGAAAGCTGGGTGAAATTCCTGAATATCGGATTCGTGCCTCTCCTGATCGGTGTGGCTGGCGTGGTCGTCAGTCTCTCGAAGCATCGTCGTAAGCGGCGCCCGGCATGATGGAGTGAGGAGGCGATGAACACGCGCACACTCGCGGGTCTGATCGCATTGACGGTTCTCGTCATCGTGGCGTTGCTCCTCATCCCGGAAGAGCACGAAGGGCCCGTGCCCCAAAGCGGACAACCCGTCTTCCCCGAACTGCTAGCGCGCATCAACGACGTCGCCGAGCTCATCGTCAAATCCAAGGACGGGCAGGTGACCATCGTGCGAGGAGAGGATGCCTGGCATGTCAAGGAAAAAGAGGGCTATGAGGCGGCAATGGAGAAAGTGAAGCAAGCCATCATCGGCGTTGCCGAACTGAAATACTTCGAACCGAAAACCACAAATCCCGAACGTTACGAAAAACTAGGGCTTCTCGATCCGGATGCCGAAAATTCCACATCCAAACAGCTCATTCTCAAAGATGCCGAAGGCAAGGTCATGGCGAATCTGATCATCGGCAATCAACGGCCGGCACGGGGCAACCCGCGGGTGAGCGAGATTTATATCCGGAAACCGGACGATCCACAGGCCTGGCTGGCGATGGGTTCGTTGCCGGTCGAGACATTGGCCGCCGAATGGTTGGATCAAGAACCGTGGGCCATCGAGACCGACCGCATTCGTCGTGTGACCGTCCGACATGCCGACGGCGAAACGGTGACCATCGAAAAATCTGCTCCTGAGGACAGCGAGTTCGTGCTGGTTAGATTGCCAAAAGGAGCCAAAGTGCGTTCCGCCTTCACGCTCGATCATATGGCGTCGACACTCGGCAAGATGCGGATCGAGGATGTGGCCAGAGACTCAGAAATCGATTTTACGAAGCCGGATGTCCTCGCCACCCTCGAAACCTTCGATGGCCTGCGTTTGACGGTGCGCGCGGTCGAGCGAGACAAAAAGCATTTTATCAAGGCCGCTGTCGAATTCGATCCGGCACTCGTGTATGAAGTCGATCAGCCAGCAGACCCCAAGGAGGCAGAGGCCTCGCCCAATGGTGCGGATACCGAAGGCTCGGAAGCGACGGAAGCCGATGATGACCGGGAATCCTCTCAGAAGGCAGAGAAGAAAGACGCGCCTCGCAAGCTCAAAACCCCGGACGAGGTCGAGCGAGAGGTCGCTCGTCTGCAAAAGAAACTGAACGGGTGGGTCTTTGAGGTCTCCAAATTCCGTATCGAGAATTTCGCTAAACGGATGAAGGATCTGATCGAACACTCATCCTGAGAACGCCTCATTCTCGAGCTTGACTCTGCTATTCCTCTCGCTTGCCTCTTTCAGAACAGTTATCCTTCCGTCACCAGCTTGAGCCCGATGATGCCGATGACGATGCAGCCGGCGAATACGAAACGGCCGAGGGTAGCCGGTTCATCGAGCAGCAGAATGCCCAGCATGAAGGTGCCCACCGCGCCGATCCCTGTCCACACGGCATAGGCGGTGCCGATGGGAATCGTGCGCTGAGCCAGGAGCAAAAAGAAGCCACTAGCGAGAATCGAGATCACGGCCAGGATCGCCGGCCCCGGTCTGACGCCATGATCGGTCCAGGCGAATTTGAGACCCATCGGCCATCCCCACTCCATCATTCCTGCCAAAACCAAATACAGCCAAGCCATCGATGACGAACTCCTGTGGATGAATGTGCGTACTGCGAAAGCGAAGAACCCGGTGCCCGCAGGACAGCGATCTATCGGTTGGGATCGAGTGGCGCGCCCGGAGGGAGTCGAACCCCCAACCCTCGGATCCGA
>RFGF01000044.1 GCA_003695915.1 Nitrospirota bacterium
CAATCCCCAATACCTTCACTTCCGATGACTCGCTATACTTGCTCATGGTTCGCCTCGCGCCTCCTTTGCGAATGGATGTCATACTCCCATTCTGGCACACCGATGCCGAGAACAAGAGGTGCGGGGCGAACCATCCCATCAGCAGATTTTGGAGTTGACCTGTACAGCGGATATTTACAATATGCCTTTTTCGCCAGAATCCTTTGATAAGGTGATGTGTTTTGGGTGCTGCAACATACGCCAATCCCTCGTCAAAGCTTTGCCGAACTTGTTAAGATGATGAAACCGGGGGGTGCGATTGCGGCGGATATTTACATCAAGGATCTGGGTAGATACTGGCTACAGCCGAAATATTGGGTGCGGCCCTTTACCAAAAGAATCGCTCCAGAAAAACTGTACCCAAAAGTGAAGGCGTACGTGGATTTTATGTGGCCTCTGGCTTGCTTAATTCGAAAAATTCCAAAGATTGGGCCAACGATTAACTGGAAACTTTTGGTGGCGGATTATTCCAGGCAATTGCCCGATGCGGATGATGCAACATTAAGAGAGTGGGCCTATCTGGATACTTTTGATATGTTGTTGCCAGCCTATGATTTTCCCGTTACAGTCAAGGAATTTAGGAAGTGGTTCGAGGAAGAAGGGCTCCAGAATATTGAAGTGCATAAGGGATACAACGGCGTAGAGGGACGTGGCTTCAAGCCAAAGGATGATTGATGAACATTCTCGGCATATCTGCCTATTACCACGACAGCGCAGCGGCTTTGGTGCGCGACGGAGATATCGTTGCTGCAGCGCAGGAGGAGCGGTTCACGCGCAAGAAACACGATGCCAGTTTCCCCGGTCATGCGATTGCCTACTGTCTGAAAGAAGCCGGCATTACTCTTACCGATGTTGATTATGCGGTATTCTATGATAAGCCGCTGATCAAATTTGAGCGACTGCTCGAAACCTATTTGGCCTATGCGCCGGGCGGATTTCACTCGTTTCTTTCGGCGATGCCGGTATGGCTAAAAGAAAAACTGTACCTGAAGTCGGTATTGAAAAAGGAACTGGCGGTGCTTGGAAATTGCAAAAAGGCTGATTTGCCCCCCTTGTTGTTCACAGAGCATCATCAGGCGCATGCGGCCTCGGCCTTTTTCCCTTCTCCGTTCGACAAGGCTGCGGTCATGTGTCTTGATGGGGTGGGCGAGTGGGCGACCAGCTCGGTATGGCTGGGCGAGGGCAACGAGCTGAGACCCTTGTGGGAGATCGACTTTCCGCATTCGCTGGGCCTATTGTATTCGGCCTTTACCTATTACACCGGCTTCAAGGTCAACTCGGGGGAATACAAATTGATGGGCCTGGCGCCCTATGGTGAGCCGAAATACGCCGATGTTATCCTGGACAACCTCATCGATCTGAAGGAGGACGGTACCTTCCGGTTGAACATGGACTATTTCGACTATGCCACGGGTCTGACGATGACCAACGGCAGGTTCGATGATTTGTTCGGCGGCCCACCCAGAAAACCTGAAAGCAGGATCACACAAAGGGAGATGGACCTCGCCGCCTCCATTCAGCGGGTGACGGAAGAGATCGTTTTGCGGCTGGGTAGGACAGTGCATGAGGAGACGGGCATGGAGTACCTGTGCTTGGCCGGCGGTGTGGCGCTCAATTGTGTGGCCAACGGTAGGTTGTTGAGGGAGGGGCCGTTTAAGGACATCTGGATTCAGCCGGCGGCGGGTGATGCCGGCGGTGCGCTGGGCGCGGCGCTTTGCGTGTGGCATGAATATCTGGACAAACCGAGGCAGGCGCACGGCAGGGATAAGATGAAGGGTTCTTATCTCGGGCCTCGGTTTTCCGATGCGGAGATCACCGCCTATCTGGACTCGGTGGGTGCCGTTTACCGGAGGCTGGAGGATGAGGAACTCATGCCGAGGCTTGCCGAGCTATTGGATCAAGGGTATGTGATTGGCTGGATGCAGGGAAGGATGGAATTCGGTCCCCGGGCCTTGGGGGGACGTTCCATTCTCGGCGATCCACGCAACTCCGAGATGCAGTCCGTGATGAACCTTAAGATCAAGTACCGTGAGTCCTTCCGCCCCTTTGCGCCGTCGGTCTTGGCCGAGAAGGTGGGCGATTACTTCGAGCTGGACCGGAAGAGTCCCTACATGCTTCTGGTGGCGCCGGTGAAAAAAGAGCTTCGCATCCCGATGAGCAAGGAACAGCAGCAATTGTTTGGCATTGATAAGCTCAAAGTACCGCGCTCGAAGCTGCCGGCGATTACGCATGTGGACTATTCAGCACGGGTGCAGACGGTACACGAGGAAACCAATCCCCGCTACTATCGGCTGCTCAAGGCCTTTGAGGCGAGGACGGGGTGCCCGGTGCTGGTGAACACCAGCTTCAACGTTCGTGGGGAGCCGATCGTGTGCACACCGGAGGATGCTTATCGCTGCTTCATGCGCACAGAGATGGATTATCTGGTGATTGAGCAATATCTGTTGGCGAAAACGGATCAGCCTGCCTGGGATAAGAATGATGACTGGCAGGATGAGTTCGAGCTGGATTAGGGGGAAATCAATGTCGCATCATGAAATTCCTGATCTGGATACGAATAGACTAAGGCAGTTTGGCCTGATGCTGGGCGGCGTGCTGGCGCTGGTGTTCGGCGTGTTGCTGCCATGGAGTTGGGGCTTGGAGAATATACCCAACTTTTGGTGGATTGGCGCTGGTTTGCTGGTGGTTGCATGGGCGTTGGTGGCAGCTGATTCGATGCGCGGGCTTTACCGGGGGTGGATGCACGTGGCGATGTGGATCGGGGATGTGGTGAATATGATGATTCTTTCCATCGTTTATTTTCTGGTTGTTACCCCGATGGGCATTATCATGCGTGCTCTCGGCAAGGATCCAATGCACCGGGAACCTGATCCTGGTGCAAAAACCTACCGGGTGATGAGCAAGATTTCTCCGAGAAACCATTTTGGGAGGCCGTTCTGATGCTGGATTTGCTCAAGGATCTGTGGGTGTTCATGCGCGAGCGTAAGAAATTCTGGTTGGCGCCAATTATTATTGTATTGTTGCTACTTGGTATTCTCGTGGTCTTTGCCCAAGGCTCAGCCATCGCGCCGTTTATCTACACGCTATTTTGAGGTTGTGATGAATGGATGGTTGAAAAACGCTGCAGCCCTGGCAGTGGGGCTGGTTTTCGCATGTGTGGTCGGGGAAGGTGTGGTACGTATGTTTTTGTCGGATGAAATTGTGTTGTTTCCGCGATTTCACACCGACGCGCATTATGGGGATTATGTTCTGAGGCGGTTGAGACCCAATACAGAGTTTACTCACAGGAGCATTGATGGGATATGGGAATTCCACACGAATAACAAAGGGTTTCGGGATTTCGAGCCTTATCAATACGAAAAACCAAAAGGGCAGATCAGGGTGCTCGTACTGGGGGATTCCCATACGGAAGGGTTTGAAGTTCGACAAGATCACACGTTTTCTCATTTGCTGCGTAAGATATTGAGACTCAAAGGACTGAAAGCTCAAGTCCTTAATACGGGGGTTTCTGGTTTCAGCACTGCGGAAGAGCTTGTCTTTCTGGAACAGGAGGGGGTTAAGTATTCACCTGATGTTGTTGTTGTAGGCTTCTTTGCAAATGATTTTTCCGATAATCTCAAGGCCGGTCTTTTCAGGTTGAAAGATGGTTATCTTGTCGAATCCAGTCGCAATCATATACCGGGAGTCAAATATCTTAATGTAATTAATGAAATTGGCTTGTTCCGGTGGTTATCACAGCATTCGTACTTCTATTCCTTTGTTTTCAACGGGGTCTGGAACCTTGCCAAAAAGGCCTTGCTTACCAAAGC
>RFGF01000045.1 GCA_003695915.1 Nitrospirota bacterium
GCCCGTGGCCGGCATGGTTGGAGGGCATTTCGTCCTGATTGCGGCAGCTCTCTTCGCGGCCAGAAGGGCAGCGCTCGATCGACCGCTGAAGTGGCTTGCACTTGGTGGTCAGCTGGCCGCGGAGATCGCCGAACGCATCACTCGCTGGATCAGCCTGCGGAGGGGTGTGCTGCGTTAGGCTTTGATTCATGAAAGTAGTTCGGACATGCCGATTTTCGAGCTATATCGTGCGTGGACCGTTCGATTTATCAGAGCTCTTTTCCGTAAAAGTGCTGCTACCGGATGATGTTTCTGCGAAACCAATGGCAAGTGCGATAATTGCCGCAAAAAGGGGAAAATGCTGTTCCAAGGAATCATTGAAGGCTCCATGGATGATCAGCGCGACTCCAGCAACCGCGATATTTGCGCCTCCAGTTTTCCAGTAGAGGGTCCCAGACCATAGCAGGGATCCAAAAAGGAGCAACAATGACAATAGACCCAATATGCCACCCGTAGTCAGGTGCCATAAATATATGGAATGAGGGTGATCATGGCCAAAAGCCGGGTTTTTTATATGATATTCAGGAGAGCGCCTAATTTGTTCAACCTTGGCTCTGTTGTACCCTCCTGCTCCCATGCCGAACCAGGGCGAATCTCTCCAGATATCGAGTGCAACGCTCCATATGAGCATTCGCTGAGGGTCACTTGCAATATGGTGAATTCTGGTTTGTGTCTTTGGACTCAAAGCTACCGATATGGCTACGATAACAGCACATGCGGAAAGCAGAAGAATGGTTTTTTTCTTCAGAAGCCTGATATCCATTATTGTAACGAGGAGCAAAAGAGCGACAATAATAATGTATCCAGTTCTGCCCTGTGATAGGAACGAAAACATTATCCCCAATATGGCCACCAGGAGCGAGAGGAGATGGATCTTCTCACCGGACAGCAACCGGTGGAATACCAGGGCCGCGTAGATCCCGTGAATGATGCCGAAATGAATGTGATCCAGAAGGCCGGTTGGGTCTTCAGCAGTAGAAGGAAGGGGTAGGTGTACGGTTCCCCAGAAAATGGTGTGGCCTATCGGAATTATTTGCGACCACTGAATGAAGCAAAGAATTAAGTGGCTTCCAAGACCAGCTGTGATCCCGACAAACAGGCCATTACGTGCATCATGTGTCCGCATGAGCAGCATGGCCAATGGCAGAAGAAAGATCCAAGCCCATTTCCTTGCAATTCTGACCAAGCCTTCATCCGGATCAATGGACCAGCATATCGACAGCAAAAAATATCCCAAGTAGATGCTGATGGAAATAATAATCAGTTTGTGGTGGAGCCAAATTTTTTCGAGGTCTTCCCTGCGGGAAAAAACAAGACCAAGTATTCCGCAGATTGCAAGCAGTGCAGTGGAGGCTGCGATGGACCATGGATAGCTTAATCCAAGAAGAAGGCATGAATAGTAAGATATTTGTCCAGGCTCGGCTCTGGCCTGTCGAATAAAATTTTTGATCATTTATGCTTTCCAATCCAGAGGGTCAAAATTCATACTAAATCCCGTGTTGCCGGATGATAATGCGTGGGAAGAGTTCACCGGGTCTCCACGTGTTCCCGATCGGGGCCCTTGGATATACGCAGAGACTTGATTCGTTGGCGCACGCGCGCCCGCCATGAATTGTCCTCCGGCAAACGGGGGCCATATCGGGCGATATCCTCAGCGCTCCACTTTTCTTCAATGCGCATATGTGGATGTCGGCAGGCGCGCGGCTCGGGCTCGCTATAGAAGGTCATTCGCGAAAAGTGATGGTGCAGGGCCCAAGGCACGATCATGGGAGGCTTGATGTCGCCTATTTCATGTGCGCGCTTGCTTGCTCGGATGTGCAAATCCCAATCCCCGGATTCGATCCGCTCATCCCATTCTTGGAAGAGACCCCAAAAACGGCGGGTAGTGATCACGGCTGAGCCGTTGAGCCCCGGGTAGACGATAGGTTTTTGCCGTGAACTTTCTTGCTTCGCCCATGCTTCAAAGCCCTGGCGGCCGTAGAGCTTATTCATAATGCGGAGCAAAGCGTCAGTTTGCATATGGACATGGCGCTTGCGCCGACGAAGCCAGCGCCATCGCCGTGCATATCTGAGCCGCCGTCGAGGGTCTTCCAGAACCTCAAAACTTCCCAAGCCAATGATATCAAGGCCGTACATTTCCATGGCCTCGATGGCATGAGTATCCCAACCCGGCGCCAGATAGATGTCATTGTTCAGAAATGCAAGTAGTTCCCCTGTAGCCCTGCGCATTCCGACGTTTTGTGATTCGGGATAACAGTGGTTCTCTTCTCGGCGGATGACCACAGCTCCTGCCTCTGAAAATAGCTCGGTAGAACCATCGGTGGAATGATTATCAACGATGATCATTTCGTAAGGCAGCGTGGTATTCCGTTGCAAGGACTCGAGAAAAACCTTGTTGACTTCTCGCTGGTTGTGGATTGCCGTGATGATGCTGATCTTCATTCGGGCTTCCTCATGCGTACAGTGACGGCACTTCCTTTACCGAGCATGTCACCTATGACTTTGGCAGGAGCAATCAGCTTGCGGACGGTTTTTTGCAACCATCGCGCTTTTTTCCAGACCCGCGCGGCTTTCGGAGCATGATCTGAAAGCCATGCGCTGATGCTGGGAAGCAGATCTACTTCCTTGTAAGACCATACTTTCATTGATTTAATTTCAAGGCCCGTACGTGCCGCGAGTATTCGCAAAGCCTGTGGAGTAAACAGCACCAGGTGTCGCGGTGTTTCAAGAGGAAACCAATAACTACGGAAAATGGAAAAGGTCCAGGCATTCAGGTTGGGGGTAGTGATTTCAACCACGCCGCCGGGTTCTAGAATACGTGCAACTTCACACATCTCTTTCACTGGGTCGGGTATGTGCTCCAGTACATCATTCATGCGCACCAAGGCAATGCTTTTCGAAGAAAGCTTCGCATCGCGAAGGTAGCCTTCAAACACATCGATCCCTGCTCGCTGGGCGGCTTCAGCTGCTTGCGGGTTGGGCTCAATGCCTTGTACCTGCCAGCCCCAGTGCTTCATTTGCAGAAGGTAGCTGCCTGATCCGCAGCCAATGTCCAGTAAGGTGCCCTTGCGAAATGGTGGAATTTCGGCCCGTGGAGGAAAAAGCCTCGCAAGCCAACGCCAGGCTTTTGCTGGTCTAACCACCGGATAGCCGAGTGCATCCAGCTTAGCGGCGAGACGCTGTTGCCGCCAAGTCCACTCCCATCGTTTGATGGTTGATGTAGGGGACTGGGGGAGGGTTGGTGGAGCGTAGGCGTAATAGTCTTTTGGATAGAAGGTTTGCGTTTCCGAAAGGCTTGGCATCGGATCAAGGAAGCCGGCTCCGCACGCCGTGCACCGACGCAGCGTCCATACTCCAGAGGCGATCTCCTGGCGATCGAAAGTCGTTCCCCAGGGGAAGGACTCCGAATCGCATATCGGGCACAGTTTCATAGGGATCGCGCCCAGGTGAGAAGATTTTGCACCTTCTTTTGTACGCTTTGCATATGCTCCCAGCGCCGCTGCTGCATCGAGGGCGAAAGCATTTCTTCATCTTGCAGGAATGCAAGCATAATTTTAGCTAGCATTCGGGCGTCGGCTTGAAGATGGGGCGTACGTCGCATCACCTTCCCAAGCCAAGGAGCCTGTACCAGTTCGCTGGCTGCGACATTCTGTGAAGTGATCACTGGAAGTCCGCATGCCAGTGCCTCCGCGACTACATTGCACCAGGACTCATACATTGAGGGTGTCAGCACGAGCCTTGCCCGGTGGTAATAGACTCTCGGATCGTCTACAGGCGCGCTTGTAGTCACTTGCGGTTCCATGCGAGCCAATCGCGCTGCCCGGCTTTGCGGTTTGCATACAATCCTAAGCCGTAGATCGGGAAGTTGCGGTGCCACATGCCTCCATGCTAGAAGGGCCAGATCCACGCCCTTGAATGAAGGAGAGTTACCGATGATCAAGACCTCGTCTTTTGTGGGCAGAGGATGTGGAGGGTGGAAATAAGATAGGTCCACGCTAAGTAAGACACGCTGCACCCGTGAGGGATCGATCCCAAGAAGTTCGTAGTCGCGTTTAGCCTGTTCGGAAAAAACGACAATCTTTTGAGTGCCCTCCAGAATTTTTTTCTCGACAAAACCCTCCCAAAGCCGCATCCATGGACGACGCCAGGGATTACGTCCCACCGAACGTTGTGCATTCCACCATAAATGCGCTGGTGGGGGGCCCACTACGATATCTCCGACATTTGGAAGCAGATCGAAACAAACGGCGACGCCGTGGGGGTGAGAGTTTTTCCATGCACTGTGGAGCGCCCGAAGCTTTCGAGCGAGCATGGTCTGAGCAATGGGCACGGGACGCTTGATGTTGGCAAAGTGCGTCCATCTTACGCCCCAGTCCTGGATCAGTTTTATCGTTTCCTTATCACAAAATGCAGCCGCGACATGGACCTCACGACTTTGTTCACACCAAGCCTGAATGCACTTCAATGTGTCTCGCTCTGCGCCCCCATGTCGGCCAAGGCTGCGCGCTAATACCAGTATGGGTCGCATCAAATATCTCCTGTTTCTGAATCTGGGGCACGATCCCAGCGATTTTTTATCCACGCCGCCCACAAATAGCGGTAAAAAGTGCCCTGAAAGTTGCTGATGGCGATCACAAAGCCAGCGGCACCATCGAGAAAGCCCAACTTGAGAATGTAAATCCGAATAAAAGCCCAAAGC
>RFGF01000046.1 GCA_003695915.1 Nitrospirota bacterium
AGCGGAAATTTTCTGATCGATTCTGAAAGCAACCTCAAAACCGCCACGCACATGATGATGCCGGGCATGGAGATGGAAAATCAGAGCCAGGATGGGGCTCCATCTCCTGAGCCGACACGACACAGGCAGTAGGCTGACCGGAAGGCGCCGGACGGTATGATCGAGAAAATTATCGCCTTCAGCGCAAAAAACGGGTTCTTGATCGGATTGGCCATCGTGTTTCTGGCAGCCTGGGGACTCTGGGCCGCCCAACACACACCGCTGGATGCCATTCCCGATCTTTCGGATGTGCAAGTCATCGTCTTCACGGAATGGCCCGGCCGTGCACCGCAGATCGTGGAAGATCAGATCACGTACCCTATTGTGACCACCATGTTGGGCGCACCGCGCGTGCAGGTGGTTCGCGGCTTCTCCTACTTTGGCTTGTCGTTCGTCTATATCATTTTCGAAGATGGCACCGACATGTATTGGGCCCGGAGCCGAATTTTGGAATACATGAACGAAGCGATGAAATTTTTGCCTGAAGGCATTACGCCGACGCTGGGGCCCGATGCGACGGGGGTCGGATGGGGATTCGAATACGCCGTCGTGGATACAACCGGCAAGCACGACCTCGCCGAACTGCGCACCCTCCAAGATTGGTACATTCGCTATTGGCTCAAAGCGGTGCCGGGCGTCTCGGACGTCGCCAGCGTCGGCGGGTACGTCAAGCAATATCAAGTCAACATCGATCCCAATGCCCTCCTGGCGTACAACCTTCCGCTCAACGAGGTCATTCGAGCCATTCGTCTGAGCAACAACGACGTCGGCGGGCGGGTCGTCGAATTCACGGGACGCGAGTACATGGTCTGGGGGCGGGGATACGTGCAATCGGTCGCCGATCTCGAACGCATCTCCGTCGGCACTGACGAGAAAGGCACACCCATTTTGCTCAAAGACCTTGCACGGGTGGAACTGGGGCCGGATCTCCGCCGAGGGTTCGTGGAATTAAATGGAGAAGGCGAAGTCGCCGGTGGAATCGTCGTCATCCGATTCGGCGAAGATACCTTGGGGGTGATCGAACGGGTGAAGGCCAAAATGCAGGAGATCGCGCCTGCACTCCCCGAAGGCGTCCAAATTATCCCCACGTACGATCGCTCGGAATTGATCCTGCGCTCCATCGAGACCCTCAAGGAAAAACTCGTCGAAGAGAGCGTGATGGTGAGCGCGATCATCGTTTTGTTTTTGTTTCACGTTCGCAGCGCGTTGGTGGCAATCCTCACCCTTCCCTTGGCG
This sequence comes from Nitrospirota bacterium, assembly GCA_003695915.1. GTDB lineage: Bacteria > Nitrospirota > Nitrospiria > Nitrospirales > UBA8639 > J017. Next base: position 1,276 of record RFGF01000046.1, read on the forward strand.
ATCCTCATGTCGATTACAGCTATGTATTATCTGGGCATCAGCTCCAACATCATGTCGCTCGGCGGGATCGCCATCGCCATTGGCGCCATGGTCGACGGAGCCATCGTCATGATCGAAAACGCCCACAAAAAATTGGAGCATGGCGGAGCCCAGGCTGACCGGACACACCTCATCATCGAAGCCGCCAAGGAGGTCGGGAAACCTCTGTTCTTTTCGCTGCTCATTATCACCGTCTCGTTCTTGCCGGTTTTTACGCTCGAAGCCCAGGAAGGCCGGCTCTTTCGACCGCTCGCGTATACGAAAACCTTCGCGATGGGATTCGCCGCCATGCTGTCCATTACCGTGGTTCCGCTGCTCATGGTCCTGCTGATCCGGGGGAACATTGCCAGCGAATCGCGCAATCCATTGGCCCGTCTCGCGATCGCGATCTACAGGCCGATCGCGCATCTTGTCTTTCGCTACCGCAAAACCACAGTGTCACTGGCCATCCTCGTGACCCTCGCCACATGGCCGACGTTCCTGAAGCTCGGATCCGAATTCATGCCCCCGCTGTACGAAGGGACCCTCATGTACATGCCCGTGACACTTCCCGGCGCGTCGATCACCGAGATGCAACGGCTCCTCCAAGTGACCGATCGGATCATCAAGCAATTTCCCGAGGTCGAACAGGTCTTTGGGAAAGCCGGGCGCGCCAGGACCGCGACGGACCCTGCCCCACTGACGATGATGGAAACCGTCATCACATTGAAACCGGAGGAGCACTGGCGGCCTGGGATGACTATCGAACGCTTGGAAAACGAATTGGACCAGGCCTTGCAGATTCCCGGCGTCTCGAACGCGTGGACCATGCCGATCAAGGGACGTTTGGACATGTTGACGACCGGCATTCGCACCCCCTTAGGTATCAAAATTTATGGAACCGACCTGAAGGAAATCCAGCGCATCGGCGGCCAGATCGAACAGGCCCTGCGCGAAGTGCCAGGGACCCGAAACATTTTCGCCGAGCGGACCGCCGGGGGATATTACGTGTTCTTTCAAATCGACCGCGACGCCATTGCCCGATACGGGCTGCTGATCGAGGACGTGGAGCACGTCATCGAATCGGCCATCGGAGGCTCGAATATCTCCACGACCATCGAAGGGCGCGAGCGGTTTCCCGTCAACCTTCGCTATTCGCGAGGGTTCCGGAACTCCCTGGAAGACCTGAAGCGTGTGCTGGTCTCGACGCCACACGGGCAGCAGATTCCCATTACGCAATTGGCGGACATCCGTCTCATGCCGGGACCCACGGTCGTCAAAAGCGAGGGCTCGATGCTGGTCGGCTACGTGTATGTCGATGTGGCAGGCCGAGATCTCGGGAGCTACGTCGAGGATGCCAAGAAGATTGTGGCCCAACGCGTGCAGCTTCCGAACGGCTATTATCTCGGGTGGAGCGGGCAGTACGAATATATGCAGCGAGCCGCCGAGCGGTTGATGTACGTGGTTCCGCTGACGATTCTGATTGTCTTCTTGCTGCTCTACTTGAATTTTCGCTCCATTATCCGATCGATCATCGTTTTGCTCTCCGTTCCGTTCGCCGCCGTCGGCGCCATCTGGTCACTCTATCTCTTGGGATACAATTTAAGCGTGGCTGTGTGGGTCGGAATAATCGCCTTGATCGGTGTCGCGGCGGAAATCGGCGTGATCATGATTGCCTATCTCGACCAGGCTTACGCGAAACGGGAGAAGGAGGGCGCCTTGACGTCGCCTCGCGATCTCATCGAAGGGGCGTTCGAAGGCAGCGTGCAGCGGGTCCGTCCGATCATGATGACCGTGGTCGCCATTACCGGCGGACTGCTCCCGATCATGTGGGGGCACGGGACCGGCGCGGATGTCATGAAACGGATTGCCGCCCCCATGATCGGAGGGATGATCACGACGACGATCCTCACCCTACTGGTCATTCCCGCGATCTACATTCTTTGGCAAAGTTGGGAACGACGGCATCGCCTCGAAGCCCAGACCCGGGAGCCTGTGGAGCCAGCACGGGACAGAGGATCCGATGAGTGGACTTCATAAAGCACAGGTCCTCAATTCATTCACGAGACAGGAGGAGATCGATGCGAAGGCCATGGAATTTGAACCGTCTTTTGAAGCTGATCGTTGCGTTCATCGTGCTCGGGGGATGTGGCGGTCACGACCACGTTCATCCGCACCAAGACGTGCTTCCGCCGCCTTCGTCTGCCGACCCCGTTGCTGCCGCTCATCTGATAGAAGGCAACCGGCTCTTTATGGACCACCGCTATGCCCAGGCTCGCGCACAGTACGAAGCCGCCATTACCGCCCAACCCGCCTTGGCGGAAGCCCATTACAATTTGGCTGTGACCTTGTATACACAAGGGCGATTCAGCGAATCACGCCCGCATTATATCGAGGCGGCCAATTTGGCCCCGGGCCATCCGGTCATCTGGAATGCACCGGTATTTCGGAAGATCACCATCGGTGAAACGGAATCCGATGCCGTTCCTTCGGACTTTGGACACGGAGGACATCCTCATTAAAGTTACGGATGAACTCTGCGCGAGCGACTTTCATTCACAGGAGATGGATCATGCTCGAAACAGTCGACGTAGGAGAACGCTCGCTCGATTCCTATCGCGGAATCGCTCCTGATCGGATTCTCGACGATGTGATCGCATCGGCCCGAGAGCTTCGAGGGATTCGGATTCTGCATATCAACGCGACGCCTTACGGTGGAGGGGTCTCGGAATTGCTCCGCTCGATGATTCCGTTGTTGAACGACCTGGGATTGATCGCCGACTGGAAAATCATCAGCGGCGATGAGGCATTTTTTCACGTCACCAAAACGATTCACAATGGCCTGCAAGGGGGAGTCCTGGAACTCGGTCGGGAACAACAGCAATTGTATCTGGCGAATGCCGAAACCAACGCCAGGCTTCTCGAAGAAGATTACGATGTCATCGTCATCCACGATCCCCAACCGTCGGCCATGCTCGCCTTTCACGGGAAAGGCTCGGCCCGCTCTGGATTTGGCGCTGCCATATCGATACCTCGAGTCCCAATCCATCTGTCTGGCCATTCATCCGACAGTTCTTGACGGACGACGATGCGGCGGTTTTTACCATGACCGAATGTACCCCGCCTGATTTACCCGTCTCTCGTGTGGAGATCATCCCGCCAGCGATCGACCCTTTGAGTCCCAAGAATCTTCCTCTTGACGCACAGACCGCTCGGCAAGTGCTGGATTGGATCGGCATCAGACTCACGCGGCCGCTCATCACTCAGGTATCGCGATTCGATCCGTGGAAGGATCCCCTTGGAATGATCGCCACGTTCAAGCGCGTGCGCCAAACCATTCCTAACGTTCAATTGACATTGGTCGGTTCCATGGCGTTGGACGATCCGGAAGGTTGGGAGGTGTATCGACGCATCAAATCGGAACGGACGGCCGATCCATTGATTCACGTGTTTACCAATCTCACGGGGGTCGGCAACATCGAAGTGAATGCCTTTCAACGACTGTCCGATGTGATCGTCCAAAAATCCGTGAAGGCTTCGGCCTCGTCGTCTCCGAAGCCCTGTGGAAAGGGACACCCGTGGTTGCCGGACGAGCAGGGGGCATTCCGCTTCAAATGGCGGATGGGGTCGGCGGAATGCTCGTGGACAGCGTGGATCAATGTGCAGACGCGATCATCTCTTTGTTGCGACATCGAGAGACTGCGAAGGAACTCGCGCGTCGGGGACAAGATCGTGTGCGTGAGCACTTCTTCCTCCCCCTGCTGCTCTTGAATGAGCTTTCGCTCGTTAAGAACCTGGCTGAGGCGCAGCCCATGGAACGGATGATCGAGAAGGACGGCACATGCCGCGATCCCGTTTGCGGAATGATCGTGAACCCAGAGACTGGACAGATCACGGCCGCCGTCGGCGATCGGATGTATCGGTTTTGCTCGGAAGCCTGCCGCGTGCGATTCCTCGAGCATCCGGATCGCTACATCGTCGATCCATCTGACGAGTGACGCGGTCAAAAGGAAATGGATTTATCGCTTTCCGCGACCGCGTTTACATAATCGGGCATGCCTTTGATCACCGCTCCGGGCACGAGATCGTTCTCCCCGATCTGCCGCGCGATCGCGCAAGCCGAGCAGACCCAGAGCGCCACGCCAGCTCCGCGAACCGCTTCGGCGATCTCTTTCAACGGAGGGAGCCCCACGCCGTGGACGGCATCGACCACGCCACGTCGTGCCAACACGACGGCCTCTCCCTGGAGCCAAAGAATCACTTCATGCCCTTGCTCTTTGGCGGCCTTGGCCGCAATGAACGGGAGTGTGGCCATCGTCGGATCATCGGTGCCTTTACTCGCTGCCACGACAAATCGCGCCATTGGATAGCCTCCTTCGTTTTCTGGCAATGAACCTTATTTCTTGGGTGAACTTCCACGGAGTTACGATGAGTTCCCGAACGATCGGACATACAAAAGCACGTGCCAAGCTTCGTCCTCGGACAGCACTAGCGGAATAAAAGATGCCATATCCGTGCCCGGGCTCCCGTTCTGAAGAATCCAGAACAATTCGCCGTCCGAACGAGCCGCTTGCCAGGCTCGGTCTGTAAAATTGCGCGGAAGTTTACCGCGAAGCCCAGGAATATTCCCCAAGCCTTTCCCATCGCGCCCATGACACGTAACGCAAAATCCTTTGCCGTGATAGATGGCCTTGCCTTTGGCGATATTCTCCGGAGTCGGAGGGAACGGATTGGTGCGAGCGCGTGCCGCCTCGATTTGATCGGGAGGCACCCGCGGTTTGAGCACCTCCGCATCGGCGCCTTCACTCGGTGTCCACCAGAATGCGACGCAGAATCCGAGGCCGACGATCCCGAGCACAAAGATCCCCAAAAATTTCATCGTCATCACGGTGCCCCTGGAATATTAAGTAAAAAGTGAAGAAGGGGCGGGAGCCCCATCATATGGGTTGAGGCTCCCGCGCTCCCCAAGCCCTGTTATTCAGGCCTGGTAAAAATATGCCCCAAGGACTGCGGAATGCTGACTCGACCGTCTGGAATGACTTGATCTTTGTGCCAGAGATGGAAAATGATGCCATCGGTCTTGGCTGCCGCTTCGGCCACCTTCGCCGCTTGATCCGGTGGCATATCCAACACCTGCACCCGCCCGGTCGCGATTTCCACTTTGTGATCGTGGAAATTGCGATGCCATTTGATCAAGGGGAGCACCTTCCGGGTCACGCTTTTGGCGATGAAATACTCGACGGCCACGAGTTTGGCTTTCGGGTCTGTGGATTCGAATAACAAACATTGAAGCACGGTATCGGAAATGGGCTTGCAATAATGATGGAACGGTCCTCCGACCTCGCCGTTGGCCATCAAATGCGGAGCCTGAACATGGATATCATAGCCTTCGGCAGGGCTTTGAACCCCTTCGGATGCCTTCGCTGAGGCAGCGGATGAAGACACGGCACCCTCTCCGCTTACGCCTGCACAAAACCAGCATCGTTGCTCACTGAAGGCCGGACTGGCAAAGATAAATAGCAGCAGCCCAACAATGCCTACCATTCCCATTGTGCGAACTGATTGTTGCATAGCAACCTCCTTTATGGTTGTTGAATGAGCACCGCACACGATCATAGGTTATCGCCCCATAAGGCCACACTCATTGTAGTGAGTCCCGTTCTAAGATGAAAGACGCGCAGTAAAGTTTCGTCCGTTTATTCTGCTCAGGACGTTCAAAGAACGGCTTCGTGTTTTGTCATTGGTCAAGCTCCGTATGGAGGCGTCTCATCACGATCATCTTGGTGATATCCTCCTCATGGTCCAAGGGATATCGTTAACCATATCCTCATACCGCGATTTCTTTTTTTAGTTCCAAACCATTCCGATACCTGTATGCTGGATGAGGCTCTTGCCCCACTCTAGAGTTTCGCCATTCGAAATTTATATTGAGCACTGCGCTTGCTCGGATTCTTTCTGGCGACTGCATTACGCATAAATATCTAAGCACAAGACAAACTCGCTGCTCCGCAATCTCATATTCGTGGCCCTATTAAGTCTGCTTTCGTTAAGAGTTCATCGACGCCTGCTTCTTCTGAGGGCAAGCCGTGTGCCACAATCTTTCACGCAGATTGACGAGAAAAACCGTTGAAAATACCAAAACTTAGATTGTAACGGCCCAAAGAATCGCATAATCGTTAAGCGTGAATACGTTAACTTGTTGCGTTAACTGTTAATGCCCGAGCAGAGGGATGGATGGAGGTTAAACTTTTGAAGTTTTTTCCAGAGCGTGACACGACTGTACCCCAAAAGCTGCGCAGCTTTGGTTCGGTTCCCACCTGTTTGACGAAGGGCTTCGACAATGCGTTTGCGTTCATCGTGTTCACCTGGCGACAAAGTTGATGAGAGAGGGGAATGAATCTGTTGGCAAGACGATTGACGAATCTCTACAGGAAGATCGAACAAGGTGATGCAATCGCCGCTCATGGTCACGAAGGCATGTTCGATAGCGTTTTTGAGTTCTCGAACGTTCCCTGGCCACGCATACTGCATGAGATGCTGCAATGCGTCTTTCGAGATGTCCCTGACCGGTCGTTGATAAGTTCGGGAGTATTCCTTGATAAAATGGTTGACCAGCAGGGGAATATCCTCTCGACGATCTCGCAAAGGCGGAAGAGCGATTTCAAAGACCCGGAACCGGTAATAAAAATCTTCCCGCATCCTCCCGGAAGCCAGCAAAGCTTTCATGTCTCGGTTGGTCGCCGTGATCAACCGGACATTGATTCTGAGGGTCCGCTCGTCGCCGACTCGTCGAATTTCTCCTTCTTGTAAAACCCGAAGGAGCTTGAGTTGCAACAGCGGGCTTATATCGCCAATCTCGTCCAGGAACAAGGTTCCCCCGTCGGCAGCTTGAAACAATCCCAGCTTATCGCGGACGGCGCCGGTAAAGGCGCCCTTGACATGTCCGAACAGCTCGCTTTCCAACAAGGTTTCAGGAATCGCCGAGCAGTTGATCGCATAAAAGGCCTTGTCCTTGCGCCCGCTCAAAGTATGAATGGCGCGTGCCGCCAGTTCTTTCCCTGTGCCAGATTCTCCGACCAACAGCACGCTGACATCGCTCTGGGCCGCTAATCGCAGGCGCCGAAACACTTCCTGCATGGGCGGGCTTTTCCCCACCAATTGTTGAAAGGCGTCTCGTGTTTTGGTCTGTTCTTCCAACACTGCGATTTTTTCATTGGCCAAGATAAACGACGTCAGATCGGTAAAGGTGCCGATCGCTCCTCGGACGACGCCATGCTCGTCGCGCAAAACCGAGACACTCCCATAGAGATAGAGTTCACGCCCATCTTTCGCCAAGACTTTGCACTCTTGATTGCAGATACCCCATGGATACGGAGAGGGATTCGCCAAAAACTCCGTTAACGAACGAAAGCCCTTGCAGTTTTGCCCCTCGAAAATATGGCATGGCCTTCCCACGACATCTTCGCTGGAATATCCGGTAATGCGTGCGGCACCGGCGCTCCACGCGACAATGTTCCCTTGCGCATCGACGGTGAAGACCCCGTCACCCAACGCATCGATCATATGACTCAAGATGCTCGGATTTCGCCGAAAATCGAGATCCATCTTGTTGGCTCGGTCAGGAAGCGTGCTCAAAATGCGGCCAGCAATGCCTTGAACGACGGATCGCTCTCCACCAATCCTTTCAAGGTGTCGTTTTCCAACAGAAAGGCCCAGGCCTCCGGCGTTGCGCCCGGCAATTGTTTAAACCAGCGCCGCGCTTCTTGCAAGAGCTCCAGCATGGCCTGGTTATCGCGGTTCGCTCGAAATGCCAGACTATAGGCCATGGCATAGGCTGCGGAAAATTTGTCGAGAGGATCCGATGTCAATTCGTAAGCCGCCTGGGCTTCTTCGAAGCCTTTCACGATATCCGGATCATCCAAATGCCGATTCCATGCGACTTTTCCAATTCTCGACCATGCCAACGCCAATAGGACCCTGGCCCGAAGTTGCGTGTCATCGGGCGGAATCTCGGTCAAGAGTTCTTGCGGCGTGGAAATCGCGGCCATTTGATCGTTCGTCCATCGATAGGCCAACCCCAGTCGCAGTCGCGTTTCAAAATCCCCTTGGCGCAACGCGACCAGCGTCTCCATTATCGGAATCATCCGATACAGATAGTCGGCCGGCGTGGGCTCTGACTGCCCGCTCATGTCCATGTCGAGCGATAAATCGTAGCGGTTGGTTTGTGATTGAATCGTCCAGTATAGCTCGTTCAATCGACGGGCCAAGCGATCATCCTCGACGGTGATCCCATGGCGTCGACTCGCATAGGTCAACAGCCCTTGATATAGATGATCAGCCAAGAGCTCCAGTGCGGCCTCGTGCTGGGGATCGATTAGTAATACCCGATTCAATAACATCAAGCGCTCTCGAGGATCGGAAATTTCGCGAGCCCGATGCACGGCCACCTCGATCGCCTGAGGCAGATCATCCGCTTCCCACCATTCGGTGGACTTCGGCACAAACCCGCCGGCGTCCAAAACAAAGGGGATCGTCGTCCCGAACGGACCGTCGAGCGGAAGATCCAGAACCGCCTGGTCGGCCGGAAAGCCATGCTGTCGAAGGCCGGACAACACGACCCATTTGACCTTGACCGCGCGAACGACTCCTCGCGGCTTTTTATACGGGACGACCCAATCTTTCGTGCCCGGCGCATTGGCTACGGGAGCAGTCATCGGATCGGTGTACCGAATGCGAGTCAGGACGGCCATCGTCGGCACGGCTTTGACCGAGTCATAGTCTCGGAAACGAAACGAGGCATGCGGGAGACGGGCCGTCGAGAGCAAGTCCATTTCGAACAGAAGTTCGTTCTGTCGTGCGCCAATGGCGGGCATGACAAAAAAGGACGGAGCCAATTGTCGCCCTCCGGTTTCGGAAATGTAAAACCGTTGAAAATCAGCAAAATCAACTAAGTATCCCGGTCCCGGCCAGATATTCTCGAGTCCGTGATCACGGGTGTCGATAACTCGTGCATGCTCCGCTGTCCGTCGCGCGGAACACCATTCGTACACGGGATCGTCGGAAGGTGGGAATTGCCCATCGATCACCTTCCCTTCTTGGACCATTTTAAAAAGACAAGCAAATTCATGCTGGGCCGCAGCGACGGTGTCTTCCAACGCCACAGCTCGCGCATAGGCTTGCACCGTCTGGACGAGCTTTGAATCTTGAGGATCGGTATTCTGAGCAGCGCGCGCACGGCTCATTCCAGCTACGAGGAGTAAGACCATCACCAAAAGACCCCAGACGCCGACCATCCCTACAGCCCTGAGCCAAGGTCTGTGCTCTGAGTGATTCAACCTTCGAGTGGTCCCAGCCTTGCGCACTGCCACAGAACATTCCATGAATTCGCGCTCCTTCATTTCGATCCTCGATTCAACCAAGCGTGCGAGACAGGGTAGAATATGCCCCTTTTTCAGAACCCTGCATCGTGCACAACGATCTTGCCTTTCATCCGATGCCCAGGCAGATCGCAATAATAGATGAATGTTCCTGCTTGTTTGGGCACAAACAAAATCTCCGCTCGTCCGTGGGATGGCAGCAAAATCCGGCGCAACCCCTCCTTACTAAATTCTGGCGCGCCAGTTCCCGTGATAGTGAGTGTGGTCCTGGTGAGAAGCCCCAATGGCACAAACGCATGGAGCTCGGCGTCAGAGTTATGGATCATTAAACGCGTTTTTTGTCCCACGTGGAGGTGAAGGATGGAAGGTGAAAATTGGCGTGCTTTGATGGAAATAGTCTTGAGCGTCTCTGGATGTTGATCCGTTGGTGCCAGACTTGGTGGGGCTCCTACGACCATATCCGTCGTTCCAAAGACCCATCCGGCCAGAACTACGAGCACAATGCGGGCTTTCCACATTCCGTTTGTCTGACTGCCCATTGCATCCCCATGCCTTCAAGCTCAAGGATTATACCCGCCTCCTCACGTCAGAAACAAAAGCAAAGGCCTGAGAAATTTTTCTTGCTAATTTCTCGCATTCCATCCACAACGTCCTCGACAAGATTCTAAGATTCATCACCCAAGGTATCGTGCATGCCGGTGAAAGCCTGTTGTTCTTCCTTTTTAAATACATCAGATCCGAACTGGTGGTCCCCAACGAACTGGTGCTGCCTCGGCTTGGCATTCCTGTTTCTCTTAGGATGTCACGCTCCTCATCCACCCAACGAATCCCGATCTCCTGCCCAGTCCTGTTCTCAAATGGCCACGAATGCTCCCGTTGAACGGTGGCTTCCCGTCGATTGCTTGCTTCCCGGTCAAATCCGACGAATTGGGGGAATCGTTTACTCGACAGCCAGACGCCCGGTCAAAACGACTGCACAGGACTGTGAAATTCGAGGCGGAGAGTACGTCGCTTATGATCGAGCCAATTATCAAACAGCCCTTAAAGTCTGGCTCGGCCAAGCGGAAGAGGGGGACCCCAAAGCCCAAACCTATGTGGGCGACATTTATGAAAAGGGGCTCGGGCGACCACCCGACTTTGCCGAAGCCGCCGAGTGGTATCGACGAGCCGCCAAGCAGGGCTACGGGCCGGCCAAAGTCAGCTTGGGACTGTTGTACGAACGGGGGCTGGGTGTCCCGAAAGATGAAAAGAAAGCGCTCGACCTCTATCGAAGCGCAGCTGGACTTGAAAATCTCGAGGCGGATTTTGGTGTGTCCGCGAAAGTGGAACGTCTCTATCGAGAACTCTCGCAATTGCGCGAGGCGCTGGCAGCGAAGGATGCTGAACTACAGAAAACGCGACGCGACCTCGCGGATGAACGGAAAACGCTTGCCCGCGAACGCGCAGCCCTCGAAGCCGAACGGCAGAAGCTGAAACGTCAACTCGAAAATCTGGCAACAGGGTCAACTTCCAACGATGAACAGGTCGACGCCCTCCAGACACGCATGACGGCACTGAAACAGCAGCTGGAGCAATTGGGACAGCGAGAATCTCAACTTTTGAGCCAACTCGACAACCTTCATCATAAAAACGCACAGCTTTCGGCAGAAAAATCGGCGCTCGAACAAGAACGGGCTAGGCTCGCCCAAACAATTCAGGAATACGAGCGCCGTCTGGAACAATCGTCGATCGATCGAGATACAGCCGTGGCTCGAGTGCCCTTTGGGAACTTTTATGCCGTGGTCATCGGCATCGACCCATATCCTGCGCTCCCCTCTCTTCCAACCGCCGACGACGATGCTCGAGCCATCGCTGACGTTTTGAAAACCAAATATGGCTTCGAGGTAGAGCTGCTGCTCAATGAAGAGGCCACGCGCGCAGCCATTATCCAAACACTCACGTCCTATGCCCAAGAGTTGACGGAGAGCGACAATCTGCTCGTATACTTTGCAGGCCATGGGCATTGGGATAAACATGATCAAGGAGGGCAGATCGTAAAGGTGGGGCATTGGTTGCCTTACGATGCTCAAAAAAGTGAGCGGACGAATTGGCTTTCCAATCAAACCATTGCTGACATTCTTACTCCGATTCCAGCCAAGCACATTCTGATCATCGCTGACTCTTGCTATTCTGGAGCCCTGACAAGCGGCGGTCCGATCCCAGAGCCTCCTCCGCATCTCTCCGATCCCGACCGCATTCGATGGCTCCAGGTCATGGCCATCCAGAAAGCTCGATTAGCCCTGAGCTCAGGACAAGAAGGCCCTGTTCTCGACAATCTCGGCGGAGAACATTCGGTCTTTGCCCAAGCTTTGCTCGAAGTCCTGAGCACCAATTCGGACATTCTGTCGGGAACGCGGGTGTATCTCCGCGTCGCCGAGTTCGTGACGCAAAAGGTCGGACGTCGCCAAATTCCGACGTATCAATCCATCGTGCATACGGGACATTCAGCTGGACAATTTTTCTTTGTGCCGAGGGCGTAATTCTTTGTTGGATGTGTGAAGAAGCCTATGTCGATAGGGAAGCTCTTTGGTCCCATCATTGCTGCACTGATCCTCGGAATCCTGCTCGCGGTCGTGTTTCGACTGATGTACCCCACCGTTCCTCTGACAGCGGATATGGCATTGGTGATCGCGCTGGTCAGCGTGCTGCTGGTCTGGATCGGCAAAAAATTGTGTAACATAGCGGGCGCCTCTCATCGAAAAGAAACCGACGTCTCTTAAGTCAAGATCGTCAACATGCAACCCCATCGTTCCATGGCTCACTGTTCACAAGTTTTCCTTGCTGGTTTCTTGTGCTTGATAAGTTGGACAGGATGGCCCAGCGAGGTCCATTCTCAAGCAGGCTCTCAAGAGCTTCACATCCCCGCTCAAGTCGCTGCCCTTACCGACCCCATCACACACAAACGGGTCGAGCGGCTCATCGAGGCAGGTCGCCTTATGCCTCAAAACGACGCACTGTTCGACGAAATTTTGGGCCGACTTGCTACACTCAAACGCGCATCCAGCCATGGTGGTGCAACGACCACTCAACCGCTTATTCTGGCTCTCCAAGAAGCCGCGCTAGGGACCTCGACCGTTTCGACCAAACTCGCATTGTTGAATGAGGCGTTGACGGAGTTTCTGCCTGTCCTTCCCTTGCTCGAATCCAACGCTCTCGATCAGCTCGGCCACACCCTTGATCGATACGAGGAGACCGAATCGACGTTCTTGCGAGCCGCCCTCATCCTTCGCCAACAGCTCACCGCAGAGCCATCGTCCTCCGATTCGAGGGATGTCATGACTCAGCTTTCAACCTTGCAAAACGCTACTCAGGCCTTCAACGCCTCACAGACCGACTATTCCCAAACGATCACCGAATTGACTGGCTCCTTGGCAAGATTCTCTGCTCGGAGAGGCGGAGAGCGAGACGGAATTCCCTCTCACCCAATCCATGGCAACGTGTTTGCGTTTTTCGACCGAGATAAGCCCGAAGACGAGGGCTATGGTCTGTATACGTATCTGGTGTTTTCGGGGCCGAGTCCCCGGAATACGATGTTGCTGAACGCGCTCATCGAGAGCACGAGCGCTTCCAACGAGAACATTGCCAGGCGAAGAGCCTATCTCAACCTATTTGTCATCCCCACACACAGCCGCATGAAAGCCTGGCGCCTCGTTCGGCGACAGCCACATGATCTAGAAGCATTTGGCAATCGCCCTGGCGATCAAACGTAATACGACTATGGATTTGCGACGGACGTGTCTGTTCGGCTTTGTCGCGAGAATGCGCCTCATGAACCATCCATCTGCCCTTTGGCCCAACGGGGGCCTTATTTTCTCACCATAGCCCGGCGTATTCAGAATCTAGATCCAGCCATTCATCCCTTTCTTTTGGTCGATCTGTCGGACGTCGACGAACAGGCATTTGGAGAATTCATCCGTGCGCTCAAAGAACAGGTCATGAGGCCGGATTTTACCGATCGACGCAAACTCGAAACCGTTCGCCTGAGTATGATTTCCTACATCCTCGCAGCCGCTGACGTCATTCGGCCCGTCATGGATGGGCTCGATTCCATTTTGAAGTTTTCGGGCGCTCGTCGCTCGTAATGCCTAACAAGAGGGATGAGCAAAATTTTGATCACCACAAAATTTTCAGTCGTCTTTACCTTCACATTTATTTGCATTCATTGACCTTTTCAAGGAGTTCTCTCATGACGCATTTGCTATTTCGCACACGTCATACCAAGCGCCTTAATTTGACATCCCCACCCGGTCACACATCCCACATTCGAGCTGTCATTCCACAGAAATTAGTAAGAGGCGTGCGCGTAGGAGCTTTCCTTTTCCTCATCCTTGCCGCTCTCGCGATACCGCTAGGAAGCAGGGCCATCGTGCAGGCCCAAACCTTGGAATCCGAAGTGACTCGGTTATTGGCGTCCGGATGCGCGGCGCTGAACGATCCTGGAAGCACTCAAGGCGAACTCGCCAACATCTGCGCCGCTTCCAATAACACCAGCTCCAGCATCTCGACGGGTGGCGCCGCCGGCGCATCGGCCCAAACCTTGGCGGTGACCGTAGAAAACCGGCGAAAGGAACGACTCGAGCGCGAAACCGACGAAACGGGCCCGACAACTTCGAATATCATTCTTGGAGAACGATTGGGGCTCTTCGCTTCATTCAATGCCGAGGCCTTGAATAGAAACGTCACGCCCTTTGCAGACGGATTCGATGCCAATGTCTATGGCCTTACGGCAGGGGTCGATTACCTGTGGAACCCCCTGTTCCTCACCGGCCTCGCTTTCAACTGGATCAACACCGACGGAGATTTCGACGGTGGGGGAGACTTCGTGCACAATTCATATGGAGGCACGATCTTCGCTGCGTTTCAGCCGACCCCCAATCTGTTCGCCCAGATCGCCGCTGGATACGCACGAAAACTTTATCTGGTCAGCCGCGCGGCCTCGTTTATTGGTGGAAACGGCACTGTGATTTCCTCAGGTCTCGCCAATAGCACCACCTACGGCAACATCGCCACCGTGAATGCCTTATTGGGGTACGATCATCCGATCATTCTTGGACAAAACCGAACGATCACCATGTTGACCATTGGCCCTCGGATTGGACTCAATTATTCCAACACGCATATCCAGGATTTTACCGAAACGGGGAATACGGGGTTGGAGCTTCGCTATGACGATCAATATGTGAATTCCGTTCAAAGCGTGTTAGGCGTGGTTGGGATTCTCAACATTCATACAGGATGGCCCTTGATTCCGGTCTTGCGGCCACAAGTGACCGGCGAATACATCCATGAATTTGCCAACTCGCAACGATTCATTCATGTCCGGTTCGCGAAGGACAGCCCAACCAACCCCACTCCCTTCCAATTCCAAAACGACCGACCGGTTCGCAACTTTTTCAATATCGGGGTCGGAACGCTTGCGGTCCTTCCCAACGGTATTCAGGCCTTTGTGAATTTTCAAACCATGGTCGGGAACGCCCAGTTCACAAACTACGGAGGATCCGTTGGTCTCCGTATTGCCCTCTAATCCAAATCCATGCCTGATGCGCACCGAGCAGAAGCAGTCATCGCGCGAGATTGACCCTATTTAGTAAACCTGCGCTCGCGACCATCCTTTCCGATGGAGACCAACGTCATTCTTTCGATAGGCTCGATGCGTAAATTTGCCACCAACACGTGCCTCAAGATTCGTTTTGCTCTTCCGAAATGATCTTCAGACGTTGCAAGTTTTTATCGTTCCCGCAGGTTGATTCATCGATGCACTGTAACGCGTACGGTTTTCGATGGCGCTGTTGTTCATCGGAGCAATTCTCATCGCCGGTATTCTCCTCTATGGGTGGTTCGATTATCGACGAAGAACACCGATTCCCCACCTGGGCATCGCTATGGTGAAAAGCCGCCTTTTCCAACCACAATCTCCGGCTGTTCACACATCACACCGAACTTCACGCTGACGCTGCTGAGAACAAGCGTCGTCAGCTTTTTGCTCAATCTTTCTAGATGGTCACACCTTGAGCGGCGTTGCGATCAACAAAGAGGGCGAGATGATCATGCTCCGGAATGGTTCATGATGCAATGCGATCGTGCACATCGGAGGGGTGCAGAGAAATCTGACGCGACGAAGAGCTGGTCATGGCGAAATTGGCAAACAGAGCCCGACGATGATCATCACAAATCCCATGACTGTCCGGTCTCCCGTCGAGTGTCTTCTCTTCCAGCTTGATCACTCGTCGAATACCCTCCTGGAAACACCATGCACAGATAATCTGGGGCATGCGCTTGTCCTTTTCTCGAACTCTTCGAGCCGTTTGCGAGATGAGACTCGATGCTGATCCAGCTCCCTGTCTGAGACATTATTCGGACTAGGCAAAAATTAGACCTTCCCCTCCTCCACAACGATCGGCCTCATTTTCTTTTGATCTGCGCGCGCGCCTTCCTCTTTCTCGAACGGGCAAATCGGTGCGAGTCGTATCGAAACCGATACGCTGACTGATCATTTCGATACAGAACTTCTTCTGGAGCGCATGGCTTTTCTTCCGCAAATCGAACAGGCTTCACCCGTTTTGCCGCGTCTTCATTGCGCTCGCCGACGGGCCACGGGATAATAAGTCCATGTCCACACTGGAGCAGCTCCGATTCGACAATACATACACCCGGTTGCCGAGCGTGTTCTATCAACGGGTGCGCCCCACGCCTCTTCCCAATCCCCATCTCGTGAGCTTCAATGCTGCTGCCGCTGCGTTGATCGATCTCGACCCTCAAGAATCACAGCGCCCAGAATTTCTTGCATTCGTCAACGGAGATATGCTGCTTCCCGGCAGCGATCCCATCGCCACGCTCTATGCAGGGCATCAGTTCGGACATTACGTGCCGCAACTCGGCGATGGCCGCGCGATTCTTCTAGGCGAGATTCGGAATTCACGAGACGAGAAGTGGGATGTGCAACTCAAAGGTGCGGGGCTGACCCCTTTTTCGCGCGATGGCGACGGCCGCGCCGTCCTCCGCTCGACGATCAGAGAATATCTTTGCGGGGAGGCCATGCATGGGTTGGGCATCCCGACCACTCGAAGCCTGTGCATCATCAGTGGAAACGAAATGGTGTGGCGCGAACAACCAGAACCCGGGGCCATCCTGGTTCGCTTGGCGCCGACCCACATTCGTTTCGGGACATTCGAGGTTTTCTATTATCGTCGGCAATTCGAGGAACTCCGCATCTTGGCCGATTATGTGATCGACCACCATTATCCGCATCTGTCCGGGCGTGACGATCGTTACACAGGGCTCCTGCACGAGGTGGCCGTCAGAACCGGCCAGCTCATCGCCCAATGGCAGGCGGTGGGATGGGCCCACGGCGTGATGAACACTGATAACATGTCCATCGTGGGGATCACCTTGGACTATGGACCTTTCGGATTTATGGAATACTTCGACCCCGGGTTCATCTGTAACCATTCCGATCGCTATGGACGCTATGCGTTTCAGAATCAACCGGATATCGGCTATTGGAACATCCGAGCCATTGCTCAGGCCCTGTCACCTCTTGTCGCTCCCTCTGATGTGCAAGCCGCCCCTGACGTGTACGAACATGCCTTGCTCGATCGGTACGCGGAATTGATGCGGGCCAAGCTCGGGCTCCTCGAATCCCATGTCGGAGACGACAAGCTCGTCACCGACCTGCTCAACCTCATGCACGCCAATCGTGTGGATTACACTACGTGTTTCCGGATGTTGGCAGAATTTCGTCAGGACGATCCCGACGGTCTGGCCGGTATCCGGACCCTGTTCAAGGATTCCGATGGATTGACATGGTGGGCTGAACGGTATCGTGCGAGGCTGGCAGCAGAAAAAAGCATCGACGAAGAACGACGCCGTCGCATGAACGCGGTCAATCCCAAATATATTCTTCGCAACTATCTCGCGCAGCACGCCATCGAGCAGGCTCTTCGCCACCGCGACTATACCGAAATCGAACGGCTGCGAGTGCTGCTCGCCGACCCGTATTCCGATCATCCCGGCATGGAAGACTATGCGCGTCCCCTTCCCCCTGAATGCCCGCCGATCATCGTCAGTTGTTCATCGTGATCTCCGCCTTGACGGCGTCATCGAACACCGGTCAAGATTTTTTACCAGAACGTGTATTTTCTATGTTTCCTGAAGATGCTCCATGATTCGCCTAGTGGTGATGCTTGCCATATTGCTGGGCCTTGTGATCGGCCCGCATCTCTGGGTCCAACGTGTTTTTGCCAGACATCGAACCGAGCGTCCAGATTTTCCCGGCACCGGAGGCGAGCTGGCCCGTCATCTGTTGGATCGGTTCAACCTCTCGCATGTCAAAATCGAAACGACCCCGACAGGCGATCATTACGATCCGTTGACCAAAACCGTGCGCCTGACCCCGGACAATTATCGAGGAAAATCATTGACCGCCGTCACCGTGGCCGCGCATGAAGTCGGGCATGCCTTGCAAGATGCAGCCGGCTATCCGCCGTTGGCCGAGCGCACCCGACTGGTTCGCCTTGCCCAACGCGCCGAACAAATTGGCGCCTATATGATGCTCGGCATTCCCATCCTGGCCGTGGTCACTCGTACGCCGGCTGCCGGCGGATTGATGCTCCTGGCCGGCTTGGCCACGATGAGTCTCGCGACGTTGGTCCATCTCATCACGCTCCCTGTGGAATGGGATGCCAGCTTTCGGCGGGCTCTTCCCGTGCTTGAGCGGGGTGGCTATCTCTCACGTCGGGATTTGAACAGTGCCCGACGCATCTTGACGGCAGCCGCGCTCACGTATGTCGCCGGATCGATGATGAGCCTGCTCAATCTGTGGCGCTGGATCACGCTACTGCGCCGGGCTTGATCTCATTGATCACG
The DNA here is from genome assembly GCA_003695915.1 of Nitrospirota bacterium. Classification (GTDB taxonomy): domain Bacteria; phylum Nitrospirota; class Nitrospiria; order Nitrospirales; family UBA8639; genus J017. The sequence goes on from RFGF01000046.1 coordinate 19,575, forward strand.
AGAAAAGGTCGGGCATCGAGAAAGACAGAGCTGCCGCGGCTAGCAAGACTCTTCAGGACGTGGCATGCGATTCAAACGCGCCTCGGCTGGCGTTTCCAACCGCTTTGCGCGATTGCACTCCGGGCAGGCGGGGACGACGTTCCCTTTGGTGCTTCGGCCTCCCCGGGCCAGCGGAACGACATGATCCATGGTCAATTGAGCCGGGTCGACTCGACGATGGCAATAATGACATTCGCCGCGCTGCATCATTGTCTGCCACCATCGACTTTTTCGCAGCTTGCGAGCCCGATCCCGCTCAATCCGGATATGACGCTGAAGGGCATCGTCCGTATCGATTACATAATAATCTGAATGTCTGAAAAAGGCTGTCATGCTATCCAAGAAGGGGTTTGCGAGCTTCGGATGATTCTTGGTCTGCCGACACGCAGTATTATAGCTGCCACCTTCCTATCTTGCGACCCCGCTTCTTGCCTCGGGGGAAGTCCGAGCGATTGACGAAGAGCTCGAGAGCTTGTCATGCATGAATTTCATCTCCTTCGCCGAATCGTCCAGCTCATGGAAGAACTGGCTCAACAACAAGGCCGCGGCCGTCCTGTGCTGATCCGTCTGCGTGTCAGCCGAGACGCTCATCTTGCCCAACACTCACTCCATGATCTCCAAGCCCTCTTTCGCCTCGCCGCACAAGGAACTATCGCGGAACGGGCCACACTGTCTCTGACGCTGGTCTCGACCGAGGACACCTGCCTTCGTTGTGGAACGCCCTTGCCCGCATCGGCAGAAGGGCTGTGTTCCGGCTGCGGTCTGATCCGGACCCAGGATCTCGAAGAAGCGGACATGTTCATTCAGGACGTGGAATGGGAAGAGCCGCTGGATTGACCGACTGACATAAAGCCGATGATCGAGCCGCGATCGCCCAATCCCCGCCGACTTCGCCTTGTCGTTCAAGGCCGCGTGCAAGGATTAGGCTTTCGGCCTTTTGTCTATCGGTTAGCCCAACAACAGGCACTGAGCGGATGGATTGCCAATGCGGCGCATGGCGTCGTGATCGAAATCGAAGGCGCTCCTGCACAGCTCAAAGCGTTTCAAGACGGCCTGACCCGTGAAGCCCCGGAAGGACTCGTCATCCAGTCGATCGAAACTCGCGTCATTCCACGGCAAGGCACGTCGGGCTTCTTCATTCGCTCCAGTCTCACGCCCGGCACCGTTTATCCCGCGCTCTCGCCCGATTTGGCTACCTGTGCCGAATGCCTTCGCGAATTGTTCGATCCCCGGAATCGCCGCTATCGCTATCCATTTATCACTTGTGCCGGATGTGGCCCGCGGTACAGCATTGTTGAACGACTTCCCTACGATCGATGCCGTACGTCGATGCGCCGATTTCCCATGTGTGCAGAGTGCCTTCACGAATACGAAACCGCGAGCGATCGGCGTTTTCATACCGAAACGCTTGCCTGTCCGGCTTGTGGCCCTCATGTGTGGCTCATCGATGAACAGGGAGCCGTCCTTGCCGAACGAGACAGGGCATGGCTTCAGGCCTGCGACCTGATCCGTCAGGGAGCCATTGTGGCCGTCAAAGGGCTGGGAGGGTTTCAGCTTTGGGTGGATGCCACGAACGAGGCCGCCGTTCACCGGCTGCGCATTCGAAAGCATCGGCCGCGAAAACCGCTGGCGGTCATGTTCGCGTCGCTCGCTCACGCGGCACGATATTGCCAAGTGACCCAGAGCGAAGCCCGATACCTCTATGCTCCAGAAGCACCGATCGTGCTCGTGCGGCGGCGTGAGGAGACAACGTTAGCCTCAAGCGTTGCCCCTCAGAATCCTGAGATCGGGGCCATGCTTCCCTACACCCCGCTCCATCACTTGATGATGCAGGAACTGGCAAGACCGGTCGTGGCTACCAGCGGCAACCGCTCGGACGAACCTATTGTTTTCGACGAAGGCGAAGCGGCGCACCGTCTCAAGGGCATTGCCGATGCGTTCCTCCTGCACAATAGGCCCATCGTCAGGCCTGTTGACGACTCGGTCGTGCGAGTGGAACAGGATCAGCTCCGTATCTTGCGGCGGGCGCGGGGATTCGTGCCGTCGCCTCTTTGGGAACGGCCACCTGCTGCCGAAGCACTGACGCCGCTCCTCGCCGTGGGCGGCCATTTGAAATGCACCATTGCCGTGACCACGCCGGATCACGTCATCGTCAGCCAGCATATCGGCGACCTGTCCACGAACGAGGCCTATGCCCAATTCGTCCGCACGGTGGACGATCAACTCGCCCTTTTCGCAGTTCGCCCGCGCGCCATCGTCTGCGATCTCCACCCCGACTATCCCTCCACCGCCTTTGCTCGGGAATACGGCACCCGAAACCACCTTCCCGTCATCTCTATCCAGCATCATCAGGCTCACCTTGCTGCAACGATGGCTGAACGCGGCTTGAACAGACCGGCCCTCGGAGTCGCATGGGACGGCGCCGGTTATGGCTCGGACGGCACGATTTGGGGAGGTGAATTTTTCGTGTGCGAGTCCCACAGGTTCACGAGGATTGCTCATCTCCGACCATTTGGTCTTCCCGGCGGCGAAATCGCTATGCGAGAACCTCGGCGCGTGGCTTTGGCATTGTTGCAAGACGCCTTGGACATCGAGAACGTGCCGCCCACATTGCCGCCATTGGCCTCGATGGGAGACAACCTGGTCCCGATCATCCTTCACATGCTCGCCCGTCGTATTCATTGCCCCATGACGACCAGCATGGGACGGCTTTTCGACGGCGTCAGTGCCCTCCTCGGATTCTGTCAGATGTCAACCTTTGAAGGCGAAGCCGCTATGGCGCTGGAGTTCGCGGCCGCTCGCGCTGGCGAATCACAATCGACCAAAATGCTCGAAGCACCATTCTTGCTGCGAACGGATGGCACGCCCCTCAACGACCTGGAAGCCTTGCTCCCTATCACCGGAACGGCAGAGCGTCCGCTCGTTCGACATAGCACGGATCCACCGCAACCATGGATCATCGATTGGAGACCGTTGATCCGGTTTCTGCTAGAACAAGCCTTATCCGGGCAGACGGCTAACGAGCTGGCGTTGTTGTTTCATCGCGCCTGTGCTGCACTTGTCGTCCGCCTGGCTCGACTGGTCGACATGGATCATGTCGTGCTCGGTGGGGGCGTCTTTCAGAATCGCGTGCTCTGCGAACTTCTTCAGCGCGAATGCCAACGGACGGGCATCACGTTGTATCTTCCTCGGCAAACGCCTTGCAACGACGGCGGTCTCGCGCTCGGCCAAGTTATGCTGGCACAAGCCAGGCTCAACGATCACCCTGAAACGAGCGCGATCTCTTCGCTGTAAGCTCGGGCTCCCGTTTATCGCTTTCCTATACCTTTCCTTTTCATTCGCCTGCATTTGTCCCTGCATCGGCCAATGAATAGCTGTGCATCGCTGAACAGGGCATCTCTTTGCAGGCGACGCAATTCCTCTGCTTACCAAAGAGACATTCTGTATCTTTTGGCGACAACTTCCAACGCTCGCCCGCCCAAGTAGCGCTTTACGGTATCCCAATGCATGAAGACGCTTGCGATAAAAGCTATTCTTATCAACAGATTTCATCGTGCTATCAGCAGGAGAAGCTTTGGGCATAGTCGTTGCTCTTCCTGCCGGTAGGTAAAACGCGATGGGAATCAGCGGATCCCATCTCATGCCGAAAGGCAGAACCATCGTCACCACAAGGAGGTGGATCATGAAATCCATCATTCGACACAGCATCACAATTGCGCTCATCGCAACGATCAGTTTAATCGGCCAAGCATATGGCCAAACGGTCGCGTATACTCAGCAAGTCGTCAGCCAGTTGGATCGGGCCAAGGCCTTTGCGCGCGAGCGAGGCTTCCAGCTCACGCACGACTATCACATCGACCAGTTGCCGACGCGCGAAGCCGGACGGATCGTCCTCGAGTTGCAAGGCGGCGTCACCTATACCATCGTCGGGGCCTGCGACAACGATTGTCGCGATTTGGACATGGTGCTCGTCGACGAAAACGGCAACATCGTCTCGGAGGACATGCAAGACGACGATCTACCGGTCTTGACCGTCACGCCCCGATGGACGGGGAAATTCATGATCGGCGTCCGGATCTCCATGTGTCGGCAATCCCCCTGTGTGTATGGATTAGCCGTGTTCGGCAAGGAGAGTGCTCGCCGTCCTGCCAGCCAGCCCTGGTATCGGCAAAACGGGATTCCTACGGGACCAATAGGGTGAAGGACCTCGATGACGGCGATGCGAAAACACTGAAAATCTTCATCGAAATAGGCAACATTCACCGGCCCCGAGATGGATGCAAGCGTTCGCCCAACCTCATCTCGGGGCTAGTGGTTGATTATTTCCAACGGTCCTACCGATTTGCCCATCTTCTTGCTTATGCCTAGGTCCTCTTTCCATTTCGGGATCCCATGGATTTTCGGTTTTGTATATACATGTGAGGTAAATGCTCCCATGTCCAGTGATGAATCACACCTGAGGCGTATTGCTCATTCCTATACCTCTGAAGCCTAGACAATTGTCGTTCACATATTGCTGACATCTTTTGATCCATCATGCCTAGCGGTTCTTAAGCCAATCGCTTGCAACTCATATTTTCTCTTTATGTGTAAAGATCAAGCCACAGATATGGAAGAAGATACGCTGTTGAGATCAAAGCGGAAAAAGGAAACCTCGTGCTCGAGTTCCGATCTTTATGAGCGTTATGGACACACTTAACGTTCTTCTCGGGAGAAGACCATACAGGTCGGTCATCGCGTCAATTCTTTGAATAAGGACCAAAGGCGGTTCACCACGCGGAATCGACAAGTACAGGGAATGAACCTTGTTGAATGCCCCGGAACGATTCTTTATACTTGCACCGCTGCAGGAATGAGCCTGCAGTAAAAGCGCCTATAACACCCGCAATCAAAAGGGAGGAGAGCGTATGACAAAAACAACGACCGCATTCATCGCCAGTGTGTTGCTGGTAGCCGGGCAAACAGGCCTCTCGATTGCCGCTCATCCGGATACCGGACCAGGATGCGGCTTAGGGAAACTGGCCTGGTCGGATTACCCCCATCAGAAAAATATTGCGCCACAAGTTATGATGGCAACCACGAATGGCACCTTTGGCAGCCAAACGTTTGGAATCAGTTCTGGCACTTCTGGCTGTACGAATGATGGACATATTATGTCCGAACACAAAGTGACCGTGTTTGCTTCCATCAATTTCGAAAACTTGTCCCAGGAAATTGCACAGGGGCAAGGAGAGCACTTGGCCTCTTTGGCCACGCTCATGGGCGTACCGCCAGAACATCATGCGGCATTTTTTGCCCTGGCCCAGAAACGGTATACGAGTCTGGTGCAAACAGGAAATCCTGAACCAGCGGCCCTGGACTCTGCCTTGTCTCAAGCCATGGCCGGGCATCCTGTTTTGACGAAGGTCTCACTCGACCGCTAATGCGCTTGTGGGGCTCCAGCGAGCATACACCCTGGAGCCCTTTGCCTGTTTCCTGCTTTCCCTATTTTCTGCTTCCCCTGCTTTGCTTTTGGTGTGCGACGTTCGCGTCATGGCCCGTCCAGACACATGCTTCGGAATCGCGCCCATCGTCTTATCTCGATGCTTTGATTCAGCGAGCCCAAACACTGCGGTTGGCCGACCAACGGTACTGGCATCTCTTGCTCCACTACCGCCCCACGTGGACGGGTGCCTATGAAAGCGAAGTGGACGATCCTGGATTTTTTCTCGCAGAGGACGGGAAGATCGACCCATCTTCTGAACTGGAAGCGACACTTCGCGCGTTTTTCCGAGACGAACCCGTTGGACGATCCAAGCAGCCGGCCCGCTGTGCGTTCGTCGCTCGCTTTGAATGGCTCAAAAGGCAGTTAGCCATTGACGAAACCCGGCTGCCAGTGCAGTCGTGCGACCGGTTCGAGCAATGGCTGGCAGAATTTCACGCCAAATCCGTCACGCTGATTTTTGCGTCTGCATTTATGAACAATCCATCTTCCATGTTCGGGCATACTTTCCTCCGCATCGATCAGGCAGGGCAGACTCCGGACACGCGCCTTCTCGCGTACACGATCAATTATGCCGCCGACGTGCCTCCCGATGTGGGGATCGAATATGCCTTCAAAGGCATGAGCGGTGGATACCGAGGCTATTTTTCCACCATGCCCTATTACATGAAGGTCAAAGAGTACCGGGACTTGGAGAACCGCGATCTGTGGGAATATCGATTGAATCTGTCCGAGGAGCAGATCGTCAATTTGCTCCGACATGCGTGGGAACTGGGCAACGCCTACTTCGACTATTATTTTTTCAAGGAAAATTGCTCCTATCATCTCTTATCGTTGCTCGAAGTGGCAGACCCCAGCCTCCATCTGACCGACCGATTCACCTGGTGGACAATCCCAGCGGATACCGTCCGGCTCCTCACGAGTCAACTTGGTCTTGTCCGCGACGTTGTCTATCGACCTTCGCGCAGCACGCAGATCATCCGTTCCCGCGAACGGTTTTCTCCGGAAGAGAATTTATGGTTGATCCGTATCCTGGAAACCCCAGCGATGATCCAGCACGCGCAATTCCAAGCGCTCGAGCCGTCTCGGCGGGTGAAAGTTCTGGATCTAGCTTCAGACATCTTGCGATACAAAATCGGTGTGGACCCCGAAGACGCCTCCCGCTACCGAACGGTGAGGCGCGAGGTGTTGATTGCCCGCAGCCGCATTCCCATACCAAGTCGGCCGTTGACCATTGAACCCTGGACACGTCAGCCGGAGATGGGGCACGGCACATCACGCTTAACCTTAGGGGTGGGATGGCGTGAAGATGAACTGTTCGAGGAAATCGCCATTCGCCCAGCGTATCACGATTTGCTCGATCCCGAACCCGGATATACACCAGGAGCACAGATTGAGGCATTGGCGCTTCACGTGCGGCATTACGCCACACGCAACCAGGTGCGCATCGAGCGATTCACATTGCTCGACATTGTCTCCTTGGCGCCTATGGATGACATCTTCCGCGCGCCATCGTGGAAAATCAAAATTGGGCAGGAAAGTCTTCGGCGCAGGACGTGTCGGTATTGCAGCAACGGGAACCTAAATGGCGGAATCGGTGCCGCTATGCAATGGTCGGAGCTCGGTCGGCCCATTCTGTTTGGTTTTGCAGAACTCGATGCCAACGTGTCCAGTGCGTTTCAGCCGAACTACCGAATCGGGGGAGGTGGGACTGTGGGGTTCCTGGCGCACCCCCATCCTCGATGGGGCATCCTGATCACGGGAGCGTATCTGTACTTCCCACTCGGTGAACGATCCGACGAGACTCGAATCTTTTTCGGCCAGCGTCTCACACTCGCTCAGCATGTCACCGCACGGCTGGAGTACCGCTACCGCACGCATGACAACGAAATACAATTTTCTATTCAGGCGTTCTTTTAGCAGATATGAGAAATGGCAGGGTTTCTTGACCAAAGCCTTCTGTGATTGTCAAGTATTTGTGTTCATTCTCGCGAGCGGAGCAGAATTGTATGGCGCCCTTCAGCAAACCCAGAGTCTTGGGAATCGTTCACATTCTGGCTTCGAGGTTGAATTGTATTCAAAGGCTGACACATTGCGTCTCGACGTATAAGAAGCAGGGCCTTTATTGGAATTTTTCGCCAAGGAAGGTCGCAAAGGCTTTCCCATAGTCTGTTAGTTTGTATCGTCCTGGTCTATAACCATAGGTACCGAGCACGGCATCCCTGATAAGGCCATAGCGAACAAGCTGTTCACACCATGCCTCGACATACGATCGATCTATTTTAAGTTCGCTGGAGATCTGTTCGGCAGTAACGACGATCTGATGCTCATTTTCCCCAGGCGGCTTGCAAGAGCGTTCGTGGATCACGGCGACAATTCGGGCATGGTTGACACTTAAATGATCGATGATGTCGATGAATCCTTCTTTGTACGGCATATCCGAATAGTCGCGCGTCGTAAAATTGGCAAAGGCTCGGGCGAAAAGACGTACTTTTTGTTGCTCGTAGGTCTTGGCATTACGGGCTATGATATCGAGAACGATAGAGACGAACTCGTCCGATTCGATGAATCTTGTGTCGAGCTTGGCCTCATCGATCCGCTCCATTTCCGTTCGCAGTGCTTCAACGAAACGCCGAGTATTGTCCTCTAACAACTGCAATGCGCGGGAACCGAGCGCTGACGAGATGGCAGGCCCAATTACAGGAACCAAGGACAGGCCACTGTCTAGAAGCGCTTTGCCGATAATCGTATTGTTGAGGGCCCGGATCGCCTTGTCGGCCGTTGCGAGCGTCCGCGTTTTAATGTTTTGCATGTTGAGACCTTTGGCAGAAAGAGCTTTGTATGGATACGACGTACAGCAATGCTCCCTTCCCCCTGATTATCGAGAACAGCTGTCGTCCACGCAACGGCGACATTCATCCTCGACTCGTCGATTCTCCGTTCCCCAGGTATGATTCACGCGGTTGACGCCTTCGTAGCGCCCAGGTATAACACCAAGCCAGTGCGCCCGTAGCTCAATGGATAGAGCATCGGACTTCGGATCCGAGGGTTGGGGG
>RFGF01000047.1 GCA_003695915.1 Nitrospirota bacterium
GCGAGAGGTCGAGTATCCCTATGAGGCACCCCGTCCTCACCGACAGTTTGCCATGGTGATGGATCTCAATAAATGCATCGGCTGCCAGACGTGCACGGTCTCCTGCAAAACCACGTGGACACCTGCGCGCGGCCAGGAATACATGCTGTGGAACAACGTGGAAACCAAGCCCTATGGTTTCTATCCGCTGGGGTGGGATGTTCATCTGATGACGCTCTTGGGAGAGCAGCAGACATGGGAAGGACCTCGATACACCGGACGGACCGTCTTGGATCCCGATCCGGGCGAACGGGTCAAAGGCTATCAACCGGCCGAAGCGGATTGGGCGCATCCCAACCTTGGGGAAGATGAAACCAATGTGCCCGTGGAGCTCGGACAAATGTTTGCGGAGCTACCACATGCAGCCTGGATGTTTTATCTTCCACGGCTTTGCAATCACTGCAGCTATCCGGCCTGCGTGGCAGCTTGCCCCCGACGCGCCATTTACAAGCGACAAGAAGATGGCGTGGTCCTCATCGATGCGGAACGGTGTGAAGGGTATCAAGAATGTGTGCGGGCCTGTCCCTACAAAAAAACCATGTATAACCTGGTAGCTCGGTTTTCGCAGAAATGCATCGGATGCTTTCCCTTGCTCGAACAGGGCCGCCAGCCTCAATGCGTAACTACGTGCATCGGGAAAATCCGCCTTCAAGGATTTCTGCATCCTCCCGAGCTAGCACGACCTTCGCATCCCTTGGACTTTTTGGTTCATATCAAAAAGGTCGCCCTCCCGCTGTATCCGCAAACGGGATTGGAACCCAATATCTATTATATTCCACCGATTCATGTGCCCCTGCGATTCTTGCTGCAGCTCTTCGGTCCCGGTGTCGAAGAGGCCGTGGCGACGTATCGTGCCATGCGTGAAGGAAAGGAGCCCGAGCTGCAAGGGATCTTGCATTTGTTTGGATCGACGCCGCTCATTCTGGACCGATTTGCTGTAGAGAACCAGGAAGTCGTGGGTTTCGATGAATCGGATCAGGAAATTGTTCGAGTGCCGTTGTACGAGCCGATTCAGGAACGGCCACGGAGAGATGAACGCTTGAAAGTCGTGCGACATGATATTCCATAACGGTCTCATCGATCAATTTTTCAAGCAATAGCTATACAGTTAAAAAATGGTGCGCATCATGCCTACGCTGAGTCGGATTCCCCGTTCGTCTTCGAGCCTCCTGCGGGTATTGATGACCCTCAGTGTGATCATCTTCGTAACAATAGGTTTGGTCTCTCCTGCTGCAGGGGGAGAGCACGCATTCGTCGTCAAGTACGAACCAGGCCCGCTTCCCCATGATCCTGACGATCCACGATGGAATGCGCTGTCGTCGCGGACCATCGCCTTGATGGGACAGTTGGTCGTCGCACCGCTTCACGGAGAGCCGTCGGTCACCGCGATTACCATCACGGGTGTCCACAATGGCCAAGCCATTGCCTGGCGCCTCGATTGGGCGGATCAGACTGATGATCGGATTCGGACCCTGGACCGATTCCCTGATGGTGTGGCGGTGCAAATTCCCTACGATCCGTCTTCGCTCCCATCCATCACCATGGGCGAGCCGGACAAACGGGTCATGATGCTCCACTGGACCGCCGATCGTCAGACCGACGTTGACCGTGGCTATGTCGAACTTCCCCATGTCTATCCTCATTGGACGTGGGAATGGTATCCCCATGCTCGTCCGCCCTATCGGTATCCTCACGATTGGCGCAGTGCTGCCGGCCTCGAATACTTAGGCGGATCACGTCGAGCGGATCGTGCGCTGGCCAATAGCCCGGTGAGAGAGGGGTTCGCTGAAGGCTATAGCTCGCTCACATGGAAATCCAAAACTGCCGCTCGAGGGATCGGGCGCTATGCGCACGGACATTGGACCGTGGTGCTTCTCCGACCGTTCGAGGCTCCTGGGACGAGCAACCCGCAATGGGGTCCTGGCCAGACCGCAGCCTTATCCGTGGCCGTCTGGGATGGGGGCGCGCATGAAGTCGGAGGCCGAAAGGCGGTGCATTACGAATGGATTCCCATGATGATCGAGGCCGTTCCATGAAAAGCCACGGACCTCGACTGGCTCGACAGGGAGATGTCAGCGGACCTGGGCATTCAAATAGGCGCGGACGACATCGCGGCGTGCGACAATTCCCACGAGAACGCCACGATGATCGACGACGGGCACACGGATCAAGTGGTTCGTTTGCAAGACATAAATGAGCGTCCGCATGTCGATATCCGGCGAAACCCGAACCACCTCCCGAGTCATCAAGTCTTCGGCCGTCACATCGCCGAGCTCGAGACCGCGATCGAGCAACGAGAGAAGATCGAATTCCGTAACGATGCCCACGAGTCGCTGCTGCTGGTCGACGATGGGCACCCCGCCAAATCCTTCGATCATGAAGGAACCCAAGACGTCGGCCTTTGTGTGCGGATGGCCTGTCTGCACGTCTGTTTCCATGATGTCGGCCACCGTCAGGCGATCGAATTCCGGCAGCAATGTTTTCAACGGATCTGGATGCGCCATACGATCCCCCTTGCACCTGAAGCGGGTGCCATTATCTCATACCGTCGATTCGACTTCGGGCTCCGAGCCCTGACACCAGACAGACTCCAAATCGCCCGTCAGGTTCGCTGGGCTTTGGAAGCGCCTTTTCTGAAAGAGTACAATATTGGAAGGAGGAGAGCATCGATGAAGCCCATCGTATCCATGCTGGCCAAGACAGCAGAAGGTGCCATTCTGACGAATCCCGAGGGAAAGGTAGTCTTCTGGAACAAAGCTGCCGAGCGGTTGTTGGGATTCCGAGCAAGCGAGGTCATCGGGCGGGCATGCCACGACGTGTTGCGTGGAATAACTCCGGACGGAAAGCCGTTCTGCTCTCCGTCGTGCGCGGTATTGACCTCGCTGGTACGAGGAAAAGCCGTTCAGCATTTTGAGATTCAAACCACAACCGCCTCCGGAACTCCGATTTGGCTCAGCGTCGGTTCGCTCTGCCTGCCTACTCGACAGGGCAACTGCTATATGATTCATCTCTTTCATGACATCACCAACCAGGCCAAAGTCAAGCGACTCGCTCGCGTCCTGTATGCGACCGTGTGTCGTACAGCGCCTTCTCCTGACGACACACCCCCCTCTCCTTCCGAATGGAGCCCGCCGACTACCCAACTCTTGAGCCCACGAGAGCAAGAAATCCTGGCTTGCCTGAAAAAAGGCATGACGACGCGCGCCATTGCCGACCATCTCTGTATCAGCCCCGTCACCGTGCGCAATCATGTCCAACACATCCTGCAAAAGCTCGGAGCCCATTCTCGCCTCGAAGCGCTGGCTCTCGCTTCGTCTTCCCCGTCTCGCCCTCCTGCCGGGTCTCGCCTGCGCAATGAGTCACCAGGCCGAAACGTACGTTCGCAACCCTCTTCGACTAAGCCGTGCTCATTTCCATGAGAAACACTTCGCCTTTCATATTGGGATGCAGATCGCAACGAAATTCGTAGCGTCCCTGACGCTCGGGTGTGAAGCGGAGAACGAGCGTTTTGTCGGGATTCACGTAAAAACCCTCGATCCCCTTGCCGTAGGCCGTCATGCCTTCGGCCTCGCCTTTGATAAACATCCCTACCATCATCGGAGAAGTGAATCCGTGCTGGATGATGTCCTGATTCCGAAGGATGATGACCGTGGGTAAACCCAGCTGCATGCCTCGCGGTTGGGTCAGGACGAATTCCGAATTTTGAATCAAAATCTCGATGCGCTGTTCTTCTAGCACCTGTGACTGAACAGCAGCGGTTCCTGAGAAGCTCAAAAAGATGGCGATCATCGCGACAAGGATCAACGCCCCTCGCACACGTTTTGCTCCGATCATGATCTCCTCCTTGACAGTGTTCTCGATCCGACTTTCCCTATATTAGCGTTCATCGCACACCCCATGCCAAATGATTCTCGCATCCTTGCGCGAAAATTCTCTGAGAAAAGCCGATCATGATTCATGCAGTGGGGAGATTCTCCGCAACGATGATAACGATCGTGTTGCATAATGCCCTTCTTGGGTTAACGATAAAGGCCTTGTCCCTCTATCATGATTAAAATAACCAAGACGAATGACGGCAATATCACGGTGAAAACGTTTGTATCAGAGACCTGTCATAGGCATGATCATTGCTGAGGTAGGAAGTAGGCAAGGACTCGATTCAATAGACAGGCATATGGCTTCGGTCTTCAATGGGAATTCTTCTGCAAGAAAGAGGAGGTGGACTATGAGGCGTGTCGATTTTATGGTGGGCAAACATGATTTCAAGACCTTGACGGCCGAGCAATTCATGCAAGATGACGTGTACTTTTATCATCCCGAGGATACGGGGGAACAGCTTGCCCAAGTGATGACCGCCGGCGGATTCGGAAGCGTGCCGGTGGTGGATCGCGACCGCAAGGTCATCGGCATCGTGAGCGAGTTCGACCTGCTTAAAGCCATCATGGAAGATCGTGCGCTGTCGCAAGTTACGGCAGGCGCGCTCATGACGCCGAACCCGATCACCGTCTCACCCAACACCCCGGCCATGGACATTGTCCGGTTGCTGGAGGAGAAACATTTGATCCGTGTCCCGGTCGTCGACAACGAGGGCAAGTTGCTGGGAATCGTGGCGCGTCGGGATATTTTAGAGGGCTATTTGCGGGCGACGACGCCTGTCAAAGGATTCTGACGGGACGACCGCATCAGTCGACGACAAAACCATATAATAATGATCCAGAAAGCCTCGCGGGTCTACGATCTCAAAAATGCGTTGCCGTGTCATTCGATCTCGAGCTGCGTGCGAGACAAGACGATTTCTCCTCGCATTTTACTGAGCGGGTCCTTGCCATGGATGTCGCACCAAAACAATTTCTGGATCACATCTTGACCCTTCGGGAGCTCGGGTGCCCGAAATCGAAGGGTGACGGACTTTCCCGGATCGATCCGGAATCCAGCAGCATCGTCGGGAAACACCATCGTGGCATCGCCGGAGAGTTGAACTTCGACATCTCGGAAATAGGGCGAGACGAACTCGTGCGCCACATCGTCTTCGTTGCGAATCGTGATGATATGATCGAGTCCTGCTTCCATGAGGAATAACGGATGATAGGGATTGGGCGATCCGCCTTTGATGACATGAAAGGCTTTATCTTTGATCACGATCACGATGTCGGATTCCTCTTCCTTCGGCAGAACGCTCATGGCGTTATCGCCGAGCGCTGAGGCGACACCTCCGACCGTGATCGACACAAGTAGCCCGAGAAGCGCCACGCACTTCATCCACCATTTCCGCTGAAGGAATCGACGCCCGTTCATCTGGGCTTCCTGCCGAACCAAGAAAAAGGTGTTTGACCGTCAATCCTATCAATTAAATGAAAATCGTACTCCCGGGCCTCTGCTCGGAGACCCGGGAGCACTGCTCGCAACCTTCTACCAGATCCGGGATCAGAAGGCTCCCGTTCCAGTGGTGGTCTGCACGACGAAGATCTCGCCTTTCATTTCGGCGCCGGGATGCTTCCCGTGAATGTTGCACCAAAAGACATCGTATTCCGTATCGCCTTCCTCGTTGATAGGCGGTACGAACTCCAGCCTCACGGATTGTCCGGGATTGATACGGAATCCGCGTGCGCGCTTCGTGGATACCAATGTCGCATCACCAGACATGGCAACCGGAACCCGAGCGAAGAGCGACGACACAAACTCGTGCGCGACGGGATCCTCGTTGCGCAAAACAATCACCGTTGGTACTCCTCCTGTTAATTCAATACCATTAACAGGATTGCCTTCCTTGGTAATGTGGAATTTGTAATCTTTCATGACGACTTCATATTGTTCGGTCAGCAATCCTGCCGAGGCATTGGACACCAATCCACTCGCCAGGAAGGCCATGCACACCAACGAAATCACCATCAGACTAAAAGGCATTTTGGTCCTCATGGCAACTTCCTCCTTTCAGGTCATAGGGTTAATAAAGATTTCACACGATCATGCTCTGGAGACTCTAATAATTCTTGCCCTATGGAAGTCAAGAAGGATTCGATAAAAATTTTTTGTTGTCTGCATGGCTCGTTGCCTGAAAGGATCAGCAAGAATTGCGCCATTAGCGATTTTTATCAAAAGTTCAAAGTGTAATTTCACATTTTCAGAGTCATTTCACCCTTGCTCGTCGAAAGCCGGACTTTACAAGACACAGCGCAGACGAGGGGTTTATTTCGAAGGATCGTCTCTCGAGCAAGCTGCTCGACAAAACATGCCTGACGAGGGTTAGGAAAACGAAAAAGGAATGCATCGTTTAACTCGAGGAGACGTCGTGAGTTGCCATGATGAGAAGCTCATGGCCCTGTTTGCCGATCGGCGCATGAGCCATATGCAGATTGCACCAGGCCACATCGTACATAGCATCAAACGGCCTGGAGAAGGGAACTTTGAACCACAAGTTCAACGTTTTTCCCGGTCCGAGGCGAAATCCTGCTGCATCTCGACCGAAAATCCCGGTCGCCTCTCCGGAAAAATGCACTTCCGTTCTCGTGAACAACGGAGTAATAAATTCGTGCGGGACGAGATCATCGTTTCGTAGCACGATCATGACATCCTTGCCAGCTTCGAATACCAATTCATGCGCGGGCTCGCCGTCCTTCGTCTGATACCGATGATCTGTCATCACGATCTCCACTTTCATCAGATCGGAACGTTCGGAAGCCGGCTTCCCCCCGATTTGGTGACTCGGCACAGTCCCGGGGATAAGCAGCACACCAAGTATCAGCAAAAGTCCTTCGACACGCCATCTTATCTTATTATTTTTAACTGCATGCAGAATGTGACTCATCGCCTGTCTCCCAGATTGTCATCTTGGAGAGGCCTGCTCAATGAGCAGGCCTCTCTCGCGACGACGGCTTATCGCGTTCCGGCGACGACCACCTCACCCCGCATCATCGAACCGTGTTCCTTTCCGTGCACATTGCACCAGAACGGCTCGAACGTGTTGATGAACCGGGGCACCCAGAATTTCAATTCCACGCTCTTTCCCGGTTCGACCCGTACACCGGCCGCTCGATCCGTCCAGATCATCGTGGCCTCTCCCCCGACGTGAACCTCGGTCATTCGAAACAGAGGGGAGACAAATTCATGAGCCACCTTGTCGCGATTTTCAAGGGTGATGGTGGTGTATTTGCCGGCTTCCAACCGAAACATGGGTTGTCCGATTTCGCCGCCGCCTTTGGTCACTTTGAACATCCGATGGGTCATGACGATTTTCACATCCGGCTCGCCGATCGCTGCCAGACTTTGTCCGACGGTTCCGTTCAACGCCGACATCATCGTCCATGCACATAGCATCACGATCATCCAACTTCCTCGCATCATAACCTACACCTCCTTGCACCATTGGGTTTTGTGACATCCGTCATCATGTCGCTGAATGCGTCACGCCCTTCCCCGGCTCTCCTGAAGCCAGCCAGGGAAGGATTCCCATCTGCTCGCGCTTGTCGAGGCGATGTTCGCGCTCCGGTCAGAACGCTCCCGTTCCCGTCGTCGTGGCAACGGTTAAAATTTCGCCTCGCATTTTGTCGCCAAAATGGCGTCCATGAACATTGCACCAGAACAGATCGTACTCCGTATCGCCTTCCTCGTTCACGGGTGGAATGAAATTCAAGACCACCGAATTTCCTGGATCGATACGAAATCCGCGCGCTCGAGTGGTCCCGATCATCGTAGCGTTCCCCGACATGGCGACAGGTATACGCGAAAACAAGGTGGAGACGAATTCATGCGCCACGCTGTCCTCGTTGCGCAACGTGATTTGCGTCGGCATACCTGCCGTCAATTCGAGTCCTCCCCCTGGTCCGGCACCTTTCACCACGTGAAACCCTTCATCCTTCATCAAGATCTCGATTTCCGTCATCAACTTCGCAGCGGAAACGGGAGGGGGAACGGTCAATGTGGTCATCACCAGCAGCGCTCCGCCGGCGATCATCAGCGCCAGCATCATCGATGAATGTTTCCGTACGGTATTCATGGCTCCCTCCTTTCGTAGAAGTTGTTCACTGGAACTAGTTTTATTCAAGCAAGGCCCGATCAGCATCACAATAATGCGATTGCATCATTTTTCGTGAGTCATGTGCATCACCTCGCTGCATGGGCGGTCTGCCATCATCGGGTCGAACCTGGGCATGTCGATAACTGCCATGATCGTCTGTATCCGTTCTTCGTGATAAAATGTGTTTATGAATCACGTGAGAACAGACATCCCGCCATCGAGGGGCCGCGCATACGGGAAGGCGGTGCTGAGTCAGCGCGACCTGAGAGCAGTGTTGCGCGTGGCGCAAGGGAAAGAGCCGGCCGATCTCGTCATCAAGTCGACCCGATGGCTCGACGTGTTTTCCGGCGAGTTCGTCACCGGAGATCTGGCCATCTTCAAAGGATGGATCGTCGGAACCCAGGACCCCTATGACGGTCACATCACCATCGACGGGCGCGCGCATGTCGTCGTGCCCGGATTCATCGACGCGCACGTCCATCTGGAAAGCAGTCTCTTGACGCCACGCCGGTTTCAACAGGCTGTGCTCCCACACGGGACGACCACGGTTATTTGGGATCCTCACGAAATCGCCAACGTCCGCGGGCGCGAGGGATTGACCTGGGCGTTGCGCGCCTCGGACGGACTCCTCCTGGACGTTTTGGTGATGGTATCGAGCTGCGTGCCGTCGACCAGTCCGGGTCTGCAATTGGAAACCAGCGGAGCCGTGCTGCAGACGCAGGATCTCGTTTCGTTTCAATCGCATCCGCGGGTGTTAGGGCTTGCGGAAATGATGAACTATCCGGGGCTACTTAACGGAGACGAGGACGTGCTCGACAAGCTTACCGCTTTCCGTGGGATGCGTCGGGACGGGCATTGTCCTGGCTTGACCGGCCATGCGCTGAACGCCTACAGCGCAGCGGGTATTCACAGTTGCCATGAATCGACCACGCTGGCCGAGGCACGGGAGAAACTCCGTAAAGGGCTGCACGTATTGATCCGCGAAGGCTCGTGCGCCAAAGATGCCAAGGCGTTGTTGCCGATCCTCAATGACTATACCTCGGCCGTCGTTGGATTCTGCTCCGACGATCGGCACGCCGCGGATATTCAGGAGGAGGGACATATCAGCGCGATTGTCGACAAAGCCTTACGGGCTGGCCATGCTCCTGCCAATGTCTTCCGCGCGGCCTCGTTTGCAGCCGCACGGGCCTATGGACTCGACGATCGGGGCGCCATTGCCCCGGGTTTCTTGGCCGATCTCTGCCTGGTACGACCGAAGGACGGCCGTACGTGGACCAGCGGTCTCCAGATCGACTCGGTCCTGAAGCACGGGCAGCACGTGACACCGCAACGTTTGACGGACACAGCGCATGAATCGTGCGAACGAACGCTGGTCGGTGTCTCTCCGCTCAACATGAAGTGCAAGCCTTGCTCGGCCGACGATTTTCGGCTCTCGAGTCCCGATCGGGGCGATCACCGGCGCGTCCGTGTCATCGGTGTGCGTCCGCGTCAATTGTTGACCGACAGTTTGATCGAAACACTCCCGGTTCGTCACGGAGGAATCCAGGCTGTGCCTTCCCGAGACATTCTGAAGATCGCCGTCTTCGAGCGGCATCACTTTTCTGGACGTCGAACCATCGGCTTCGTCAAAGGCTTGGGATTGCGACGGGGCGCCATCGCCACCTCGATTGGACACGATGCCCATAATGCGTTGATCGTAGGAACGGACGATTATGTCATGGCGGCGGCGTTGAATCGATTGATAGCAATCGACGGAGGGATTGTGGTGGCACTGGATACGGAGACTATGGAATGTCTCCCGCTTCCGATCGGCGGCCTGATGTGCGACGAAGATCCGCGCGCGGTCGTGGCGAGGCTTCACCGACTGAAACGAGCAGCCCGAGAACTCGGTTGCACGCTGGAAGAGCCATTCTTGCAATTGTCGTTTCTCGCGCTTCCGGTCATTCCGTCCTTGAAAATCACTGATCGGGGGATCATCGACGTGGAAGCCTCCCGCGTCGTCTCGCCGTTCGTGTAACCAACCCAATGCCCCCCCGTAAGCCGAGCGACCCTCGTTTGGCTACGGCTTTTGGTGTTCCTGTTCAGTCACACGTTCCACGTCCACCGCACCGATGTACGGCAAGGCTCGACCGATGTCGTTCAGATCCAATCCATAGCCGATCAGCCACACATCGGGAACGACCATCCCGACATAATCCGGCTTGAGCACTACCTGATGCCGACTGGGCTTGTCCAAAAAGGTACAGAGTTTGAGCCAGGCGGGCTGCTGGACCGTCAGGACATCCCACAGGTGGGACAGCGTCTTTCCCGAATCGAAAATATCGTCGACGACCAGTACGATCTTCCCGTGAACAGCGGGAAGATCTGCTGAGGCGACGGACACCGGACGGTCTGCTTCCGTTCCTGGACCATAGTGAGACATTTGAATGAAACGGATAGTTGGCTCCACTCCATGACGCGCGAGTTCGCGAGCGAGATCCGCCAGGAAGACAAAGCTACCCGTCAACACACCGAGCAAGAGGGGAGCCGGATCCGGAAGATCTCGTGCGATGTCAGCGGCCAATTCCTGGACCCGGCGATGGATGGTATCTTCGTCGAACAAGATGCGATGTGGTAGCATGCAGAGGTTCTGACGGTGCGGGTCCGTGTCACATATTCATCCGACAAGTCTCATCACTCAGCACGGGGAGGAGGCGACAACATGGGTATTGAGAAACATTTGATGGTCAAGAAACGTCCCAGCGACTCTCCGCCGCCGATTATAGACTTTTCCGGCACGTGGGTGAACCGTCTGGGATCGGAAATGACATTGACGGTGACCGACGGGAAAGTGACCGGCCGCTATCGCACGGCGGTCGGGGAACCTTCGCCCACCGAGGAGTTCGAGCTCGTCGGATTCGCTTCCGGGGATCTCATCGCGTTCACGGTCAATTTCGGCAAATACGACTCGTTGACCGCTTGGGTCGGGCAACATACCGTCGAAAACGGAGTCGAGACGATTTATACGCTGTGGCACATGACCAAGGATATTGCGGATGAAGACGAGCCGAAACAACTATGGGCAGGGTTTTTAGCTGGAGCGAACACCTTCGTCCGACGACAAGCCCCGTGAGTGCCTTCGGGGAGACCGGAATTCGCGGCCCTGCACCACCAGCGCAATCAGCTCGGTCGGGAGCGAACGATCAGGACGGAACACGGAGCATAAGCGGCCACCCCTTCGGACACACTCCCCATTCGAAAGCGGTCGGCCCCCGTGAGACCTTTGGATCCGAGCACGACGACATCCGCCTTGTGTCGCGCAAGATAGTCGAGGATGACTTCCCTGGGGTTGCCCGCAAGAACCTGAGCGGTAACCGCGAACCCTTCCCCCAAGAACCATTGCCGATAGCGCGCACATACCTCCTCTGCACGAAGCTGAAACGGTTTTTGGAGCGCCTTGATCTGCGCGTCGGGCAATACATCTGAAGCCACGTCCGTGAGAATGTCTGGAACGACCGAAAGAATATGCACGCTCACGGTCTCCGGCACGGTCCAGCTTCGAAATCGTGTGGCCGCCAGGTTCGAGGCCTTCGATCCATCGACTGCAATCACTGTCCGGATCGGCGGCTTCATTGACCGCTTGACAGCCAACACGGGGCAAGGCGCGTGGACCAATACCCTGCGCGAGACGCTCCCCAACAAATAACCTTCGAGATCGCTGAGTCCGCGTGAGCCCACCACTAAGAGGTCCGGTTTGATCTTCTCGACCCGCTTGATGATAGTATCGGCAACATGGCCTTTGGCCAGGACGGTCTTCATCGTCGCGAGTGGATAGGTCACTGCCTGACTCAACGCCAGTTCCATGGTTTCTCGAGCCGCTTTCAGCACTTTTTGCGCTTCAGCTTCCAACCTTTCGATCGCATCTTGCACCTGCTTGGGATCCGCCCCTTCTTTTCGCAAGCTGCTTCGAAGCTGCCGCGTATCGATGACGTGGAGCAGGACCACGTGCTTGAGGGCCTGATGAAAGAGCGCGCTCGAAGCTTCCAGCGCCCAATTGGAAAATTCGGATCCGTCGACAGCACAGACGATATTCATGTCATGCCCTCTCTCGCGAAACGATGCCACACCGTTGCTGCCATCACCTGTCCGATCTGCCATCACCTGTCCGATCAGTTCATCGATGAACTGTTTATAATCATTTGCCGGCAAGGAACAAGAGCGCGACCATGTTGGTCGTGTCCTTTTTTGGAACGATGGTGATCGTGTAGATTGGGGCATTTTGCTACGTTAAGATACCTATTATGGTTTTGAATTATAGTTTCATACTCTTACGCCCGGTGCTCGCGATGGTTCCCTTTATCCCTTAGGAAAGCGAGAATCCGACACTATGGCCCGGTCCGCAGGTTGCGTTCATTTCGAGCGCAACACACGGTTTCCAAGCAACACGAGATTCGAGACCGGCTTTTCCCGTATGTGATACCGAGACAGGGCAAGCATCGTGCCTGTTACAAAATACAAACGCCGAGCACGTCGTCGGCTGTCCATGGCATCGAGTTTGCTCCTGTCAAAAAGACGAATCCGAACATCAAGAAAGAAAGGAGGTCTTGTGGAACCCTTGGTGATCAAAAAAATCCTCGTTCCTGTCGATTTTTCACCCTGCTCCCGGGAAGCCTTTCGAGTCGCCCTGCATTTCGCCAAACTCTTCGAGGCGGACATTCTTCTGTTGCACGTCATCGATACCCGAGCCTTGGAAGCGCTGAATATGCTCGGACTGGCTCCGCCATCCGAAGAGAAGGCGCAAATGCATCGGATACGCCGGCGCGTTCGCCTTTTGATGCGCGGGTTGCTCGCCATGCCGGAGACGAAGGGCGTGACGATCACGCGCCTCCTCACCGAAGGCAAGCCCTTCGTCGAAATCGCGCGAACGGCCCGCACCGAAGGGATCGATCTGGTGGTCATGGGTAGCTACGGCGGTCAAACTGGAGATGTGGAACGGATCTTTTTCGGAAGCACGGCTGAGCGCATCGTCCGGACCGTCAATTGCCCGGTCCTCTGTGTGCCGTTGCCACACAAAGTGATCGAAGCCGCGGAGGTTCGGGAAACGCCCTCCAAGCCCGCAACCACGCCGCGAGCCAAAGGCCGAAGGGCAGAGTCGAAACGAACATCGGCCTCAGCGCGAAGCTCGAAATCTTCATAGGATGGACTCATCGCATTGCAGGAAATCCCAGCGCACAGCGTGACGTGCGAGCGAGCTGTGCGCGCTATGGGACTCGCCGCCTCGAATGACGGCCGTGCAGTCGCAATCCAGCAATACTCTTTTCGCAAAACTGCTCTCAAATGACGGTTCATGGCTAACCGGATCGAGCAGCCTCGGATGAACCGTTGCCGTGGTCGAGCGAGATCGGGGGAGCCGATTCTTGCAGAGGAAAAGAATGTTCAGCGTTGGTTCTGTGAACTGTGCTATAGTCTGATGGAGAAATAGCAATGATCATTCACGATATTTCAGCCATCGATAGAATAGAAAGGTAACGATGAACGAATCGACACCGGCATTTCAGGAGTTTCAGCAACTGCATAGATTGATTCTCGAATCGGCAGGAGAAGGGATCTTTGGGTTGGATCTCAAAGGACGTCATACCTTCGTCAATCCGACGGCCGCTCGATTGCTCGGCTATACGGTCGAGGAACTTCAAGGACGCCCCAGCCATCGAACCTGGCATCATATGAAAACGGACGGGTCCCCGTATCCGGAGGATAAATGCCCTATTTACCAAGCCTATAAAGATGGACGGATTCATCATGGAGACGATGAACTGTTTTGGCGGAAGGACGGCACGAGCTTTCCTGCCGAATATCGAAGTGCCCCTTTGTGGAATAGCGCGGGTTCCATCGTCGGTGCGGTTGTCACGTTTCAAGATATCACGGATCGACGAGAACGCGAAAAAACTGTCCAGGGCCTCATGCGGAAAAACGATGTGATTCTCCAGGAAGCGAATGAAGGAATTTTAGGATTGGATTCGAGCGGACATCATATCTTCGTCAATCGGGCAGCTTCGCGTCTATTGGGTTATGCGCCATCTGAACTGCTCGGCCATGCATTGTGGCATCATACGCGGTCGGATGGGCGTCGCTATCCGGATAACCAATGTCCGATTTATGGTGCTTATAAAAATGGGCTGGTGCACCATGGAAACGATGACCTCTTTTGGAAAAAAGACGGGTCCAGCTTTCCAGCCGAATGCACGAGCACACCGATTCGCGACGAGTATGGCTATCTCATGGGAGCCGTCGTGACGTTTCGAGACATCACCGAACATAAACGTCTAGAGGCCAAGCTCTCGGAAGAGACGAGGATCGCCGAAGTGTCGCGAGTCCTAGGCGATATCAGCCATGACCTCAAAAATCTTTTGATGCCGGTCCTCAACGGAGCTTCGCTCCTCGAAGAGGAATTTGCTCGACTCCTCACTCTCCTGCCTGCCTCCATCGCTGCTCAGCTCGGAGAGAGCCATGCACTCTGCTCCGAGATCACCGAGATGATTCATCGGAATGCTAAACGGATCCATGAGCGAGTCCAGGGGGTTGCCGATGCCGTCAAAGGTGTGATCACCCCGCCGAACTTTGCACCGTGTCGGATCGATAACGTGGTGAATGACGTGATCAGTACCTTGCGTCTGTATGCGGACGAACGCAATGTGCGTCTCACGGTCGAGGGACTGACCGATCTGCCTACCATCGAAGCGGATGAACGTCGTTTGTTCAACGCGCTCTACAACTTGATCAATAATGCCATTCCCGAAGTGCCGCCAGGTGGATCCGTAGCCGTGCGCGGGGCGATCGAAGACGAGGGTTCCACGTTACATCTTGTCGTGGCCGATACCGGGCGAGGGATGCCACCAGACGTTCGTGAGCGATTGTTCACCGATGGAGCTATCAGTCAGAAAGCCGGCGGGACGGGACTCGGCACCAAAATCGTCAAGGATGTCGTGGAGGCTCACCGCGGGACGATCTCTGTAGACAGTGAGGAAGGCCTCGGTACGACGTGTCATCTCCGTTTGCCCGTCACACAACGTCCGAGTGTGTCGTCATCGAAATAGTCATCTGGGCCTGGCATCTACACATCATGAGCGGGGTGAGATTCCACAACGATCATGATCACGAATCGCGCCCGCTAGGAGAATGGAAAAAAGGCTATTTGCGGGCAAGGCTTCGAATATAGGTGAGTACAGCTCTCATATCATCGGACGATAGTTCGCCTTTCCAGGCTGGCATCGCCGTGCCGGGTTTTCCACCCTGAATGATGTGTAGGAGTTCGGCGTCGGACTTTACCGTGGCCGTGAGATCCGCGGCTCGGGGCACGAGCGCGCGTCCGATCGGTCCATCGCCCTTTCCAGTCGAACCGTGACAGTTCCGGCAGTACGTCTCGTAAATCACCTTCCCTTGCGCCATATTCATATTCCCCGAATGCCTCGATGAAGGCGGCGAATCCGTGTGCGTCAACGCAGGTATGGGCTGAACGGTATTTTGGCTGACTAAATACGCGACCAACGTAGAAATCCGATCATCGGGGATGGGACAGCCGAATGCCCGTTGCATTTTGCGAACGATTTCTTCCCATGTCTCCGGAGCGTGTGGCGGCTGCATGTAGATATAATCTGCCGAATGACAGATCGTGCAAAATCCAGCAGCGACCTCGCGGCCAGGCCCCGGTTGGAAGCCCATGCGATCGGACGGCAAGACGATCGAAACCGGCGTGTTCGGCGGTTCGGCCATCGCGACATGGGCGAAGCTCGACACCGATAGCGTGGCCCAAAGAACGAATCTGCCGATGCGGTGGTTCGTCGCATGGAGCATGGTTACATCGCCTCGACTTGAACGGTTTCGACGGCATGA
This sequence comes from Nitrospirota bacterium, assembly GCA_003695915.1. GTDB lineage: Bacteria > Nitrospirota > Nitrospiria > Nitrospirales > UBA8639 > J017. The sequence goes on from RFGF01000047.1 coordinate 15,923, forward strand.
CGGAGATACCCGCCTGGATTCCAGCGAGCGCTGAAGCGTTGACTTTCCCCAATGCGATTGATGGCCAAGCATTGCAGAGCGTATGTGTGTCCGGTCTTCGGGACGAACCGGGCTTTCCATTGCCGAAAACTGAAATCACCATAATCATGCCCTAACGTCGCTCGCTGCCAGTGCGTGCCACCGTCGGTTGAAAACAACACCCGGTCGATGCCGTATCCCTGGTCGAAGGCAATGCCCTTCACGACGAACGGCTTCCCGGACGGGATCCTCGCCCCTCGGTCGAGATTGGTGATGAACGATCGCACGGGCATACGGCCGATCGGAACGGTGCGCGCCGGCCGTTGCCCGGGCTCGATGCACCGGCACGGATCGGCGGGGAGTCGATAGGCGTGCGTCATCCAAAATCCTTCGTCGGCGGTATTCAAGACTTCGATGTCGTTCAGCATTTTGACCCAATACGTGGCATACCATCCGGGAACCACCAGACGGAGCGGAAAGCCGTTCAGCAATGGAAGCGGTTCGCCATTCATGGCGTAGGCCAGGAGGACGTGCTCGTTCATGACATCCTCCACATTCAGAGACTTCCGAAAATCCGGCGTCCCTTCCGCGACCGGTCGATCGAGTCCATCGAACCGCACCTGCACGGCACCGGGTTTGACTCCGGCTCGATCGAGAATGTCGCGCAAACGCACGCCGGTCCAGCGCGCGTTTCCCATAGCACCGTGTCCCCATTGGCCGCCGGGAACGCGAGGTTCGAAGAATCCCCGACTGTTGCCCGCGCACTGACAGACGGCCGCGAGTTCGACTTCTTCGAACTGGGTGCGGAGATCGGCGAGACTCAACGTCAGCGATCGCTCGACGTGGCCATGGACGCGCAGGCGAAAGGTCGCGGGATCGACGGTGGTTGGGATATTGGCCAAGTGCCAGCGGACAAAAAAGGCATCATTCGGCGTAAAGATCCGGTCATTGAAGAGATGGAACGGGGTTTCCAGTTGGGGCGGGCGTATGGTCATGAGCATGAGCGGGCGTTTTTGCGGAAAGGCGACCAGCGGGCGATATCCTCGCTCGAAGGGCAAGTGCACGGCTGGCTGATCCGCCGTGTGCGCAGGCCGAATCCCCGCCAACGCGAGCCCGCTTCCGATCACCGCCGCCCGCAGAAGCGAGCGGCGCGTGATGCCCGAGTGGACGTTCGCAAGACTCGATGATCGTGCGTTCTCTATCCTCTCCCGATCGTGGTCGTGGAGCGCCATCGATTTTCGAAGGTCTTGCATCGGACGCCTCACTGAGCCAGTGTCCGAATATATTGGATCAATTGCCAAACTTCCTGGTCAGAGAGATTCGCGAACGCCATCATGCCAGTGCCCGGCGATCCATGCTTGATGATCCAGAACATTTGTCCGTCCGAGATCGTCTTCATCGTGTCGCTGCACGTGAAATTCCTGGGTGGTGGGACCAAAGCTGCTCCCAGAGGACCTCGGCCATCGCCTTTTTCTCCGTGACACTGTTTGCAGGCCAGCGGCTTGGCCGTTTCTTGGAAGAGCCGTTTTCCGGCTTGAATATTGGCCTCGGTGGCAGGAATGGGATTTGTCAATCGCTGGAACTCCGGAGGGGCCTGTTTCGTCTGACGTGGTTGCGGGCAGACACCTGACGGAGCCCCTGGTTTGCCGGGAGCTGCTTGCGGCTTACCTTTGAAGGTCGCACGGAGATACGCAATGACATCGGCCACACCCTGTTGCCCGAGGGTCAAGCCCCAGTAGGGCATGATCGGAGCTTTCCCCACACTCCGACCACCGTGATAAATCACATTGTACAGATATTCCATGGGCAGCGTATCGAAGGGAATGTTCGCATGAATCGCCGGTTTCGGAGAAAGACCGGACGCGGCCGGCCCGTCGCCCTGACCAGTGAAGCCATGGCACTGAGCGCAATATTCTTTGTACAATTGTTGTCCACGTGCCACACTCGCCTGTTCGAATTCTTTGGTTTTCCACGGCTCGAAGTAAGGGAAATTCTCGCGTCCCTGAACGGCCAAAAATGCGATGATATACCGGAGCCCCAGTTCGCTCACATCCGCAAGAAATTCACCGCTGTGGGGAACATAATCCTGCGGATTGATCCCGAATCGGTAGAGCCAATCTACTTTGTACCGCCGCCCGGATTCCGAAAGATCGGTGCTTTGGGGACCTCCCACGAGCTTGCCGTTTTCCTTGATTCGATGACACCCGATACAGGCGTGTTCTTTATATAATTGGGCACCGAATTCCACTTCTTTTTTCGTAATCGTCGAGATGTCGAAGGCTCCCACCTTCACGCGCGGATCGATCAAATATTCTTCGAAATAGTCGGCAATGAGTTCAGCGCGCGAACGGGGTACGGTCATGTGCCGTTCGAGCTCTTCCCCTTGGTCCCAACGGTATCCCTTGGCGTAGAGCGGGGGTTCTTGGCCTGTCAGCCATCGGATCACCCAGTCCCGCTGATATTTACTCCCCGCCCAGATGAGATCGGGAGCCAATAACTTGAAGCGGGAAGTGGGTTCGCCGGTGAATCGGTGACAGGCCATACATTCGCTGACGACGATCTCGGCTCCGGTGGACGCAGAGAGCTCGTTCTGGCTGAGAAGAAAAAGGCTCAGGATCACAACGACGAAGGACCATGCCATGGTAGTAACGCGATGGCCGGGGTGCCGAATCATGCCTGTCCTCATGTTCATGGTAAACCTCCATATCAGATGGTAATGAAAGGCCTTGCTGTGTTTGGCCAGCGAGCGCATAAAGGAACGACTCTCCATGCAGACAACGAGCACTCGGTAACACCTTCGGTCTCCCGAATAGCGAGTCGAATGCTCCCATCAATTGCCTAGGCAAAGCTGATGCCAGTTGCTGGTTGCGAATATCGCACGTGCTCTCGCCGTGTATTGACTGAAATACGAAAGCCACGACTGTGGAGTAGGCCACAAGGGATCTTGCACTTAACGATAAGAAATAGAGAAAGCGATCAGTTTAAGCTGACAAAAACCGTTAGCCGTTAAGTTAAGGCGTTAAGGGTGTTCCATTAACACAGTGGTTATCTCGTGCAGGCAGAGAAGGCATGTTCGGGGCACTGTTGCGACCTCGAAGCATCGACTCATGATGCATCCGTTGTTCGGTCGGGTGAGATTCGAGACGAAGTCGATTCAGGCTGGGCCCATTTGGCTCCATCGATGCCTTTCGAGGCATCCCGCAAGATGTATTCGCCTTCGTTGAGACCGGATAAAATTTCTATGGTTCCGTTCATCTGTCGTCCTGTTTTGACCCATCGAAGCCGGACGCCGCTGTCCGGTCCCACCACGTAGACGCCTGTGAGGTCATGGCGATATACGAGGCTGGTAAGGGGCACCGCTAACGTCGAACGCGGTTCTCCGACCAAGAAGCCTCGCCCGAACATGCCGGACCGCAAGCCCGGTATGCGAGGCAGATCGAGCTTGACGAGAACGGTATGGGTGGCCGGATCACTGGCCGGAACGAGTTCTACAATCGTTCCGGTTATCGACGTATCCTGCTGAGAGAAGGCGAGAGCGTCGATGATGAGTGAGAGCTTCCTGCCCCGTTCGAGCGAAGTGGCGTGTTGCTCGGGCACGTGAAGGTGGAATTGCAGAGAATTCGGATCCTCCACGGTAAGAAGCGGCTGGCCCGGGCCGGCAAATTCGCCGGGCTCGATCGAACGTTCGGTCACATATCCATCGAGGGGGGAATGGATCACCGTATCCTGTAGCCGGAGCACTGCGGCACGATATTGCGCTTTCGCTACGCGAAAGGCTCGTTCGGCATTGTCCAACTCCTGTTTCGCGACCGAATCCTCACGATACAACCCTTGCATGCGCTCGTATTGAATCCGGGCATTGTCGAGGACCGCTTTGGCGCGAGCGACGTGGGCTCCGATCTCAGCATCGTCGAGTCGAACGACAGGCTTGCCCTTCCGCACGCGATCCCCTTCTCGTACCGTAACCGATCGCACCAGCCCGCCGATCTTCGGTGCGAGGGTGGCCCGCGTTTTGGCCATGACGACACCGGTGACCTCGATCGACGCCGGAAGCGAAAGGCGCTCGACCGTTACGCGCTCAGCGTGGATCACGGGTGGAGATGATGACGAGCTGGGAGGCGGCGAGGCATGTTCCTCACATCCGATTCCCGCAAAGCAGGCGACCAGAACGATCAGCCACGTGCGTCTCATGAGTTCCCGCTCCCAGACACCGCGCCGGTTACCAGATCCAACCGAGCCTGGCTTACGTGCAGATCGTACAGCGCCTGCACGCGATCGAGTTTGGCGCGCCGGAGGATCAACTCCGCCGTCAGGAGATCCAGCACAGGCGCGAGACCGCTGGTATACCGGTTGCGCATGATGCGCAGATGTTCGTCTGCCTGTTCGACGGCCTGCTCCGTCACGGTCAATCGCTCGGCTGCAGCCGTCACCTGCGAGGAGGCCTCCATGACCTCCACTTCGATGCGGCGTCGTGTGGCGTCCAGCAGATGCCGAACTTTTTCCACCTGTGCCTGCGTTTTTCGAACCGTGGCCGCGTCGCTCAGCCCGTTGAACAGATTGAGACTCAGGATCCCGAACACGGAATAATTGTTGGAACCGTTCGGACTGAAGGGGGCGGTCGCGTTCAATTCGTAATTGGCCTGCAGGTTCAGGTTCGGGAAAAATGCCGATTTGGCCTTCTGGACAGCCAAGTCCGCCTGGTGCAACTGGGCTTGCAATCGACGATAGTCCGGGCGCTGCGCCATCGCCATTTGCATCAATCGGGCACGATCGAGCGCGGGCGGGGATTCGGGTGACAGCGATTCGGCCGTATCCACGTCATAATCGACACCGATGGCATGGCGCAGGCGAATGTTCGCCACGGCAACGCGCTGTCGAGCGCGGACGACGTCTTCCCGATGGGCCGCGAGCCGAACACGCGCTTGCAGGACATCGGACTTGACGGCGATGCCACGGCGATAGCGCGCCACGATGCGCACGAGGTTGTCCTTCGCGATGGCCACCGTCTCCTCGGCAATGCGTAGCGCGACTTTCGCGAGCGCCAACGCATGATAAGAAGCGGCAACCTGGAACAATATCCGTTGTCGCGTCTCCTCAAGCCCTTCCTGCGCGATTGATTGCTCGGTTTCTGCCAATTCCAACCCGAGCAACTCGCGGCCGCCATTATATACTGGTTGATTGAGGCTGATCGCCGAATTGAAGTTCTCGAGGGTTCCCGGATTGTTGAGTTTGGGGATAGCAAAATCCGCTGCGGTGAACCGCCCTTGATCGAGCAAGATGCCGAACGCTTGTGAAGGCCGATTGGTATTAGTATAGGTCCCCGAGACATTAATTTTGGGAAAGAACGCCCCCGTCGCTCTGTCGTACTCGGCGTCCGAACGTTTGACCTCCTCGTGGGAGGCCTGGATTGTCGGATTGTGTTCGAGGGCCAGCGTCAAGGCCTGGTCCAACGTGAGCGCTTCTGCTGCCTGCCCATATGCCACAGGCCAACGAGCGATCGCGGTGAGTATCGAGAGAGACAGAAGCCCCCAGCATCCAGTACGAAGCATCACAGCAAACGGCATAGTGCTTTGCTCCTTTCTGCTCGACATGCTTTGTTCCTCATCCGATATGCGTACACGCCTGTGAAGCAATCGGGGTATCGGGGTGCTCTCGGTGTGACATGTCGCATGGCTCTTTTGTGCATGATTGGCTATTTATGGCATAAACCTTGAGAGCACTCTAGAGGGCTTTGGCAGAGGAATGATCAAGGCTACGTGAACCGTGAACGACCCACGACAATCGAGCCGGACACGATGGCGCTAGGTAGCATTGCAAAGGTTGTACCACAGGCGGCAATGAACAGGGTATCCTCCACGATCTCCGCAATAGTTCCTCGAGAATCCCTGCAGACGTCTTTCGCCAATCGCTCCCTGCGCTTGATAGTCCTCATGATCGTCGGGGTACTGGCGTTTGCCCCGAATCTTTTATGGGGACTGCTCGGGTTCGATGAAGGCATGTATGCCCAGATTGTCCGGGAGTTGAACGCCGGACAGTCCTTGACCGCGTTGAGCTATGAAGGGGAGCCCTATTTCAATAAACCGCCACTGTTCTTCTGGGTGGTTTCGGCGTTCGTCCATCTGTTTGGTGAGAGTGAATTGGCCTTCCGATTGCCTTCCGTGTTGGCGTGCCTGGCTCTGGTCCTCGTCACCTATCGTCTGGGATGCCAACTGTTCGATGCAACGGTTGGATGGTGGGCTGGTCTGGCTCTGTCTACGACCTACATGATGCTCTGGTATGGCCCGCGCATCTCTTTCGATGCCGGAACGACACTGGCGATGACCTTTGCCGTGTACGCCTGGGTCGCAGCCCAGCAACGAGCGGCACCGTCCTGGTGGTATGGGCTCAGTTTCATGAGCATGACCGTGGGAGTCATGCTCAAAGCGGTCCATGCGTTGGTCCTGCCGCTTGCCGTCATCGTGGCCTGGATGTGGCAACAGCAGGATTGGCGCCCGCTGAAGGCTCGAGCGACATGGCTCGGGCTGGGAATCTCTGTCTTGGTTCTGAGTAGCTATTATGCCGTATGGGATCCAGCGTATCTCCAGCATTATTTTTTCACCGAACAAATCCATCGTGTCTTTTCACTGGAATCGCTTGCACGATACTGGGGCAGCCGGCCGCTCTGGTGGTACGCGGAAATGATCTGGTTCGATGGCTTTCCATGGAGTCTGCTTCTGATGCCCGGCTTGGCGCTGATGTGGAAACGTCATCCCTTTCGCGATCATCCTGGAGAAGGGTTGGTCGTCCTCTGGTTCGGAATCGTCTTCGGTCTGTTGAGCCTCGCGCAGGTCAAGCGCGAACCCTATCTGCTGCCGCTGACTCCAGTGCTGGCACTCGCGGCTGGCTATTCTATCCGCGCGGTGATGGATGGGAAGGAGATGTCGGTCGTGCTTCGAGCAGGATGGCGGATGATGCTGGCCACCTATGGAGTCATTTTTCTATTACTGGGAGCGGTGAGCCCGTACCTCTTCGAACGGATGCTGAATATCCCGCGCGATGCCTTTCCCGATCTTGCGATGATGGCGTTGGTGCTGGTGGGCCTGTGGATGATCGTGACCGCCTTTCTCGAAGAACGCGCGTTGGGTGTGACGAGTCTGGGACTGGCGGCGATAGGATTCTTGATATTCATCAACGGTGTGGTGCTTCCCGGGATCGAACGGCATGCGTCCGCCAAGCCTGTCATGGCTCGACTGCAGGCGCTTTGGCAGGAGCCAGTGCCTTTGATCATTGTCGCCCCTTGGGGGAGCTTGACCGAGGAAATGCGCTATTACGGCGGTCAACGCCTTCGACAACACGTGATCTCCGATATGGATGACTTGCCCGAGCAGTGGCAGAATTATCCGCGTATCCGGGTGCTCGTCGAGGCCGATCGCCTGGCATCATTCCTCGAACGGACGAGCGCTTCGGTGTGTCGCGTCGATGTTCTGGACCGCTTAGCCGTCAACCGGACGCAATGGCAGGTACTCGAACTCTCGATCGAGCATTGCGCATCCTCTGCAGGCGCACCGCCGGTGCCGATCGCTCCATGAGGCGAGCACGCCCGTGATCGGGATCGACGGGCATCGTCGCCATCGCCAAGCCGGTGTGTGAGCCTTGTGCGCCATGACCACTTCTTCCCCGCGCGGCCATTTCATCGAAACGGTCATCCGGAGCTTCGTGGATTCGAAGCTCACGCCCTTGATCGTACTCGCCTCGTTGCTCCTCGGATTGTTCGCCATCCTCGCTACGCCCCGTGAAGAGGAACCGCAGATCATTGTCCCGATGATGGACGTCTTCGTGGAGATGCCCGGCGCTTCGATCCAGGAGGTGGAATCCCGCGTGACGATCCCTATGGAAAAAAAGCTCATGGAAATTCCCGGCGTCGAATACGTGTATTCCATCTCGATGCCGGGACTGAGCATGGCTGTTGTTCGATTTTATGTGGGCGAGGATGAAGAAGATTCGCTGGTCAAGCTGTACAACAAGCTCTATTCCAATTTCGACCTGATTCCTCCCGGCGCCACGCAGCCGCTGGTCAAGCCCCGGTCGATCGATGATGTGCCGATCTTGGCGTTGACGCTGTGGGGTGAGGGATACGGACCTGCTGAACTCCGGCGTCTGGCCGCCGAACTGGACAATCACATTAAAGATATTCCGGATGTCTCGGAGACCAAACTCATCGGCGGACAGCGTCGTCAACTCAAGATCCTTCTCGATCCCGTCAAAATGGCCGCACATCATGTGGATCCGGTGCACATTAAGCGGATGCTCCTGGCCGCGAATCACGAGCGCCCGGCAGGAAGTTATTCTCGGGACAATACCGAATTTCTCGTAGACGTCGGACACTATTTCCACAGCGCGGCCGAGGTCGAGCAGGTCCTGGTGGGCGCCTACGACGGGCGACCGATCTATCTGCGGGATGTCGCTCGCGTCGAGGACGGCCCGGAAGAACCCGTGCATTATGTGTTTATCAGCCCGGGGCCAGCCGCATCGACCAAAGGCATCGCGGCTGCGCCCGGTGACCAGCATCCGGCGGTGACGATTTCCATTGCCAAACGAAAAGGGACCAATGCGATCGAGATCGTCGAGCGCGTCATGCACAAGGTGGAACAACTCACAGGGCGGCTCATTCCGCACGATGTGCAGGTGACGGTGACTCGAGACTATGGCGAAACCGCACAAGAAAAGTCCGATGAACTGCTCAAACATCTCATGATCGCCGTCGTCTCGGTCACGCTCCTGATCGCGCTGTTTCTCGGATGGCGGGCTTCGCTCGTCGTGCTGGTGGCCGTGCCGGTGACCTTGGCGTTTACGTTGCTCGTGTATTACCTCTACGGCTATACCCTGAATCGGGTCACGCTCTTCGCCCTGATTTTTTCCATTGGTATTTTGGTGGACGATCCCATCGTCGATGTGGAAAACATCGTGCGGCACTTTCAGCTTCCCCGGAACAAGGGACGATCGATCTACGACATCGCCGTGGAAGCCGTCACCGAAGTTCAAAGTCCGTTGATCCTGGCGACACTCACGGTGATTTTCGCGATTTTGCCCATGGCCTTTGTCAGCGGACTCATGGGGCCGTATATGCGGCCGATCCCCATTGGGTCTTCGACGGCCATGCTCTTTTCCATGGCCGTGGCGTTCGTCATTACGCCGTGGGCGGCAGCGAAGCTCCTGCAGCGGGAACGGGAAGACGAGGGTAACGCGCCGCAGGAGAGTTGGACCACGCGAGTCTATCGCCGTGTGATGACGCCGCTGATTTACAGACCCGTGATCCGCTGGGCGTTTTTGCTGTCCGTCGGCCTGCTGCTGGCCGGGGCGGTGGCACTGCTGTTCGTCAAAGTCGTCCACGTCAAAATGCTGCCGTTCGATAACAAATCCGAATTTCAGATCATCATCGACATGCCCGAAGGCACAGCCTTGGAAAAGACGGCGCAGGTGGCCGCAGCCATCGGAGACTACCTCAAGACCGTGCCGGAAGTGACGGATTACGAACGCTACGTGGGAACGGCGTCACCGTATAATTTCAATGGACTGGTGCGTCATTATTTTCTCCGATCCGGGCCCAACGTGGCGGATATACAGGTCAATCTCGTTCCCAAACACCAGCGAGCTGCGCAAAGCCACGATATCGCCAAACGGGTGCGACCCGATATCCAGGAGATCGCGCGCCGGTACGGAGCGCGGGTCAAGATTGCCGAGGTGCCGCCCGGGCCGCCGGTCTTGCAAACGCTGGTCGCTGAAGTGTACGGCCCTCGCTATGACGAACAGATTGCGTTTGCGCAGCGCCTCAAGGAGATGTTCGAGCAGACGCCGGGCGTGGTCGATGTCGATTGGTATGTCGAAGCGCCACAGCCGAAATATCGTTTTGCGATCGATCGGAAGAAGGCGGCACTCAGTGGAATCACCGATGCCCGGATTGTCGAGACGCTGCAAGTGGCCCTCGACGGGAAGGTGATCGGCTTGCTGCATGTACCCAACGCGAGCGAAGACATTCCGGTGATCCTCCGCGTGCCGCGCGCCCAGCGATCGAGCCTCGAGGATCTTCAAGCCTTGCGCGTCATTGCGTCGGATGGCCGATCGATCCCCCTTGCCGAATTGGTCGACATCGAAGCCACGCACGAAGCGCCGTACATTTATCGGAAAAATCTGAAACGGGTCGTGTATGTGACCGGAGACGTGGCAGGCGAAGAAGAAAGCCCTGTGTATGCCATCCTCAAGCTCAACGATCGGTTGGATCGGATGACGCTGCCCGATGGATCGGCGATTCCGCGGTATGCCACTCAGCAACCGTTTCTCACGGAAACGCTGAGTCTCAAATGGGACGGCGAGTGGCAGATTACGTATGAAGTCTTTCGTGATTTGGGCTTGGCCTTTGGCGCGGTGCTCGTGCTGATTTACATCCTGGTCGTAGCCTGGTTCCAATCGTTCAAAACGCCACTGGTCATCCTGGCCCCCATTCCATTGAGCCTGATCGGCATCCTGCCCGCACATGCCATGGCCGATGCGTTTTTCACGGCTACATCCATGATCGGGTTCATCGCCGGCGCGGGTATCGTCGTCAGAAACTCCATCATCCTCATCGACTTCGCCGAGTTGCGCCGGCGAGAAGGTATGCCGTTGGCCGAGGCCGTCATCGATGCCGGGGCTGTTCGCTTTCGCCCTATGCTGCTCACCGCTTCGGCCGTCATCGTCGGCTCCGCCGTCATCCTGTTCGACCCCATCTTCCAAGGCTTGGCCATTTCCTTGATGGCCGGCGAAGTCGCCGCCACGCTCCTCACCCGCATGGCCGTGCCGATTCTGTATTATCTGAGCGAGCGGGGTGGAGAACCAGCGCAAAACCGATTTTTCTTGTTTTGAGGATCCTCGCGATTAGTCCAAAACATATAATTTCACTCGGCGTCGGATATTCTTAAGCTTCCACAAACAGCAGCACCGCGTCTCGGAGACGCTCAAAGCGGAGCAAGTTACACTGTCGCCGAAGCGCTTCTCCAACCACATCGCTTCTGTTCCGGTCGGTTTGCCTGCAGGGTCGATCGAGCCGTGTTTCAAGATCGGGATCGAGACGTATCCTCATAGCGCTCTTCACGGCATCCGATGTGATGCATTAGCTGAAAGAAAGTCAACGTGTAACTAAGTAGTTCGACGGCATGTGGTGATGTCGAATGCAATTGCCAACGGACGTTCATCGTAAATCACGTATTTAGCGTTTTCGTGAATCGAATTGGTCGATTTGACCGAAAGCATCCAATATGGTTCCATGATGGAATCAATAACAAATTGAACGGAGAGCGTATGGCGACGATCACGTTAAAGAATGTTCCGGATAACTTATTGCGCAAACTCAAGCAACGAGCAGCTCAACATCGTCGAAGCCTCAACAATGAAGTGATCGTGTGCCTGGAGTCGGTCATTCAAAATCGACCGATGGACGTCGATCGATTGTTAGAGCGAGTGAGGCGTATTCGAAAAGTTCCAAGAAAGACGCTGACGGATAAGACATTGAAGGTTCTCAAAGAGAAGGGCCGCCCATGATTGTGGCGGATACCAATCTCATTGCCTCTCTCTATGTAGAAGGACAGCGCACGCTCGAAGCCGAGGCCGTACTCCAAAAAGATCCAATGTGGGCCGTGCCTCTGCTCTGGCGCTCAGAATTTCGGAATACGCTGGTCGGCCTGCTCCGGAAAAAAGAGCTGGATTACGAGGAGGCGATGGAAATTCTCGGTCATGCGGAGCAATGGCTGAAAGATCTGGAGTTTGGTGTCGTGTCTTCTGCCGTCATGCAGCTGGCGAGAGATTCTGGATGTTCTGCTTACGATTGTGAGTTTGTTAGCTTGGCGCATAATTTGGAAACGTGGCTCATCACGAATGACCGGCAACTTCTTCAAGCCTTTCCCCAAGCTACCAAGTCTCCAAAGGCGTGTGTAGAAACTACACCATAATCGTAATAAGTAGTACAGCTTCGGCAGTTATTGTCGGCTCCAGGGTCATCTTGTTCGATCCCATCTTCCAATGCTTGGCCATTTCCTTGATGGCCGGCGAAGTCGCCGCCACGCTCCTCACCCGCATGGCCGTGCCAATTCTGCATTATCTGAGCAGTCTCTACCCCAAACCCTGCCGCCACTCGCTGCACGACTTGCTGGACTGACGCACGGACCTCGGCGCGCTCATCGCGAGGATATTCCCGTGAGATTTGGCGAACCTTCTTGGTCACCCATGCCCCACACCCAGCCGTACCGAACACGGGCAGGTGCCGTTTGGCCCTATAAAAGGCCTCCAGCTCCTCTTCAGTACCCGTTACGACAAACGCATGAAAATCACGAGGTGCCCAAAGGCTTGCAATAGCTTTCTGACAGGGAGCCAGGGAGGGGCCGCCCTCGGGTTCAAATAGTCAAATAGCAACATGACTACTTCATCAGTAGGCTTCGGGCGTTTGGACGAGTCTCGCCTGGAGAGACTGAAGATGAATGGAGCGGACCACTGCCACTAAATAGCGGTCGGCTTCCACCAGGAGGGCGTTGTCGCGGCCCCGAAACAACGACCCTCCCGGTGCGCCGATGAAAGCGTTGGGTATAGAGCCCAGTCATATGCCGCATGACCCGGCCGAGGTTGCCGAAAGGGGTGCGTATACCGAGATGCAGAGATGCTAATGATGGCCCATGAGACCATACGCCAGAATTGCTAGGCCCCACCGGGCATGACTCTCGCGCAGCATGTCGAGGAAGGGCTCGTAATCGGCGGGACCGCGGAAGCCCTGTTGGCAACCCAGGCCGCGATGCATCACGTGATAGACAGCTCCAGGATATGCAATGCGGAGGGGACGAGCCATACAGAGACACGGGAGCAGGCAAATACTATTGTTCAACCAAAGCTTTGACCCCTTTACAGGTGTATTGTTTGGGTTGAGAGTCTCTATTATGACGCCACAAGGCGACGGCTTGATTAGAGCGAGGGAATGACCGAGAGCAGAGTATCCCCAAAAGGCAATGCTAGCAATACAGCAATACAGAGGAGAAACGTGGCATGAAAGCACATGTTGTCCGAGACCGAGCCTGCCGTAGATCCGCAGCGATTGAGCGCAAGACGACGCATCCCAAGGGCTCCTTTACAATCCCGGACCATCGTCCTCATGCCATTCATCAGCGGGCCATCCAAAAATTGGCCGACGATAGCTTCCAAGCCAAGTGTTTACAAACCCTGGCGATGCGTATGAACAAAAACGTTGGCGCACGGAAAGCCCTCCCGCTTCAGGGTGCAACAACCAGGAGAGCATTCAGCCGAGGCGAAGCTCCTGAAGGCATGCGAACCATTCAACGGAGAGTTCACGTATCTCATCCGCTCCAGTTATGGCCGATCCCGTTCCGGCCCAGCGGGTATACACGGTTACCCGTCGATCGCGAAATAGACGCCTTCGGGAAAGGGCTGGTCGAATCGTATCGGCTCATCAAGGATGCCACTCAAGCTATCAAGGCTAAGAAAAATCGAGAAGGCTTGAAAATTTGCGCACTGGGGCTGATCGATGCCGGCATTTCCCTCGGTACGGTCATGGTCGGGGTGCCGGGTTTCTTCGGTATCGGCGAAGGGGGGCTGGCGATCACGGCCAATACCCAAACGCTGGCTGCATCTGGCGCGCATACCGGTGTGGGGCTTGTCGAGCCCCAAGGAATGCCGTCCACAAGGACACTGGCTTTCGATGTTGAGGGTTTTCGACAATCCGACATCATACGACCTGCGACGACCAAGGAAGCCATCAAGAAGGTGGCGAGGAAGAAATTCGGCAGCAAGGCCAAAACTGCAAAAACCTTCGTTTCGTTGATTCCCTTCGTCTCTGCGATCGAAAAAATTTATAAGGGCGGAAAACTGTTGAAGAAGTCCCAAACACAATATAGGAGTGAAAAAAACCATTTGATTGAATGTATGCAAGATCTTCTTGAGGATATGGAGGATAAGCTAAACGATATTGATCTTGCAGCATGGGGCGACCAAGAAATCCAAACCGCAAATTCGAAAATCTTTCTGCGTCACAAAACACGGACGCTACAAGACCTCGTAGACAAATATCGTGCAAAGTGCAAAGAACTTCGCAAAGCCATAGAAGACTTTGATAAAGCTCCTGATTCGAGCTCGGAGGACGAGAC
>RFGF01000048.1 GCA_003695915.1 Nitrospirota bacterium
GAACAGGCCGAAGCTCGACCAGCGGACCCAAGGCCTGCCGTTCCACGATGGTACGAATCGTCGGCGCAAGGACCTCGCTCATCGCTTTCAGATTCGCCCGGCACAGCTCCCACACGTCCTGACGCTCTGTCTCTGTCAGGTAATCCGGCAGGGCAGCCAGAAACGCATGGCGTCCAGCTTCTCTCTGACCCAAGGCCGCACGGACATCCGTACCGCGCACCGTCATCCCGCCTGTTGGTGCTGCGATGATCGACGCGGCAATGCCGGTGCGTTCCGCTAATTCGGCAATGCTCTGAAACCGTGGATCTCCGCTCGCGAAATCAGCTTCCCCTAGGCAAAAATACAGCGTGGAGCCGGGCGGCACACGATGGAAGTACTCCAGAGCATGGCGAATCGCTGTCTCGGACGCCATTTCCACACGCACACGCGAAGTATCGAACCCGCGAAGATAAATTCCCCAGATCTTCTCGGCCACATCGGCACCGAGCACGCGGGTCGTTCCCGGAACAGGACGACACCGATTCGAGACGATCACGACCACCTCATCGATATCCCGGCGCTGGAGCAAGGCATGGACGGCATGCACATGGGCAGCATGGGGAGGCCGAAAGGCTCCAGGATACAGAGCGATGCGGCGAAGCGGTAGCGCGGCATGTAGAGGGGGTTCAGGGCCGAACAAAGGCATCGCTTATCGCACGCTCGTACAAAAGACCTCCGCCAGTGTCTTATCAACTATGGAATTGTCGATTGCTCCATGAAGATGTAAAGGCTCGTCACCAGAGCTTTGGCCTTTGAGGAATCATCGCCATCAAGTTCGGGACAGGAACGAAGAAAGTCTATCTTTTTTAACATGGACAATTGTGCCAAAAAACCAGATGGAATGTTGCACATTGCAGCAGCGTATAAAGAAAAACCGATCCACGCGTTCACGACGATGTTGCAAGACAATGGCGACAACGCTCAACCGGCAGTAAACGATAGGAAAGCACATTAGCTGAGCCAGAAGCGTTTCTTTGATGTGGGTTTTCGCTATCGATGCCTCGAGAGACCCGGCATAGAGATTTTTGCAAACAGTCGACTGAAAAATAACAAAGGAGCCGTCTTTAGGATGAGCGATGCAGTGATGGCCTAGGATCGCTCGAACATCGACAACTCGTTAAAGCCATACGGTCAACGAAATTGGGCTCACACACCTTGACCATAAAACGGAGAGAAGACATGGAAGATTGCCTGTAGACCTAGATCTGCGCGTCCAAAAACCGATCTATTGCCTGTTGCAGAGTCGTGCAAATGCGTTCGCACATGGCCGGCGAGTCGATCTTTTCCCGATTTGGCCCGGTGACATAAAACACATCCGCCACCTGATCCAGTTTGGTCCCGATCCGAGCCATGCCCACCGACAGCCCGAGTTCGTGCAAGGTTTTGGCGATCACGTACAAGAGGCCTTGACGATCGTCGGCGAAGACGTCGATGACGGTATATTGATCGGACGTCTCGTTATCGATGTGCACTTCTGTGGGATGACGGCCGGTCGGGAAACGTCGGCCAGCCTGGAATCGTCGTCCTCGCGCAAAGACCTGCTCGATCGGTTCACGCCCCGTCAGCACCTGCACAATCTTTTCGCTCACCGCCTCGAGACGACTTCGCGGTGGCCGGCCGTCGTAATCAGGATCGTGCACGACAAACCGATCGACCACGATCCCATCTCGGCGCGTCGTGATGTGTGCATTGAGCACCTCGAGCCCCATTCCCGCCAGCACACCGGTGACATGGAGGAAGATGCTGGGATAGCGATGTTCATTGGTGATGAGCGTGTATTCACAGACCTTTCGTTCCTCGTCGAACTCGGCCAAGACTTGCGGCTCGTCTCGAAGAGCACGAATGGCTCGCAAGTGCTGGACGATCAGAGCGGGCGGCGTGGCCGTCACGTACCGGCTGGGGAATTCCTGCAATTGGGTTGCGACCCATTCGTCACGCCATGGATCAGGCTCGACAGGCTCTGTTCCTCTTGCACCGGTCTCCTGCTCGCGTTGAACCAAGGCGACCACCTCTCGGACCACATACTGAATGTGCTCATCACTGGCTGCCTCTCGACCCCCTGTTAACTCCGCCAACGTGCGCGCAAATAACTCGATCAGGAGGGCTTCCTTCCACTTGGTCATCACCTCGGGGCCCACGGCCGCGATATCGGCCACGGTCAACACGAAGAGTTGCTTCAGCATGTCCGGCGTTTTGACTTCGCGCGCGAAACGGAGCAGCACTTTATCGTCGTGGATATCGCGCCGGAACGCCGTATGAGCCATGAGTAAATGTTTGTGCACTAAAAATTCCAAGATGTGCGTTTCGTGCGGGGTCAAGCTCAATCGGGCAGCGGTCTTTTGGGCAATTTCCCTACCGACCTCGCTGTGATCACCGGTTCGCCCCTTCCCCAGATCGTGAAGCAGTAATGCCAAATGCACGAGATCTTTTTGGGGAACGTCCCGGTAGACGGTTCCCACGAAGTCCTGCCTGTGCGCCAACATCTCCGCGTGCTTCACCGCCAACAAGCTATGCTCGTCCACGGTGTACTTATGATACTGATTGAATTGCATCAATCCTCGGACCCGTGCAAACGCCGGAATCAGCTTTTCCAACACATAAGCCCGATGCATCGCATCCAAGGTTTCGGCAATCGGTCCGGGCCCTGTGAGAATCTGCCGGAACAACCGACTGGCATGGGGCGTGTGAAACCATTCGTTCGGCATCGTTTCGAGATGGGGCTGCAACTCTTCCAATACCCGACTCTCGATGATCAGAGCCCGCTCCTGGGCAAGCCGAAAGAGGCGCAGCAGCAGCTCCGGGTGAGCCAGCACGTGCCCCAATTTCTCGGTGGGGATCGTTAGGCTTTTCCCCGTGATCCGGAACGACCCTTCGACCAATGGAGCTGGTAACCACTCGGCGAGACGCTGCGCCCACGAGCGTCGACGACTGCGATCGACGAAGCGCAGACACCGATCGTAGATGCCCCGTGTATGACGATAATAGTGCTGCATGAACTGTTCGACCGCGAGCAGATGGGGCTGATCGTGAAATCCCCAATGCTCCGCCAATCGCACCTGTTCATCGAACGAGAGGATATCCTGTGCTCGCCCGGCCTCACAATGCAGAAAGGCTCGGACGCGCCAGAGAAACTCCCTGGCTTCCAGCAAGGCGACATAATCTTGATGCGCGATCAATCCCCGATCCACTAATTCTTGCAGCGTCGCAGCTTGGTATTTCGCCATTCCCACCCATTGCAACACGTGCACATCGCGCAAGCCGCCCTTGCTTTTCTTGACGTTGGGTTCCAATAGATAGATGGTCTCGCCAAATTTCGCATAGTCGCGTTGACGCTCTTCGAGTTTCGCCTGGATGAAAGCGTCCGCGCGCCGTCCCAAAAAGCGACGAGCGAACCGCCGGCGGAATTCATGGAAGACGGTGGGAGCCCCAGCCAAGAATCGGGCTTCCATCAACGCGGTTCGAATGGTCAAGTCCGTTTCGGCAAGGGAGAGGCAATCGGGAATCGAACGCACGCTGTGGCCGACCTGAAAGCCTAAGTCCCATAAATGATGGAACACCTCTTTGGATAAGTCCGCCACTGCTTCGGTCGCACCCGATCGATACAATAGCATGACATCGATATCAGAATAGGGCGCCAACTCTCTGCGTCCGTATCCGCCAATGGCCACCAAACAACAGTGCTGCAGAGCCGCAATATCGGCCTGGCCGACCCTCCGAGACGTCTCCCGATATCGGGCAATCAGTAGGGCATCGATGAATTCCGTAAAACTCTCGATGATCTCCGCACCGGTAGCTCCCTGCGCCAGCCGCTGAGCAAGCATACGCCGATGCTCCTGGATAGCAGCTTGGTCGATCACGCGAGTCCGGGGCAAATGATCAAGAAGATTCATGGCGACGAACGACCGTGGTTTGCAACCGGAACACCATTGGCGAACGTAAGCTAACCGGAATATCGATTGGTGATCGGCATCCGTCGATCTTTTCCGAATGCCCGCGGGGTGATTTTGACGCCGATGGGCGCCTGCCGCCGCTTATATTCATTGCGATCGATCATCTCGATAACCCGTCGAACCACTTTGAGTGAAAACCCCATTGCCGCAATGTCTTCTGCCGACCGGTCTTCTTCGACATAACCTTTGACAATGGGATCCAACACGGCATACGGGGGCAAGGTGTCTTGATCGGTTTGGTCGGGTCGGAGTTCGGCCGAGGGAGCCCGCTCCAAAATTCGTGGAGGAATCGCAACAGATTTCCATCCCAGAGGCGGCGAGTGCATTCGCCATCGAGTCAGTTCATAGACCAATGTTTTCAGGACATCCTTGATGACCGCAAAGCCTCCCGCCATATCGCCATAGAGGGTGGCATAGCCGACGCTCAATTCGCTTTTGTTGCCGGTCGTCAACACTAAATGACCGAACTTGTTGGATAACGCCATCAAGATGTTGCCGCGGATTCTCGCTTGGATGTTCTCTTCCGTGACATCTTCCGGCAGTCCCTGAAACGGTCGCCGCAGATTGCGCAAATACGCGCGAAAGATATTTGTAATAGGAATCGTGACCAGCGGAACCTGTAACGCCGATGCTAAGGCACGAACATCTTCTCGGCTTTCTCGAGACGTATAGGGAGACGGCATAAACACGCCCACGACATTGGAAGCTCCAATCGCGTCACAGGCAATCATGGCCGTCAGTGTAGAATCGATGCCCCCGCTCAATCCGATCACCACCGACCGAAATCGATTTTTTCGGACATAGTCCGTCACGCCGAGCACCAACGCTCGATACACTTCTTCTACTCGACCAAGTTGTGGACGAAGAGCCGGCGCCACGGGAGAGCGGATGCGCCGCCCCTCATCGTGCGCCACCACGATGCGCTCGACGACGCGTGCGGAGCGACGGGACGAGAGAGTCCTGTGCGAGCGCCATGCACGAACCGCGCGGCAATCGATGTCGGCGAGCAGCCAGTCTTCTTCGAATGCGGCTGCCCGGCCGATGACGTGCCCAGTCTGGTCGATCAACAGGCTGTTCCCGTCAAAGATCAATTCGTCTTGGCCTCCCACCATATTCGTATAGCTCACGATCACCCTGTTCTCGCGCGCACGCTCGACCAACATCGCCTCCCGATCTTTGCTTTTCCCGGCATGGAAAGGAGAGGCATTGATGTTCAGAATCAGCTCAGCACCGCCAAACTGGACCTGGGCTCTGGTGGGACCGTCCGCAAACCAAATATCTTCGCAAATGTTGACGCCGACGACGCTGTCGTTGATGACAAACACCGGAAGGTGCCTGCCGGGGCGAAAATATCGCCGTTCGTCGAACACACCGTAATTCGGCAAAAGTTGCTTGCGGTAAATACCCACGATTCGACCTTGTGCGACCACAACGGCCGCGTTGGCCAGATTCGGCACCTTAGGCCCCACGCAAACTCCGTTATCGAGAAAATCTTCCTCCTTGCCCCTGAGCACACACCCGATCACGGCTACGATTCCTCGCACGGAACGAGCGATTCGTTCGACCGCGCGTTCCGCATCGTGGATAAACTGGGGCTTCAACAGCAAATCTTCAGGCGGATACCCCGTCACGACCAATTCGGGAAACGCCACGATATCAGCGGAGGCCTTTCGTGCCTCCTTGATCCAACGAAGCACGGCCCGTACGTTTCCTTCCACATCGCCCACGAGGGCGTTCATTTGCACCATTGCAATCCGAAGCATCGCCATAAAAAAACGCCCTGGTCCATACAGGCCCAGGACGCCGTTGTCCCACGCACAGGTCATCATCCACCGCTGGGCATGGTGCCCTGCTGCCTTGGTCCTCTACCAGCGCCGTTATCTTTCTGTCAAGCGTTTTCCGCATGCGCAGCCTCAACCCAGAGCCGGCGAGCTTGCCATCCGATCATCGAAGGCCAATCGCCCTCGGGTGTCACAAAGCGGGGGAAAGAGGTTACGGCTTCCGAGGCAGTTGCGACGATGTCTGTAATTCTTCAGCGAGAATAACGGCTTCGGCGATTTCCCGCATGGACTTTCGTAAGTTCATGCTTTGCCGTTGAAGAAGCCGAAAAGCTTCTTGTTCTGTAAGTCCTCGTCGCTGCATGAGATAGCCTTTGGCTCGTTCCACGAGCTTGCGGATTTCCAAAGCTTCCTGCATTTCAAACGACTTTTCCATCAATCGCGTATGCTCGATGGCCACAGCCGCTTGATTGGCAATTGCCTGTAATAGCTTGACTTCTTCGGGGCTGAACACATGGAGGTGCGAGGTATAACTATTGATGACGCCGACCACCTTGTCCTTCATCATCATGGGCACGGATAGCAGAGAGCACAAAGATTCTTGCTTGGCTAAATCCCGATAAAAATAGCCACCCTCTTCCGTCACATTGGGAATATAAATGGGTCGGCGTTCCTTGACCGCGCGACCGCTGATACTCTGCCCGATTTTCAACGGTGGCTTTCGCCGGTAGGCCTCGCTGAGGCTCTGTGTGGCCACGATCCGGAGTACCCCGCTGGCATCGTCGACTAACATGATGGAACAGATTTTGGACTCCATCATCTGGGCGGTCATGGAAACGATCAACTGCAGGACTTCCTCGATCAAGCGGTTGGAGACGACGGTTTCCGACACTTGCGACAGCGTATCCAATTGGAATGCCCGGCGGCGCATCTCTTCGTACAAGCGCGCGTTCTCGATTGCCCCTCCCACTTGTTTGGCAATCGTGGACAACAGCGCCAGCGTGTCCTCGCTGTAGCGTTTGGCACGTTTGTGCTGCACGTTGATCACCCCGACAATGTCTCCTTTGGTCTCGATGGGAACGGAGACAAACGCTTGATAGCGATCCTCCGGCAAGCGATGGAAAAATTTAAACCGCGGATCGTTGCTCGCATGCTTCGGGATGACCACGGGGACGCGTTCACGGGCCACCCATCCGGTAATCCCCTCGCCCAATCCCACAGAAATCCGACCAATGAGCTTGGGATGCGGATTATTGGACGCTCGCAGGACCAACTCGTCCCGGCGTTCGGAGAGCAAGTACACCAGACAGGCATCCGCTTTGGTGACTTCGACAACCACTTCGACGATATGCTTCAGAACCGACTCCAGGTCCAACGTGCTGCAGATCGATTCGCTGATGCGATGCAACACTTGAACTTCTCGTGTCCGCTCGCGCAGAGCATGCTGAAGCTCGGCCAAAGACTTTGGGCGCTTTTCCGGCATACGGACTCAGCTCGAAGTTGCAAGACGCGTGCTGCCGATT
This sequence comes from Nitrospirota bacterium, assembly GCA_003695915.1. Taxonomy (GTDB): domain Bacteria; phylum Nitrospirota; class Nitrospiria; order Nitrospirales; family UBA8639; genus J017. The sequence continues at coordinate 7,291 of RFGF01000048.1, forward strand.
GCGCGTCGATGCGTCGCGGGATGGTTGGTTCGATTCATGCGAAACCATTGCCCTACGAGGGATCGCGAGAGGGGAGCTACCGTGACCTCCCCGATCGCGCGCGGCAACACACAGTGGACGGCTCCCTGGGCAACTTTTTTATCATGTTGCATCGCTGCCCACAAATCGGAAAAGGTGATCGACGGTAACCGATCCGGCAAGCCGGCTCGTCGTACTAATTCCCGCTGCCGGATAGGCACATCGCGAGAGCACAACCCCATCGACCAAGCCAGCTCCGCTTCCTGCACCATGCCGATGGCCACGGCCTCCCCATGCAGATAACGACGATACCCGCTCCACGATTCGATGGCATGCCCCACGGTGTGGCCGAAATTCAAAATCCGCCGCAATCCCGATTCGCGTTCATCTCTTGCCACAACCTCGGCTTTGATTTCGCAACACCGACTGACCACGTGGCGCACGATATCCGCATCTTGCTGAAGCAAGGCATCGAGATGTTTTTCAAGATACGCGAAAAAGGCAGCATCGGCGATGGTCCCGTATTTGATCACTTCGGCCAATCCGGCCTTCCACTCTCGCGGTGGAAGCGTGCGCAATGTTGCCGTATCCATGATCACGAGCCGCGGCTGATAAAAGGTCC
>RFGF01000049.1 GCA_003695915.1 Nitrospirota bacterium
GCAATCCGGATGCGGAGATGATCATCGGTGATTCGGTAACGCTTAATGCCGGATGCAGGGAAAACCCGGCATGTGGCGGGAACAGGCTTGTTATGGTGCAGGCAGCCCGGGTGCAAGACTGGAGATCGGAAACGGAGCGGGAATTTCCGGAGCGGTGATTTACTGCTCGGATCGGGTACTGATCGGTGAACGGGTCATGATTGGCGCGGGATGCAGGATTTTTGACACGGATTTTCACTCCACGGATTTTCGCGACCGTCGGGATGGAAACCGGAATATTCCACCCGCGCCCGTGGTGATTGAAGATGATGTATGGTTGGGAGCAGGTGTGACGGTTCTCAAGGGAGTGAGAATCGGCAAGGGGAGCGTGGTGGCGGCCGGTTCGGTGGTGTCCCGGGATATTCCAGCGGGCGCACTTGCCGCGGGCGCTCCCGCTCGGCCGTTGAGGGATGTGCCATGAGAGCAGCCGTGAGCGAATCTGAAAGGAGAGCTGCTGGAATGGCCTCCTCGCCTGTCATGTGGATGGATGCTGCCGTATTCCTGATCGGCCTGGGTTCTTTTTACCACATCTTTTTTGTCGGAGAGGTGTATCCCTCGGAAATCGCATTGTTTGTCTTGCTGTTCATGATCTTTGGTGCCAAGCATCGTTACCTTTCCCGCCAGCCCGTGCCGATGCTTATCGCTGTATTCGCCATCTGGCTTCTGGGGCAGGTGGGCACGGACCTGATCCGGCATACGCCGATCCGGGACATGATGCGGGGCTGGGCGGCGATCATCGTGTTTTTTATCGACTTCATCGTTGTGTACATGCTGGTATCCGAGCAAGTAAGGCGCGTATATTTCCTTATTTTTGGATATGCTCTCGGTTGGCTTATTGCTCCTTTGATCCAGCCTTCACCGTCCTTTTCAGCAGAACCATGGAAATTTGGATTTGGAGTCCCTTTTATTTTGATGACTTTTGCATATCTTGGCTGGCGGCATGGGCGCGCATTGTATCGGTTGAGAAAATACACGGTCTTACTAATTTTTCTGGGATTGATCTCAATATTCCTGAATGCGAGATCTCTCGGTGCTTATACAATTTTGAGTTCACTTCTCATCTGGTTAAGGGGATCAAGGGTTGGGGAGCGTTTTCGATGGAAAGTTTCTTTGAGAAGATTACTGTTTCTGATCGCCCTTGTCTTCATTACAGCTTTTGGGGTGAAACAATTGTACGGCTATATGGCCGACCACGGTTTGTTGGGGGAACACGCCAGGATGAAGTATGAAATGCAGGCCACCGGCAAGCTGGGATTGCTGATCGGCGGGCGAGCGGAGCTAATACCGGCCGTGTTCGCGGTGATGGATTCGCCGATCATCGGCCACGGTTCCTGGGCTAAGGACCCGAAATACCGTGAGTACCTCTTGCTATTGTTGGAGTTAGGTTATCAACAATCTGAGGAGCAGTTGGAAAGGGGAATCGAATCCTCGGATTTAATACCTCATCACTCGCATATTCTTCAAAACTGGGTCTGGGCGGGGATTTTGGGGGCGCTGTTCTGGGCCTTCGTGCTTTTCTGGGTGGTGCGGATCGCTTGGCATTCCTTCCGGCAGCCCAACGAGCTTTTTGCGCCCTTGGTGTTTTTGTCACTTCTTAGTATATGGGACGTGTTCTTCTCACCCCTCGGTTCGATGACGCGCTTCGTCTGGGCGGTGAAGCTCACGGTGCTGCTGGTTTCCTGGCGGCTGGTGCGGCAGGAGCAAAGGGCCGCCCGTTCGCTTCGAACTAGATGGGGAGGGGCATGAAGGTTTCGATCGTCACCATCTCATACAACCAGGCTCGGTTCCTGGAGGAGACCATCCGGTCGGTGATCGAACAGGACTATCCAGAGATCGAATACATCGTCGTTGATCCCGGGTCCACGGACGGCAGCCGGGAAATCATCGAGCGCTATCGCGATCGGATCGATCACATCATCTTCGAGCCGGACGAGGGGCCGGCGGATGGGCTGAACAAGGGCTTCGCCAAGGCCACGGGCGAGATCTTCGGCTTCCTCAATGCCGATGACCTCTTGCTCCCCGGGGCGGTGAGGCGTGTCGTGGACTACTTCAGGCGGTATCCCGAGATCGATGTTGTCAGCGGCCATGGATACAAGATCGATAGTGCTGGAAACATTATCGGGAAGACATATTCCCATCGATTCCGCCCACGCGACTATGTGTTTGGGGCATGTGTTCTTGTGCAACAGTCCACATTCTTCCGCAACAGTGCCTTCCGGCAGGCAGGGGGATTCAATAAGGGAAATAGAGTTAGCTGGGATGGTGAGCTGTGGTTTGATATGGGGATGGCTGGTTGCAAATTTGGAAGGATGCACACATTTCTTTCGGCATTCAGGATGCATCCTGATTCGATTACGGTTTCCGGAAGGCTTTCCCATCTGGAGAAGGGTATTAAGGAAAAGATGGCTAAAAGATTGAATATTGATGTGAGTGCGATTGAGAGTCGAAGAATACAGTTGATCCATCGTTTTCTGAATCGGGCTTCTGATCCTGCGGGAACCTTTCTGAGGCTCATCGGAGGTTACCTATGAATGTCAAAAATACGCTGAAACATTTCTTGGGCCGCTATCCTGCCCTGTTTTTTCCGGCATACAGGCTTACCGCCCCGAGGCATCATATTGATGAATGCCTGTTTTCTCCGGAAAAAGAACTTGTTATTGAAGGATTCCCCAGAAGTGCCAATACATTTGCGGTGGTGGCTTTCCGGCAGGCTCAGGGGAGAGATGTTTCCATGGGGCATCATTTACATGTGGAAGCTCAAGTGCTCCGGGCTGTTCGATTAGGCAAGCCTTGTATTGTGTTGATCAGAAGGCCGGATGATGCCATCCGCTCGTTGGTGATACGACATCCCAGCGTGAATATGGATCATGCCTATCGAAGGTGGAAGCTTTTTTACTCAGCAGCGCTTCGTGTGATAGATAAGGTGGTGATGGCGCCCTTCGAGGAAGTTACGCGAAACTATGGGGACATAATAGAAAGGCTGAATAATAAATTCGGCACGAATTACAGTCGATTTGAGCATACGGAGGCAAATGTGAAGAATGTATTTCAGGAGATAGAAGAGATTAACAAAAAACTGGACCATGGTTTGGAAACCCATGTCGCCAGGCCGAGTCAAAAAAGGGGGGAGGTCCAAGTTGTTCTACCCCATTCGAACACTCGGGATGATGCAAATAGATTATTTGAACAGATTATGGTTATGGCCCGGAAGGAGGGTTTGTGATGAATGTATTGGCAATCCAGGATGGGCACAACGCATCTTGCGTATATTTGGAAGACGGCGAGGTACGTCTGGCTGTGCAGGAGGAGCGGCTCCGGAGGGAGAAGAACTTTCACGGATTTCCACTGCAAGGCATCGAATTCATCGAAAAGGAAAGCGGAGTCAAGGCCTCCGAGATGGATCGGATTGTGCTTGCCTCGTCCTATGTGCCGAGCCCGCCTCCGGGCGGACGTGAGGCGAGAATCCGCGCCTACAAGAAGGATCCTGCGAAATCCCGTGTGAAGGAAGGGTTGAAGCAGCTTGGGGTTAAACGCGCTGTGGCGGCAGGGCAGATCCAGAAAAGGAAGAATATTCTGGCTCAAATGGGTTGTGAGCAAAGCAAGATTGAGGTGATGGATCATCACTTTTGCCATGCGGCCTCGGCCTATTATGGGTGGGGGAAATATGATGAGGATGTTCTCGTCCTCACCAACGACGGAGCTGGCGACGATCTTTGCGCGACCGTTTCCATCGGCAGCAGGGGGCGGTTGAAGCGGATCGCCGAGGTGAGGATGGAGCATTCGATCGGCGAGCTATGGGCATTGTTCACAGCAATGATGGGAATGGTGCCGTTGGAGCATGAATACAAATTAATGGGGCTGGCACCTTATGCTCCCGAAAGCGGTGTGGAACGGGTGAAGCGCGTTTTGGAGGATTGTTTTACCTTTGAAAGTGATGGTTTGACTTGGCGTGTGGCTGGTGGGTGCCCGCC
>RFGF01000050.1 GCA_003695915.1 Nitrospirota bacterium
CACAAACGCCTCCAGATGGTCCCAGAGATGCCTTGACTCGCCTCCCGTCGCTGTGCGCTCTTTCTCCATGGCGGTGCCTCCTTTCTGTGCCGGGCGGCAGCCCGGGGGGTTGCTTACCCGACAGGTTGCCACCGCCTGTTTTCTATTTCCACACTTTTTGACTATACCTCCGTGATATGAGAGTTCTAGCTTGTAGAATGACTAATCATGATTTAGAATGATGATTCATGAAGAAAGCGAGCAATTCAGTGACCGTCGATCGACGGTTCGAACGAAAGCGGCGGGAGCGGGAGGCTCGGTGCGAGGAGATCCTGGCTGCGGCAGAACAACTGTTCTCGAAGCACGGGTTCTTCAAAACGAGCATGTCGGAGATCGCGCGTACCGCCCAGTTCGCCTTGGGGACGGTGTATCGCTGCTTTGCCAGCAAGGAAGAGATTTATATTTCCTTGATCGAGCGCAAAATCGATGACCTGTTCGCGCAATTGAAGACGGCGCTGGCTCTTGCAGAATCGGCGACAGACCAGCTCCGGGCCGTGATCCGGGTCAAACTGGCCTTTGCCGATCGAAATCGAGATTTTTTTCGGATTTATGTCTCTGAGTGGAGCGGCTTCGAATGGACGGTCAAAAGCGCGTTTGGCGAGCGGATCTGGAAGAAATACTTAGATCAGATCACGTTGGTCGCCGCCGTGATTCAAGACGGCATCTCTCGCGGCGAGTTCCGTGATGTCGATCCCCAGGATGCGTCGTTGGCATTTCATGGCATGCTCAATGCCACGATGTATATGTGGACGTTGGAAACCAATCCCGCCGAATCGCTCGTGGCCAAGGAGGAGTTGTTGTTTTCTCTTGCGGTCCAAGGGTTGGCCAAATTCCCCCGGAATGGTGCATGACTCGACATGAGGGAAATAATCGAACAGGGTATCAGAGGCGTTCCTGGTCTGGTCTTGGTGCTGAGCCTGCTCTTCGTCGGCTGCGATGAGCAGCAGGCGGCGCTTCCTCCCAAGGATCGGCCGCCGGTGCCCGTTCGGGTCGCGCCAATCGAGAAACGACTGGTTCAGGAAACCATCACCTTGGTCGGGACGGTGGAACCTTGGCGGCGGAGTCTGGTGGCCAGCGAGATCGAAGGGCTCGTCGAAGATTTCTTGGTCGAAGAAGGATCGGCTGTGATCAGCGGGCAGGTGCTGGCTCGCCTTCGCACCGATACCTTGAAAATCCAATTGCATTCAACACTCGCCGCGTACCGAGAAGCGGTCACCCGACATCGGCAAGCCCAAAAGGACTTGGCACGTATCCGCGCGCTGTTTCGCAAAGAATTGGTCACGCAAAAAGAATTCGACGATGCCGTGACACAGGAAATGGCCTTGCGACAACGGGTGGCTCAATTGCGAACGGAAATCCAGCGCGTCCGAGACGATATTGACAAATCTCGCATTACCGCTCCGTTCGATGGGTTGGTCACAAAGGAATTTACCGAAGTGGGGCAATGGGTGGCGGAAGGGGGGGCGGTCGTCGAATTGGTCGATCTCTCTCGCGTCAAAGTGGAGGTTCCGCTTCCCGAGCGATACATTGGAACGGTGAAGATCGATGATACGGTCCATGCTCGGTTCGATGGCTTGCCCAGCGTACACGTCACCGGGAGGATCGTTGCCGTGGTCGCGCAAGCGGATCCAGCGGCTCGAACGTTTCCGATCAAAGTGGTGTTGCCCAATCGCGATTTGCGCATCAAAAGTGGGATGGTGTCGCGCGTGACCCTTTTCGTCGGAGAACCCCATGAGGCGCTGGTGGTGCCGAAAGATGCGTTGGTACTGCGAAGCGGACAGGAATTTGTCTTTATTATTCGCGGTGACCGGGTTTCGCAAGTGCCGGTGACACCGGGTCTCCATCTCGATGGCGTGGTCGAGGTCACTGGGGATCTTGCTCCCCAGGCATTGGTGGTGGTCGAAGGGAATGAGCGCCTCTTACCCGGACAAGCCGTGCGAATTCTCGACGAAATGCCGTCCGACCAGGTTCCGTCATGAATGTGGTCAAATTCGCCATTCGGTTTCCCGTAACCGTGACCGTCGGTGTGTTGTTGATTGCTTTGTTCGGCATCGTGGCTGTCACGCGTCTGCCGGTACAATTGACGCCCGATGTCACGAAACCGGAAATCACGGTGACGACGCGATGGCCCGGAGCCAGTCCGCACGAGGTCGAGCGCGAAATCGTCGAAGAGCAGGAAGAGCAGCTCAAAAGCGTCGAAGGCCTCGAAAAAATGTTCTCCGAAAGTTCGTATGGCTCGGGACGGATCGTCCTTCGATTTCCGGCCGGAACCAATCTGGATGCTTCCTTGCTCCGGGTCTCCAATCGACTCAATCAGGTTCGGGAATATCCTGCCGAAGTCGAAGAGCCGGTGATCAGCAGCGCGGATACGACAGGTTCGGCCATTGGGTGGTTCATTCTGCAGCCGCGCGAGGGGGTTCCCATCGATATCGCGACGATGCGGGATTTTGCAGAAGACGTCATCAAGGCACGATTCGAACGGGTGCCGGGTGTCGCCGCTTCCAATGTCTATGGCGGGCGAGAACGTGAAGTTCAGGTGATCGTCGATCCGGCCAAACTCGCCTCCCGAAATCTGACGTTCATGGATCTCGCTCGGGCCCTCGATGAGGAAAACCGCGACTATAGTGCGGGCGATTTCGATGAGGGCAAACGGACCTATGTCGTCCGCACCATCGGAGAGTATCGGGATCCCGATGATATCGAAAACGTGATTGTGGCCCGGCGAGAAGGCGGTCCCGTGTACGTGCGCGATATCGCAACGGTGCGGCTCGGGTATCAAGATCCGACGCACGTGGTTCGGCAAAAAGGCCGTCCGTGCATTGCGGTGAATGCCGTTCGCGAAACCGGTGCGAACGTCTTGGATACGATGGAAGGCCTGCGTCGGGCCGTGAAGGAATTGAACGAAGAGTGGCTGGCGCCTCGGGGGCTCCATTTCTACCAGGTGTACGATGAGACGGATTACATCTACAGCTCCTTGTCGCTCGTGCGACAGAACTTGATTCTCGGGAGCATGTTGGCTGTCTTGGTGTTGTACCTGTTTCTCCGCACGGGCAGCACGACGTTCGTGATCGGCTTGGCCATTCCCATCAGCATCATGGGGACGTTCATCATGCTGTGGGTGTTGAATCGCAACCTCAACGTGATCAGCTTGGCCGGCATGACCTTTGCCGCGGGGATGCTGGTGGACAATTCCATCGTCGTGTTGGAAAACATTTATCGCCATCGCGAAACCGGAAAATCGCTGTTTCGCGCCGCCTACGACGGGACCGTGGAAGTGTGGGGTGCGATTTTGGCCAGCACCCTGACGACCATTGCCGTTTTCGTCCCCATTGTGTTCGTAGAGGAACAAGCCGGTCAGTTGTTCCGGGATATCGCCATTGCGATCAGTTCCGGCGTGGCCTTGAGCCTGCTTGTGTCCATGACGGTCATTCCCAGTCTCTCGGCTCGCATCTTGACAACGGCCACGGAACGACCGCGAGATGTGGTGAGCCGACCTCGAAAAACAGAATGGCTGGCGACCGTGGATCGGCTCATCCACCGCTACGGCCTTACGGCCGAACGCCTCGCTGATTTCGTGGCCTGGTTGTGCTGCACTCCTCAGCGGCGACTCGCCACTGTTTTCGGGTTGACCACGGCAGCCGTGCTCACGGTGATCCTGTTGCTTCCCAAGGCAGAATACCTTCCAACGGGGAATCGGAATTTAGTCATCGGGATTCTCTTGCCTCCGCCTGGATACAATACGGAGCAGTTCGTCAAGATGGGAGAACAGATCGAGTCTGTGTTGCGACCCTACTGGGAGGTCGAGCCAGGCTCTCCGGAAGAAGCGGCGTTGGATGGGCCGAGTATCCGCAATTTCTTTTTTGTCGCGCGGGGTCGCTCGGTCTTCATGGGGGCACGGACCAATCGGGATGAAGAGGTCAAAGGGTTGATTCCCTTGTTTCGACGGGCGACGGCGGACTTGCCCGGCGTGATCAGTATCGTGACGCAAAGCAGTTTGTTTCAACGCGGTCTCGGCGAGGGACGCAATATCGATATCGAAATTAGCGGCCCGGATTTGAATCGCCTCGTGGCCTTTGGCGGGCAGGTGTTTGGCCAGGTTCGACAATTGCTGCCCGGTGCCCAGGTTCGTCCAAAGCCCAGCTTGGATTTGGGAAGCCCCGAGGTCCATGTGAGGCTGCGGCGGGATCGGGCTGCTGACGTCGGCATTACCAATCGAGAACTCGGGTTTACCGTCGACGCACTCGTGGACGGAGCGAAAGCCAGCGATTATCAGTTCGAGGGCGATGAAATCGATCTGACCGTTCGGGGGGAAGATCGCTATGCCGATCGGACGCAGGATCTGGCCTCCCTTCCGCTGTATACGCGCCGGGGGCAATTGACGACGTTAGGTGCCATTGCCGAGATCTCGTTGGTTCCCGGCCCCGAGCAGATCAATCATATCGAACGGGAGCGGTCGATCGTGGTTCAGGTCATTCCGCCGGCGGACATGCCGCTGGAGACCGCGATGAACCTGATTCAGCAACAGGTGATTCTCCCGTTGAAAGACAGCGGCACATTCGGGCAGTCTTACAACGTCCGGTTGTCCGGCACGGCCGATGAACTGACCCAAACGTACGACGCCTTGAAATGGAATTTCTTGCTCGCCTTAGCGATTACGTATCTGTTGATGGCGGCCCTGTTCGAGAGTTTTCTCTATCCGTTCGTCATTATTTTCAGCGTGCCGTTAGCGGCTGCGGGTGGATTTGTCGGATTAGCCTTGGTCAATCTCTTCGTCGGGTATCAGCCCTTGGATGTGCTCACGATGTTGGGATTCGTGATCTTGATCGGTGTCGTGGTGAACAACGCCATTCTGATCGTTCATCAGGCACTGAATTTTATGCGCGGTGAACGTCTCGACGGCGAAGAAAAGGCCTCGCTGACGGGGGTCGAAGGGTTGTCCGCCCTCCAGGCCGTGCGTGCATCGGTCCGCACGCGCGTGCGGCCGATTATGATGAGTATGTTGACCACGACTTTCGGCCTGCTCCCCTTGGTCATCTCGTCCGGAGCGGGCTCTGAACTCTATCGGGGCATCGGGAGCGTCGTGCTGGGCGGCTTGGTTGTCTCGACTGTGTTTACGCTGTTGGTCGTCCCCACGTTGTTCAGCCTGGTGATGGAATGGAGAGGAGAGCAACATGTGCTGCAACCAGCGTCTGAAGGGGCGTGTGTTCCACGCGCCGAGAACGTCTAACCGGGTGGCCTCATAAGAGGAGATGGGATGAACGGGTTTTTTCTCTCTCAGATGTGTGCGATGAGCAATGCGGTGGCGATGATCGAAGCTTCGGTCCTACGGCGAAGTACCGCTCTGATGGTGGTTCTGATCGTGTGGAATGCCGCTTTGGTGTTCGGCGAAGTGTCGGATTTCTCCGAAAAGCGTCAACCGACGCCTCCGTTGAAACTCCGGCTGAGCCTGCGCGAAGCCATGCAGGCAGCAGTTCAAGAGAATCCCACCGTTCAACTCTTTCGGGAACGGATCGTCCAAGCGCAAGATGTGGCCGATACTCGGTTGGGTGCCCTCTTACCCAATATCTCGGGGCGGATGAGCGGGGCTCGTCGGCGGTTTTTCTTCGGGTCCTTCGGTGGCAGTCCGCAAGTCTCGCGTCCTTTGGATTTTTACGAGGCCCGCGTATCGTTGACGCAAAATCTTTTTAGCCTGAGCTTGATCCAGAAATGGCGCGCAGCCCGTATGGGGGTAGAGGTAGCCGAACTGGATGCAGAAGTCGTCAAGCGCGATACCATGGCCACGGTGGGGCTGATTTACCTGGAAAGCCTTCGGACTCGGGAGGCCGTTCGGGCACGAGAAGCCGACCTGCAGCTCGATCGTGAGCTGCTTCGATTGGCCGAAGAGCGAAAGGCTGCGGGAATGGCGACCAGCCTCGATGTGACCCGTGCGCGCGTGCAGGTCGAAAACGCCCGACAACAGTTACTCGTGGCGCAAAACGACTACGATCGCGCGAGGCTCAATCTCCTTCGGACCATCGGGCTTCCTCTCGATACGAAACTCGTGCTCACGGATGAACTCAAACTCCTGCCGGTCACGGTCCAGACTCCGGAGAAAGCGATCGAGGTGGCTCGCGCCCATCGAACAGAATTACATGCCCAGAGTCGGCGAGAACGCCTCGCGGCCTTGACCTTGAGTTCCGTAGTGAGCGAACGGATTCCATCGCTCCAAGGCGCTGGAGATGTCGGCTTGATCGGCAATCAAATTCCCGACGCCTTGACGACGGACAACGTCCAAGTGCTTTTGTCGGTTCCGATCTTCGATGGGGGACAGCGCGAGGGGCGCATTTCCGAGAATCGAAGTCTCGTTCGACAAGAATCGCTGCGCACGCGCGATTTGGAGTATCAGGTCTCGCTGGAGGTCCGCGACGCCCTGTTGACCATCGAATCGGCCCAGGAACAGGTGGCCGTGGCGATGGACGGATTGAAGCTCGCCATGACCGAACTTGATCTGGCGCGAGAACGGTTCATCGTGGGCGTAGCGACCAATATCGAAGTGACCAATGCCCAAACGTCGGTCGCGCAAGCACGAGACAATCTGATCGATGCGTTGTTCAACTTCAACGCAGCGCGCGTGAATTTGGCACGGGCGCAAGGCCGTTTGGAAGATCTCTGACGATTCTGCTATATCTAAGAACGCATGAACGTCTCTCGCTCGCTGCAATCTCTCTCCTTGTAATCCGGTTTGATCGCTGTCACCATGTCGCAGATGAATCAGGTCCAGCACGACATTCGCTCGGCCATCGAAGGGCGTCGCACGTTCGCGATCATCAGCCACCCCGATGCCGGCAAAACGACCCTTACTGAAAAACTCTTGTTATATTCTGGATTGATCCGTACGGCGGGGATGGTCGGCGCGCGCAAGCGCGGAAAATTTGCCGCTTCGGACTGGATGGAAATGGAGCAAGAACGCGGCATTTCCATTACCGCCTCGGCCATGCAGTTTCCCTATAAAGGTAAAATGATCAATGTGTTGGACACTCCCGGCCACCAGGACTTCTGTGAAGATACCTATCGCACCTTGACGGCGGCCGATAGCGCGATCATGGTCATCGATGCGGCCAAAGGCGTGGAAGCTCAGACACGCAAGCTGTTCGAAGTCTGCCGTCTTCGCAACATCCCTGTGTTGACCTTCATCAACAAACTGGATCTGCCGGGACGCCCGCCATTGGATTTGATGGCGGAAGTCGAAGACGTGCTGGGGATCCATGCCAGCGCGATCAATTGGCCGGTGGGATCGGGCGCCGAGTTCCTCGGACTGGTGGAACGTCACACGCGCACGTTCTTTCGCTATACCAGAACTGCCTCGGCTGGCGCCGCGAAGCCGCTGGTCGATTGGATCGACGTGGGCAGTCCCGACTGGGCGACTCGGGTTCCGACGCATCTGCGGGAACATGTCGAGCACGATTTGGAATTATTGGAGGTGGCGGGCAATCCTTTTTCCCGCGAGGCGTTTTTGGATGGCAAAGTGACACCGGTATTTTTCGGCTCGGCGTTGACGAACTTCGGCGTCGAGGTGTTTTTCGATGCCTTTGTCGATTTGGCGCCCGGGCCGCGCCCACGAGTGGCCGATACCCCCGATGGATTTGAAATCAGCATCGATCCCGTGGCGACACCGTTCAGCGCCTATGTCTTCAAACTCCAGGCCAACATGAATCCTCGGCATCGGGACAGCACGGCCTTTCTCCGTGTCTGTTCCGGGCGATACGAACGGGACATGATCGTCAAACATCATCCGAGCGGGCAGGAGATCCGGTTATCGCGTCCGCACAGTCTGGTGGCCCAGGCTCGCACCACGGTCGATGTCGCGTATCCCGGCGATATCCTCGGCGTGATCAATCCGGGGATATTTCGAATCGGAGACACCCTGTCGCTCACGGATGGGTTCAATTACAAGCCCTTGCCTCAATTCCAGCCGGAGGTCTTTGCGCGCGTGCGCCCGCTGGATACAGGCAAGCGAAAAGCCTTCGATAAAGGAATCGAACAACTGGCGCGGGAAGGCGCGATTCAACTATTGCAGAGTTTGGACGGTCTGGAATTTGTTGTGGCAGCGGTCGGGCGCCTGCAATTCGATGTCTTGCAATTTCGACTCCGCCAGGAATATCGCGTGGAAACGAAGCTGGAAGTGTTGCCGTACGAATGCAGCGCTTGGCTCGAAGGTGACATCGAGACGTTCAACGCGCCGTCCGATGCGCTCATCGTCAAAGATCATCGCGATCGGCCGGTCGTCTTGTTCCGGTCAGCCTGGTCGAAGCAATTTGCGCGTGAACGGAATCCACAGGTGCGTTTGCTGGAAATGGGATGATCGCGATGCACTGGATATTCGACGCCAGCGTTCGAAGAGCCCGTTGATCACGCGAGACAACGAGTGCCAGATGAAGAAGAAACACGCCAACACGTACGATGCCAGCGATATTCTCGTTCTCGAGGGGATCGAGCCGGTGCGACGCCGACCGGCGATGTATATTGGCGGGACAGATAAGGCCGGCCTTCATCATTTGGTCTGGGAAATCTTGGACAACGCGATCGACGAAGTGATCAACGGATATGCCACGACCATTACGGTGGAATTGGATGCGACCCGTGACGGAATCCGCATCACCGACAACGGGCGAGGCATTCCTGTAGAGCCGCACCCGAAGTATAACAAATCGGCCTTGGAAATCGTCATGACCACGCTGCATGCCGGCGGGAAGTTCGACTCCGGCTCGTATATCCATTCCGGCGGCCTGCACGGGGTGGGGGCCTCGGTCGTCAATGCGCTGTCGCGGTTTCTAGAAGTGCGCGTGAAACGAGGTGGTGCGGAATGGCTCCAGACCTATCGCGCGGGTGTGCCCCAAGGGCCGGTCAAACGGATTGGGACCGCCCGTGGAACCGGCACCTCGGTGTATTTTCGTCCCGATCCGGCCATTTTCGGGAAACAGGTGGCGTTCGATCCCGCAGTGCTCAAAGAAGCGCTGGAAGCCAAGGCGTATCTGCACAAAGGGCTGAATCTCATTTTCCGCGATGGAACCAGCGGGCAGACTCATCATTTTGTTCACGAACAGGGCATTCAGGAATTCTTGGTCAAGTTAGTGGCCGAGCGCGGGCGGAAACCGACGGCCGACTTCGTGTTTTATCTGGATCGGAAACTCACGGGTGAAAACGGGAAGGCGAGGCCATCGGAAGCCGGGTTCGGGCTCGAAGTGGCCCTGCAATGGACGGATGAACCGGCGGAGTTCGTCAGGAGTTTCGTGAACGGGGTTGCCACACCCAGCGGAGGCACGCACGAGATTGGACTGCGAGCCGGAATCGTCAAAGCCGTGCGGAATTATATCGACACGCACCAGCTCGCTCCGAAGGGGCTCACGCTGCAGGCCGAGGATATTCGAGAGGGATTGGCGGCTGTCTTGAGCGTCTTGGTACTCAATCCGCAATTTCAGGGCCAAATCAAAGAGCGGCTGAATAACCCCGAAGTGCAGGGGTGGGTCGATAGCGCTGTTCGGCCGGCCTTGGAAAAGTTTTTGAACGAAAACCAAAGTATTGCCGAAGCGCTCGTGGGGCGGATGATCTTGGCAGCCCGCGCCCGTGAAGCCTCGCGCGAGGCTTCCAAAGCCGTCATGCGGAAATCGGCGGTGAGCCATCGGCTGAACCTGCCCGGGAAATTGGCGGATTGCCAGAGCACAGATCCGACGGTGAGCGAATTGTTCATTGTAGAGGGCGATTCCGCCGGGGGGACGGCGAAACAAGGGCGCGACTTGAAAACACAGGCTATTTTGCCCATTCGGGGAAAAGTGCTGAACACGGAAGAGCTCACATTGGCGAAAGTGGTCGAAAACAAAGAGCTCGCGGATCTTGTGAAAGTCTTGGGATGTGGAATCGGAAAAGATTTCGATATTCGCAAGCTTCGCTATCATAAAATTATTCTGCTGATGGACGCTGACGTGGACGGATTTCACATCAGCACGTTGCTGCTGACGTTCTTTTTCCGACACCTGCCCGAGTTGATTCGGCGCGGACATGTGTATTTGGCCCAGCCGCCCTTGTACCGCATCGATCTCGGAAAAGAGGTTCGATGGGCGGGAACCGATGAGGAAAAACGCGCCATCCTCGCCGATGTGCGCGGGACGATCAAACCGACGATCAGTCGCTTCAAAGGGCTGGGGGAAATGTTTCCGCATCAGTTGCGGGAGACGACCTTGAATCCGGCGACGCGGCGCTTGCTGAGAGTCGAACTGCACGACGAACTGCTCACGGATCGGACGTTTCATGAGCTGATGGGGAAACGCGCGGATGCCCGATACGCGTTCTTGATGGCCAATGCCGGTCTAGCCGATAATCTGGATGTGTAAGCCTCAAGATGTAGGCATGCTGCTCGATTCGAAGGTGATCGAGCAATTCCGTGGATTCCACACAAGCATGTCTTCGATCTCTGATTCCACGACGCGCATATGAGCCCTTCAGATCTTTCCACGGCGGCGATTGACCGCGTCAAGCACTATCACGAACAAACCAAGCACGAGTTCAATCGTTTCGCCCGATCGTTGGGATATTTGGATTGGGCGAATCAACCCGACCCGTTCAGACGGTTTCGCGATGCGCCGTTGATTCCGCTCCCCCTGCTCGGGCCGGATGACGAGCCGGTCTCGCCCCCCTACGAGGCGATATTCGAACCGCGTGCGGTACCGCCACAGCCTTTGACGCTCCTCTCGCTCTCTCGCTTTCTGGAATATGCCCTGTCCATCACGGCATGGAAGGCGTATGGTCGAACGCGCTGGGCCTTGAGAAGCAATCCGTCCAGCGGAAACTTGCATCCGACGGAGGGCTACTTGTTTCTTCCTCCCTGCCCGGCATTAGCCCTTGCGCCAGGGCTCTATCATTATGCTCCGAAGGAACACGCATTGGAACAGCGAATGGTGTGCTCTCCTGAGCAGGCTCGAGGCGTGATGCGGGAATTTCCCGACGAGGCGTTTCTCGTCGGGCTGAGTTCGATTTATTGGCGCGAAGCGTGGAAATACGGCGAACGGGCATTTCGGTATTGCCAGCACGATGTGGGGCACGCGATCGGCACCCTTCGCATCGCAGCGGCCACGCTTGGCTGGAAGCTCTTGGTGTTGGATGGAACAGCGGACGATACGATTGCGGCACTGCTGGGACTCGATCGGCGGGAAGAGTTTGTCGAGCGGGAGCGTGAATATCCCGAACTTCTGGCTGTGGTCTGGCCTGATGCGCAGGCCGAAGAACGGCCTATTCCCTTATGGCTCGATCGGACGGTCGTCGAAAATGTGCGAGCCTCTGCGACGTGGTACGGGCGGGCCAACCGTCTCAGCCGAGACGTTCCGGTGCACTGGGAGCTTATCGACGAAGTGTCCGAAGCCACCTGGAAACACGAGCAGGACGAGCGAATGGTATCGTGGTCCGGGGTCAGCTCTGTGGTTAGTTCTAATGATAAAGGGAGGCACTCTTTTGATGATCAACGACTCACGCACGTTGCCGAGCTCTCTCCGCGCCAGGTCACGGCTGGTCAGATCATTCATCAACGGCGTAGCGCCGTAGACTTCGACGGGAAGACATCCATTCCGGTCCAGCGATTCTATGCCATGCTCCGTCGAGTCATGCCGCGGAGCCATCTCTCGATCTTGAGTCGGCCGGTTCCCTGGGATGCGATTCCTTGGGATCCGACGATCCATCTGGTGGTGTTCGTCCATCGCGTCGAGGGGCTGGCACCCGGATTGTATGCGCTTGTCCGTCACCATGATCACTGCAAGCAGACCGAGCTGCAGGCGGCCATGCACGAGCAATTTCGGTGGGCCACTCCGCCCGCGTGTCCGCCTGATTTGCCTTTCTTTCTGTTGGAAGAAGGCGATGTGCGGAACCTCGCCGTCCAGGTGAGCTGCTGGCAGGATATTGCCGGAGATTCCGCGTTTTCGCTCGGCATGCTGGCTGAATTCGATCAAGCGTTGATCCAGCACGGGCCGAGCTTCTATCGACGGCTCTTCTGGGAGGCAGGGTTGATCGGTCACGTGCTGTATCTCGAAGCCGAAGCGGCCGGTGTCCGAGCCACGGGCATCGGCTGTTTTTTCGACGATCCGGTGCATCGATTGCTGGGAGTGTATCCGGAGACGCGGTTGCAATCTTTGTATCATTTTACGGTCGGCGGACCGATTCTGGATGATCGCTTGACCATCCTGCCGCCATACGAGCATCTCAAACACGAACGGGCTTCCCCGTCGCGGTCATAACCATCTGGTTCATGCGCTCGCAAGACAAGAGCCGAAACCACAGCCAGTCTCGATCAATGCAGTCGGCGTCGTCCCCACGTTCTCCTGATCAGTCAGCGTTCTCCCTGATCGATGGGCCGCAGGTTGACCAACTGGAGCCGCTTCCGCGTGAGTTCTATTGCCGTGCGACTCTCGATGTCGCTCGGGAACTGCTGGGAAAAACGCTGATCCATCGTATGCCGGATGGCGTGATCCACGTCCGGATCGTGGATGTCGAAGCCTATATAGGAAGCGAAGATCGTGCCTGCCATGCCTCCCGCGGCAGAACGAGACGAACCGAGGTCATGTTCGGTCCTCCCGGCCACACCTATGTCTATTTGATCTATGGCATGTATCACTGTTTGAACCTGGTGACCGAGCCGGAAGGGTTCCCCGCGGCAGTGCTGATTCGCGGGATCGAATGCACAGGCAGCGACGTGGATGAGAACCGCGGGACCTCGAACAGAATCGATGGCCCAGGCCGAGTCTGTCGGCATATGGAGATTGATCGGTCCTTGAACGGGATCGATGTCACTGTGGCGCAGCGCCTATGGGTGGTCGATCACGGTTTGATGATCGATCCGCAAAGGATCGAAGCCTTGCCGCGGGTCGGTGTGGACTATGCCGGGGAATGGGCCAAGAAACTCTGGCGATTCCGGATTCCACCGGCGACGATCGAACGGCCAGCGCGAAAAGTCGTGCCGTCAAGGTGAGCCCCGAGCACAATTTGTGCTTGAAGAACATCCGGAGAGTAGGTTAGGGTACGCACGTATGAAATATTGACTATGGCGAGAGGGAGATTATCTACGAGTCGCGTTGGCTCATATCCGATTATCCCAACTGGGATGATAAGCGCATTCTTCTTATTAATCTACTCGCTCAACACTCACGAACACTGTTCCCTGGATATCCGGGAAGGAGGTAGCCATGAATCCGTTAGAAACCGTCGGCGGGACGATCACCGCGGGATTTGTGTTGACGCTGATACTGTATATCATCGTCAGTCTGATCGTTCCCTAGCAGAGCCAGACAATCAGTATCGCGCACGGCACATCATACCTTTACTCGTTTTTTCACACATAATACATAAATAAAGGAGCATCTATGGCTGGGTTCGAACTCTTCATACGCTGGGGCCATTTTTTGGCGGGCATTACCTGGATCGGCTTGTTGTACTATTTTAATTTCGTGCAGGTTTCGTATCTCAAATCCATTTCCGCTGAAGCCAAAGCCGAAGCGTTTAAGCATCTGGTGCCCAACGCCCTGTGGTGGTTTCGGTGGGCAGCGCTGTTTACGTGGCTCTTCGGGTTTATGCTATTGGGCCATAGTGGGCGGCTCAACGCTTTTTTGTTGATGGGTGAAAATGCTCCGATCGGGATGGGCGCTTGGCTAGGGACCATCATGCTGTTCAATGTCTGGGGGATCATCTGGCCCAATCAACAAAAAGTGCTGGGGCTCAAAGAAGCCACCGCTGACGAAAAAGCCAAAGCGGCCCGGGCCGCCTTTCTGGCCTCCCGCACGAACACCATGCTCTCCATTCCCATGCTGTTCTTTATGGGTGCTGGGAGTCACGCACCGGCGGGATTCTTCTAATCGCGAGGACATTGTGAATAGAGATTTCTGTGACGCCGAAGTCGGCATTTCTCCCCGCCGGCTTCGGCGTAATATTTTTGTGAGGGGTTCGCGGGTTTCCATGCTAACGGACATCTGAATCCTAGCTTGGAGAAGTCTATGGGATCGTCGATCAACGACGGCGATTCTGCGCCTTTGAGAGAAGAAATGAAGAACACAAGATTATCGGGTTTTTCTTGTTCGTTAGTTGTATGATGATGTAGTCTTGTCGAATTATTTTACAATTCAATGCTAAAATCATAAGTTATTGATTGAATTTAAATAAATTTTAAGAGTACATAGTATTTGCAAAGTTAATGTAAAAATCCTTGACAAAATTAGATTTAATCTAGATGCCGACAAGAGAGAAAAAGACAAAAAGTTTTCCATAAAAACAATAAATTGGAGCAACGAACCAAATTGTACAGCAATGGCTCGAAATTTGCATGAATTCAAGCGATAGAGAACAAATGTAGATCCAAAAGGAGTTATTATGATCAGCAGCAAAAATTTTCTTCAGACGTTGACGGCATTGTGTTTGTTCATTGCCTTGAATGCCGGCTCGGGCGTTCAAGAAGCTGAAGCAGTTCCGATCTTGGAGCTGAGTTCGGGGGGGACCATAATTACCATTACCGATGAAACAGCTGGTGACGGATCAAATGGTATGCCTGGAGTGGTATCGTGGTCTGGAAATATTGGTGTTTTCGGTATCAATTTCACGGCTGGCGTATCCAAGCCGATGTTGGGACAAGCGAATGCTCCGCAAATGCATTTGAATTCTTTTCATGTCAGCACGACCGGATCCGGTTCCTTGACGGTCAAATTTACTGATACAGATTTTACGCTGCCGTTGGCTTCTGGACTGGATCAATTCACGTCTGCCATCGGGGGATCGACGACCGCAACGGTGGACTTCTTTCGGACCTATTTCGACGAAACCAATACGGCTTTCGGGCAAGGCACGCAATTGGCATCCCTAGGACCCTATGCCGGGGGTCTCTTTGCTCCTCAATTTAGCGGTCACTCAGCGACAGGCTTATTGCCACTGAATTCACCATACTCGCTGACAATGGTCGCTCAAATTACCCATTCCGCTGCAGGACAATCGACGAGCTTCGATGCCAATCTGATTGCCAATCCAGAACCTGCGACGATCATGCTCCTTGGCTCTGGGCTAATCGGTCTAGGGTTGTGGAGGTGGAAAGCCGGTCTAAAGCGCTAGTTTCGAGAAGAAGCGAAACGGACAAAGCCCCTTCATTTTTATGAAGGGGCTTTGTTTTTTTTAATATGCTTTGAAACAGAGAAGAGATGGTGAGTATCGTGCGAGCAGTTGCACCTCTTTCTTGGACTACTCGTTCTATACCGGACCGATTGTCCGGCATTTGAGAAGACCAGGCAGCCCTCCATTCCGAGATGTCCGACATGTCATTTCTCGCGTTTGACCTCGTCCGCTGCTCAATGGACGGTGTCGGGAGTCCCTCGCGCATTGTGTTCCCTACCACATCCTGCCATCGGTAGTTTGCACTTCTTCATTTCGTCATCTGTCAAAATCCTCTTATCTTTCCAGACCCACTGTCGGTCATTTCTCGCTGTCCGCTGACAATACTCCGCTATTCCTTAGGTCTCCGTGGTAACGATCGTATTATTACTGTCGAGCAGCTTTCAGCACCGAAGTTTTGCTTGATAAGCCCGATGTGCGTAGGCGTTGTCGAAACCCGTTCGATCGGTTTTTCGGCTGGAGAAATTACCTTTTCGAAGATCAGGACATAGCTTAACAATATGGCAACCAAGGGCATTGAAAGGGAACAACGAAAAAACATGGTTCGATAATCGCACCGATTGTCGATAGCGGAAATGTTAACACCCTGAGGCAATGATCATGCTCCGCGGTTGTGTTCTGTTCACGAACGGTTTCTGTCGCTTCGTTCTATCTTCTTGATCACGGCGCTTTTTCCCTGTCGAGACACGGAACACTGAAAACGATTCCGTGCTCTCGAGCCGATCGAAGATCTGCAGCCATTTCTTTTGTTTTTTCAATCTGTTAGTGCGGTCGATCGGAAAACCATTGCCATGGTATCTGTCTCGCTGATCGGCCTCGCATGCCCATGCATGCGGCGGATGGATACCATTCCGGTGGTGTGTTGGTTATAAAGGAGGATGCCATGAAAAAATTTAGATTCACGATGCCTTCGTCGAACACGATGCAAGCGAGCATTGCGACAGCCCTATGGGCGATCCTGCTCGCCTCGCTGGCCATGGCCGATTTCGTCGCTGAATCGCACTATCGATTTAAGACTCCCGATAACCAAACGATGTTTGTCTGGAACGACAATCTGTCGATCTGGTTCGATGAAGGGCATGCCCTCACCGGTTTTTACTGGGCACCGAGCCATCAATCTCATTCAACAGAATGGTCTTCTGCTGGCAGGTGAGGTCATGGACCTTTGCAGGGACGGTAAGCCAATCGATTAGATCCTCTTCTCGTTACGGTCATTCTCCTTCCGGCGCCATCGCGTTCTGCAATCCCTGGGGCAGGCCACAGCCTCCTATGGAGTGACGAGCTTGCAGCGGTTGACGTATTGGGATGAAGGACGGTTCACGTTATCCGGCTCCTACCTGCTCCAGGAATATCATTACTCGAAGAGTTATTCGCGCACGCGGAAACGCCACTTGCGTTGTAGGCATTTGCGGATCGTGGAAGCACGAAAGCCCTCACACGAGCGAGTCGAATGCACTCAGGCAAACTCGGGATCGGTCTGTTCGGTCATCGTCAACGTGAGGAACGTTCCTCCGCGATTTCTCACGCTGTTTACCGATGTCTCTCTGCTGCCGGTCAATTTTGGATTTTTCCGCCTTGGCTGCCGATCCCGGGCGTTACGATAGGCTCGGGTATCGATGGGACCTCGACGGGGATGGTGTCTTCGAGCATGTAGGGCAGCATGGATCGACCGTGTACGATTCGATCGGCACGTTCGCCGTCGGCGTCCACTGAGAATGGCGACGGAGGCTATGATCGCGCCAACTTCGCTGTCCATGCGTTGAGTGCTCCACACACGCCGACAAGCGGGACAGGGGCGACTTCTGCTCCGGTCCCCACACCTGAACCTACCAGTACACAGCTCGTGGCAACGGGTCTTGCCGGTCTCTATAGAGCTTGACGCAAACGATACTATCATGAGAGACGGCGATGCTTAAGGAGCCATGTGTTATTGTGTCATGGAAATCGTGCGAAAAAGAAAAGCGGGTCCTGATGATATGGGGGCGACAGACATCTTGTCCGTCTGACACAATGCGGCGATCGCTGGCCGACTGCACTCAATGATTGATCACCCGCCGGCTTGTCGACATGTAAACCGCGCGATACCGTTTCTGTTGGTGAAAAAGATTACAAGCCTTTCTTTGTGCACTCGAACAAGGCTAACCAAACCCGATCCTTCCATCTAGCTCAGTCTCGATGTGCCTTCCGTACAAAGGCCTATCGTCAGGTCTCTTCCCTCATGTGCCGATGACATTCCTGATATCGTATCCGGAGGACTCTCCCCTTGGGGTTGTCATGATTCGATGACTGAGTTCTCGCCGAAAGTTATTTGATGAGCAGAAATCGTTGGGGCAAGGCTCGTATTCTTCATGAACGGATACTCATGAGATCATATCGTATTGGACCGGAGACCGTCACGGCACTATCATTAGATTCATGATATCGAGGTTGCAAACTTCCGGTGGTGGACGTTTCTTCGCATCGTCTTCATGGCTCCTCGCGACGATTGGTGTAGGTTGCGCCTGGATCGGCGTCCTGACGTTGTACTGGCCCACTGCCCGCACTTTGATGCATGCCTGGTCGCATTCCGTCTCCTATCAGCATGGTTGGGCAATTCTGCCGATTTGCCTCTATTTGATTTGGCGGCAGCGCCACGCGCTTATGAGCGTCGAGCCCAAGCCGTTCATTGGGGGAGTGTTGTTGATGGTGCCACTGACAGCAACTTGGTTGCTGGGCAACATGGCGAACATTGTGTTGGTTCAGGAGGTCAGCCTTGTCTTGATGCTCCAAACACTGACTGTCTCGCTCCTCGGTGTTGCCGCTGGACGGATTCTGGCGTTTCCCTTGCTATATCTATTGTTCGCTGTGCCGGTGGGGGAGGATTTGATCCCCGTCCTTCAGGACTATACTGCTTGGTTTACTGTGAAGGCGCTACAACTTACAGGGGTTCCGGTCTATCGCGAAGGCCATTACCTCATGGTTCCGACCGGGGCATGGGAGGTGGCCAAGTCGTGTGCTGGGATTCGCTACATCCTTCCATCTCTGGCGCTGGGAACGCTCTTCGCCATGCTCACGTACCGGAGCTGGATCCGGCGCAGCTTGTTTCTCCTTGCGTGCTTGATCGTTCCCATTCTGGCCAATGGCATGAGAGCCTACGGCATCGTTATGCTGGCGTATCTGACCGACAACGCCCTTGCCGTGGGCGTTGATCATTTCATCTACGGCGGCGTCTTCTTCGGTGTTGTTATGTTCGTCCTGTTTTCCATCGGCTTGCGCTGGCGTGAGCGCCCTGTCCGTTTCGAAGCTCCGCCTCACCCAATAATCGATGACCGTTCTTCGGCTAGCGCGCGATATGTTCGGTCTCGGCCGGGCATGTTTCCTGTTGTGCGTCTGGTAAGTACGGCGGTCTTGGCGCTAGCTGTGTCAGCCACGGGGCCGGTGCTGGCTAAATTGAGCACCGGTTCTGACGCCGGTATTCGACGAGTCGTTGCATTGCCACCGCCTGCACCGGATGCATCATGGGAGTTGCTCGCTGAACAGGAACCGGTTTGGGAACCCCGGTTTGCGGGCTATGAGCAAACATTTACCTGGCTCTACCGAAACGTTGAGGGCGAAGAAGTCCAACTGTACATTGCGTGGTATCCGATTCAACGGCAAGGAGCGGAACTCGTCCAGTCTCGGAATACCATGTATGACCCTGCACGCTGGCGGCTTTCCTCGCACACTCGACGGACGATTGTGCTCGATGATGGTCCCTTGACAGTCGATGAATGGTTGCTTCGCTCGACGAGCGGGATGCGCCTGGTGTGGAGTTGGTATTGGATAGGCGGAGCTGTCACGGCAGATCCCTATTGGGCAAAGTGGCTCGAGCTGCGGAATCGACTCCGATCCCTGTTCGATGAACCTGGTGAAGCTGCGCTGATCGCCCTCAGTACATCCACCTCCGAAATGAAGCCAGAGGCAGCCTCAGAGAGGCTGCAATCTTTTCTCGCGCATGTAAAAGAGCCGCTGGGAAACATTCTCGCCGGTTCGTTCGGAGATAGGAATTTGTCGTTTTTCAGGCCATTGCAAAAGCGGTTTGTGGCCTTTCACGCTTTGCGTGATGGCTA
Organism: Nitrospirota bacterium; assembly: GCA_003695915.1. Taxonomy (GTDB): domain Bacteria; phylum Nitrospirota; class Nitrospiria; order Nitrospirales; family UBA8639; genus J017. The sequence continues at coordinate 19,293 of RFGF01000050.1, forward strand.
TGGCCCGTCGGTTGACCCTCTTCTATCCGCACGGTTCTGTGATCGTCAAGCAGGACAAGAGACCCGGAGTCGTCCCTTTCGTCTGTGTCCGAGCGTTTTGCGGTCGATACGGTATTGGAATAAAGTGGATGATTTCTTCGCATGTCCGTCCTGATCAGAAAAGTCCTCGATTTCCTCTTGAGGACTGAAGAACGTCCAAGACTGCCTTGGGCACCGATCGTCATTCGTCTGTGAGTTGCTCCTCCTCACCCTCTCCAACAGCTGGCTCCGTCTTATACAGTCGTATAAGGAGGACGTCATTCTTCAATCGCATTGACAGATCGGGTGAGCAGTCAGTGAACCGGTCCGAAAAGATCGTTGCCCGAACACTTATGCGAGGAGTTCGGGAATTTCTGACATGGCCTCTTCCAGCGAGCGGGGTATAAAGCGCTTTGGATTGCTCCAGGCCGAACCCGTTTCGAGATTCAGCTTTCTTTTCGATCCGATGGCGTCGCATGCACTCGACCCATCCATAGTGGAGGTGCGACCCATAGTCCGATAACATGCGGCTCATCGCTTCATGCCATATTATTGTCCACTATCCGACCTCGTTCGAGGTCGTGTCGCTTTTTAATGTGATTCAGAAAGAATGATCGAACGCGCGCAGATAGGGATGACGACGTTCCAGAAGTAAAGCATCGTCCAATTAGAATGTCGATTATAAGGCTCGCTTTTAGGAGGAGGGCGGACTCGCCCTTGAAACAGCGATATGTCGATTGAGAAGACTTCAGCGATTCGCGGCGAACGCGTCAAAATAACGAGACGAAAAAACGGCCTGTATCTAAAAATGGTGCCGGAGGCCGGACTTGAACCGGCACGCCCCTTTCGGAGCAAGGGATTTTAAGTCCCTGGCGTCTGCCTGTTCCGCCACTCCGGCATGTGTCGAAGGTGTTGTCGAGAATTGTAATGGTCTGTGACGTCTCTCGGGTGATCGAACGCTGGCAATGGCTATTTCGTAAATCGTCTGCAATCCCTGTCAAATCGCTCTCTCGGTTTCATTCTTGACTGAAAGCCCGAGGTACTCGGTCCATCCCCAGGACATCAATGTCAGTCACGAGTTAAAAATCCGCATGCCTGGACCTTGCGCGATGCAGGATAGGCTATGAGTGCCGAGAGGTCGAATCCGCAATGTAAGGCATGTCACCCCAAAGGATCAAGCTACTCCGTGGCGCCTACTGGCCGAATGTCTTCGCGCACGATTGTCTGCGGACAATCGCGAACACGGCGACATAAACGCTTATCGATCTGGGCATGTCGACAAGCGGAGGACATGCCGATGGATGATGTCCTGGATGCGAAGCGAAACAAGGCTTGGCCATCGGGGGAAAACTGCGAGACCTTAAGGCCGGAGCGTGTCCAGAAAGATTTCCAGTGCTCGGATCGTTGGAAACAGGCGCACAGGTTCTCGTGCCACCCATGTCGCCGTGCTCTCGATCGCTTGTCCTCCGAGTCCGAGCGTTGTGTGATGGCCGAGTTCGCCGACGAGCGTGCGAACCAACGCAAGCAGTGATTCCGATGTCGGGGTCATGGTTATCGAGAGGAGGACCACCGAAGGAAGCGCTTTGCGGCAGAAGAACAGTAATTCTGTTGTGGGGACATTGGCGCCTAGAAAAGACACCGGGAAACCGAGCGACAGACATGTATAGGCGACGGCTTGGGCAGCGATATCGTGGTATTCGCCTTCAGGACAAGCGACAACGATCTCCGGACCCCGAGTCGCCGCACGCAACTGATTCATAGCCGCCGCAATTTTCTGTTTGACGAGTTGGGTGGCAAAGTGCTCTTGGGCCACACCGATTCTTCCGGCATGCCAGAGATCGCCCACTGCCCGTTGCAGAGGAAACAGAATGCGTTCGCATGCCTCATCCATGGGAACGACGGCGATCGCGCCATTGAGTTTTTCTTCGAACGTCCTTCGATCCCAATCCACAAGCGCCTGCTGAAGGTCGGCCAAGAGCCGATCCCCTGACCGCTCGGGTGGCGGTGACAGCCAGCGAGAGCGCCGTGCTTCGGCAAGGAGCGATTCTCGGCCGCGTTGGGCCAATTCACTGATGGGCACACCTTGATCCGTTTGTTCCTTGAGATAGCGCAATACCAGAATGTCTTCATCCGTATAGACCCGATAGCGGTTCGTGCTCCGAGCCGGATTCACAAGGCCATACCGCCGTTCCCATGCGCGAATGGTATGAACAGATAGACCGGTCAATTTGGCTACCCGATGAATGCGAAAACTTCCCATATGATAATAATATATAATAGATATTTTATTGTCTAATGTTTTGTAAAAAGTTAATTATAAAAACTGTTGACAAACTATGATCGACTGTCTATAGTTTGCCTAACGTTGGTCAAATCTATGCTTTCTAACCATTTCGGAGGTCATATCATGAGTACCCCCACTCGCTATCACCGGCCGGCCGCAGAGAGCCAGGCTTGGGACAGTCAGTCAAACGCAAAAAGTTGTCCGCGGTGCCATGGGTATCTGATCCATGATTCCTATCTGGATCCGTACAGTAATAGCGGCACATTCGCCATCGCCATTCTTCGCTGCGTGCAATGTGGAAATGTTCTCGACCCGGTCATTGTCACCAACCGTCGGAAATCGAAAACGGTAGCGGCCTGAACGTAGGCTAAGATCGCGCCGTCTCTTATCGTCTTTTCGCTCATAGCAACAAGGAGAACGTCATGACTCATCAAAACACTCCCCTCACGGCAATCAATTCAACCCTGCATGTTCGGGCTCTATCGTGTGACAGGATAGCTTGGATGATCCAGTATCAGGCTCGTTGGCTCGGAGCCGCTCTTTTATTTTTCTGCATGGCGGTGGGACTTCATTCAGTTACTGCTGCCCAAACTCCTCCGGATAGCATGGTGCGCATTCCAGCAGGGGAGTTCACCATGGGAAGCAATGAACATGAGGACGAAACTCCTCATCAGGTCGTGCTCGACGCCTATGACATCGATACATATGAAGTGTCCAACAGCGAATATCGGGCATTTTTGAAAGCCACAGGACATCCGGCGCCTGCCTATTGGGATGATCCTCGGCTCAATGGCGACAATCAACCGGTCGTCGGAGTCAATTGGTACGATGCCAAGGCCTTTTGCGAATGGAAAGGTAAACGACTTCCGACGGAAGCGGAATGGGAGCATGCTGCAAAAGGACCAGCTGGTCATCATTATCCATGGGGTCATGAGATCGATCCATCAAAGGCTAACTATGGGCAGCATGTCGGGCGAACGGCCCCTGTGAATGCGTACCCAGAAGGGGTGAGCGGATTCGGGGTCTACAACATGGCCGGCAATGTGTTCGAGTGGGTGGCGGACTGGTACGATCCGAATTATTACAAGGTCAGTCCTGCTTGGAACCCGCAAGGCCCTCCCATTGGAATCAACTTTGCGGGTCAGGGACCGGTGAAAGTGTTGCGGGGTGGCTCGTGGCTGGCTCCCAAGACGTCGCTCCACACGAGCCATCGCTTTTGGAATCAACCTGAAAATAACTCTTATGGGGTGGGACTTGGCTTCCGTTGCGCCAAGTCGGTCAAGGCAGATCGAGCGGACCAAGGCAAGGCACACTTTATTCTGGCGCTCATCCACATGGGCAAAGAACACTGGCAAGATGCCTTGCAGGCGATCGATCGAGCCTTGAGCGTGGATCCTGATAATGGGGAGTATCGGGAAACTAAGCACATCATCTTACAGAACCTGAAGTAGCGATGAAATTCCTGTCCTGCCGGGGGCACCCCGGGAGGACAGGGAGCGGGTCATCGGTACGCTTTGATAAGCATGATGACAGATGGATGATTCGCCTCGATCTGGCGAACTGGAGGTGACGAATGATCGATGTCGAAATGGAATCTCAGCTGAGGAGCTCGAGAGAAGAGCCACGGATACCTACTCACTATGCGGCGTTCAGCTTGCAACGGATGAGGAGGCAGCGTACCACGGTTTCCCTGTACATCAGCGCGAGGACACTCCGGAGATTCCTCGGGTCGGTGTATGTCGGCGCCTCAGGATTGTCGCTGCTCATAGTATCGTCCATGCTCATGCTATCAACGGCCTATGGGGAGGAACGGAATCAGCTAGCGGGTCACGATCCTCAGCGGATCCTACAGGCTGCGGAAAAATCCGTAGAAGCTGCATGGGATGCCTTCCATCGAGCCGCCCTTGGGGGAACGCTGGCTTCTCCCCAGTTACAAATGGAAATCGAAGCCGCGCTGGGTCTGGCCCGAGAACTCGTGATAAAGGCCAGAGCAGCCGGTAAAGCAGGACGTGAGCAGGACGTGAAAATGTTATCTGAACAGATCCATCGGCTTTGCGACTCTATCATCATCAGGAGCCAGCGGAGGAAACCGTGAGCGTGCACGTCGTTATTCTCGTCTTGGCAAGCCTGTGGTGGCTTGATGCTGGTTGGCTCGTCTATGGTCAAGAGCGATCGGATCAGATGGTGATCGTTCCCGCAGGACCGTTTCTGTACGGCAGCCCGGAAGGGGAAGGGAGGCCCGATGAACATCCGCAGCGGACCATCGAATTGTCTGCCTTTGCCATCGATCGCTACGAAGTCACCAACGAGCGTTACTTGGCTTTTCTGCGTGCCACTGGCCATCGTGTTCCAATAAATGTGTACGGGTCTGGATCGTTGATGGAGGAAGAGGGCATCGGCCAGCTTCCGGTCGTTCAGGTGACGTGGCATGATGCTGCCGATTTTTGTGAATGGGAAGACAAGCGGCTTCCGACCGAAGCCGAATGGGAAAAGGCTGCCCGCGGGATCGATGGGCGCCGCTATCCATGGGGCAATGATCCCCCCACCCCGGCTAGAGCCAATTTCGATCGGGAATGGAGCGGGAAGACGACGCTCGATCCTGTCGGATCGCATCCTGAGGGGGTGTCGCCATATGGGGTCCACGATATGGCTGGAAACGTCCGGGAGTGGGTTCAGGACTGGTATGACGAGCATGCCCATCTGCTGGCGGCTCGGCGCAATCCTCAGGGCCCAGCACGAGGACTCCTGAAAGTGATTCGTGGCGGGTCGTGGCGGAGTTTTGCATCGGACATTCGAACGGCGGCACGCGGCAAAGGCGGGTTTGCGCTCAAAACCCATGGCATTGGATTTCGCTGCGTGAAGGATTTGCGGATCCCATAGAACTTCGTCGGCTGATTCCTCGACCGCGTGGACGTTGTACGAAGCATCAATGCTGGTTGCGGTCGATTGAGTCGCGCATTTTCTGAGGGGACATGTGATCATGACGCCCAATAGTTCCGGGGCCACCTCGCCAGCCATTGTGTGGCATCGACAGGATTTGCGATTGGCGGATCATTCTGCATTGCACCGGGTCCTGCATCTGGATCAGCCCTTTCTCCCGATCTTTGTTTGGGATGAGGCGCAGATCCCGATCGGTGCTGCCCCGCGATGGTGGCTGGCCGCCTCGCTCCGTGCGCTTCAGCAACGCTATCGCGCCCGTGGCGTTGAATTGTTGGTCTTACGAGGGGATTCACTCACGGTGCTGGATCGCCTCGTTCGACAGCTTGGTGCCTCGCGCCTTCTCTACCATCGATGCTACGAACCACAGGCGTGCGCTTTGGAAGCGGCCATTGAGTCCCGTGCTCCATCGTGGAACGTCACCGTCGAGGCATATGACGATCGTTTCTTGTTGTTACCCGAGCAAGTGCGACGACAGCGGCCTGAGCCATACCGGATATTTACGTCCTTCTGGCAGGCTTGCTGGCGGCATCGACGGGACATCGCCAACCCACTTGCTGATCCCCATTGTCTCCCCATAGCCGCACTGCCTTCTGCACTCAGCCTTGAGCACATGAAGCTGGATCCGCTTGTAGAGGCGTCTCCACTTCAAGAGGCCCCATTCCAAGAAGAACCATGGATGCCGGGCGAAGATGGAGCCCATCAACGTCTCACACAATTTCTTTGTGACTCGCTCGCACAGTATCCGATGCGACGCGATCGGCCGTCGATCGATGGCACCTCGCGACTATCCCCGCATCTTCACTTTGGAGAGATCACGCCGAGGCAGGTGTGGCATGCCGTTCTGCCTGAGGAGGCAAGCGGACCGTGGGCCAGAGCCTCGCGCGGGGCGCTGGCTTTTCTCCGGCAGTTGGGATGGCGGGAATTCGCTTTGCATACGTTAACCATCTGTCCACAAATGGGCGAACACCCGATGCGCACGGTGTATGACCGCATTCCCTGGCTCAACGACGCTGCCATGCTGATGCGGTGGCAAGAAGGTCGCACAGGGTATCCCTTGGTTGATGCCGGGATGCGTCAACTCCGTCGAACTGGCTGGCTGCCCAATCGAGTCCGAATGGTCACTGCATCGTTTTTGGTCAAACATCTGCTCATCGATTGGCGCCAAGGCGCACAGTGGTTTCTCCAAATGTTGGTCGATGCGGATCTCGCCAACAATGCGTTGGGCTGGCAATGGGTGACCGGATATGGCTTCGATGCCGTTCCTGCGTTCCGCATCTTCAATCCTGTGCGTCAGTCGATGCTCCACGATCCGGATGGGACGTATATCCGTCGGTGGGTGCCTGAACTGGCCTCGCTGCCGGCCCCACAGATTCATGAGCCCTGGACATGCGCGATGGACACCGGCAAGACAAGCCCGACTCGTCGTCATGGAGCATACCCGAGCCCTTGTGTAGATCTGGCGATGGCCAGGGAACGTGCGCTGTACACGTATGCGCAGGTTGTCTCGCGCAGCAGGATAAGGCAGGGACCATGAATCGGCGTCGATCATCGGCTTCGGACAAGATTCGCGAGCGACGATCGCTGCTCGGAGAGCATGACGTGACGATACCATCCCAGAAGCCCGGACCGTTTCCGCGGGTGGCGGTGAGCCGCTGCCTGTTGGGAGAGACTGTCCGCTATGACGGAGGGCATAAACGAAACCGTCTTCTGACGGATCGCTTGTCCTGTGGTATCGAATGGATTCCCCTGTGCCCGGAAGTCGAAGCCGGACTGTCCGTCCCCCGCGAGCCGATGCATTTGGTTGGGTCGACAAAAGCGCCCCGCATGGTAGGCGTTCAATCCGGTATGGATCTGACGCAAGCAATCACGACATGGGCTCGTGATCGGATGCGCAGACTCGCTCGCGAAGGTGTGGACGGATTCGTTCTCAAAAAGGGATCGCCGAGTTGCGGACTTCGCGGGATACCGCTCTATCAACCGGAAGGACCGCCGCGAAGATCCGGAATCGGGCTCTTTGCAGCGGCGTGTCTTCAGGCGTTTCCGTCAGTCCCTGCCGAAGATGAAGGGCGGTTGAACGACACGGATCTGCTCGAACGGTTTCTCATTCGGGTCTTCGCCCATTACCGTTGGCGGCAATTGCAGGCCGGACTCGTGACCCGTGATGCGTTGATTCGATTCCATACGCGCTATAAATATCTCCTGTTGGCGCACAGCCCGGATCACTATCGTCGACTGGGCCGGCTGATCGCCGATTCCAAATCGTTGCCGCTCCCAACCGTCGTTCGCATCTATGGGCATATGGTGATGGATGCGCTCGCCAGGCGCGCAACGGTCAACCGGCACTTCAATGTCCTTCAGCATGCCATGGGATATCTGGTCCATCGGCTCACAGCCGCGGAGCGTCGTGCACTGCACGATCGACTCGAAGACTATCGGTCGGGTTCGATCCCTGTATCGGTCCCACGTGCTCTGATCCATCATTATGCCCGCACGGTGCCCATCCCGTATCTTCTCGCTCAATATTATTTCGAGCCGTATCCACGCCAATTACAGTCTGCCTGATCCTCACGACCGCTGCCGCCACGCCTGGGCCGTCTTCATCTGTCTTGCCTAGGCCGATTCTGCCGAGTTCACGCACGTTTTTCTTCCTCGTCATCGCTCCGTAACACGACGGTTGTAGGGTGGAGCTAGACAGACACGATGATGGATGTCCATCGACGTGTGGTCATACTAAGCCTTGTCGGTTTCAGCTTTCACGGATGTTTCATCAACAGAAAGGAGTGTGAGATGGTTCTGGTTCGTGCATGCATGTGCTTGTTGGTGCTCACGATGATGGTGGCCGGGAAGCCTGGGAACGGGTATGCCGGAGACATCATCGCCGATGTCTTGCGCGAAAAAGGCGTCATTACCAAAGAAGATTGGATCCGCATTCAGGCTGCCAGGGAGAAGGAAGAGGCGGAGACCCAAGAAAAACTGAAACAAGAATTTCCGGTCAAAGTGGGGTGGGGCAAAAAAGGCTTTACCGTGGAGACGCTCGATGGCAAATGGAAGACCGCGCTCCAATGGCGATTCCAAGGACGGTGGACCTATCCGGAACGCTCGGACCCTCGCGATGGCGCAGCATTTTCCGACAATCCGGAAAGCACGTTCGAGCTGCGGCGAGTCCGAATGAAGATCGGCGGACACGGGTACCGTCCATGGATCAAATATTATTTTGAATTGGATCTACAGCCTACTCGAGATGATGACGATGATCCAGCATCGAGTTCAACGAGACTGCTCGACTGGCGCATTACGATAGAACGGTTCAGTTGGCTCCAACTGCGCGTTGGTCAGTGGAAAATCAATTATAACCGAGAGCGGGTGGACTCCTCCGGTAAGCAGCAGTTCGTCGAGCGGTCGATCGTGAACCGTCTCTTTACGATCGATCGGCAGATGGGTGCCATGATTTACGGACACCTGTTTCCCGGGACGATGGTCGATTCCTGGTATTTTGCCGGCGTATTTACTGGAGAAGGCCGTGCCGTGAGTAACGATGATGACAACATGATGTGGATGGGCCGGTTCCAATGGAATTTTCTCGGTCGAGACCTCAAATTTTCGCAAAGCGATGTCGAATATCACGAACAGCCGGCCGCCAGCATCGCCGGCGGTGTGTATACGACGATCGGGAAATGTACGCGATGGTCATCGAGCGGTTGCGGCAACTTGAGCGGGTTCACCTCGCCATCGGCTGCATCAGATGGCCAGTTTCGTGTGGATGGGATCGTCGAAGAAGCGGCCTTCAAGTGGCGGGGATTTTCGTTTCAACATGAATTTCATTGGAAACAGGTCAAAGATAGCCGCATCGCGGAAGGGGCACCGGGCCATCGGTCGAATCTTTTTGGATCCTATACGCAGGTGGGCTATTTCTTCCACGATCTTCTCCCCGTTATTCCCAAACCGCTGGAAACGGCGTTTCGGTATGCCTTTGTGGATCCCAATATTGCAGCTTCCGGCGATTTCCGCCAGGAATTCACGGGAGCCTTCAACTGGTTTTTCGCCGGACATCGAAACAAGCTGACTTTGGATGTCTCCCATCTCACGCTCGATCAGGTTGTCGGAAACGATTTGACCGAACAACGCATCAGGCTCCAGTGGGATGTGTCGTTTTAACACATCGTTGGGGTCCTCTCCTCGGCCTTCCTCGGTCGAGTGTCTCGAAGCCGATCCGGAAGATGGATCGGCTTTCGCGTGTTTTACGGAGAGGCATATCGGACACCGACCACCCAGTCGGTCGAGACCGGCAGGTCGAATGGAGGGTCGGTCAGCGGAGGAGCCATCGCATTCGGTCGTTCGAACGACACGCGGCCCGGTTGAGGGGCGATCGGTTCGAGCGGGCGGAGACGATAGGGGGCGTCGTACTGTTCGTTGTCCTGCCAAATCGGTCGCTTCACTCGGTAGTTACTGAGGATGAGATAGAGGAACTCGTCTTGAACGAACATGCCGCCGGACGTAATTGCGCGGAAATCTTCGTCGATGTCCTGGGATTCGAAGAACGTCACGAGTTCTTCCGGGGTCGCTTGCGACAGGCCTCGAGCCGCTGCATGTGCCAATGCTTTGGCTTCTCCCTCGGCAAAAGCGAGATGTCGCGTGCCGGATGACGAAAAAGGTGTGGTGGGAATCTCCACGATGATGCCGCGCAGAATCTGCTCGATGGTGTCGGCGTTCACTGTCGCGGGATGCGAGAATCCTCGATTCGGATCGGCCAATTCCACAGCTTGCAAGCGCACGACCCGGTCAGGACTGTCCTCGATGGTGACCGTGAATGGGCGTGGCGTTTCGCACGCTTCGCTGATGAGGCACAGGACAAGCACCATGATGCCTTGTTGGAGTCGCATAATCCTCCCCTTTCTCGTACAGATATCCGAATATCCCTTTATCCCTTGTGTACGCTCGTACCGTTGGCAGCGCGCAGATTGGATCGCGACAGCTCTTTCACGGCAGCAAAGGGAACGCACATTTTACAAGGGTGCAATCTCTCCGTCACCAGCATGTCATCAAGAACATGTAGAGTGAATCTCGACGATCGCAATAGTATCCAATTCGTGAAAGGAGTGTCGTATGGTTCTCGTGTCAAGTTGTATGCAGAAGGATCTTGCTTGGATCGGGCCCAATCTCCCGGTTTCGACAGCTGCCTCGATTATGCGATGCCGTGGTGTGGGAAGTCTGGTAGTCATGCAGGACGGACGCATGATCGGCATTGTGACGGAACGCGATATCGTTCACAAAGTCATAGCGCTTCATCGAATTCCCGAATGGACGCGCGTGGCGGCTATTATGAGCCGGTCGGTGGTGTCGATTGCGTCGTCTCGCTCGCTTTATGAAGCCGCGGATCTCATGAGTCGAGCCCGTATCCGGCATTTGCCGGTCGAAGAGGCTGATGGCGTCGTGGGGATTTTTTCGGCAAGAGATCTCCTTCGTCCTTTGGCGATCGACGATCTGTGAGCGTGACGATGATCACGGTAAGTCACGATCGAGTAGAAATGCTCCAATGAGCGAATCGTTCGGTTCGCGAGCGATGCTGTTTGGCAGAGTGTGCTGTTCCGTTGGTGTGACATGGCTTGCTGAACATTGGCGTAGCGGTTCGGTCTTCGAAGACCAACGGAAGCTACAGGACGTGTAGCTGAACATCCCTGCTGCTTCAATCGACAGGCTGATGGTTTATGCTCAATCGATATCGACAGGATATTCTCGGCTCTTGCGTGGAGGTATAAAAAAAGACTGAAAGAAGCAGGGGAGAGAGAGAAGAAAACGCGAGCAAGAAGAAGAACGAAAGGTGTTCAGCAGGCGTCGAGTCGATAACAACACAGGAGCGCGAGAAGTTCATTCTATTGAAAAAGAGCTCCTGGGGTGTTGCCAGAGGCGCTGTTCTGCTTGTTCAGGGCTGGGCAAATCAATCGAAGCACGAAGAGGATGGGTCGTACGCCCATCCTCTTCTGTTGTTATAGAAAAGCAGGTAGGTGATCGATCGAGTTACTGGGTCACGACAAAATGCCCACGCCGGTTCTGCTGATAGCAGGTTTCTGTGGGCGCCGTGCAAAACGGTCGTTCTTCGCCGTACGAGACTACGCTAATTCTATTGGGCTCCACGCCAAGATCGACCAAATAAGCTTTTACCGCTTCTGCCCGCTTTTTGCCGAGCACCAAGTTGTAATCCTGGGTTCCGCGGGCATCGCAATGCCCTTCGATCGTGACGGTGACGTCAGAATTGACTTTGAGCCAATGCGCGTCTGCCTCGAGGGCATGCTTTCCTCTTTCCGTGATTTGCCAACTGTCAAAGTCGAAATAAATGTCTTCGATGGCGCTAGTCTGCATCGAGGTTGCAGGAGCAAAGCCGAGATTATGCGATTGGACGCTTGGCTGAGGGAATCCGTGTGTGCCAGAGCCCTCCTGCTCATAATTTTCAGGCAGGTTGGAAGGGTAGGTGGGACTGACTTTAGCGATCATTGTGCCTTCGTCTACGCGCTCGAGTAGTAGGGCTTCGTCCGATCGGTCATCACGCAGATATCCCTGCGGCCACGTTTCAGGATCAGGATAGATGAGGTCACCCTTTTGACCGGTGGATCCGGGAGCTGGGCTTGGCCCTGAACTATAGCCTGAGGCTCCAAGATTATCAGATTTACCGTCTCTGTATTCCCACACGCGATCTTCATAATAGACCGATTCGGAACTCGCGTGTTCTCCATGGCGGGGGAAGGTTTTTCGATCCGTTGACATTTCTGACTCTCCTAAATAGGCGCGAGCCCAATCCTCGGGACTTGGATTTATAGATTCTATGGGTTCACCTGATCCAAACCCTGTCACAGGCCCGTGTGTAGTGCTCGATCCTTCGATGCCTTCATACGCATGGCTGTACTGTGCCCCTTGTTGAAACGACTCCCCGTGTGGTTGGAAGAAGTGGATTCCGGAATATGGGACATGTTCTGAATATCCCTGCGACGGATGGGCCACGAACGGTGCATCCGGCCATGATGGAGCCGTTGACGACAGAGCGCCGGGATCGACGGTTTCCCCGCTATATGGAAAAGTTCGGCTCTTCGATGCGCGTATGGGAGAAGCGTTAACGGATTCTTCGCTGGAAACTGATCGACTGCTTTTCTGAGGGGATCCTTCGGAATGTGTCTGATAACGGACCGTGTGAGAGCTACAGCCAGATGCTACTAGACAACAGGCAAGAGCTAATCCTATCGCACGTTTGGATCTGTTCATAATCGCCTCCTTCAGGAAAGGGAACTCCATGCTTGAGTATTCGAAGGTTGTTGTCTCGTCATGAAGCCTCTAAGGTGTTTCATCATGCATGCGTGAGTGAAACGCATAGGATCGGGTCTTTTTGAGGCTATGACCGTAATGAACGAATGTGTCTTGTGACGATGCGATCGAATTCCCCTCTGGCGCGTTCAAAGTCACAGGTTAGTGCCTATATGGCTGCAGTATCGGAAATCAGCGTGGAAACTTAATATTTTCTACAGGTTGGCGTTCGTTATCTTGCATGAGCAGGATGGAAGACAAACGGACACGGTGAATCGATTCTGCGCAGGAGAATAGGCGATCAGGAGGCATTGGTCGGAAAGGCATGACGACGTGAAGGCAGGGAAGAAGGAAAGGATAAAAACTACGGTTGTCGTAATACGCTGATCCGGATGGACGATCGTTCTGGGTCGTGCTGGAATGCGCGATTAAATATTGGTTTTGTGTTCGGAATCAGATTGCTGCTGAAGCACAGCCGTTTGATACCATTCCCAGAATTTTTTGACGCCTTCCCGAACGGAAACCGTGGGACGATAGCCGAGCAAGTCCTGGGTCTTGGAAATGTCAGCGAAAGTATATGGGATGTCCGCATCCAACATGGGTGCCGGTTGGAGATGGGCGGGTCGTCCTGCTAATTCTTCGATATATTTCACAAAATCCGCGAGGAGCACGGGTTCGCCTCGTCCTAGATTGACGATTTCGTACCCTAAAGGATGGTCCACGGCGGCGACTACGCCGCTCACGATGTCCGCGACATAGGTCCAATCGCGGTGCATGTGACCGGAGTTATAAAGTGGAACTGGGGTACCCATGAAGATATTGTCGAGGACTTTGTACGCCATCATATCTGGACGACCTCGTGGACCGTAGACGGTAAAAAACCGCAAGGCCGTGAAATCGAGTCCATAGAGATGATGATAGGTATATCCCAATAATTCAGCTGCGCGCTTACTGGAGGCATAAGGAGCTAGTGGGCGATCGCAAGGATCTTCAGGAACAAAGGGGATTCGTGTGGTGTTTCCATAAACCGATGAGGTGGAGGCAAAGACGAAGTTGGGTTTGCGTTCGCGTCGACTTTGTGCTCCCTGTCGGTTGACAGCAGCATCCAGCAGCCTCAGCGTTCCGGTTACATTGACATCATAATACAGGTAGGGATCTTCGATGGACACGCGCACGCCGGCCATGGCGGCAAGATGAACCACTGCATCGAACGGATGGGTGCTGAATAAATCAGCAACGAGGGTCTGATCGCGAATGTCGCCTTCGATAAAATGAAACGCGTCGCTTCTTCCCAAACGTGCTGCGTGTTCAGCTACTTCGCGAAGATTGCTGCGCTTCCGGTTCGGATCATAATACGGATTGAGATTGTCTAGCCCCACCACGCGATCCCCGCGAGCGACGAGTGCATCGACTGTGTGGCTCCCAATAAATCCGGCGGCTCCCGTAACAAGAATGTGCTTGGACACGTTCATCTCCTCATTGTTCATTGGTGGATATACAGTTTGGTTGGGCAAGCCGTACCTTAGCATACTTTCTCTCGAGATGTAGCACCGGGTTTTCGGCAAGGACGACGAGGTTGCAGTTTTCCTGCAATTTCACAATGAATGGCGGACGGTGCTTGAGTTTCATTTTTTATTTTTCGGCTAGCCTGGGCCAGCCTTAACGGACCATCATGCGCATATCCTGCTTCAAGAGGTGCAGAATCGGCGAACATTTTCTTGTGAGGACTGCGGAAGGCTGCTACAATTCAGTTCGTGATGGCGAAGATATTGGGCATTGGTGCGGTCGAAACTCCTGAGGCCGTTGAAGTCACAGATATCGGAGCCGGTGAGGGGTTTGAAGCCGAAGTTATCGTCTATAACTGCGATTGTCATACCTACCAGCAAGTCATCTCGTTATTCTGCCGCTACATCCCCGGCATGACCCCAACGCGCGCGTTCGAACTGGCGTGGCAAATTGACCATCAGGGAAGCGCGGTCGTGTTTCAAGGGGGACAGCACGAGGCGCAGACCATTGCCGGGCATCTTGCTAACGGTGGATTGCGGGTGTCAGTCCGATAACGTCTTCCCGAAAATTCCATACTGCTCAAAGTCTAGTTATGAAATGTTGTCTGGTGAGATCTGTGACAGGCTTTGCCACGCGCATGAATAACTTGCCCTATCGGAAGAAGAGCTTAGCATAAGGGCGCGTTTCGTTGATGCCTCGATCGCAATGCATTAGCGTTGAGATGTTTTTGTCTTCGCCGTTTTGGTTTGTCTGGTCAATGGAGCACGTGATGTCGCTGTGGGCCGAGCCTTTGCCTTGGGTGCGCGGGCAGAGCGGGTTCGTCCATGAGCCTGAGAGGTTGATGGGCGTTTGGAAGTCGCTTTCGATGGTTCACTAGGCTTCGATGAACGTCGAGCTTGGGATTGCGAAGACGGTGACGTCTGCTTGGGTCGCGCTTTTGTGGATGGTTTTGCTGTTAGTTGGCGAGCGTGACGTATTCGGGGCGCATTGGAAGAGGTCGTCGGCGCCTTGTCGGATTTCGCTTTCTTGGCCGCCTGGTGAGTTACCGCCCTCGTTTTCACTGGTTTATCGGGAAGAGATTTTTTTGCAGAGGGTGTTTTCGCTGGTTTCGGTTTAGGTTCAGGTTCGGATTTGGCTTTTCCTGGAGGCGTGAGAAGCGCTGCCGTTGGAACTTTGACCTTCTTAAGACGGTCTCCAGTGTAAATTCTTACCTGATAGAGCTCAAACAACGTGTCAATGGCTTTTTGATCACCCTTTCTCGCGAGAGCCAACAGGCGCCGCCGCTGATTCATCTCTTCTTCTTCCGTATGGGACGTCACACGGCGCTCCATCAGCTCATCCTTTTCTTTGAAAGAAGTTTATGAACGCTCTCAAATATATCATCATAACGAATTTCATAAAGATTTGTCAGTATTCCTTAGTGATCTTTTCTCATAGAGAGCCCCTGGTCGGAAAAATCGGTATGCGGACAGAGAGGGAGATGTCAGGTCCATGCGTACGAAAGAGGATTGCGAGAGAAGAAAAACGGCGAGAGCTTTAAAGAACAGAAGTTCTGATGCGATGATTTTGCGCCACTTGTAGCACGCGTGTCCTCTAGACTTGCCGATCCGGAAATCAGCCTGCCGGGTCACGTATCGTGCGCGATTCGGCTTCGTCAAAGATTTCGCAGAGTCTCGCGAGCTTCTTCAGCTCCAGGGAAGGTGGCGCTGAGTTTGAGTGCAGATTGCAACGAAGCTTTGGCGCCTTCATTGTCGCCCTTTTTTAAGCGAGCCATCCCCAAATGATAGTGCACGACGGGATTGTCCGGGAGCTTTTCTGCCGCTTCTTCTAACAGCGCGATCGCTTTTCGATAGGCTCCTTTTTTGAAATAGATCCATCCCAGAGTATCGGCGATGTGCGGATTGTCTGGTTGTTGTTTACGGGCCGTTTCCGCGTGAGCGAGGGCCATATCCAAGTTTCCCCCATGTTCGGCAAGAATCCATGCGAGATTGTTTGCTGCCGGCGCAAAGGTTGGTTGAATGCTCAGGGCTTCTTGGTAATGCTGTTTGGCCGTTTCGTAGTCCTGTCGATGTTCGGCGATCATGCCCAGCATCATGTGCGCAGTTAGGTGCTCGGGATTCTTTTCGAGCAATTTTTGATATTCACGAACGGCTTCGTCGATCCGATTCGTTCGGCGATAGAGGTCCGCTAAATTGAGATAGGAAATCTGAAGATTTTCATCGAGGCGGATGGCCGTCTTGAATGCCTCTTCCGCTCGATCCGCTTCGTTGACCTGCATCCACAACGCACCGAGTAAATTGTACAAAATAGGATTTTTCGGCGACGCTTCGATTTGTTTCATGACTCGCTCGCGCGCCTTTTGGGCCCGTCCTTTGGCCAAATGAATGCTCGCGATCTGGGAGAGCGCCTGTGCGAAATTAGGATTTGCCTCCAGTGCCTTTTCAAAGTGAGTCATCGCCTCATCGAGTTGTTTGTCATGTCGAGCAATCAGACCGAGTTGATAATGCGCTAACGGGTCGTTCGGAATTTGATCGATGATCGCTTGAAAGACTTTTTTGGCTTTTCCAATTTCGTTTTTTCGGAGATAGGCTCGACCTAAGAGCCGCACCGCCTGGACGTTTCGGGGATTGAGCCGGATCGCCATCTGCGCTTCCTCGATGGCCATATCGTATTCCCCTTCTGCCAATCGAACCGCTGCAAGGGCTGTTCGAATCTTATAAGAATTGGGAGCGAGCTCGGCCGCTTTGGTTAATTCGGCAGCTGCCTGAGCGAAATCGTTTTTGGCGGCGAACGCTATGCCCAAGTATTGATGAGCAAGAGGAAAGTTGGGTTGTTGTTGAAGGACGCGTTGGAATACGGCAATGGCATCTTCAATGTGACCGCGTGCGAGTTTCAGCCTTCCGTCGAACACCTGGTTCAGGAGATGGCCCTTGTCCTGACTCAGGGCAACCTGAAGCCGCCGTTCGGCTTCCTCGAATTGTCTGGTGTCCAGGTACCATTCGGTTAATTTATCTCGCGCGACCTCGGAATCCGGATTTAATTGGACCGCTCGTTCAAATTGTTGTTTGGCTTTGTCCAGTTGGCCCATGAAATTATAAAACTCCCCTAATAACAGATGGGGAGTCTCACTAGTAGGTTTCTTTTCAGCAAGCTCTAAATAAATTTTCTCAATTTGATCCCACGCTCGTTTCGCTTCATACAAACGAGCCAATTTAACATACAGGGCGTCGTTGTCCGGAGCGAGCTCTATAGCGCGGCGATATTGAGCTTCGGCGGAATCCAGGTTGTTTTGCACGAGGTAAAGATCCCCGAGAGCCACGACCAATTGAACGGTATCCGGATGTTTGTTCAGGCCTTCCTTGAGGACCGCTTCCGCGGCTGAAGGGTCCTTCATGCCAAGATAGGCACGAGCCAAGTCAATATAAATTTGGAGGTTATCGGGGTCGAGTTCTAGTGACTTTTTGAGTTCGGCGATGCCTTCCTCGAATTCTTGCTCGATAATGAGACTCCGCCCACGCAGAAGATGGCCTTTGGGATCTTGGGGCGAGGATGTCAGAACGATCTCAGCATGTTCACGGGCTTTTTGGGGTTCTTTGGCCAGAAGGTAAAATTCTCCCAATTTGAGTTGTGCATCGACGATTGAGGGGTCCAGATCGACGGTCTTGGACAATTCGCCGAATGCCGCCTGCAGGTCTGTCATTCCGCCCATTTTGAGATGGGCGAGGGCCAATTGATAGTGGGCCTGGGGGTCTTTGGGGTCAATTTGGATGACGTTTTTGAACTCGATCACGGCCTCATGATATTTACCTTCTTTGGCATAGGCCATGCCCCGCTTGAAGTGCTCGGCTTTCTGAGCTTCGGGCGAAAGCTGCGTACATCCAAATGTCAGTGCGAGTAAGCAGCATCCCACTGTGGCGAGCTTCGTCCATCGTTGGATGAGATTGGCGAATAGAATCATAGGTGTCTCCTGGGTGAGTCAGTTTGATCTATGCTAGTCGGAAACATCGATTCTTGCAATCGCGTACTCGGATATCTGAAGCACGCAGGGTGTCTTGGCTGAATCAGCGGACGGCGTTCCTGCATTCTAAGCGTGCATTCCTGTGGCTAGGAAAACGGTTTCTTTCGAGAAGCAGCACCGCAAGGTGATGCCGGTGTCGAGTTGACAAATAAAAAACGGCATCGATAGAGTACTTTCCGGTTTGTTGGTGTGTTTTCTTGAGGTACCAGCCGTGTTGCATGCCATCAGGGTTTCCCGTTCATGACTGATTCGCGCCCTCCATTTTCCCCAGACCAAATTGGTTCCTCGCCGGTTCGTTTTTCCAGCACCGGGATTTTTGAAACGCATAAGGACCATATGGTGAATCCGTATGCGTTCACGCAAGTTCCCAAGGTGGCGCAAGTCGAAGGGATTCAATTTACCCCACAGGCCAAAGGGCAATATCCCGCCATCGTGCTGCTGCACGACCGCTGGGGGCTTGTGACGCCTGTGAAAGAGATGGCGCTTCGCCTCGCCTGCGAAGGCTATGTCGTGCTCGTGCCGAACCTTTACGGTCGACAAGGGGGAATGGTCACGGCGAATGCGGATGTGGCTCAAGCCTTGATGGAACGGTTGAACGAAGATCAGGTGTTGCAAGATATCAATGCCTCCTGTGAGTTCCTCAATGCCAATTTGGCGGAGGACGCCGCGTTGGAACAAACCAAACGCAATCTCCATGGAGTCGTGGGTCTGGGAATGGGGGGCGCGCTCGCTCTGCGCTTCGCCTGCCGACGCCGACGGCTGAAAGCCGCTGTGGCGTTTTATAGCCTCATCCCGGATGGGCCGGAGATCGCCAAGCAACTCTGGTGTCCCGTGCTCTATCACGCCGTGGCCCCTGAAGAATCGGCGCCGGATGAGCAGTTGGAAGCGTTTCGTCAGGTTGCTGAACGAGAGGGAAAAGACGTGCGCATTGAACGATACGCCGACGCTTCCATCGGATTTTGCGATGAAACCTATAAGGAGCGCTATCGACCGGATTTGGCCAAGCAGGCATGGGACACAACGATCACGTTCTTGAATAGCATTTTGCGTGCATCATAGATAACCGGCGTTGTGCACTTGTCATCCGAGCCGTAGCTTGTGAGGCGGCTTCCTTTCACACCGACAGTTTAACAACAATCACGTTCAGTACGCGTTCTTCAGCGCTTTGTCCGCCGTATCGGTCCTTTCCTCATGATTCGTCCTGCGTGCCTGATCACGCTGACCTTTGTCATGCTTCTTTTCTGGCAACCCATGGTGGGGAGGGCCAGGGCGGACATGGCATCGGTATTGGATATCGAGGCGATTCGCACACAACAGGCTCTCGTGCTGCGTGCCGTGACGTCCGATGACGAGGCGGTGGCCTCTTTTACGACGATCTTTCCACGAATGGCCGAGACGGTCCAGCCTCCGCGCCGCACCCGTATCCGTCAATCCCACCCCGTGCCAAAGATACATCCGGATGTTCATGCTCTTGTAGTCCGCCTTATCGCCGATTTGGCTGTCTCCGTATGGGCAGAGACGCTGCGAAACGCTCTCGAACAGCACGATCCCGCAGCAGTCGAGGTGCTGTTCCGAACCTACGATGCACAAGACGAATGGCTCCATCGGGCTTTGCCAGAAACGAATCTGGCTCCCGTTTGGGCGGGAACCCGCGTGTTACGGGAATTCGAATCCCTCCCCACGCTCCAGATGCCAACGTCGCCATGCTATGAGGCGTTCCTAGATACCGTGGCTACCCTCTATCCGGAGCTAAGCCCCGCGGCGGCGAACTGGCTTTTGCTCGTAGAACAAGATGGAATCAGGGGACTGTTGGCTAAGCTCGACGAGGCCTGGAAAGCGGTGGACCGGAGCCGGTGCCACCGTGCTCGATCACGCGAAAGTACGGTGCAGCCCAAACGATACATCGAGACATTCGTTCGCGCTCGTTTGGCTCCTGTCCTTGCCGCGCATCTGATGGTACACGCGCTCCGTGTTCAAGCACGGGCGGAGGTCGATGCTCGACGGACATGGAATGCGCTATTGCGATGGGTGGATGAACAACGAGAAGCCCAGGCACTTGCGCGACTCTGCGGGACGTGGAAATGGACCCTGCACAATCATCAATATCACCGCGATCACACGATGACCCTCTCGTTCCTCCCTGCCGATCAATATCAATCTGGGCAGCTACGACCAGCGGTGATCGAGATGCATGGCGACACGGTTTATCTGCGGTGGGAGTTTCCCTCTGGAGTTCAAGAAGATAGCCTCCTGTTCAGTAATCGTGACCGCCGCCTCGAAGGGACTTTTATCGATTCTCGTGGACCTTATGGCACGATCTCAGGAATGCGGATCAGGACATGCGCCCATTGATCGCGTCGCTCCCTTCCTCGACGTTCTCCCCGTTTTGGCTCCCATCTTGTCTCTTGCGGGTGTATAGTTAGTCGAGAGGGCAGAGGAGTGTTCAAGGAGACGAAAATGGACAGCACGGCCGAGCACGAATCAGCCATCCTCGAAATTGGGAAGGCATTGTCCGCTCGTGCCAAAATCCGAGAGCCGAAAATCTTCCATCGGCGTTGGTGGACCGACGCCGTGTTGGAATGGAGTACGCGCGATGAACAATTCAAAGTGCAGCTGTTCCGGTTTATCGACGTGCTGCCCATGTTGTCGACCGATGAGCAATTTGTACGCATTTTGCATGAATACTTCGACTCCGTCCCGTCGCTGCCGCCGGTATTTCGCTGGTTCCTCCGCAGGCTTTCGACTCATAGTCTGGTATCGCAGTTGGGCGCGCGGGTACTCCGCCGTCAGTTTTTGGTCATGGCCAGGAGATTTCTGGCGGGGCATTCTGTCGAGGACGCGCTCCCGGTTCTCGCACGGTTGTGGCGAGATGGCTGTGCGTTTTCTGTAGACATTTTAGGAGAGGCCATCGTCAGTGAACGTGAGGCCGATGCTTATCAACGACAATATTTGGATGCGTTGACCGATCTCCACCGAGCGGTCTCGTCTTGGCCAAGCCGACCGATCCTCGAGCGGGACCATGTCGGCCCCATCCCCCGCATTCAGCTTTCTCTCAAGCTCTCCGCTCTGTATTCTCAGTTAGATCCTATCGATCCGGAAGGCAGTTATCGTCAGGTGGCCGAACGTCTTCGGCCGATTGTGGACCGTGCACTCGCGCTCCCGGCCTCCATCACCGTGGATATGGAACAAGCTGAATTGAAGGACCTCACGGTCTATATTTTTACGCGTCTCTTTGCGGAAGCTCCTTATCGTACCTATCCCCATGCTGGTTTGGCGATCCAAGCCTATCTCAAAGATTCGTCCGAGACCGTCGACGATCTGTTGGCGTGGGTGCGTCGCCGTGGAACACCGATCGGCATTCGCTTGGTCAAAGGGGCGTATTGGGATTCGGAAGTCATTCGGTACCGACAACGAGGATGGCCTGTCCCCGTGTTTTTGCGGAAGGCCGAAACGGACGCCAACTATGAACGGTTGACAGAGAAGCTCTTGACGAATCTGGATTTGGTGAGACCGGCGTTGGGCACGCATAATTTACGAAGCCTCGCTCATGCGCAAGCGGTGGCTCGCACAGCTGGTGTGGCACGCGAAGCCTATGAATTTCAAATGCTCTACGGCATGGCGGAATCGCTTCGTGCGGCAGTGGTGGATTTCGGGTTGCGGATGCGCGTGTATACTCCGATCGGCGAGTTGATCCCTGGCATGGCTTACTTGGTCCGTCGTTTACTGGAAAACACCTCCAATGAAAGCTTCATGCGACGACAACATGAAGCGGGGGATGCGGTTGAGGCATTGCTTCGATCCCCAGTCAGCGGGAACGGTGATCGACCGGCTTTCGCCGACGCCTCG
This sequence comes from Nitrospirota bacterium, assembly GCA_003695915.1. Classification (GTDB taxonomy): domain Bacteria; phylum Nitrospirota; class Nitrospiria; order Nitrospirales; family UBA8639; genus J017. The sequence continues at coordinate 41,195 of RFGF01000050.1, forward strand.
CCGCCTCAGGTGGAATCACCTCCTTCTCTTCAGGATGAGGAAGGCTTTTGCAATGAACCACATACGGATTTCTCCCGTGCGGCAGCGCGACGAGCCATGTCTCAAGCCATCGATACGGTTCAGCAGCAGCTTGGTCAATCCCCTGTGTATCGGATCGCGGGGCATGCACCTCCTTCCGGTCGGGTGCTGGAATCTCACGATCCCAGTGCCCCGGATCGACTCGTTGCCCAGTTTCGCACCGTCACGCCAGAAGATCTCGACCGCGTATTCGATGTGGCGCAGCGGGCACTGCCGGTTTGGCGTGCCGTCGCTCCGGAAAGACGGGCAGAGCTTCTGTTCAAGACCGCTGCGTTGATCCGCATGCGTCGCATGGAATTGGCAGCCTGGGAAATTTTCGAGACTGGAAAACCCTGGCGAGAGGCCGACGCCGATATCGCCGAGGCCATCGATTTTCTCGAATATTATGGTCGCCAGATGATCCGGCTAGGCACCCCGCGTCGATTGGGACGGTATCCGGGAGAACTCAATCATCGGGTCTTTTCGCCGCGGGGAATCGCCGTCGTGCTTCCGCCCTGGAATTTTCCTCTGGCGATTCCGACCGGGTTGGTTTCGGCGGCATTGGTCACCGGCAATGTCGTGTTGTTCAAGCCGTCTGAACGGGCGCCCATGATGGGGTATCACTTGTACACCTTGCTCCGAGAAGCTGGTGTGCCAGAGGACGTCGTACATTTTCTCCCGGGGGGACCTGAACTCGGGCGTGCACTGGTTGCCCATCCAGCCGTGCACGTCATCGCCTTTACCGGCTCAAAGGCCGTGGGTTTGACCATTATGGCTCAAGTCAGCCAGGTGCGGCCAGGACAGCGACACCTCACGCATGTCATCGCTGAAATGGGCGGGAAAAATGCCATCATCGTCGATGA